>CAMPHJ010000126.1 GCA_946885845.1 uncultured Sphingobium sp. | reverse complement strand
TCGCGCACGGTCATCAGCTGTTCCTTGACGCAGAAGCGCCCATGGCTGCGCAGCCGCGCCAGGTCTTCCAGGCAGGCCGCGACCGCGTCGATGCGCCGATCGACAAAGGCATCCGCCTCCGCAACGCTTTGCGGCCGCGCGAATATCGCGGCGTTGCGTTGCTTCATGGCGCGCCTGACATCGTCCATCGCCAGCCGCCATCCGTCCGCGCCATCATCCGCGACGAAGCGGGCGTAAACGCCGGAAGCGCCGCTTTTCTTGTGCTCCAGCAACAGGTCGGTCATGCCCGCATAGGCTGACACGACGAATATGCGGTTATAGAGGCCCGCGCCCTTGCGCCCGGCGATCAACACATTGTCGAACAATGTCGCGGTCGCGGCCATGGATGTTCCGCCGATTTTCTCGACGCTGTGCGTGCCCGTCATGCCAGCACCCCTTCCATCAGCGCCCCGGCCTGCGGTTCGACCGGCTGCGGCTCTCCCCGTGTGGCGATGAAATCGGGCCTCGGCTTGTCGACGCCGAACGGCGCCACCAGCCGGTTGCTGACCGCATTATAGACCATGAAGGCGTTGGCGCGCGGGAACGGGGTGATGTTTCCGTTCGATCCGTGCATGACGTTGCAGTCGAAAATCACGACCGCGCCCGGCTTCCCCGTCGGCGCGACGATGCCATGCCGGTCGGCCAGATCCGCCAGGCTGTCTTCGTCCGGCACGCCATATTCCTGCCGCTTGAGCGACATGCGATAATGGTCTTCCGGCGTCTCCCCGACACAGGTCAGGAAAGTACGGTGCGATCCGGGGATCAGCATCAGGGGCCCGTTGTTCGGCGTGTTTTCAGCCAGCAGCACCGACATGGACAGCGCCCGCATCCGTGGCATGCCGTCTTCGACATGCCAGGTTTCGAAATCGCTGTGCCAGTAAAATTCCTTGCCCTGGAAACCGGGTTTATAATTCAGGCGCGACTGGTGGATATACACATCGTCACCCAACAGGAATCGCGCGACATTCGCCAGCCGCGCGTCAGCGGCAAGCCGCGCGATGACCCGGCTTTGCGCGTGGATGCGAAAGATCGACCGGATTTCCCTGCCGCCCGGCTCGCTGATGACCGTTTCCGCCTCCAACGCATCGGGATCGGCCAGCAATTTTCCTGCCTCCCGTTGCAGGAATGTGACTTCCTCTTCGGAAAATAGGTCATCCAGAACCAGATAGCCGTCGCGATCGAACATCGCGGCCTGATCCTGCGTGATGGGTGCGTCCCTGGTCCAGTCGCTGTGAACGACAGGGTCCAGACGCGGCAACATTTCCGCCTGATGGGACTGGCGGGACGGGTAGATGTCTTGCAAGGGACTTCCCCCTTTCTGGTTGATGATCAACTTACGGGAGCAGGCTCACGCGCCATGTCGACAGCGGCCGGATAGGCCCCGTTTTCGTCATGCACTTCCCGACCGGTCACCGGCGGGTTGAACACGCAGGCCGTCAATATGTCGGTTTCCGGCCGGACCACATGCTTGTCGTGGGCGTTGAGCGCATACATCACGCCCGACGCGAGCCGATGGGTGACGCCCGTCCCCAGATCCTCGATAGTGCCGGTGCCTTTCAGGACCAGCACGGCTTCCAGATGGTTCTGATAATGCATGTGGATTTCTTCACCTGCATACATGGTGGTGACATGGAATGAAAAACCCATGTCGTCGTCCTTCAGCAGAAGGCGGGCGCTTTCCCATTGGTCGGTGCGGACATTCTGGTCCGACTTGCGAATTGCCTGAAGTTTGCGAACGATCATAGCCTGTCTCCTTCTTACTCGGCGGCCACGCCGATGGGCGCGGACAACGCTTCGCGAATGCTGCGTTCCACGATATCCAGCCCGGCGGACAGCAGGGCGTCGTCGATGATGAGCGGCGCGAGAACCTTGACGATTTCGTCATGCGCCCCGCTGGTTTCGATGATCACGCCACGGTCGAAGCAGGCGGCAGTGACCGTCGCGGCAGTTTCGCCCGACCCAAGGTCGATGCCCCGCATCATCCCCCGGCCCCGCGTCGACAGCCCAAATTCTGCCGCGATCGCGTCCAGCCGCCGCTCCAGCAGGGCGGCGCGCCGGGCGATATCCTCCGCAAAACGGCCATCGCTCCAGAAATGGCGGAATGCCGCAGCAGCGGTGACAAAGGCGTGATTGTTGCCCCGGAACGTGCCGTTATGCTCGCCGGGCGACCATTGATCGAGTTCGGGACGAAACAGCGTCAGGGCAAAGGGCAGGCCCATGCCGGACAATGACTTGGCCATCGTGACGATGTCGGGCGTAAAGCCCATGCCTTCGAAGCTGAAAAAGCCTCCCGTCCGACCACACCCGGCCTGGATATCATCGACGATCATCAGCGCGCCGTGGCGTTTGGCGATGTCGGCGATCTTGCGCAGCCATTCGGGCGACGCGACGTTCAGCCCGCCTTCGCCCTGCACCGTTTCGACCAGAATCGCGGCGGGCGCATCCAGGCCGCTCGACGGGTCGGCCAGGCGGCGTTCCAGCAG
>CAMPHJ010000125.1 GCA_946885845.1 uncultured Sphingobium sp. | reverse complement strand
CCGCTTCGTCCATATCGCCGGGAAAGAGCGCAGCCGAAATATAGGTGACGCCATAGGCATAGATGCCATAGTCGAACCATTCGGTCGCATTGCCCATGGCCGAAGCCGCAATCGCCCGGCGCATCGTGACAGCGTCCGCCGCCTGGGCATCAAGCACGGGTGGAAGGGGAGCCGAAGTTGCGGTCATCTATTTTGTCCTGCGATGGGTTCGTCATCCGAAACATTGGGGTCCAGCAGCGATGCCATAGGCGTGGTGCGCGGCATGATCTGAAATTCCTGCTGTTCGGCGGAAGGGACCGGATCGGACGCGCGCTGACGCCACAGGCCCAGCAACAGCGCGAGGCCAGCGCACATCGCGATGAACAGGAACAGCCCGCCCGTGCCCGAAACGGTGATGAAGCCAGCGGCACAGACGGGGCCGAACGCCGCGCCGACGGAATATAGCAGCACCAGCCTGCCGCTTGCCGTCACGCGCTCGGACTCCAGCAGCCGGTCGTTACAATGGGCGACGCACAGGGGGTACAGCGCAAAACTGAGGCCGCCGAACAATGCGCCCAACGCCATCAGGCCGATCCCGCCCGTCTCTGTGAGCGCCAGCGCCAGGCTGACCAACAGGACGATGGCGAAACTGATGATGATCACGGCCCGCCGGTCATAGCGGTCGGACAACCGCCCCAGCGGCCATTGCAGCGCCACGCCGCCCAGGATGACGATCATCATGAACCGTGCGGTTTCCGGCAGTCCGAGCCCCAGCCGCCCGACATGCACCGCTGCCAGACCATAAAAGGCTCCGAGCATAAGCCCGGTGGCCAGAGCGCCGATGGTGCCTAGCGGTGAAGCGGCCAGCAACGACCGGATCGAAAAGGCGCTGGCTTCGACCGGCGCGGGCGCGGAACTGCGGGTCAGGCACAGCGGAATGATCGCCAGCGAAATCAGGATCGAGGCAATCTGGAAGGGGATCGCCGGATAGGCGCCAGCCGCGCCCAGCAACAACTGCCCCACGGCCTGCCCCGAATAAAGCGCGACCATATAGGCCGCCAAGACACTGCCCCTCATCTGCGGTTCTGCCCGGTCGTTCAGCCAGCTTTCCAGGCATACGAAAACGCCCGCGACGCAGACGCCATCGATCAGCCGCAGCATCGACCAGAATAGCGGGTGCGCCAGCAGCGCATAGGCCAGCGTACTCGCCGACAGCAGCGCGACGAAGGCGGCAAAGGCGCGGATATGCCCGACCTGCCGCACCACGTCGCCAGCGCGCAGCGACCCCAGCACCAGACCACCGAAATAGGCGGTCGCTACCATGCCGATCGCCATGGTGCCGCTGCCCGCACGCTCCAGCCTTATGCTGATGAGCGTCGCCAGGAAGCCGCTTCCACTCATCAGCATGAATATGGACAGCAGCAGGCTGCGGACAGGCTGGATCGCCAGAAACATGGTCGCAGGCGGCGTCGGCGTCAGGCCGCGCGCCGTCCCTCCAGCGCGGGCGTGTCTTCTTCGACCAGCGCCCGGTGCAGCGCCTGCACGGCCATGTCGAACTGGGCGGCATGGACCACGAACTGCACGTCCACATTGCGGATCTGATGCTGCATCGCGACCACTTCGACATCTGCTGCGGCCAGCGCCTGCAGCGCGTCCGGCACAAGTCCCGGTCTGGATATGTCGCTGCCGATGACGGAAACAATCGCGACGGGCTGGGTCGATATCGCCGCGTCCGGGTAACGCGCCTGCAGGTCCGCAATCACCCTTTTCATGGTCGTCGGATCGGACGCCAGATAATGGGTGATGGTGTTGGCGTTGGACGATTTGCTGACGATCCAGGCGTCATGCCGGGCCAGCGCGTCCAATATCGCCGCGTCATATCCCTTCACGCCCACCATATCCTGTTCAAAGAATTGGAGCGCCTGGGCGTGACGGATGCCGGTGACGATCTCGACGCGCGGGCTTTCCGACACATAGTCGCCGCAGATCAGCGTGCCGCCGTCTTCCCGGTCGAACGTGTTGCGGACGCGCAGCGGGATGTTGGTCTGGCGCAATCCCCGGCCCGCGCCGGGATGGATCGCCTCCATGCCCAGATTGGCCAGCTGATCGGCGACGTCATAATTGGTGCGACCGATCTTGCGCGCCTTGTCCGTGCCGACCAGTTTCGGGTCGGCGCTCGACAGGTGGAACTCCTTATGGATGATCGCCTCCCGCGCGCCCGTCAGCACGGCTACGCGCGAAAATGTCATTTCCGAATAGCCGCGTGCATAACGCCGCACCATGCCTTCGCTACACCCGGCATAGCCAGTGACGATCGGCAGGCTGGTGGCAAGGTCGATGCCGACAAAGGCCTGCTCGATCCGTTCGTCCAGCCCGCGCATATCCTGCTGGTCCCACAGCGTCAGGTCGACGAAACACGCATTGACGCCCCGGTCGCGCAGCAGCAGCGCGGTGCTGTGGGCGCTATGCGCCTCCCCCAGCCCGGCCAGCAGTTCGCGCACGGTCATCAGCTGTTCCTTGACGCAGAAGCGCCCATGGCTGCGCAGCC
>CAMPHJ010000124.1 GCA_946885845.1 uncultured Sphingobium sp. | reverse complement strand
GTAGAACGAGCCATCCGCCGCGCCTAGGCCATTTCCTCGGGCGGCGCAAAGGCTGGTCAGTCGCGGCGCAGCGGATCAAGCGCGCTGGCGCGATTTCGACGCGGGGCCGCGACTGGCGAAAGCGCAGAGGCGCGCGGGGTTGCCGCTGCGGAAATCGTCATGTCCCCGTCGATCATGCCCCCGCCCATTTCGTGCAGGGCCGCGATGCGCTTTTCGGTAGCGGGATGGGTGGAAAATAACTCGCTGACATGGGACGGCACGATGTAAAGCTGCGCGGCAGCCGGATTACGCTGTGCCACCGGGTTGGGGATGGCCGCAGCCTTACCTGAAATCTTCGCCAGCGCCGACGCCAGCGCGCGCGGGTTGCCGCTGATCTGCGCGCCGCCCGCATCGGCGGCATATTCGCGGGTGCGGCTGATCGCCATCTGGACGATCATCGCGGCAAAGGGCGCGACGATGACGGCCAACAGGCCCGCCACCAGATTACCGTGGCCATTGTCATTGCTCCCCCCGCGAAAGAAGAGGCCGAAATTGGCAAGCATGGCGATGGCGCCCGCGATGGTCGCCACCATCGTCATGATCAACGTGTCGCGGTTCCTGACATGGGCCAGTTCATGCGCCATCACCCCCGCCACTTCGTCGCGGGTCAGCATCGACAACAGCCCAGTGGTCGCCGCCACGGCCGCATGAGCCGGATCGCGCCCAGTGGCGAACGCATTGGGATGCGGTTGGTCGATCAGATAGACGCGCGGCATGGGCAGGCCCGCCCGCTGTGCAAGATCGCGCACCAGTCCATAAAATTCCGGCGCGCTGCTCGCGTCCACCTCACGCGCGTCGTGCATGGACAGGACAATCTTGTCCGCATTCCAGAATGTGAACAGGTTCATACCCGCCGCGACCAGCAGCGCGATCAGCGCACCCGCGCCGCCGCCCAGCGTGTAGCCCAGCGCCATGAACAATGCCGTCAGCGCCGACAACAGCATCATCGTCTTCAAACCGCTCACTTGCGTCATTCTCCTTCGCGGCCCAGATAGCAGGCACGGCATGAATATGGGATGGCCCAACCGGCATCGCAATCGAAAGGCATCGGATCATGGGAATGTTCAACGGCAAGCGCCCCGCGCATGTGAAGCCCCCTGCGCACCTTTCCAAAAGCCCGCCCGTGCCGGAACCCGATCCCGTCGATCAGCCGCCACGCCATGATGAGGAACTCAGCCCCGTCCGTTACGGCGACTGGGAACGCAAGGGAATCGCTATCGATTTTTGATTCGACCCCACCTTGACGCCGTTGCCACGTTATCGACTCGTCGCTGATTTTGCACGTCTGCCGCTGGCCTGTGCTGTTGATGCGGGCGACGCTCTGGTTCGCCTCTAGCCTTGGCTGACCCATTGCGTGCAGTGTTTGTGTGGGCAAAGAAACAAAAGCGGGTCGGGGGTGGAATCGTGAACCACATATCGGAAATCAAGGTGAGGGCGGTGTCTGACTATGCGCCGGAAGATGCTGCGCTGCTGTGTGGCGTAGGACGTCTGGTTTGTGCCTGGACGATGTTGGAACAAAGTCTGGAAGCGAAAATCGCCATGATGCGGGAGGCAATGGGTGACGTCAGAACCGTCGGCACCCGGACGCGCCCGGCCATGGCCAAATTGATGGCCGAATTGCGGACCATGGTGGCGATGCGCGACCGGCGCAACGCCGGAGCCTTGACCGAAATTTCGGATATCGAGCGGAACATGCAGAGGATCGATCGTTTTCGGTCTCTCATTGTCGGCGGCTTTCAGCAGCCTGCGCCTGGCGGCTTCACCTGCCGGGACGCGCGGAACAACTATATGCATGTCTCGCTTGAGCAACTCGACGCGGAGATCGCATCGCTCGAAACCACGGCGCAGCGCCTGCTGGCCGTCTGACCGGGCGGGGTAATCCTTTCGCTTCGCTTGACCTTTGAGCCACGGATGGCAAAGCCTGTCGTCCGCGATTAGCGAGAATGGAGTCTCATGCCTAACAAGCCAATTCGCAAAGCCGTGTTTCCTGTTGCAGGGCTTGGCACCCGTTTCCTTCCGGCCACGAAGTCGGTGCCCAAGGAATTGTTGCCCGTCGTCGACCGCCCGTTGATCCAATACGCCGTCGATGAAGCGCGCGAGGCGGGCATCGAGCAGATGATTTTCGTCACCGGTCGCGGCAAGGGCGCGATCGAAGACTATTTCGACATGGCCTTTGAAGCCGAAGCGACCCAGCGTGAACGGGGCAAGGACCTGTCCGCTCTGGAAGGCACGCGCCTGGCTCCCGGCAACGCCGTATTCCTGCGCCAGCAGGAACCGCTGGGCCTTGGTCACGCCATCTGGTGCGCGCGCGACATTGTCGGCGACGAACCCTTCGCCATCCTGCTGCCCGACGAACTGATGAAGGGCGCGCCGGGCCGCGGCTGCCTCAAGCAGATGGTCGACGCCTATGACAAGGTTGGCGGCAATCTCGTCTGCGCTCTGGAAGTGCCCATGGCCGAAACGCCCAGCTACGGCGTGATCGATCCCGGCGCGCGGGATGGCGCGCTGACGGAGGTGAAGGGCCTGGTGGAAAAACCTGCGCCGGGCGCCGCGCCGTCCAACCTCATCCTGCCGGGGCGCTACATTCTGCAGCCCGAAGTGATGAAGATATTGGAAACGCAGGAAAAGGGCGCTGGTGGAG
>CAMPHJ010000123.1 GCA_946885845.1 uncultured Sphingobium sp. | reverse complement strand
TCGATCTGACCTTGCATAGCGAAATCTGGAAATATAAGGAGCCTTGTCCACTCCGCATCCGATGGGTGCGGGAAGGATGAAGATCGCGTCGGTTCCCCGGCAACGGGGATGAAAAGGGAATGCGGTGCGGGCTGCGCAAGTGGCCCAATTCCGCGGCTGTCCCTGCAACTGTAAGTGGCGAGCGCGATATACATGTGCGGACGGCATTCACGCCCTTCCGCCAGCCACTGGGCCGGACGCTAATCCTGCGAGGCCTGGGAAGGCCGTATATCAAGCGATGACCCATGAGCCAGGAGACCTGCCGGCGTCTGGTCGCTCTTGCCTTGGTCCAGGGGATGGCCGCGGCACGGTGAACTCCGTCTGAGCGACGACCGAGCGGCTGGGGCCGCATCGAAAGCCGTGTCGGTTGCCCCTGGCGTCCGGCCGATGTCGGCTGCCGACCGTTCGTGAACGGCACGCCCCCGCTGAACGTCGCAAGACGCCGACGGGGTATATATATATGACCAGACTATATTCGGCTGCTGCTGCGGCCATTGCTTATGCCGTGCCTGTCCTTGCCGGGGCGGCGACGCCCGATGCCGCGCCCGAAGCGGAAAGCGCCGCGATCATCGTTACCGGCGCGGTGGAAACGCCGCGGCTCGACACCAGGGTGGAAGGGGCCAGCCGCCTTGGCCTCACCCCACTGGAAACGCCCGCCAGCGTGGAAACGATCGACGGCGATGCGATCCGGTTGCGCGGCGACCTCACCATTCAGGATGCCGCCGCCCGCGCCACCGGCATTGTCAACACATCGGGCGTCTTTGGATATGGCCTCTCCAGCCGTGGCTTCACCGGGCAGAATTCGGTGATGACGCTGTATGACGGCATGCGCATGTACAATAATACGCTGACCTTCCCGGCCGATCCGTGGATGGCGCAAAGCGTTGAGATACTTCGCGGCCCCGCCTCCGTGCTTTATGGCGAAGGGGCGATCGGCGGCGCCGTCAACGTGGTGCGCAAGCAGCCGTCCGATGAAATGACGGTCAGCGGTCGCATCGGCGTGGCATCCTATGACAGCCTGAATGTCGCGGCTGGCGCGGGCGGCCCCCTGACCGACGGCCTCAGCTTTCGCGCGGACGCAAGCTATCGCCGGTCGGAAGGATGGATGGATCGCGGCGATTCCGACGCATTCGCGCTGGCTGGCGCGATAAAGCTGCAACTCGCGCCCGACCTTGCCGTCACATTGTCGCACGATCACAGCAAGCAACGCCCGCGCACATGGTTCGGCGTGCCGCTGGTGGATGACAGGCTGGACCAGTCCTTGCGTCGCAAAAACTATAATGTGTCGGACGCGCAGCTGCGCTTTCGCGACGACTGGACCCAGGCAAAGATCGATTGGGACGCTTCGGACGGCTTGACGTTGCACGCCACCCTCTATCGCCTGACCGCCAATAAATATTGGAAGAATGCCGAACGTCTGACCTTCATACCCGAAACCGGCACGACGCCCGCGCAGGTTCGCCAGTCTAGCTTCCTTGAACTATATCATATCCAGAAACAGACCGGGGCCAGGGTCAGCGCCAATCTGCGCCATAATCTGGGCAGCGTCGAAAATCAGATGGTGCTGGGCTTCGATCTCAACCGCATCAGCTATGCCAATGTCAGTAATTCCGGCAATGACGCGATCCGCTTCGTGGACGTGGACGGGGCAAGCCCCGGCACCTTCATCCATCAACCCGGCGCACCGACCAGGCCGCGCTACACCAACCGGATTCGCCAATATTCGATCTTCGCCGAAGACCGGATCAGGTTCAGCGATCATTTCTCGCTGGTGGGCGGAATCCGCTACGACCGCCCGGAAATCACCAAGACCGATCATGTGACCCCGGCCAACAATTTCACCTCGACCCCCGATGCGGTCACATGGCGCGCCGGGGCGGTCTATAATCCCGTGCCGAACCTGTCCTTTTACGCGCAATATGCAACGGCTGCCGACCCGGTCGGCGCGCTGGTGTCCACCAGCACCGTCCAGAGCAGCTTCGACCTGTCGACCGGTCGCCAATATGAGGCCGGGATCAAGCATATCTTCTGGGGATCGCGCGGCCAATGGACGCTGGCCGTCTATGATATCGTCAAGCGAAAGCTGCTGACATCCGATCCGCTGATCCCGACGCTGCAAGTGCAGGTGGGCCAGCAATCGTCCAGAGGCGTCGAAGCATCGCTGTCGCTGGAGCCGCTGGACGGGCTGAGCATCTCGCTGAACGCCGCCCTGTTGCGCGCGCGTTACGACGACTTTAATGAATCGGTAGGCGGCGCGCTGTTCGATCGCACTGGCAATCGCCCGACTAATGTGGCGGCAAACAGCGCCAACGCCTTTGTGAGTTGGGAATTCGCCAGGGGCTGGATCGCCGACGGCGGCGTCAGCCATGTCGGTCGGCGGTTTCAGGACGCCGCCAACAGCCGCGTCGTCCCCGCCTATACCCTGACGGACATAGGCGTGCGGCGGCAACTGGTGCCGGGGGCCAGCCTTGCCCTGCGCATGCGCAATGTCTTCAACGAAACCTACGCGCGCGCCACCTATGGCATGACGCAATGGGTGCTGGGCGACCCCCGCACGGTGGAAGCGACGCTGCATGTCGGCTTCTGACCTTGGACGAGTGGCGGGGCGGGGACCATCGGTTCCCGCCTCCGCGCCGCTCTGGAAGATG
>CAMPHJ010000122.1 GCA_946885845.1 uncultured Sphingobium sp. | reverse complement strand
CCGGGCAAGGGCATCGACCTGCCGACGCCCGCCAATCCGTCCGCCTATCAGGCGACCTATTTCCAACTGCAGGCGCCTTTCACGTCCAACATGTCGGACACAGACGCCTTCGCCCAGATCTCGATCGCCGTATCGACCTATTACGACATGCGCGTGATCGAAGCGATCAAGACCCATGAGATGGCGATTCGCAGCCAGGTTCTGATGATGCTGGCCCAGCAGCCTGAAATGACGCTGGCCACGCCCGAAGGCAAAAGACAGCTCCAGGGCAAGATCAAGACCACGATCAACGATATTTTGAAGCAAAAAACGGGCTATGGCGGTATCGATAACGTTTATTTTACCAATTTCGTTATTCAATAGGGGTGTCTGAAAGGTCGGGAAGTCCCCTGATCCGCCGGGCAGGGGACTAAGATGAACGACGTTCAGACCTACGCCTTCGGGCGAGGGGAATCGCAGACACCACAGATGCTGTCCGGGCTCGACCGGCTGGGCGAAAAGCTCGGTCGGCGTTTGCGTACCCTGGTCGAACCGATTTCCGGCGTGCGGCCGCATGTCGGGGTGCAGGATGCGCAGCTGCTCGACTTTGCCGCCTGGTCGGCTCAGGTGCCCACCTTTTCCAGCATCGGCGTCTACCGCGTCGCTCCGCTCAAGGGGCAGATGCTGCTGCGCATGGACGCAACCATGATCTCGACGCTGGTGGACTGTTTCTATGGCGGCATCGGCAATCGCCCGCTGCCCGCTCGCGGCGAATTCACGCCGACCGAAGACCGTCTGATCAGCCGCATTTCCGAAGCGCTGATCGCGCGGATGGTGGAAAGCTGGACCGATATCCTGCCGCTCGACGTCAGCCTTATCGTTCGGGAAACCGGGATTGGCTTTGCCTCGGCCGCGCAGCCCGACGAACAGATGGTGCTCCAACGCTTCAACCTCAGCATCACGCGCGACCAGGAATGGCCGATCGACCTGTTGTTCCCGCTGTCCTCGCTCCGCGCGGTCGAACCGCTGATGGGCGCAAAGGTCACGGTGGACGAAGATCGCACCGACCCAGTATGGCAAGCCCGCATCGCCAACCGCATGCGCGACATCCGCCTGCCAGCCCGCACGGTGCTGGCGCGCCCCAATCTTTCCCTCGCCGACCTCATGCAATTGAAGGCCGGTGACATCATACCCGTCACGATCAGCCGCAGCCTGCCGCTGATCGTGGGAGACCGCATCGTCGCCCATGGCTCGATCGGCGAACAGGATGGCCGCGCCGCCTTCCAGATTGAAAAGCTTGCACAGGGATCAGCCAAATGAGTGACATGAGCGAAGCGCCGCGGATGGACGGCATGGGCGACACGGGGTTGAGCCGCATGGTCAGCAACCCGCAATTCCGCCTGCTGGCCGACATTCCCGTCCGCATGTCGGTGGAGGTCGGCTCCACGTCGCTGCGCCTGGCGGAGGTCATGGACCTGGCCGAAGGCAGCATCGTCGAACTGGATCGCCAGGCCGACGACCTGCTCGACATCATGGTCAATGGCGCCCTGATCGCCAAGGGTGAAGTGGTGACGGTGAATGGCCGCTACGGCATCCGTATCGTCGATATCGCGACCGCTGAAAACCGTCTTGCCGGGGTCGAACGGCGCGGCTGATCGCTTCGATCACGCTTTTCCCTTGCTGCGCGCCGATCTTTCTGATTCGGAAGGGCGAGTTAACCATAATCGCGGACCCGCCCCATGTTCTGGTATTTCGTCAAACTGCTGATCCTTCTGCCGCTGGTCGGCGGCATGGCTTTTGGGGCGCTATGGCTCTGGCGCAAATATCAGCCCGGCCTGATGGTCGGGCAGGATGGCCGCTCGCTCAAGATGCTCGAAGCCCTGCCGCTCGGCACCTTCGGCAAGCTTGCCGTCGTCGAATTCGAAGGCAAGAAGATACTGCTGTCCGTCACCCGTGGCCGGATCGAAAAGATCGCGGAAGGCGACCCATATCGTGCGCGCTAAGGCGCTGCTGATCGGTGGGCTCGCGCTGACCGCTGGCCTGTTGCTGGCGGAACCCGCGCTGGCGCAGGCCGCCGCGCAGATCGCTCCCGCAGCGCCCGTCGACAATGGCGGCGCGCTGACCCGCGCGATGGGCGCGATTTCGGGCGATGGCCGCCCGCTCTCGCTGTCGCTGCAAATCCTCATCCTCATGAGCCTGCTGACGGTCCTGCCGTCGCTCGTGCTCATGATGACCAGCTTCACCCGCATCATCATCGTCCTGTCGCTGCTGCGCCAGGCGCTAGGCCTTCAGCAGACCCCGCCAAACCAGGTTCTGGTCGGCCTGTCGCTGTTTCTATCGCTGTTCGTGATGCGCCCGGCGATCGACACGATCAACGCCCAGGCGTTCGACCCTTATGGCAAGGGTCAGATCAGCATAGAGGAAGCCGTCGGTCGTTCGGCCAAGGTTCTGCACGGCTTCATGTCGAAGCAGACGCGCGAAACCGACCTCAAGCTTTTCGCCAATCTTGCCGAAGCGCCTGCATTCCGCACCCCTGCCGACATTCCCTTTTCCATCCTGCTGCCCGCCTTCGTGACGTCGGAACTCAAGACCGCGTTCCAGATCGGTTTCATGATCTTCCTGCCCTTCCTCATCATCGACCTTGTGGTCGCCTCCACGCTGATGGCGCTGGGCATGATGATGTTGTCGCCGACCATCATCTCCATGCCGTTCAAGCTCTTGCTGTTCGTGCTGGTGGACGGATGGGCGCTGACGATGGGCAGC
>CAMPHJ010000121.1 GCA_946885845.1 uncultured Sphingobium sp. | reverse complement strand
AGTCGAACCGCCGACACTGCGATTTTCAGTCGCATGCTCTACCAACTGAGCTACCCGGGCAGGGTGGCCGGGCAGAGGCTCCGGCCTGTCGAGAGGCGTGCCTATAGGCATCAAGTCGGGGTGCTGTCCACCCCATAATCGTCGCTTTTTGACATCTCGTCCGCAGCAGGCGCGCCGGGGACGCTGTAGCCCTCACCCAGCCACTGCAGAAGATCGCGATCGCGGCAGGCCTTGCCGCAAAAGGGGCGCGCCTCGCCTGTGGCAGGCTGGCCGCAGATGGGGCAGGAAGAGGCTTTACGCGACATGGCCTGCCGATATGCCAAGGCCGGGGTCTGCCTTCAAGCTGATTGCGCCTCCACGACGACGGGCGAGCTGTTCGATCCACTCGCTCGCCTTGTGCAGCCGGTCGATGATCGCGGGGGCAGCGGTGATGACGGCCGCGCCGCCCTGCCCATGCCGTTCGGCACGGCGCAGCAGCCCAAGCGCCGCGGTTTCGACCGGGTCGGCGCGCAGCAGTTCCATCAGGTTCATGCGTTCACGGCGGCGAATGACCTGAATGAAGCCAAAGCCGTTGACCGCCGTGCGTTCGAAGGGAAGCGGCAGATATTTGTCGATTTGCGCGGACGCTATGGCGCGCTCGTCCTTGTTGTTCATCGTCGGCAGGTCGATCCCGATCGATCCGGTCAGACCCATGCGACGGATCGCCTGCGCCGCCAATTTCGCGCCTTTGGGACCAAGCTTGGCCGGGGGGAGAGACCCATCCACGTCGATCAGGATCATTGCCGGTGTCGGGAATATGCGCAAGACGGCATCTTCTGCACCCACTTCGCCCGACATGGCCTCTTCCATCAGCTCGCTCCAGCCATGCGCTTCCAGCTGGTCTTCCTCATGCGCCGGGCACGGCGTGACGGGGATGCCGGTGGCGCGTATCCGCTGGAGCAGGCTGGGGGCCGGATGCGCCTTCGTTCCGGGCAGGGCGATACGGCCCTTCGCCAGTTTTGCGCGCCCCTCCTCCGGGATTGCTTCGCGCAAGATTTCGATGAAGACACTCGCCCCTTCCGCAATTTTGGGTGGGATGGGTTCGACCAGGACCTCTTCGCCATTGATCAGGCGGGCAATGCCCCGCCGCTTGGGGATGATCGTGCGGACAAGCTTGCCCTGCATCACCGATCCAGGGCGGGCGGCGTCATTTTCGCGCTCGATCAACGCTTCGACCAGACGGCCCTTCTCTATCCTGGCAGCGCGGCTTTCGCCGATGCCTTCTTCATACAGCCAATGCGCCATAGATCAGTCCAATGGATAGCCCGCTGCCTTTAGCAGCGCGCGGGTTTCGTAAAGGGGAAGCCCCATGATTGCGCTGTGGCTGCCCTGAATGGCGCGGATGAGGCCAGCTGCCCGCCCTTGGATCGCATAGCCGCCCGCCTTGCCGTGCCATTCCCCCGCAGCGATGTAGGCGTCGATTTCGACACGCTCCAGCCGCTTGAAGGTGACGATGTTGACCGAGAGGCGGTGGCGGGCCTTTCCATCGGCATCGATCAGGCTTATGGCGCTCAACACGCGATGGCGGCGACCGGAAAGCAGTTCCATGCACTGACGCGCGTCGGATTCTGTTTCCGCCTTGGGCAGGATACGCCGACCAGCAGCCACGACCGTGTCCCCCGCCAGCACCAGCGCGCCAGGGTGTCGGGCCGCCACCAGCGCAGCCTTTTCAGCTGACACACGCTGGGCGTAGTTGGTCGGCAGTTCGCCTTTCCAGGGTGTTTCGTCGCAATCGGCAGGATCGACCGCATCAGGCGACACGCCGATCTGGCCCAGAAGTTCACACCGTCTGGGAGAAGCCGAAGCAAGGATAAGCCGCATCCGAAAAGCGGCTATTTGAAGCGGTAAGTGATCCGACCCTTGGTAAGGTCGTAGGGCGTCAGTTCCACGAGCACTTCGTCCCCCACCAGCACGCGGATGCGATTCTTGCGCATCTTGCCGGCGGTGTGGCCGAGGATCTCGTGATCATTTTCAAGCCGCACGCGAAACATTGCGTTGGGGAGAAGCTCCACAACCTGTCCACGCATTTCAAGCAGTTCTTCTTTTGCCATAATATCCTGGAAAGTCGAAAAATCGCGCCGCCATAGCGCCAAAAAGCAAAAATGGGAAGTCAGGCTGAACCGGCAAAGAAATCGCCTGCCTGCGCGAGCGCTTCAAAGATCGAATCCAGCTGATCGGAATCGAGGCAATATGGAGGCAGGAGATAGATGGTGTTGCCCAAAGGCCTGAGCAAGATACCGCGATCCAGGAAGAAAGCGCGCAGCCGCGGCGCAAGATCGGACAGATAGCCAGCGTCGGACGCAACCAGATCGATCGCGACCACCGTACCCAGCTGGCGCGGATTGGCGAAGGCGGGATGCCGCGCCAAGATTGCGAGTCGCTGCGCCAGGCCCTGTGACAATGCTGCGATACGGCCCAGCACGTCTTCTTCCCGCCAGATGGCAATGTTGGCGGCTGCGGCAGCGCAAGCGATGGCGTTGGCCGTATAGCTGGACGAATGGTAGAAAAGCCGAGCGCGATCGGTCGACAGATGCGCGTCGAAGATTCGCGGCGTCGCCAGCGTCGCGGCCAGCGCAATCGACCCGCCGGTTATCCCCTTCGCCACGGCCATGATGTCAGGCACGACCCCGGCCTGCTCGCACGCGAACAATGTACCGGTCCGGCCCCAGCCGGTCATGACTTCGTCCGCGATGAAAAGAACGTCGTGACGCGCGCAGATCGCCGCCA
>CAMPHJ010000120.1 GCA_946885845.1 uncultured Sphingobium sp. | reverse complement strand
TGGAAATCGCTCTAACGCCGCAGCAGGAAGACGGCGTGTTCGGCGAACAGGTTGGCGTTCGCGTGGGTCGTTTCCTTGTCGCCCTTCAAAAACCACTGGCCATCGATCGTCCAGCCGCGTTCCTTTACCAGCGCGCGGAAATCATCGACCGTGACATGATGGATGTTGAGCGTGTCATACCATGTGTCGGGCAATAGCCGCGTCACCGGCATGCGCCCCCCCCACATCAGCGACAACCGGCCGCGCCAATGGGCGAAATTGGGGAAGGATACAAAGGCCTGCCGACCGATGCGCAGCAGTTCGTCAACGACCCGGTCGGGGCGGCGCGTCGTCTGCAACGTCTGGCTGAGGATCGCATAGTCGAAACTGGCGTCGGGATAATAAGCCAGGTCGATGTCGGCGTCGCCCTGCACCACCGACAGGCCCCGACCGACAGCAGCGGCGACATTGCCCGCGTCAATTTCCAGCCCGCGCGCGTCGACCTTCTTGGTATCCCTGAGCGCCGCCATCAGGCCGCCCTCCCCACAACCCACGTCCAGAACGCGCGCGCCGGGCTTTACCATGCGCGCGATCAGGGCCAGGTCCGGCCGCAGGCTGTCGTTCATGCGCGCCCGCCCTTCAGGAACCCGTCGACCACGCGATTGAGTTCCGGGCATTCCAGCAGGAACGCGTCGTGGCCGAACGGGCTGGACAGTTCCACGAAACTGGCCTGCGCGCCGCTGGCGTTCAGCGCGTGGACGATGATGCGGGATTCGGCGGTCGGATACAGCCAGTCGGTATCGAAGCTGACCAGGCAGAAGCGCGCGCGCGACGCGGTGAAGGCGGAGGCCAGGCTGCCGCCATGATCGTCCGCAATGTCGTAATAATCCATGGCGCGGGTGATATAGAGATAGGAGTTGGCGTCGAACCGTTCGACGAAGCTAAGCCCCTGATGACGCAGGTAGCTTTCCACCTGGAAATCGGCGTCGAAGCCGAACGTCTTGGCATCGCGCCCCTGCAGGCGGCGGCCGAATTTTTCGGTGAGGCCCGCTTCGGACAGATAGGTGATGTGCGCGGCCATGCGCGCGACGGCCAGACCAGCGCTTGGCACCTGCGCGTCGGCATAATAGTCGCCGCCGCGCCAGTTGGGATCGGCCATGATCGCCTGCCGCCCTACTTCGTGGAATGCGATATTCTGGGCGCTGTGGCGCGCGGTCGATGCGATGACGATGCAGGCTTCGACGCGGTCGGGGAACAATGTCGGCCAGCTCAATGCCTGCATACCTCCCATCGACCCGCCAATGACAGCGGCAAGGCGTTCGACGCCCAGATGGTCGAGCAGCATCGCCTGGGCGCGCACCATGTCAGCGATGGTCAGCACCGGAAAGCGCATGGCGTAAGGGGCGTTGGCGGCGGGATCGACACTGGCCGGGCCGCTGGACCCCATGCAGCTGCCGATGACGTTGGAGCAGATGATGAAGTGACGCGCCGGATCGACCGGTTTTCCTTCGCCGACCATGCGCCACCACCAGCCGGGCTTGCCGGTGACGGGATGGTCGGACGCGACATATTGGTCGCCGGTCAGCGCATGGCAGATAAGGATGACGTTGGATTTATCCTCATTCATCGCGCCATAGGTTTCATAGGCGATGTCGACGGGCGCCAGCGCGGCGCCACCGTCCAGCCGCAACGGGCCGGGCAGGCGGGCCTGGCGGCGCAGGCCGAAACGGGCATCATCGGTTATCGGGGCGCTGGCCATGGTCCAAGCGGGCTAGGACCGTGGCGCGGTGCTGTCAATCGGCTGGGAACGAGGCTGAAGGCATAGCATCCAGCGGCGCTTTGCCTTTGCCGCCGATGGCGCTAAAGCCCGGCCATGACGAAACCTGCTCCCAAGGAATGGATTCTGGGCATTTCGCCCTATGTGCCTGGCAAGGCGGCGGCGGATGACGGTCGGCCGCTGATCAAGCTGAGCGCCAATGAAAACCCGTTGGGCACCGGACAGGCCGCGCGCGCGGCTCTGATCGCGGCGACGGCGGATCTGGCGACCTATCCCGATCCCGGCGCGGCAAAGATGCGCGAGGCGATTGCTGCCGTGCATGGGCTGGACCCGGCGCGGGTGATCTACGGCACCGGATCGGACGAGCTGCTGCACATCGCCGCCAGCGCCTATGCCGGGCCGGGGGATGAGATACTCTACGTCAAATATGGCTTTTCGGTCTACGACATCGCCGCCCGGCGCGTCGGGGCGACGCCGGTGATCGCGCCGGACACCGACTATGCCACCGATGTGGACGCCCTGCTGGCCTGCGTGACGGACAAGACCAGGGTCGTGTTCCTGGCCAATCCGAACAACCCGACCGGCACCATGACGCCGCGGGAGGACATCGCCCGGCTGCATGCGGCGTTGCGGCCCGACATATTGTTCGTGCTGGACCAGGCCTATGCCGAATATCTGGACGCGGATGAGGATGATGGCGGCATCGAACTGGCGAAAAACGCGCCCAACGTGCTGGTGACGCGCACCTTTTCCAAGATCCATGGGCTGGCCGCCGAACGCATCGGCTGGGGCTATGCCAGCGCGGAGGTCATCGACGCGCTGCACCGCATTCGCGCGCCCTTCAACGTCACGACGGCGGGGCAGGCCGCCGCCATCGCGGCGATCGGGGACAACGGCTGGGTGGATGCGAGCCGGACCCATAACCGGCAGTGGCGCGAATGGCTGGCCGGGGAGATAGCGTCGCTATCCAACCATGGCCTGCGCGCGGTGCCCAGCAAGGCCAATTTCCTGCTGAT
>CAMPHJ010000119.1 GCA_946885845.1 uncultured Sphingobium sp. | reverse complement strand
GCATGCGCTTCCAATCGCCGCCCCGCTTGCTTGAGTGTCACGCCATCGCGAATGCAGCTGAGCACGTCCTGCAATGGCCGCGATGCCGCTTCGGCATACAGCACATCATTGGTCGCGATGACTGGCACGCCCACCTCACGAGCAGTCTCCTGAATAGCAGCAGCATGGCGGCGGTCGTGCCCCTGATAGCGCCGAGTCAGGCCAAGCCACACGCGTCCCGGCGCTTTGTCCTGCAACCGGTGCAATGCATCCTGCCATGTGGGCGGAGAGGCGGGCGGCACCAGTTTCAGGTGGGAAATGGGCAACGCCTCATCACCGGAAGGATAATCAGGGGGAGCCTTGTGCGCCTGTTGGGGGCGAGCCGTGGATAGCGGCAGGACAATCAACAGAAGGTCGTCAAGATGGCTAAGCAAATCACCAAAGGTAAGAATGCAATCTCCCTTCACCGCCTCCATATTGCCTTTGGTCAACAGACGGGTGAGCTGTCCCCAGCCAAGGCGGCTTTTGGGATAGGCCAGAATGTCAGGCGTGCCATCGACAAAGACCAGACGAGCGCCCACCACCAGACGCAGATCGGTGTGACAGGCCGCCTCTTCCTCGGCAGTCAGCTCGGCCGCTTCACCTCTCTCTTCCTTCTCTTTGATCATGGCGGCGCGCGCCTTTTCCGGCGCGTCACGCAACGCGACATAGGCGCGCACCACGCCAGCCACGCTGTTCCTGTCGGCAATACCAATGGCGCGAAGCCCCAGATGATTGGCTTGCGCGACAATATCTGAGGGGTGTGAGGCGCCGTGCAGGAAGCTGTAATTGGACATGACGCCCAATTCGGCGAAGGCTGGGCCTTCTCTTGACGCTGGCGGCTTTACAGGCTGCTCTTGCCGCTTCTTCTCCCTTTCCTCAATCATATCCAACTCCCGCCGGTCGGGGGATTTGGGCTTGGACGGATCAGGCCCCTTGCCGCGTTTCATGCGAACAGGCCGTGGATGTACCAGCGGGGGTGCCGCGCCTCCGTGCCATAAAGGCCATGGCGGAAGATCCAGTAGCGGCGACCGCGCGCATCCTCGATCCGGTAATAGTCGCGCGTCATGCCCGCACCTTCGCCCACCAGTGCGCCGTCCTTCGCCTTCCACCATTCGGGCGCGATCCGTTCCGGCCCTTCATAGCGGGTCACTTCATGGGCTGTCCGCCGCCAGCGGAAATGATGCGGAGGGCCGTCGGGCACCTGCGCCACCACCTCGATCGGCTGAGGCGGGTCGAACAGGTGAATGGGGCGCATCGGCGGGTCGCCCGGTTCTCCCTGACGTGGCCAGCTGGACGGCGTGCGGCTTTCGATCGCAGGCAGCGCAAGCTGCGCCTGTTCGGGAATATGGCTGTCGCGCGGCTCCAATCGCTGGATGCGGTTGCGGCCAGCGCGAACGGACAGCCGATCGACCAGTGCAGCCACCGCCTCCTCGCGCTTCGCCTCTCCCCCTTCCAACGCCAGTTGGGTCGCGGCCATCGGCTCGGCCTGCGGCACGCTAAGGCGCAGCATGTCGAAGCCGAAGCCGGGATCAAGCGGGTCGGCCAGGCTGTCGATCCGCTCCCGCACCAGCCGCATGATCGCGGGCGCATCGCGGACCGGCAGGCTGGTTTCCATGCGCAATGGGAAGGCAAGACCGTCGCTGCGAAAGAACATCGCTTCGAACCGGCGTCCTCCCTGCCCGCGCTCGCCCAGCCGCTCGCCTGCTTCGGCGGCCATGTCCTCCAGCACCTTGAGCGCGTAGGCGGTGCTGCCCATCGGTTCGGCGAAGCGGCGCTCGATACGAACCGCTGTGCGGGGGCGGCGCGGCGCGAGCGGGCGCTGGTCCAGCCCCAGCAGGCGGTGCAGCGCGTCCACCGCTTCCTCGCCAAAACGCGCGGCGAGTGTCGCGGCGGGGCGCGCCGCCAGATCGCCGATGGTGCGCAGGCCCGCACGGCGCAGCGCGACGCCGCTATCCTGCTCCAGCCCCAGCGCCTCGATCGGCAGGCGGCGCAGGGCGGCCTCTTCGTCCGGCGCGGGGCCTGCGGAAAAACGGCACAGCGCATGTGCTCCCTCCGGCGTTCCCGCAATGGCGTAGCGCACTTCCATGCCATGCCGTTCGAAACGGTCCGCTGCCTCAAGCGCCAACGCTTCCTCCCCGCCCCACAGATGCGCGCAGCCGGTGATGTCCAGCATCAGCCCATGCGGCGGATCGATCGCAGCGATCGGCGTATAACGCGCGCATCCATCGCACAGCCGCTCCAGCCAATCCTGATCGGCATGAGGATCGGCTTCGAAGCTGACAAGGTCAGGCTCTTGCGCCCGCGCATCGGCCAGAGTCATGCCCGCGCTCAGGCCCAGCGCCAGCGCGTCGGTATCCGGCGTGACAAGGCGCATCGCCCCGCGCACGGCCTCCACGATGGCGACCGGCGCGGCACCGGCCTGCGCCTGCCACAGATCAGGCCGCGCGATGCGCAGCCGGTCGACCGGCAGGAAGGGGAACCACAGCGCCAGGTAACGCCGCCTCGTCAGCGCGTCCTCCGCTTGCCCATCCATGCTCATGGCGTTCATCGCACTCTTCTCCAAAATCTCCCCGTTCGCTATTCCACACCATCCGCCACGTCATGCCATCCGGGCCGGAGCGGCGGCGCAGCAGGTTAAGCGAAAAGGCGCTCATGCCCGGCGCATTGCCCGGCAACGGCACGGATGGCGCGGCCTCCACTCGCCATCGCGTTTCCGCCGCGCTTGGCACCGGATCGCCGCCAATCCGCAGCACGAAGGCGGTAACCCCCGACGTCTCCGCCGCCAGCGCCAGACGGCGGCT
>CAMPHJ010000118.1 GCA_946885845.1 uncultured Sphingobium sp. | reverse complement strand
AGGCAGGAGCCCAGTCCGGCCTTGGATACGCCCCTGCGCAGGCGTCCTCAGCCCTGCGTCACGCTCTCCAGCACGGCAGCGCGCAATTCGGCGATGCCCATGCCCTTTTCGCTCGACGTCTGGATAATGTCAGGATGGGCGGCGGGCCGCTTGCGGATCGCGTCGGCGGTCGCCTGCGTCACTTCGGCCAGCTCGCTGGCCTTCACCTTGTCCGCCTTCGTCAATATGATGCGATAGCTGACGGCGGCGCCGTCCAGCATGTCGAAAATCTCGGTGTCGACATCCTTGATGCCATGGCGGCTGTCGATCAGGACCAGCGTCCGCTTCAGCGCCGCCCGGCCGCGCAGATAATCATTCACCAGGAACCGCCATTTGCGCACAATGTCCTTGGGCGCCTTGGCATAGCCATAGCCCGGCATGTCCACCAGCCGGAACCGCAGCGGATCGCCCACGTCGAAGAAGTTCAGTTCCTGCGTGCGGCCCGGCGTGTTCGACGTGCGGGCCAGGCCGTTGCGACCGGTCAGCGCGTTCAGAAGCGACGACTTGCCGACATTGGACCGGCCCGCGAAAGCGACTTCGTTGACCGACATGTCCGGCAGGAATTTCAGGTCTGGCGCTGATCTCAGGAACGCGATCGGCCCGGCGAAGACCTTGCGCGCTTCCTCGATCAGGTCGGGATTATCTTGTTCGGTCACCGCAAACTCCGTTCGCCCTGAGCCTTGTCGAAGGGCTCTTCTTCTCTGCAGGTTAAAAGCAGCGCTTCGACAAGCTCAGCCCGGACGGGTCCCTGTTACTTCACAGCCGCCGCGCTCAGCACGGGATGGCGCTTGTACAGCCACCATTGCTGCAGCATCGACAGGCAGTTGTTGGTGATCCAGTAGACCAGCAGGCCTGCCGCGAACGGCGCCATGATGAACATCATCATCCATGGCATGATCGAAAATATCTGCTGCTGCATCGGGTCCATCTGGGCTGGGTTCAGCTTGAACTGCAACCACATGGAAATGCCCAGCAGCAGCGCCAGCACGCCGATCGCCAGGAAGGACGGCGGGGTGAAGGGCAGCAGGCCAAACAGGTTCAGGATGTGCAGCGGATCGGGCGCGGACAAATCCTGGATCCACAGCACGAAAGGCTGATGGCGCATTTCGATCGTCAGCTGCAACACCTTGTACAGGGCAAAGAAGATCGGGATCTGGATGAAGATGGGCAGGCATCCGGCAAGCGGGTTCACCTTTTCCCGCTTGTACAGCGCCATCATCTCCTGCTGCAACTTGGGCTTGTCGTCCTTATATTGCTCCTGCAGCGCCTTCATCTTGGGCTGCACCGCGCGCATCGCCGCCATGCTGGCGAACTGGCGCTGGGCGACCGGGAACATCAGCGCCCGGACGACGAAGGTCAGGCAGATGATGGCGACGCCGAAATTGCCGATATGTTCGAACAGCCAGTGCAGCAGGGCGAAGATCGGCTTTTCAAACCAGTAGAACCAGCCCCAGTCGATCGCGCGGTCGAACAGCGGCACGCCTGCGTCCTGATAGGCTTCCAGCGTCTTCACTTCCTTCGCGCCGACGAACAGGCGGGCGGTCTGGGTAATCGCCTTGCCGGACGCCAGCACCGTGGGCTGCAGGCTGTAATCCGCCTGATATTGGGTGCCCGCGCCTTTACGGAATTGCCCGCTAAAGGCGGCGTTCTGATCGGGGACCAGCGCGGACAGCCAATATTTGTCCGTAAAGCCCAGCCAGCCGCCGGTCGACTGGAAGCTTTGGGTCGACGGGCCTTCGTCCAGGTCCTGGTAATTGACGTCATAATTGGCCGCGCCGTTGAACACGCCCATCGGTCCGATATGGATCGTCCATGTGTCGGGGTCATGGGGAATGCCCATCCGGCTGACATAGCCATAGGGTTTCACGCTCACCACGCCCGCGCCGCTGTTCGACACCTTCTGCTGCGCGGTGATCATGTAATTCTGGTCGACGGTGAAGCGGATTTCAAAATTCTGGCCCGCGCCATTGTTCCAGCGCAGCGTGACCGGGCTGGTCGGCGTCAGTTCGTTGCCCTCCGCCGTCCACACGCTGTTGGCGTCGGGTAGCTTCAAACCTTCGCCCTGCCAGCCGAAACCGGCAAATGCGGCGTCCTTCGTCCCCGACGGGCTGTACAGCCGCACGGCAGGGGCATTTTTCGCAATGGTTTCGCCATAGGTGGGCAGCACGATATCATCGATGCGCGCGCCCTTCAGGTTGATCGACCCGGTCAGCTTGGGCGTGCGGATGGGCACGCGCGGGCTTTCCTGCAGCACCAGATTGCGGTCGCGGATGGCGGACGGGCTGTCCGCGGTCGGATCGGCGCCGGGCTTGGGCAGCGGCTGGGCCTTGCCACCTTCGATCTTCGTGGCGGGCGGGTTGGCCGCCGGAAAGAAATGATCTGCGATATAGGGCCAGCCGAACAGGATCGCCGCGGTCAGCAGCACCGCCAGAATGATATTCTTCTTGTCGTCCACGATTGTCGGCTCCGCCGTATTGAATTCGATATTATGGGACCGGGTCGTAACCCGAACCGCCCCATGGGTGGCATCGCATTAGCCGCTTAGTCGCCAGCCAGCTACCCTTGACCGCACCATATTTGCGCAGCGCCTGAATGGCATATTCCGAACAGGATGGGGCATAGCGGCACGTCGGCGGCAATATGCGCGAAGGGCCAAGCTGCCAGACGCGCGCGACCAGGATGAGGATGCGGCTGATCATGACGCGCCGCGGTCCCGTTCATCCGTCTCGTCCCCGCGCTTCGGCTGCTCCTGGGAAGGCGTCGACTCAGCCCCACGCTCCGACTGGGCGTGCGAAGGCGTAGACCCAGCTCCATGCTCCGATCGGGCCTGTGAA
>CAMPHJ010000117.1 GCA_946885845.1 uncultured Sphingobium sp. | reverse complement strand
CGACCTGTCCCGGATTGACGGGCCTGCCGGGCTGGACATCGGCGCAGTCGGACCCGCTGAAATCGCCCTGTCGATCGCGGCGGGCATGGTCGCGGGTTTCAACGCCAAGGGCTGACCTTCAACAGCATTTCCCCCCATTGCGCCCGCCATAGCGCGCTTCCTGCCGTTCGCGGAAAAACTGCCTGCGGTCCATGGCCGCCTGGCCGGGATGGTGATCGCGCATATGGGCCAGATAGGCGTCATAATCGGGCATGCCGACCATCATCGCCGCGATTTGCCGGATGCGGGGCAGCCAGCCGCTCATTCCGCTGCAACCAGTTGCGCCGGAATTTCCCTGGCGGTGGGCTGGGCGATCCGCCGTGCGGCGAGGCAGGTGCGGATGGTGAAGAACAGCACTGACAGCACCACTGCCAGGAACAGCGCGACCAGGCCAGCGTCCACCCGGTCGTTGAAGATGATCTGTCGCATTTCCGCCATCGACTTTGCCGGGGCCAGCACATCGCCCTGGTTCGCCGCCGCGCTGAACCTGTCGGCATGGGCCAGGAACCCGACCTTGGGATCGGCGGAAAACAGCTTCAACAGCCCCGCTGACAGGGTGCAGATCAGCAACCAGACCGTCGGGACAATCGTGACCCAGGCATAGCGTTCCCGCTTCATGCGGAACAGGACCGCCGTCGCCAGCATCAGCGCGATGGCCGCCAGCATCTGGTTGGAAATGCCGAACACCGGCCACAGCGTGTTAACCCCGCCCAGCGGATCGGTCACGCCCTGATACAGGAAAAATCCCCAGGCCGCGACCGTCAGCGCCGTCGCGACAAGGCCAGGCAACAGGGAACTCGTTTCCTTGAACGACGGCACCGCCAGCCCGATCAGGTCCTGCAGCATGAACCGCCCGGCGCGCGTGCCCGCATCCACGGCGGTCAGGATGAACAGCGCTTCGAACAGGATCGCGAAATGATACCAGAATGCCTTCATCGCCGGGCCGCCCACCACGTGGGAGAATATCTCCGCCATCGCCACGGCCAGCGTCGGCGCGCCGCCGGTGCGTGAGATGATCGTATGTTCGCCAACATCCTTTGCCGTCTGCGCGATGACATCGGGTGCGATCGGGAATCCCATCGCCGTCACCGCCGCCGCCGCGCTGCTGGCGTCCGTGCCGATGACTGCCGCCGGACTGTTCATTGTGAAATAAATGCCGGGGTCGAGGATCGAAGCACCCACCAGCGCCATGATCGCGACAAATGCTTCCATCAGCATCGCGCCATAGCCGATGATCGGGGCGTCGCTTTCCCGCGCGATCAGTTTGGGCGTGGTGCCGCTCGCGATCAGCGCGTGAAAACCGGACACCGCCCCACAGGCGATGGTGATGAACAGGAACGGGAACAGGCCGCCCGACCATACCGGCCCGTTGCCGTTCACGAACTGCGTCACCGCATGCATTTTCAGCGGCGGGGCCATGATGACGATGCCGATCGCCAGCGCGGCGATCGCGCCGATCTTCAGGAAGGTCGACAGATAATCGCGCGGCGCCAGCAACAGCCACACCGGCAGCACCGACGCCACCGCGCCATAGCCGATCAATATCCAGCAAAGCTGCAACGGCGTGAAGGTAAAGACCGGTCCCCAGAAGGACGAAGCCGCGATGGATTGGCCATAAACGATCGCCGCCAGCAGGCCGACCAGCCCGATCAGCGACACTTCCCCGATCCGCCCCGGCCTGATCCATCGGGTATAGGCGCCCATGAACATCGCCAGCGGCACGGTCGCCGCGACGGTGAACATGCCCCACGGGCTTTCGGCCAGCGCCTTCACCACGATCAACGCCAGCACCGCCAGAATGATGACCATGATCATGAATGCGCCGAACAGCGCGATCGTGCCCGCGACCTGACCCATTTCCATGCGGATGAGTTCGCCCAGCGACTTGCCGTCCCGGCGCATGGATATGAACAGGATCATGAAATCCTGCACCGCGCCTGCCAGCACCACGCCCGCGATGATCCAGATCGTGCCGGGCAGATAGCCCATCTGCGCGGCCAGGACCGGGCCGACTAGAGGACCTGCGCCTGCGATGGCCGCGAAATGATGGCCGAACAGCACGACCCTGTCCGTGGTCACATAATCCAGCCCGTCGGCGCGCCGCACGGCGGGGGTAGGGCGGCCATCGTCCAGCCGCATCACGACCCGCCCGATGTAGAGCGCATAATAGCGGTAGGCGACCAAAAAGCTGCTGATCGCGGCAACCACGATCCACAGCGCGTTGACGGCCTCACCACGGGACAGCGCGACCACTGACAAAGCAGCCGCGCCGACGATCGCTATCAATATCCAGGGGATGTGCCGGGTCATCGCTCTCTCTGCCTCTGTCGGATTGGCCCGGCACAGTAAGGCTCTGGCTTGCAAACACAATCGCCCGGAGTCAGCCCCGCCGGAAAAAGGTCCAGCCGGTCACTCCGCTGGCCCATAGCGCCCACCAGATGATGACAGGCTGCAGTGCAAGGCGCGGCCCATGATACCACCAGCCCGGATGCACGCCGCCCAGTGGGATATCGTTGATCGCGTGATGAAAATTGGCAGGCCAGACGCACAGGGCATAGAGCGCCAGGCCCAGCCCGGCTGCCCCGCGCAGCCGTGGAATGTGCAGGGCCACGGCACCCGCGATTTCAGCCACGCCCGTCATCGCGACAATGTCGGAAGGGTAGGGCACCCAAGGCGGCATGATGGCCAGAAAACCCGTGGGCCGCATCAGGTGCGCAATCCCCGCCGCCATATAGAAAGCAGACAGCAGCCAACGCGCGCTGCATCGCGCCTTGCCTTCGCGCGTCGATTGCCGGGGCGGCTCCACCTCTTCTCCGGGATATGCCATCGCCGTTATGGCATCATC
>CAMPHJ010000116.1 GCA_946885845.1 uncultured Sphingobium sp. | reverse complement strand
CCCAGCGGTCGCTCCGGCGGTGGATGATGACTATCGCACCGATGATATTTACGGGCGGGCGGGGCAACAGCTGGAAGAGCAACCCCCGGCCAGGTCCCGGCCCCGGCGCAACCGCCTGAAGCTATGGACCTATGCCGCCGTCGCCTTTTTTCTGGCCATGGCTGCGTTGGGCGGTGGCCTCTGGTATTTCGGCACGCCCAGCTGGGCTGTGAATCTGGGTTTTGTTGCCGAAGAAGGCGACCCGGATCTGCTATTCTATCTGTCCAAGCCTGCCGAGCGCCGCAAATTGCCGACGGGTGAGGAATATTTCGCATTCGGCGCGCGCATCGTGAACAGCGGCAAGGATGTTCTGCCCGTGCCGCCCGTGCTGGTGCAACTGCGCGACCAGCAAAATCGCCTGGTCTTCAGCTGGACCACCAAGGCGGATCGCAACAGCCTGAAACCCGGTGAGGAAGCGTCGATCAACGAAAGCCGGATCGACATTCCCAAAAATGCCGAAAACCTGTCCTTGACCTTTGTCCAATAGGCGACCGAGCCGCAGGTCGGCGCACCCGACGCATCAAGGATAGCTGACGGTTTTGGGCCTTCCCTTGGGGATGGGGATGAATTCATGGTCGTCGCCGGGGATCAGCGGAAAACGCATCGCCTCCCAATCCTCCCGCGCCTGATACAGCCGGTCGACATTTGACGACACGAAGTTCCACCAGACATGTCGCGGCGTGCGGAACGCTTCGCCACCGCACAGCATCACGCGCCCGCCATCGACGCTCATCAATGTGGCGCGCGTGCCGGGGCGCAGCACATAGAGCGTCTGGGGCGCAAGCGCCACGCCGTCGAGCGCCGCGTCGCCGCCCGCGACATAGATGGCGCGCTCTTCCGCCTCTGCGTCGATGGGGACCCTGCCGCCGGGGGACAGCTGGATATCGGCATAGATGGTGTTCGCATAGGTCGTCACGGGGGATGTTTCGCCCCACAATGTCCCCATGATCACCCGCGCGCGGGCATGGCCGCAATCGACGATGGGCATGCCGCCTTCGCCCACATGTTCAAAGGCGGGCGGCATCTCCTCCAGCCCGTCGGGCAGCGCGAGCCATGTCTGGATCGCCGACAGCTTGGACAGCTTTGCCCGTTCCCCATCGGGCGATCGTTCGGAATGAACGATGCCGCTGCCCGCCGTCATAAGGTTGACAGCGCCCGGCTCAATCAACTGTTCGGTGCCCAGCGAATCGCGGTGAACGAACGCGCCCTCGAACATATAGGTCACGGTCGCGAGGTTGATGTGCGGGTGCGGGCGAACGTCGATGCCCTGCCCCGCCCCGATCCGCGCTGGCCCGGCCTGATCGAAGAAGATGAACGGCCCCACCATGGTCCGTTCCCGCGCAGGCAATGAGCGGTGGACGCGAAAGTCGCCCAGATCATGCGTGGTCGGGGTGATCGTCTGGGTGATGATGTCGTCAGGGATCATGGGGCGTCCTGTTCGATATTTTGGCCAATGGAGAGAAGGTTGCAGATGCCGACCGCGCGCTTCACCCCTCGCCGGGCGCGCGCGCCTTGATCGCGAGGGCGTGGACCTTGTCACGCAGCAGTTCGGCCAGCGCCGCATTCACCATGCGTTGCCGCGCCACTCGATTCTGGCCGGAGAATTGGGCCGACACGATCTCAACCGTGAAATGGCTTTCACCCGAACCGTCATGACCTGCATGACCGCGGTGCCGATCGCTGTCGTCGATCACGGCGAGATGTTCAGGCGACAGGGCGGCGCGCAGCCGCGCTTCGATCTGTGTGGCCACGGGGCCTTTTAGTTGCATGCTCATCGCCCCTATATAGGAGTTTTGCTCATCCATGCATCAGGACAATCGTGGCCAGCGACCCGTTTTCGAACCGACGTTTCAACCGTTTCCATGGCCGGGTGGAAAGCGACCACCCCTGCGCCGCCAAAGGATGCGAGGAGCCAGGCGAGTTTCGCGCGCCACCGGTAGAAGGAGGCGCGTCCAGCCATGAAGGGCCGCGCTGGCGCTGGCTGTGCCTCGACCATGTGCGTGAATTCAACCAGGGCTATAATTTCTTCAGCGGCATGAGCGCGGATGAAATTGCCGCTGCGCAGCGTCCTTATGCCGGATGGGATCGGGAAACCCGCGCCTTTTCATCCCGCGCGGCCAGCCCGCCCCCACGCTGGAGCGATTTTTCCGATCCGCTGGACGCCATCGGCGCGAAGTTCAAGGATCGGATGGCCAAGGCCCGCGCCGACAGCCAGACGCGGCAGGACGGCAAATTCCTGTCGAATGAGGATCGCAAGGCGATGGCCGTCATGGGGCTGCCCATTGACGCGGATCGCAAGGCCCTGCGCCAGCGTTATACCGAACTGCTGCGCCGCTATCATCCCGACCATAATGGCGGCGACCGCAGCCACGAAAACGCGCTGCAGGCCGTCATTGAAGCCTATGGACTGCTGCGCAAGGCTGTCGCTTTCGCCTGAGCTATCAGATCAATTCACCATGTGGGGCCGCTTGATCGCCGCGAGACGAAGCCCCACTCTATCGACACGCCCTTCCTCGATCGGTTAGGGGCTGGAAAGATCATTCAGAAAGAACTGCGCGCATGACCGACATTTCCAACGTCCAGCCCGATACAAGATCCGAAACGCTGCTGGCCGCGCCCGACCGGGAAGTGGACGCGCGCGAGATGTTCGGCGTCGATGTCGACCTTAAGATCCCGGCCTTTTCCGAAGCGGACGAGCGGGTGCCCGACATCGACCCCGCCTATGTGTTCGATCCCGACACCACGCTGGCGATCCTGGCGGGCTTCGCATTCAATCGCCGCGTCATGGTCCAGGGTTATCACGGCACCGGCAAGTCGAGCCATATCGAGCAGATCGCCGCCCGCCTGCGGTGGCCGTGCATCCGCATCAACCTGGACGCGCATATCAGCCGTATCGACCTGGTCGGGCGCGACGCCATCGTCCTGCGCGATGGACAACAGGTCACGGAATT
>CAMPHJ010000115.1 GCA_946885845.1 uncultured Sphingobium sp. | reverse complement strand
CGCTATGCCGACGCCCCGCCCAAGGGAGAAATAGTCGTCATCGTCGGCCCGCCCGGCGAAGCCCCGCCCGCCAGCGCCGAAGATGCCGACGCCGCCCTGATCGAAGCGATGGAGCGGCTACCCGTTTCCAAGGCGGCGGGGGAGGTCGCCAAGAAGCTCGGCCTTGACCGTCGCGCGCTGTATGACCGCGCCCTGGAACTGAAGGGATGAAGCGGCAGCAGGCGGAAAGGCGGGGCCGTCAGGCGGAGCGCATTGCCGGATGGTGGTTGCGGCTCAAGGGCTGGCGCATTGTGGGCCGCCGCCTGCGCACGCCGGCGGGGGAGGTAGACCTGGTTGCCCGGCGGGGCGCGATGCTCGCCTTTGTCGAGGTGAAGGCGCGCGCCACTGCCGCAGACCTCGACCTGGCCATCGACGAACGTCGGCTTTCGCGCGTCGCATCTGCCGCCGAAATCCTGTTCCACGACCTGGCGCAGCCGGACGATGACATGCGGATCGACGTGATCCTCCTTGCGCCGGGGCGTCCGCCGCGCCATCTGGCGAATGTCTGGCATGGGAGCTGAGCCGCTCTCGTCCGTTCGCCCTGAGCTTGTCGAAGGGCTTCACTTCTCGTCAAGAAAGGGAGGGGCTTCGACAGGCTCAGCCCGAACGGAGACATAAAAGCAGATGACCCAACTCAACCCTCTCACCGTCGCCGTGCAGATGGACCCGATGGAAGGGATCAACATCAGGGGCGATTCCACCTTTCACATCATGCTGGCGGGGCAGGCGAGGGGGCATCGCCTCTACCATTATCTCGCGCCCGACCTCACCTATCGCGACGGGCGCGTGCTGGCGAGGGCGCGCCCGGTGAAGGTGCAGAAGGTGGAGGGCGGCCATTTCGCCCTTGGCGAGCCTGAACTGCTGGACCTGGGCCGCGAGGTGGATGTCGTCCTGATGCGTCAGGACCCACCCTTTGACCTGAGCTACATCACTGCCACCCATTTGCTGGAACGGGTGCAGGAAGAAACGCTGGTGGTGAACGATCCCGCGTCCGTCCGCAACGCCCCGGAAAAGCTGTTCGTGCTGGACTATGCGCGCTTCATGCCACCGACGATGATCACGCGCGACCTGGCCGAAGTGCGCAGCTTCCTGGCCGAACATGGCGAGATCGTCGTCAAGCCGCTCTATGGCAATGCGGGCAACGCGGTCTTTCACGTGGGGCAGTCTGGCGCGAACCTGTCGGCGCTGGTGGAACTGTTCAACGCTTCATGGGTCGAGCCTTTCATGGTTCAGGCCTTCATCCCCGGCGTCGCGCAAGGCGACAAGCGTATCGTCCTGATCGACGGCGAAGTGGCGGGCGCGATCAACCGCATTCCCGGCGCGGGCGAAATCCGTTCGAATCTGGCTGTTGGCGGGTCCGCTGCACGCACGGAACTTACAGACCGGGAGCTGGAAATCTGCGCGGCGATGGGGCCGGAATTGAAGCGTCGGGGTCTGTTGTTCGTCGGCATCGACGTTATCGGTGGAGAATGGCTGACTGAAATCAATGTGACTTCGCCCACCGGCATCGTTTCGATCGATGCCTTTAACGGCACCGATACCGGCGGCATGATCTGGGACGCCATCGACGCGCGCCTGGCCGCTCGGGTGGCTGCCTGATCAGAATGGCGCAGCGTGCTCCTGCGAAGGCAGGAGCCCAGGCCCACCGGTCGAACTGGGCTCCTGCCTTCGCAGGAGCACGGAACGATGCCGGGCGGCCTGTCGCATGACGGACTGGGTCCTGAACCTCATCGACGCGGGCGGCTATTGGGGCATTTTTGCCCTGATGATCCTGGAAAATGTCTTCCCCCCGATCCCGTCCGAACTGATCATGGGCATAGGCGGTATCCGGGTCGGGCAGGGCCGCATGGCGATGGAATGGCTGCTCGTCGCGGGCACGCTGGGCACAACCGTGGGCAATTATTTCTGGTATCTGGTCGGGCACATATTGGGCTTCGCCCGGCTGAAGCCATTGGTGGACCGTTATGGTCGCTGGGCTACGCTGGAGTGGCGGGACGTTGAGGCGCTGGATCATATATTCGGCAAATATGGCCAGATCGTCGTGTTCGTGTTCCGGTTCCTGCCCGCATTTCGCACCATGATCTCGCTGCCGGCGGGCCTGTTCCGCATGGGCCATGTCAAATTCCTGGCCTGGACGGCGGGCGGCGCGCTGATCTGGAATATCATATTGGCCTATGCCGGATATTTTCTGGGCCAGAATTTCAGCGAGATCGACAAATATGTCGGGCCTGCCGCCACTGCCTGCGTGGTGGGCGCAATTGGGCTTTACCTGTGGCGACTGGCGACATGGAAGCCGCGCGGCTGACTTTTCCTGTCCGTCGGAAAGGGTCAGGCCCGTGGATGGGCGTTCCTGTACACATCCAGAAGGTGCGCGGCATCCACCTGCGTGTAAATCTGGGTAGACGACAGGCTGGCGTGCCCCAGCAATTCCTGCAGCGATCTCAAGTCGGCTCCGCGCCCCAGCAAATGCGTTGCGAAACTGTGGCGCAGGGCATGGGGTGTGGTGCGGTCCGACAGCCCCAGCCGTCCACGCGCGCCCTGCACCGCGCGCCGGATGATCGCCGCCGACAACGGCCCGCCGCGCGCGCCCCGGAACAGCGTTTCATCCCGCGCCATCGGATAAGGACAAGCCGCCACATAGGCTTCGATTGCGGCGCGCACCTGTGGCAGCAATGGCACGATTCGCGTCTTGCCGCGCTTGCCAGTTACGCGGAACGTGTCGCCCAGCGGCAGCACATCGCCCATCAAACCCATTGCCTCGCCGATGCGCAGCCCAGCGCCATAAAGCAGCAGCAGGACCGCCCAGTCGCGCGCGCCGATCCATCCTTCGCGCGCTGTTTCAGCGATCTCTCCCGCCAGAGCCAGGGCTTCATCAGGCGATATGGGCCGGGGCAGGCCACGCTTCACCTTTGGTCCTTTCAGCAGTGGCACACGCGCATCATCACCGCCGGTGAACTGCAGGAACCCGCGGATCGCCGACAATTCCCGCGCCGCCGATCCATTGCCGATCCCGTC
>CAMPHJ010000114.1 GCA_946885845.1 uncultured Sphingobium sp. | reverse complement strand
GCGTGCCAGGGACTGCCCCGTGATCCATGTCGATAACATCAACAGGGACGAAGCATTGGATGCCATGGCAAATGTACGTCCCGATTATGTGTTCGTCATGGGCTGGTCCCAGATTTGCGGGCCGCGTTTCCTGGAGCGCTTCAGCGACCGCGTCATTGGATATCACCCTGCGGCATTGCCCCGGCTTCGCGGCCGGGCCGCCATACCCTGGACGATTCTCAGGCAAGAACCGATTACGGCGGGATCATTGTTCTGGATAGATGCGGGCACCGATACGGGGGCGATCCTGGACCAGCAGTTTTTCCACGTCGCCCCGCTTGAAACCGCATCTTCCCTTTATGCAAAGCACATGTCGGCCTTGGCGACGATGCTTGACCGCTCGCTCGGCGCGCTCGCGCGGGACGAAGCAGGACGCATTATGCAGGATGAGGTATGCGCGACCTGGGCAGCACGGCGGACGCCGATGGACGGCTTGATCGATTGGAGCTTGCCCGCGTCCGACGTGGCGCGCCTCATCCGCGCGTCGGGGCGTCCTTATCCCGGCGCGTTTACCCGGCTGAATGCGGCTGATCTTCATATCTGGGCCGCATCGGTCGAAAATGCAGAACCGCATCTTGCCCGGTCTGGGCAGGTGATTGCGCGCGCTGACAACAGCTTTACCGTGATGTGCGGAAATCGAACCGCGCTCGCCGTTACGGACTGGAGCGGGGCTGAAAAGCCGCCCAGATTGCATGTCCAGCTTGGGGAATGAATGAATGGATCTGCTATCGACTGTTCGCAGAATCGCCGTTGTGGCGCCCCACCCGGACGATGAGATATTAGGTTGCGGTGGCACCATGGCGCGTGCGGTTGCGGCCGGGATAGAGGTGCATGTGATCGTCGTCACGCGTGGCCAGCCGCCCTTGTTCGAACAGGGCCTGGTCGATCGCATTCGCCGCGAAACGCTAAACGCTCACGCCATGATTGGCGTTGCGAAGACACATTTCCTCGATTTTCCTGCCGCTGCGCTCGACCAGGTTCCACGCAGCGATTTGAACCATGCCCTGTCAGCTGCGCTGTCGCGTATAGAACCGGACCTTATGCTGGTTCCGTTTATCGGCGATATACATCTGGATCATCAGATCGTGTTCAACGCGGCGATGGTTCATGCCCGGCCTCGCTCCAGCAGCGGCCCGGCATGCGTGCTGGCCTATGAAACGCTGTCTGAAACCAATTGGCTGGCGCCCGGTGTCACGCCCGCTTTCATTCCCAATGTTTTCATCGATATCAGCGCCACGATAGATGCTAAGATCGCGGCGTTTTCGACCTTTGAGACGCAGGTTAAACCGAGTCCCGACGAGCGGTCGATCGACGCCATCCGGGCCTTGGCGACATTCAGGGGGGCTACGGTCTACCGCCCTGCAGCGGAGGCGTTCGTCATGATCCGGCAGGTGGGCTAAAGAGGTCGCCCAAGCTGCCACGACCGTTATTTCAGGGTGCCGACTCGCCCATTTTTGCTGTTTCTACCCCCAACGTCTGTCAGTCGGCGTCCCCCGCATCATTCATGATAAATCCGGTAATGGTATGAATGCTGGCATATCAGTTGCTTAGCTTTCTTAATCGGCGTTTCTTCGATTCTCTTCCTGCCTTTGGTCCAGCCGTTTAGGTAGGTAGAAAGGTGGCTATATCATCCGATTCTTAAAACGTTCGTCTTACATCAAAAGGTTTAATTCGGGCCTTTCATTAACGATATGTTGCCCTGGATTTCCAAAAATACCCGATAAAATCAGTATTTTAACGGAATCTTAGTATAATCCTAAATTTCCATCATGCTTTGTAGGACTCTATAGCTGGAAATGTGCTAGTCATAAGTTGTTGAAAGCAAAAGAAAGGGTTGCACTGCAGGCATTTGATAACTGGACTTCCATACTTCTTCGGGGCCTGCGAGCGAAGATGGAAGGGATCATGAGGGGAACACCCAATGGCTTACCCAGTCAATGTGCGTCTGTTGTGCGGAAATGCAATCGTAAGAGAGGGACTTAGCAGGATCCTCATGGATCGCGAGTTCCGAGTGACGCAATTTGCCACTATCGCCTCCGCACTGGAGATGGTGGAAATGCCCGAGGAGGATAATGCTCCGGCGCTCCTGCTCATCGACAATGGGATGGATGATCTTGATGAGGACAAATTGTCTCTCCTCAAGAAGCGTTTTTCCTGTTCCTACCTTGTCCTCTTGTCCGACCGCTTCGATTTCCAGATCATGTTGAAGGCGTTCCAGCTGGGCGCGCTGGGCTATATCGTGAAGGAAATTTCCTGCGACCGGCTGGTTGCTACCTTGCGACTGGTGGCAATGGGTGAGCGGGTGCTGCCACCCCAGTTGGCAGATGAATTGCAGTCGAGGCCGAGCCTTGCGGATGCACTGGAAGTCGAGCGCCCGGTAGACGCGGCCTGCCTGTCCGATCGCGAACTTGAAATCCTCCGCTGGCTCATCATGGGGTGCCCCAACAAGGTCATATCCAAGCGTATGGAAATCAGTGAAGCGACCGTGAAGGTTCATGTGAAGGCGGTGCTTCGCAAGCTCCGCGTCAAGAACCGCACTCAGGCAGCGATCTGGGCCGCTAATCACGGCATGCGTGGCCGTGTGACCGAAGTGGAACCGGATCTGCCCGTCGGCATGCATATTCCGCCTGCCGCGCAGCTTCCGTCCATGGAATTGGCGGCGCGCTGAGCCAATCCTGACAATTACCGGCCCAAAGGGGTCATCATGACATATCCGATCAATCAGGGCGCACCGCGCGCCCTGCGGATACTGCGCGACAGGTTTGGCGCGTTCCTTGTAAAGGGTACGCGCACACGCTTGGTCGCCGTTGGGCATTTACTGTCAGGAAATTTCCTGAATGCCCTCATCATGCTGGTAAGCGTCGCCATGGCCGCCCGGTCCTTGGGACCAGCGACCTATGGCGTCATGGTGCTGGTCCTGTCCTATAATCGGGTCGTGGAGCGCATCCTGCGCTTCGAATCCTGGCAACCGCTAATCCGTTTTGCCGTTCAGGAGGAAAATCGGGCGTCGCCGCGCCGCATGCAGCGGCTCTATTGCTATGGGCTCATGCTGGACATGGGCGCTGCCGCCTTGGCCGCTGTCA
>CAMPHJ010000113.1 GCA_946885845.1 uncultured Sphingobium sp. | reverse complement strand
CGAACCAACCGCCGCGACATACCTTCGTCACGAGCTGCGACGAAATTTCGAAATCCGGGATGCTCACCTAAGGCCACGAGTGCCACCACAGCAGCAAAGCTCATCTGGAAGCTCGGCCCCATCAGCGCTTCGGGCCAGAGCATTAGCACCAGTACGGCTCCAGCTGCCACCAGGCGCAAGGTGATGGCATCCCGCCCGAGCGCTAGCCCGCCCAATACCAGCAACGCCGCAACGCATGACCGCACGGTGGGCACTTCCGCCCCGGTCAGCAATGTATAGCCAATCCCCGCCAACGCTCCACCGGCCGCAGCGATCAACATCAGCGGCCAATCTAGCGCTGCACGTCGGCTGAGCGCCATCAACCGCATCAGCAGAAAAATTACTGCCCCGACCAGCGCCGTGACGTGCAGGCCGCTGATAGACAGCAGGTGAGCAAGTCCACTGTTCCGCATCGCTTCCGCATCTTCTTCCGGGATCGCACCTTGATCGCCGGTGGCGAGGGCCGCCGCAATACCCGCCCCCGGTCCGCTGACGCGCCCATTAATATGTGCGAACAGACGCGCCCGCAGAGGACGTTCGCTGACCGACGGCCGAAGCACCGTCAGCGGCTTTAGCGCCCTGCCCGTTGCACCAATGCCTTGAAAATAGGCGCGGCGCGCGAAATCATATCCTCCCGGCAGACTTGCTGCGGCTGGGGGCATCAATCGCACACGAAAGCGGATAATCGCTCCTTCCCCCACACCTTGGGGCATATCGCCTTCGTCGATGTTCACCCGAATAAGCCGTGGCAATGAAGGCGCCGCGAGGGGCTGCAGCAATATCCGACTCATCTGCTGCGCGGGAATCGCGTTCACTGCCTTCACTTCGCCCGTCACTTCCATGAAGACAGGTCGCGCGAGCGGCGGCGTTCCCACGGCCACCGCTTTGCCCCAGATCAGTACGCATCCCGCACATGCCAGGACGCCACCCATGACCAAGACCTGCTGCATCCGTCCGCCCGTCGGCAGAGCAAGGCCAACACTCGCGATGGCCAAGGAAACGCAGCAGAATCCAAGCCATTCCGATCGATTGGGCAATAGAAACCACGCGACAATGCCGATGCCGATCGCCACAGGAACCCACAGGGCCAGTTGTTCCCGCTCCTCCTCCAGTCCTTCTTCCAAACGAGCAAAAACCCGCGCGACCCGTTGACGGATGTTCCCGCCAACGGAGGTTTGTCGTGGCTCAAAAGCCATGCTAGGGGGCGTCGCGTTCATGAATGAGCAAGGCGCATGTCAGGGAATTTCGCGGTGAGTGCAACGGGTTTGAACAAGCAGGTCGTAACCCGTTTTGCGCCGTCGCCAACCGGATTTCTTCATATTGGCGGCGCACGCACTGCGCTCTTCAACTGGCTGTTCGCTCGTCACCATGGCGGCAAGTTCTTGCTACGGGTCGAAGATACGGATCGCGCACGTTCGACTGAGGATGCCGTCGCTGCAATATTTGACGGCTTGGACTGGCTCGGCCTGGGGGGCGACGGGCCTGCCGTTTTCCAGTTCGAGCGATCGGCCCGCCATGCCGAAGTGGCCAACCAGCTGCTGGCCCAAGGCGATGCCTATCGTTGCTACGCGACCCAGGAGGAACTGGCCGAATTGCGCGAGCAACAGCGGGCGGCGAAGCAACCGATGCGCTACGACGGCCGCTGGCGTGACCGCGACCCGTCTGACGCTCCAGCCAGTGCGCCTTATGTCATTCGGCTGAAAGCTCCGCGCGAAGGCGAAACAGTGATCGAAGACGCCGTTCAGGGCCGCGTTGTCGTGCAGAATGCTGAGCTGGACGATATGATCCTGCTGCGTTCGGACGGCACGCCTACCTATATGCTGGCGGTGGTCGTCGATGACCATGATATGGGCGTGACCCATGTGATCCGTGGTGACGACCATCTCAACAATGCCTTTCGTCAACTCGGCATCATCAAGGCGATGGGTTGGGAAGAACCTATCTATGCGCACATCCCGCTGATCCACGGATCGGATGGCGCAAAGCTGTCGAAGCGCCACGGCGCGTTGGGCGTGGACGCTTATCGCGACGAAATGGGGATGCTGCCCGAAGCGGTGTTGAATTATCTCCTGAGATTGGGTTGGGGATATGGGGATGAGGAAATTATTTCCCGTGAACGAGCCATCGATTTGTTTGACATTTCTGGCGTGGGGAAATCGCCTTCCCGGTTCGATATCAAGAAGCTGGAGAATCTGAACGCCCATTACCTTCGGGAAGCGGATGATGCGCGGCTGGCGGGGTTGGCCGCGCCGCGGGTTGCCGCGCGGTTGGGGATGGCTCAATTGCCCGCCGGGGCCGACGAATTGCTGACCCAGGCGATGCCTTCGTTAAAGCCGCGGGCCAAGACGCTTAACGAAATTGCGGAGGGCGCGGAATTTCTGTTCAAAAGTTGCCCGCTGGATTTTGACGACAAGGCGCTTGCTCTGCTAGACGACTCGGCGCGCGCGCTGCTGGGCAAGACAGCCGACGCTCTTGGCTCCGTTCAGGACTGGACGGTCGAAGCGATCGATGAAGCGATACGTCGCGTGGCGGAGGAAGCCGATCTGGGACTGGGCAAGGTTGCCCAGCCTCTGCGTGCGGCGCTGACCGGTCGTACGGTTTCGCCGGGCATTTTTGATGTCCTTTTCCTGCTTGGGAAAGTGGAGAGCTTAAAGCGACTGAACGATGTCGGGTACACATCGGCTGGCCGCAGCAATTGAGGAGAACATGATGTCGGATAACAGCGCCACTTTGACCGTTGACGGCAATGCCAAGGATTATGGCATTTTGAGTGGCACGGTCGGCCCCAAGGTCGTCGACGTTCGCAAGCTATACGCCAACACCGGCATGTTCACCTATGACCCCGGCTTCACATCGACGGCGAGCTGCGATTCCGGCCTGACCTACATCGATGGCGACGCGGGCATCCTGCTGCATCGCGGCTATCCGATCGACCAGCTGGCCGAACAGTCCAGCTTCATGGAAGTCAGCTACCTGCTGCTGAACGGCGAACTGCCGTCCAAGACCGAGCTGGAAGACTTCACCCGCACGATCACGCTGCACACCATGGTGCATGAGCAGCTGACCACATTCTACCGCGGTTTCCGCCGCGACGCGCACCCGATGGCGATCATGTGCGGCGTGGTCGGCGCGCTGTCGGCATTTTACCATGACTCGACCGACATCAGCGATCCTAAACAGCGCAAGATCGCCAGCCACCGGCTGATCGCCAAGATGCCGACGATCGCGGCGATGGCGTAT
>CAMPHJ010000112.1 GCA_946885845.1 uncultured Sphingobium sp. | reverse complement strand
GTCATGACTTCGTCCGCGATGAAAAGAACGTCGTGACGCGCGCAGATCGCCGCCATTTCGCGCAGCACTGCGGACGAATACATCAACATCCCGCCAGCCCCAAGGATGAGCGGCTCGACGATGAAGGCGGCGGGCTTTTCCGGGGCAGAGCAGGCGGCGTCCAAGGCCGCCAGCGTCTTTGCTTCCTGACCTGGATGCGGGAAGGCTATGGTGCCCACATCGAACAGCAAAGGCGTCCAGGCAGCGTTATAGACGCCGCGCTCACCCATCGACATCGTCCCGATCGTGTCACCATGATAGCCATGTTCCAGAACAAGGATATGATGGCGGGGCGCCGACAAGCCATCAAGAGCGCGATTGTGCCAATAGCCCAGCGCCATCTTCAGCGCCACTTCCACCGCCGTCGACCCGCTGTCAGAAAAAAAGACGTGGGACAAGGGATCGCGGCCATCGGCGCGCGGAGCGAGATCGATCAGGCCTCGCGCCACTTCTTCGGCAGGATCGTGAGTATAGGCGGCAAAGATCAGCTGATCGAGCGTCTGGGCCTGCGCGCCGATGGCCGCTGCAATACGGGGATCGCAATGGCCGTGGGTCGTCACCCACCAACTGGATATGCAGTCGATCAGGGTCCGGCCATCTTCCAGATGCAATAATGCACCCTGCGCCCGAACCACTTTGGGAATGGGTTCGCCAAGGCCGTGTTGAGTGAAAGGGTGCCATAGAGGGGAGGTCATGGCCGCACGCTTAGAACAGCCAGCGCGACAGGCCAAGCGCCTCCCCTATCGAAACCGCGCTTATTCTGGCTGGGCTGGGGCTGCCGGACTTGCAGGGGCAGCCGGTGACGCGGGCTGGGCCGGGGCTGCGGCCTGAATACGCTGTTGCAAGGCGGGATCGGTAGCCGCAGCCTGACCGATGGCGTTGAACTTTTCAGGCGGCATGCCGGACGCCTGCAGGGCGGCGAGCATCTTGGGCTGCTTGTCGGCGGCGGCGATACTGCTGTCCGATTGGATCTTCGTCACTTCAACCGCTGCGGCGGCGAACTGCTTGATTTCGGCTTCGCTAAAGCTCGACGCGGTTGCCGATGGGGCCGCCGGGGCAGCTGGCGCAGCCGGAGCCGCAGCTTCCTGAGCGAGGAGGGGAGCCGAGGCGAACAATGCGGCCGATGCCAGGCCAGCCTTCAACAATTTAGAGGAATAGAAACCCGTCAACATGCTTCTCCTTTTTGCTTTACCGGCATCCAAGCTGGGAAAGAGAACGCGACGAATAAAGGACGATCCGGCAAGGCGTGGCTTTCCGAAGGTGGCGAGACCGGAGATTTCAACTGGTCTTCGCCAGCCCACATTCCGCCGCGCCGCCGAATCGTTGCGGCATGGAAACAGACTTGATTCCCGTCACCAGATTTTCACACGATCCTGTGGCGAAAGGACCATCTTCTCTCCAGCTTGCGGCTTGAATGCCGCATACCATTCGTCAAAATTGCGGACGATATCCGCACGATATTGGGCGGGGGAATGCGGGTCAGTCACCAGGCGCTGGCGCAAATTGGGCTCACGATAGTTGCGCCGCCACACCTGCGCCCAACCCAAAAAGAAACGCTGGTCGCCCGTTGTCCCATCGATCACAGCCGCAGGCTTGCCCCCCAGCGAGGCGTGGTAAGCGTCCAGCGCGACCGCCACCCCGGCAAGATCACCGATATTCTCGCCCAGGGTAAAGTCGCCCTTCACATGCGCGCCGGGCAGCGGTTCATAGGCGTCATACTGCTTTACCAGCCGGTCCGTCAGTCCTTTGAAAGCGACGACATCGGCATCGCTCCACCACTGGTTGAGCTTTCCGGTCTCATCATATTTCGCGCCCTGATCGTCGAAATGATGGCTCAACTCATGCCCGATCACCGCGCCAATACCGCCATAATTCACCGCCGGATCGGCATGGGGATCAAAGAAAGGCGGCTGGAGAATGGCGGCGGGGAAGACGATTTCCACCATGCCGAAATCAGCATAGGCATTGATCTCCATCGGGGTCATCTGCCATTCCCAGCGGTAGATCGGCTTGCCCAGCTTGCCCATCTGATAATCGAAGTCATGCGCGTTGGCGCGTTGCGCATTGCCGTAAAGATCATCCGCCCTGATCATCAGCGCGGAATAGTCGCGCCACTTGCTGGGATATCCGATCTTGGGCGTGAAGGCGGCCAGTTTCTTGTGCGCGCGTGCCTTGGCGGGGTCGCTCATCCACGCAAGTCCGTCGATGCGGCGGCCCATGGCGGCGATCACATTTTTCACCAGTTGATCCATCGCCGCTTTCGTTTCCGGGGGGAAATAACGGGCGACATAGGCCTGGCCGACTTCATCGCCCATATTGTCCTTGACGAATCCGACGGCACGTTTCCAACGCTCCTCCCGCTGCGGGGTGCCCGACAGGATCGTGCCGTAAAAGGCAAAGCCCGCATCCGCGATCCGGTCGGGCAGATAGGTCGCATAGGCGCGCAGGCTACGCAGCAGCAGCGCATCCTTAAGGACGCCGATCGGCGCGTTCGCGATAATCGCAGCCTCCCCCGTGACGGCGCTGGGCTGCGCGACGACCAGAGTGGCGGGCTGTAGCCGGTTGGCGGTAAAATAAGCGGCGAAATCGAAACCCGGCGCTGCCTTTTGCAGGTCGGTCAGGGTCATCTTGTTATAGGTCTTGTCAGCGTCGCGGCTGTCGACCTGCGTCCAATGGACCTTGGCCAATTCAGTTTCGAACGCTATCAACGCGGCGGCGCGAGCTTTACCATCATTCTCACCGGCAAGGGTCAGCATCTGTTCGAGATGCGCGACATAGGCGGTTCGGATCGCTGCCATCTTGTCATCGGATTGAAGGTAGAAATCGCGGTCGGGAAGGCCCAGGCCACCCTGGCGCATGTTCAATATGTAGCTTTCGGGGTCCTTGTCATCCTGACCGACATAGAAGGTGAAAGGCCCTGAAACCCCCATCCGCGCAGCCTGCGCTGCGACTTGGGCGTAATCCGCCCGGTTTCTAATGCCCTTGATTTTCGCGATCCACGGCTTGATCGGGGCCAGCCCCTTCTTTTCAACCGTGGCAGCGTCAAGATAGCTTGCATAGGCAAGGCCGATCTTGCTGGAATGATCCGCCCTCGCCGCCTCCAATATGCCGCGCGTCCTTTCGCGCGACAGGTCATCCAGCACGTTGAACGCACCATAGTTGGATTTGTCGGGCGGGATCGGCGTTGCCTTCGCCCAGCCGCCATTGGCGTGGAGATAGAAATCGTCGCCCGGCTTGACCGATGGGTCCATGCCCTTCGTATCGAAACCGTAGCTGCCATAGGTTGGT
>CAMPHJ010000111.1 GCA_946885845.1 uncultured Sphingobium sp. | reverse complement strand
GGCAGGAATTCGATATGCACCGGCAGGCCATGCTCCGCCGCCAGGTCGCAGATGCGCGCGAATGCTTCGGCTGCCTCATCCGGTGATGGCGTCACGCCCATCATCTCGACCGCCACGATGGAACGCGCGCCCGCCCGCGCGGCCAGATCGATCACCCGCTCAGGCGTCAGGGTCATCAGCAATTCGCGAAAGCGCGCATGGGCTGGTGAATGAACCTGGGACGGCAACCAGCAGCCGATGCAATCGACCTCCGCCAGTTGCAGCCCGTGATCGGCGAGGCGAGCCGACAGATCGCGCAGGGAAACCCCTTGTTCCTCCAGCGCCCACAAGTCGCCCGGCATGACCGATAGGCCTGTAAATCCCGCCTTCTCCGCTGGGGCCAGCCGGTCGAGCAGCGGAACATGGGTAAGGGGCGGGGCACACAGGACCAGATCATTCGGACCCAACATGATCATCCCTCCCGAAAGTTGAGTTCGAGCAGGACGCCGTTGGCTTCGGTCACGAACAGCTGGCGCAGGCCGATCGACGGGATGTCGTTGACCGCCGTCGCCAGCCCTGCACCCTCCAGCCGCGCCACCATGTCGTCATAGCCGTCGCATTCCAGCGCTACATGATGCACGGACCCGCCACCCCGCGCCGGGGTGAAGGGCGCTATGTCGTCGCTGGGATAGGCGGCATCGACCGGCCCGATATGGACGATGGGCCGATCCTGTCCGTCATAGATCCAGCAGCCCTGATCAATGGAGGATGCACCGGGTGCGATCCCGGCGCGCAGCCCCAGCAGGTCACGGAAAAAAGCCGTCGTCGCCGGAACGTCGGCGGTGCGGATATTGACATGGTCCAGGGACAGCACAGCCATAGGTCAGTCCACGAACTGGCCGGTATCGACCGCCATCGCCGGATCGAGAGCCTGGTTGCCGCGCGCCTCCAATTCCGCCAGCGGCACGCGCCACAGCCTGACCGGCGCGGTCGCTTCCGTGCGGATCAGGCGCAGGCCCCACATGCCCTTGTCATGGCCAAAGGTATCGACCCAATTGCCCCCGATGCCGGGGTCGCGGGCCGCTACCACGATGCGCACGCTTCCGTCCGCTTCCTGCACCCGTTTGAACTTGGTGACGTAACCGCCGCCATCTTCAAATGTGTCGAGATTTTCCTGCCAGATGTTGCACAGCTGGAAATTCCAATATTCGCATTCGGGCGGCTTGAATTCCAGCACCAGCGCCTCATCCGCGTCGACCTGCCAGCTGCCGAAGGCGAAATGCCGGTCCGGGACGCCGCCGTTCGATAGATATTGCGCCCGGCTATAGTCCAGCCGGTTGGGCTTGGACGCGAAATCGCCCTGGCCGCCTTGCCACCAGTTGCGCACCAGTTCGGCATAGCCGAGCACGCCCTGCGCCGCCCAGGCCAGGTTATTGGCCATCAGCGCGGGAGTGATCGGCAAAGGCTGGGCTTCGTCCATCCTTTCTATCCGCATGGCAGGGGCGATTTCCTTGCCCCGTTCATGCCATACCAGACGGATGAGGATGCAATTGTTATCGGCATCCAGCTTCAGCCAATTCTTGCCTTCGCCCGGATCATTTTGTGACAGGATGACTTCGAACGTGCCGTCATCTTCGACATGCAGCTGCTGGCTGCCCAGAAATGCGGTCGTCTTGAGGTTGGAAGGATCGAAAGCTTTTAGGCCAGCGACCCCCTGTGGCCCCCAGTCCCGTGCGGCTGCATCGCCGGGTACGGGCGCCGTCAGCACCGCCATGACAAAATAGGGAATGGTGCCGCGCGTGCCCACGATCCGATAGTCGCGTGCCTCATCGAATTGGCACATCAGATGGTCATGGTCAGGGCATTGGACGTTGATCGACTGCCGCCACACCATATCGCGCAATCTTGGACGGGTAGGTTCCGCATTTTCGATCAGCCGTTCCATGCTCGATCGCGCGACGCGGGTCAAAAAGCGGTAATATTCCGCCCGGTCGATGTCGGATGGCTGGCTGCCAAATTCGTCGATCAACCGCCCCGCTGCTTTCAGCACATCGCAGAAATCGTCCCACGCCTTGCCGGAAATCAGGCGCTCGGTCGCCTTCGCTTCGATCTGCGCCTTATCCACTCCATCCTCCCATTTTGACGGGTAGGGTTCATCATAGGAGGCGAAGCGCATCCGTAAAGCTGCAATGTCCCAGGATTGCTAGCGCCTTTTCATTCGCGGCGGGCGTAGCGCGTCGCGCATGGCGATGCTGCTGCTGATGCGGGTCACGCCGGGCATGCGCGACAATAATTCGCTATGAATGGCTTCATAGGATTCGACGCTGTCGGTCTGCACGCGCAGCCAATAATCCACACCGCCGGTCATCAGGAAACATTCGCGTATTTCCGGGCATTGCCGCACCGCATGCTCAAACCGGGCCAGATAATCCTCGGTCTGGCGTTCCAGAGTCACCTGCACCAGCACATCGACGCCGCGCGCCTCCGCGTCCAGCGCGCTGGTAACTACGGTATAGCCGCGAATGACGTTGGCATCTTCCAACATGCGGATACGGCGGTGACAGGCCGATGGTGAAAGACCGACCTCCGCCGCGATTTCCGAATTCGCACGGCGCGCGTTGAGCCTCAAAGATCGGATGATGGCACGGTCGGTCCCGTCAACAGATTTCAACATCCTGCATTTCCTGCGAATAATCGACCAAAATATCGCCTGATATAGCAGATCATTCGACATGTTGGGAATATATGCGCGGCCATTGGCGATAATATCCCTTGTGAAAGGGGTTTCCATGCAGTGTGCGGATAGTGCCGGAGCCGTGCTGCGCATTGACTTGGATGCGCTCACTGAAAATTATCGGGCGCTTCAACGGCAGGTCGCGCCCGCCTCTGTCGCGGCGGTGGTCAAGGCCGACGGCTATGGCATTGGCGCGGAACTTGTCACGACGACATTGCTAAAGGCGAATTGCCGCCAATTCTTTGTGGCGCAACTGGGTGAGGCCATTGCCCTGAAGCCCGCCTTGCCCGCCGACGTGGCGTTGTTCGTGCTCAACGGACTGCAACCAGGCGCGGAATCGGACTGCGCCGCCATCGGGGCGACGCCAGTGCTCAACTCGCTGGACCAGATCGAACGGTGGAGCGCACTGGCGCACCGACTGGGCCGCCCCCTGCCGGCTGCGCTACAGGTCGACAGCGGCATGGCTCGCCTGGGGCTGCCGCCGGAGGACGTCACCATCCTTGCCGATCAGCCCGAACGGCTGGCAGGGGTCGATGTCCGGCTGATCATGAGCCATCTGGCCTGTGCCGACGAGCCGGACGCCGCTTTCAATATTGAGCAAGCCGCCAATTTCGAAGCCATGGCGCGGCATTTCCCCGATGTGCCCCGCTCGCT
>CAMPHJ010000110.1 GCA_946885845.1 uncultured Sphingobium sp. | reverse complement strand
TAGAGGTTATATTCGGCGTGATCGAGCAATATGATTTCGGCCGGGCGGTAATAGGCCAACTGGCGAACCAGTTCGCCGCCGATCGTTCCGCCCGCTCCCGTCACCATGATGCGCGCGCCAGTGACGACCCGTTCCAGATAACTGTGCTGGACCGTGATTTCAGGGCGGCCCAGCAGTTCGGCGAGCGGCATTTTTTCGATCGACAGACGGTCCCCCTTGTCCGGTTGGGCACCGGTCCAAGGATTGCGGAATCGTGAAACGATCAAATTTTCCTGCTCGGCAGCCGCTGCGATGCGCAGGATCTGCTGGCGGTCCAGCCGCTCGCTGCTTTCCTGCACCACCAGACTGACCGGTCGTTTACCCGCACGATCCAGCTGGGCGACGATCTGAGGCAGCATGTCGGGTGAACCCAGGATCGGCAGGCCGCCGACCTGAAGCCGCCGGTCGCGCCCGTCAAAGGAGATCACGCCGACAATCTCAAGGCCCGACTGGGTATCGGTCGGCACCAGATCGGCCATCACCCGCGCCCAGTCCAGTTCGCCCAGCAACAGGATGCGGCGTCGGGTCTGCGCGGACTGTTGCAGCCGCGCGGTGCGAAGATAGCGGAAGAAGGCCCGCCGCGCGACGCGAACAGCCAGCAGCGCCGCCACCGTGATCGGAACATTGACGGTCAGGAAGGTCGCCATCATGACGCGATACATTTTCTGTGGAATGACGAACCCGGCGGTGACCATCCAGATCAGCCATGAGGTGACGAGCAGACTGCCTGCGACGCGCAACGCATCTCCGACCGAAACGAATCGCCAGCTCCGCCGATAGGTGCCGATCATGAACAGCATCGCCAGATTGACCCCGACAAAGGCAATGGCGAACCTTGGATCATACATTGTGGGCGACATGCTCAGGCTGGAAAGTATCATCAGCGACAGCTGGAATGCCGCCAGCATTGCCAGCGCATCGACCATCAGGATCGTGGCGAGCCTGACGGCGCGGGCGCGGAGCGGGCTCTTTTCGACGAATGCCCGCCCGACCGCCTCGATCCGCATCAGCAATGTCGCGGCAGGAATATCATGCTGGACATCGGGGGTCCGATCCTGCCTGGTGGACGCAACATTCGACATTCCGGGCTCCCCGTAGCGATCCTGTCCAGGCGGAACGGAAGAAACCGGCAGCAGATGGAAAACAGATGCGCGGCTACTTCCGACATCCGCCGGTCTGCAATCAAGCTATCGGAAGCTTCGCCGCACGGTAATCGGTCGATCAGACACTATCCTTTATCCCACACTGGTCCCGCCTGAAGCAATCGGTGGCGCTTTTGGCTATTCGCGCTTCCCATGCGCGCAATGGCGAGGCGCGATGCAGCGCCTACTCGCCGCCGCACTGCCTCAAAGGAGTAATCTACCGATGCACAGGCCTTGTCGGGAGGGCGCTGTGATACCCCGGCAAGGCAGTGGGCGACCGGCGGTCGTGTTTCAGGGAAGGGCAGTGCAGAATGAAGGTGATGATCCTTTCCAGCCTGTCCTGGTCGCTCATCAACTTTCGCGGCGCGTTGATTGCCCGCATGGTGGCGCAGGGACATGATGTGCTGGCGTGCGCACCTGACGAAGAGCCTGAAGTTCTCGCCCGGCTGGCGGCCATGGACGTGCGGTTCCGCCGGACACCGATGGCGCGGGCGGGGACCAACCCGTTGCACGACGCGCGAACCCTGTTCCATTATCTGTGTCTGCTGCGGGCCGAGCGGCCCGATGTTGTGATCGCCTACACGCAAAAGCCCATCATCTACGGCGGGCTTGCCACGCGTCTGCTGGGGCGGTCCCGCTATTTCGCGATCATGAGCGGGCTTGGCTATGTCTTCAGTTGCGAAGCGCGGGAACGCCGGTGGCTGCGTACCGCCGTGTCGCGGCTTTACCGTAGCGGCGTGCGCCGGGCCGAATGCATCTTCGTGTTCAACAGCGACGATCATCGAGAGATGTTGGATAGCGGCATCGTTTCGCCAGGCCAGCGCGTGATGCAGGTGCCGGGGTCGGGCATAGACGTGCGCCATTTCGCGCAGGCGCCCTTGCCCGATGGCCCCTTCACCTTCCTCATGGTGGGACGGCTGATGCGCGACAAGGGCGTGGGCGAATATGTCGAAGCCGCGCGCCTGTTGCGGCGCAAGCACCCCGACGCCCGTTTTCTGCTATTGAGCCGCCCAGAGACTGAAAACCCGACCGGCTACAGCACCGCCGACCTGCGGCAATGGCGGGAAGAGGGGCTGATCGAAATTCTACCTGAAACCCGCGATGTCCGCAGCTTTGTCGCATCGGCCCATGTCTTTGTTCTTCCGTCTTACTATCGTGAGGGATTGCCCCGCACGATCCTGGAGGCGCTGGCGACCGGACGGCCAGTGATCACTACGGATATGCCAGGTTGCCGCGATCCAATTCAGCCGGGGGTCAATGGCCTGTTGGTTCCACCCCGCGATGCACTGGCGTTGGCCGCCGCGATGGAACGTCTGGCATCCGATCCGACGCTGGTCAGGAATATGGCCCAGGCTGCGCGCCAAAAAGCCGTGGACATCTATGATGTCGACAAGGTGAACTCCATGCTGCTCGATGTGATGCGGCTGCAAGGCAAGGATTCCGTATCGGCGACCCCGTCTAGAGGCGCTAGCAGAGCCATACTCACGCCGGAGGGTGCATGATCCCACTGGTCCGACCGGCGGCGTGGAGTGCGGCTGTCGGCTTGCTGCTCGCGTCACCGCTTTTGCTGATATTGGGGCTGCTCGTCCTATCCAGCGTGGGACGGCCCATATTGTTCCGACAGGTGCGCAGTGGGAAGGGCGGACGTGAATTTGAGATGCTCAAATTCCGCAGCATGCGCGATCTGACCAATGACAAGGGCGTTCCCCTGCCCGACCAACTGCGGGTGACGGTCGTGGGGCACTTTCTACGGCGCTCGCGGCTGGACGAATTGCCCGAACTGATCAACATCGTGCGCGGCGACATGGATTTCGTGGGGCCGCGTCCGTTGCTTCCGCACACAATCCATGCGCTCGGCGAAGCGGGCAGGATACGCGGCCTTGTTCGTCCCGGCCTCACCGGGTTGGCGCAGGTCAGCGGGAACACGCTGCTGACCGTCGAGGAAAAGCTTCGATACGATCTCTGGTATGTAGGCAACCGATCCGCGGCGCTTGACGCCCAGATATTGATGCACACGATCGGGGTGGTGATCGCCGGGGAAAAAAGGATCGATTGGCATGCCGATGAAGCGCGCCCTCCTCATTGGGGCGGTTGAAACCACGAGCATCGCGTTTGATGCGCTGATCCGGCATCCCGACTGGACCATCGGCGGGGTTGTTACCCTGCAACCTGAACTCAGCCACCGCCATTCGGATTTCACCGACATAACTGTGGCGGCGCGTGCCAGGGACTGCCCCGTGATCCATGTCGATAACATCAACAGGGACGAAGCA
>CAMPHJ010000109.1 GCA_946885845.1 uncultured Sphingobium sp. | reverse complement strand
CAAAGGTGCCCTGCGGCAGGTTCAGCAGAGCCGCCAGCATCTGGCCGGTCTGGTTACTGTCGTCGTCGATCGCCTGCTTGCCCAGGATGATCAGGCCAGCGCCTTCCTCTTCCTGCACCTTGGCGAGCAGCTTGGCCACGCCCAGCGGTTCGACTTCGTCATCGGTCTGGATCAGGATCGCGCGATCCGCGCCCATCGCCAGCGCCGTGCGCAGCGTTTCCTGCGCCTTCACAACGCCGATCGACACCGCCACCACCTCGGTCGCCACGCCCTTTTCCTTCAGGCGGATGGCTTCCTCGACCGCGATCTCGTCGAACGGGTTCATGCTCATCTTGACGTTCGCCAGATCAACGCCCGTCCCATCCGCCTTCACCCGAGGCTTCACATTATAGTCAATGACCCGCTTCACGGGCACAAGGATCTTCATCGCAACATCCTTTCGTTTCACGCCACAGCCCGCATATGCGGGCAAGGACGCAGGCGGCCCCTAAAGACCGCCTGCGCCCCATGGTGTTTGTTCAAATGGCTGGAAAGTGCCTCAGGCTGCCTTCCTCACTTCCGCCACGATCTTCTTGGCCGCGTCGCCCAGGTCGTCCGCAGGGACGATGGCGAGGCCGGACGAGGCCAGAATGTCCTTGCCCTGCTGGACGTTCGTGCCTTCCAGGCGAACGACCAGAGGAACCGACAGGTCAACTTCCTTGGCGGCGGCGACAATGCCCTCGGCAATGATGTCGCACTTCATGATGCCACCGAAGATGTTGACGAGAATGCCCTTCACCGCCGGGTCCTTCAGGATGATCTTGAAGGCCGCGGTCACCTTTTCCTTGTTGGCGCCGCCACCGACGTCCAGGAAGTTGGCGGGGAATTCGCCGTTCAGCTTGATGATGTCCATCGTCGCCATGGCCAGGCCAGCGCCGTTCACCATGCAGCCGATGTTGCCGTCCAGCTTGATGTAGGCGAGGTCATATTCGCTCGCTTCGACTTCGGCCGGATCTTCCTCGGTCAGGTCGCGCAACTCGGCAATGTCCTTGTGACGGAACATCGCGTTACCGTCGAAACCGACCTTGGCGTCCAGCACCAGCAGGTTACCCTGCTCGGTCAGCGCCAGAGGATTGACTTCGATCTGCTCGGCGTCGGTGTCGAGGAACGCGGCATAGAGCGAGGACGCAACCTTGGCGGCCTGCTTCGCCTGATCGCCGGTCAGGCCCAAAGCGGCAGCGACGGAACGGCCGTGATGCGGCATGAAGCCCGTGGCCGGGTCGACACCAAAGGTGTGGATTTTTTCCGGGGTCGAGTGAGCGACCTCTTCAATGTCCATACCACCTTCGGTCGATACGACAAAAGCGATCCGGCTGCTTGCACGATCGACCAGCAGCGCCAGGTAGAATTCCTTCGCGATGTCCGCGCCGTCGGTGACATAGAGACGATTGACCTGCTTGCCTGCGTCGCCAGTCTGGATGGTGACCAGCGTGTTGCCGAGCATGTCGGTGGCATGCGCCTTCACTTCATCCAGGTTGAACGCCAGGCGGACGCCGCCCTTTGCTTCTGCGCCAAGTTCCTTGAACTTGCCCTTGCCGCGGCCACCGGCGTGGATCTGCGACTTCACGACATAGAGCGGCCCGGGCAACTTCTTGGCGGCTTCGACGGCTTCTTCAACCGTGAAGGCGGCGTGGCCGGCAGCAACCGGCGCACCATATTTCGCCAGAAGTTCCTTGGCCTGATATTCGTGAATGTTCATGGGCCTGGCCCGTCCTTTCGCCTGAAAAGCTGTTTCAGCGGCTAAAGCACAGGCCCATCCGGGACTCCAGCGCCATTTCGCAAAATCACTTTGCAAAATTGCCAAATGGATTTGGCCTGCCTGACCGGTTTATTGCAAAATCACCCTAGCAGCGTGCACGCAATGGCCGCTTTGCTGGTCACGAGGAATATTTCAGGATCCTCGATCGCCCGCAGTTTGTGCAGGAAACGATCGACCGACAGTGCGCCGATGTGTGAGTTGCGGAGAGAGGCTAGTGACTGGACACGTCTGAGCTGCGCCAGGCTAAGGCGGTCGGCCATTCTTTCCGCCATGCACCGGGCGGTCACTGGGGGTAGACCGGCATCCATCAGGCCAGCGCGCAAACGCGCTTCAGGCGACAGCGTCGCACAAGAGCCAAGGAGAAGCGCCGCAGGAAGCAGGCAACCAAGAATATGGAAAGATCGGACTGTCATGACCCGCCCATGGCTTCCGAAGCCTGAACGCAGCGTAAACGGCTGAGAGCCGGCGCTCTGACAAATCCCGTTCACTATGGATTTCAGCGGAAGGTCAGTGCGCGAGATTCACAAGCCGTGCATTTTCCCGCCGATAAGCGTCAATTTGATCGGAATAGCCGCGCGCGAGACTTTCATAGGCGATCTTTCCCTGTTGCGACCGACTCAGCTGCGCGCGGATCAGAGAAACCTGCTGCCTGCGCAGAAGATAGTTCACGTCCTTCTCTCCGGTCATTCACACCCTCCTATCTTGTCGTTAAAAGACATTGGCGGGATGCCGCGACTCTTCGCGAGTCGTCATTATGGCAAAGCGACCATAGCAGTCGCTCCAAGCCCTAGCGATTCGTCCCGACGCGCCAGAGGAGCATTCCAGCGAGAAAAATGAGCCTGGGGGCCGGGACTATGAGCACAACTTTGCCCATTCAAGTCCATCGATAACATGCCTCACCCCGCCTTACATGGCAGGCAACTATTTGTCTTTTTTAAGAAAAGGCCAAAATATAATTGAAACCCCGGTCTGATGGTGGCAACCGCGCCACTCGATCAGGGGGGCGTCATCATGGGGGAAATGCTGGTCGCCACTCTGGCGATCATTCATCATGAGATTCTGCTGTTCGCGGTCGTGGGCCTTGCAGTGGGCGGCATAGACGATTTTCTCGTGGACGTAGTTTTCTTGTGTCGTCGATGGTGGCGCAATTTCACCGTTTATTCGCGGCATTCCCGGATGACCACGGCAACGCTGCCCAAATCGTCGAACCCCGGCCGGATCGCCATCTTCGTTCCCGCCTGGGGTGAAGCGGATGTCATCGGCCCCATGCTCCGCAACGCCTTGGCGCAATGGAAAATAGGCCAATATCGCATTTTTGTCGGCGTCTATCCGAATGACGAGGCGACGCTAGACGCCGTTGCCCAAGTCGCAAAGAATGAGCCGCGCCTCATCCTTTGCGTCAATGAAAAGCCTGGTCCCACAACGAAGGCTGATTGCCTGAACCTGCTATGGCGTACCATGCTGCAGGAGGAAGGTCACACCGGCTGCCGATTCAAGGCTATCGCCCTTCACGATGCCGAAGATGTGGTTCATGCCGACGAAATCCGCCTGTTCGACCTCATGATCGATCGGTTCCCGCTGGTTCAATTGCCGGTCCTTCCGCTTCCCGGACAAGGCAGCTGGTGGGCACGGGCTATCGCCAATCATTACTGTGACGAATTTGCCGAAAG
>CAMPHJ010000108.1 GCA_946885845.1 uncultured Sphingobium sp. | reverse complement strand
GTTGGCGTCGCCGCCGTCATACGCCCAGCCCGGGTCACCGAGCGATGCCGCGCAACTGGTGATGTTGCGCGGCATCGGCCCGTCGTCAGCAGCTCGTCCCTACATACTCAGAACGCGAAATCCAGCGCTGCTCCGATCTGTCTGAAGGACTGATAACCCATGCTTTGGGCGTAATCCGTCTGAAATAGCGCGTTACTTGAGACGGAGGTAACAAATCGGGTGTCGGTGCAATTGCGGCAAAAGGCCCTCAATGTCCACTGGTCATCGTCGCTGGTCAGCCCTACCCCCACGTCCAGAGTGGTGTAGCCTTTCTGCACGGTGGCGGGGTTACCGTTCGATGCGAAGTTGATTCCGGACTGAGCGGAAACGGCGGCATTGAATGTCGCCGTCAGCCGATCGGAGACTGGATGCTTGTACTGCATCGCCGCCGTCCCTTTCCACTTGGGCGCGTTCGGAAGGACCCGCCCCGATGAGTCGGTGACGCCACCCACGCAATCGGGTTGGCCAAGATAGCACAGGTCACCAGTGAACGAAACGAAGTGGGCATCGACGTAGGCGACCCCGCCGCTGAGGGTGAGGCCCCGCAGTGGATCGGCGGCGAGCTGCAGTTCCGCGCCCCTGGTCTGCAATTTTCCGGCGTTCAAGACAACGGACGAGATCGTTGCGGGATTAAGCACTTGCGCCTGGAAGTCACGGAATTTGGTCTGGAATACGGATGCGTTGAGCGTAAGTTTGTGATCGAAAAACTGGGACTTGCTTCCAAGCTCGATGTGATCGGAAATTTCAGGCCGAACATAGGTCAACGAGTATTGGGAGAAGCCGGGCCCCTTGTAACCGCGAGCCGCAGTCGCATAGATCATCCAGTCGCGATTCAGATCATATTGCAACGTCCCGCGCCACGAGAAATTTGTATTGTTGCGGTTGGCGGTCATGACGGGTGACGCCGGGATCAGTTGAATCACCGATCCATTTTCTTCCGAATGGTAGAGCATGTCTACTGTATCATATGTGAGCCTGCCGCCAGCGGTGAAGCGCAATGCATCGGTCAGCCGATAAGAAGCTTGTCCGAATATAGCATAACTGCCGAGCAACTGGCGCTGGTAGCCGGTGCCACCCAATATCGTGGTGAAACCGGGCGGCGGTGTTTGGCCAAGACTGGCTTCAAGATGATATCCTTGGGAGACGCGGCCTTTAAGAAAAAATAGACCAACTTGGTAGTCAAAAGCCCCGCCGACGGGCGATGCGATACGAAGTTCATCGGAAACCTGCTTGAACTTTTTCGGTTCGCTAAAAAGCTCGGCCAGGCTTATCTGGGTGCCGTCCCCATCAAACGCTTGCTCAACACTGAACGCCCTAGCAGCCAAAATGTTCGTGATTGTGTGCCCGCTGTCGAATTCATATTCGATCTTAACCTGCGCGCCGCCGACTTTCACGTGATTGAAAAGCGGTGCATCGTTGGCGAACTGGGTGTTGCGGGGGCCAGCCTCGATCCCGACGGCGTCGACGATCGCTTGTGCCGGGCTTCCCGGAGCGATCGAACGGAAGCTGGCCAAACCGGCACCCTGTCCGCGCGAGTCCAGATAGTCGGCTCCGAAGAGAATCGAGAGGCGATCGGAGGGCTTCCATGCCCATTTTAGGTTGCCGCCCACCTGCTCCAGCCCGGCCTCCGCGGCGGTGTTCGGACCGAGGTTCTCGAAGATAGGCGTATTCCGAACGTAAGACAGATTTATGCGCGCGGCCGAATTGGGCGAGAGGGCAAGGTTGCCCATGCCTCGTACTTGGAACAGCGAGGTTCCATTTCCGGTATTGAGCAGGCCGTACTCGCTGGAAACGCGTCCTTCTGTGACACCGATTTTCGGATCATTCGTGTGAATGTTGACTAGGCCGGCAGAGGCATTTTTGCCGAACAGCATGCCTTGCGGACCGTTCAACACCTCCACTTGCGACAGATCGGCAAAGTTGATCACCGCCATCTCCGGGCGGATCAGGGTGACGTCGTCCACCACGACCGCAACACTGGCCTCGATCGTCCGCTGAAAGCTGGACGTCCCCACCCCTCGGATCGAGAAATTGGTGCCTTGTGCGTTCGCGGCACCATTTTGAGTTGTGAGGGTGGGCGCCAGCTTGGTGAGTTCCTGAGGATTGCTGACCCCCCGGTCCCGCAATGTGCCCGCATTGATGGCGGTGACGCTGATGGGCACGTCCTGAAGCCGCTCCGCCCGGCGGTTCGCCGTGACGATGATGTCGCTCACGCCTACAGCGCTGGACGCTGCAGACGCGGCGTTTGGCGCCGTTTGCGCGAACGCCGCCGTCGCGGTGAACGGGAGCAGAGCGCTCGCAAGAAGGACTGAGCGAAAGCTCCTTTGATTCATCAACATCGACCGGTCTCCCCCAATAGGTAGTTATTCTGCTTGATATAGAACATCAATATCATATGCCTGTCAATATAATAAATACGTTCCGTTCTTGATGTCGTCTTTCTCCGGCTTGACCGGAACTAAGGAAGCTGGGGTTACTCGGCGGTCGCCATCGGCTTGCTCTGCCTGGTGCACGTTGATCGCCTTTGCTTTCAATCAAGGGCGCAACAAGACAGGCGTGCGTTCGGCGGCGTCAAAGGGCTGATCGACCACACCCTTTCGAGAATTCTCAAACTTCTATGTCTACGAGTGCAATTTCAATTCTAAATAATGTCGTTGGGGGCGGAGCCTCAGTCGCGACCCTACTTTGTAGGCGAGCCCGAACTGGGCGTCCAAACACCCCAGCCGCCGCTGCCGCCCAGGCGGTCGCCTGTAATCATCGCCTCGGCCTGGCCGATGTCACGGATGAACACAGCCGCCTGGTGGGGGCTAGCCGAACCGATATTTGAGAAATAGACCTTGAGCGTGAAGCGGGACCACGTCGCGCAGATCGACCATGGATTGGGCTTGAGGTTACTCTGAGCCGAGTGCGGTCACTGCAACCGCCGCACCCTGGAGCCGCTCTTCGGTCTTGGAGGCCGTGACCATAATGTCCGTTAGGTCCCCGGCTTTCGTATCTGTCGCTTGCCGGCGCCTGTGCCTAGGCGTGCGTCGGCAAAATGGCCGCACCCGCCAGCAATATGGACTCTGACGTGACCGGAAGAGCATGCGCTACCGGTCACAGCGCGAAAATGATGCCGACCTTTGGTCGAAGCTGCGTGAGCTTGCGCAGCGGCGCCGCCGGTTTGGCTATCGTCGGCTGCACATCCTGCTGCGGCGAGAGGGGGTGGTGATCTCCGCTTGGGCAGAGAACTACAATCAGGAGAGGCCGCACTCATCCCTGGGATACGAGACCCCAGCGGCGTTCGCCGCTGAATAAATAAGCAATGGCCTGCTTCGCTACGCCCTACGAGCTCCGCTGCGCAGGCCATTGCTCAACCCGCGCTCATGCGCAACAAAGCTGCCGGGCTGTATCTGATAATCGAAAACTTGGCGTCTGAGCGTCTGTGAAGGGTCGGCTAGCGATAAATAGCGAGCCCGCTACACTATTCCGGGGCAACCATCGAACCCACCATCGCTCACGTTCCATTCCGCGATGGTCGCTATCCTTTCTGTTTAGTCCCAGCATGTGATGGTGTAAATTTGACCTCATCACAACGGAGGGAGC
>CAMPHJ010000107.1 GCA_946885845.1 uncultured Sphingobium sp. | reverse complement strand
TGACCTGATCGGGAAGTCCGTCCGCCGCCTGAAGGGCTATGCTCCCTCATGCGGGGTGGACTTCCGGCAGGTCAGTGGCCAGCCGATCCCTATCGCAGCGCGGCAATAGCGCGATGATCGCAGCGTCCCTTGCCCCGATCGACCGGGGAATAGCCCGGCACCTGGATCGACTGCCCGACCCGCAGGGGGCCAAAGCGCTTTCGCTCTATCCCTGCGCAGCGCAGATATAGCTCCAGCATCCGTGGTGGCGTGCTCCATTCCTCATAGGACAGGCGGAATGTGCCCCAATGGATGGGGATGGCGGTTGAAGCCTTCAGCTTTTCGAACACGCTGACGGCGCGCCGGGGTCCGATATGGCTGTCCGATTCCATCTGGCCGGGCCAGAAACGGAACGCGCCGATCGGGATCATCGCCAGCCGGATGGGGCCCAGCCGCGCCGCTTCCTCCGGCCAGGCCATGTCGCCAGCGCCGGTATCACCCGCAAAGAAGATATTGCCTGCGCGCGTCGCTATCACGAAACTGGACCACAGCGCGCGGTTGCGGTCGGTGCCCCATCGGCTGCCCCAATGATGGTTGCGCATCACATGGACGCGATAATCGGGGCAATGTTCGTAATTTTCGCACTGGATGACGGTGTCGGAACCCAGGCCGTTCAGCGCCGCGCCGCTGATCGATTGTCCCCAATCCAGCGCGACGGACGGGATGCCGTGCTTTTTGAGGATGGTGTCGTTGCCAAGGCTGGTGATGATCTTTGGCCTGTCGCGCGCCCACAGCTTTTTCAGCGTGGGAATGTCCATATGGTCGTAATGATTGTGGCTGATGACCACCAGGTCGATCTCGGGCAGGTCATCGAAAAGTACGCCGGGCTGCGCGACACGCCGGGGGCCGAATGGTGGCAGCGGGCTGGCATAGTCAGACCAGATCGGATCGGTCAGGATGTTGATGCCAGCCGCCTGCACCAGCACCGTCGCATGCCCGACCCAGGTCGCCGTCATGCCCCGTGGCGCGGCAAAGGCGGCGGGCCGGTGGGGCTTGACCGCGACCGCATCGGGCCAGGCGGGGCGCTCGTCCGCTCCCAGTAGCCAACGGGCCATGAAACCACGGCGGCTTTTGCCCGGTGGTGGGGCAAATTCAATTTCGCCATCGGGATTGAAGAAGTGCGCACCGTCGAAATTACGGGTCACCGGGCCTTCATAATAAATGCGGTCCAGAAATGGAGGGACGATGGTGATCGCCAGGCACAGGGCGATGACCAGAAACAGCAGCGCGATGCCCGCGCCCTTTATGATTGTCCCGATGATGCGGCCCATCCCATCTCCCGCGTTGATCCTGACGAAGGGACATAGCGCCCCCCGCGCATGGGGCAAGGGTGTGTCGGATCAATGCCGCATATGTTTCAACCATGGCAGCAGCCGGTTTTCCAGCTGCGACCGGCTCCCGGCGCGCCGGGTCGCGCTGGTCCGGCCCGCCTTTGAACAATCGAAAAAGGGAATGTCATAGGCCGCTAGGTCATCCTTCAACAGACCGGCGCCTTCCGAAGCGCGATGGAGGTCGACCACCGCGCCGTCGGGGAATTGCGTCGCCAGCGCCGCTATCCCGTCACTCGCATCTTTATAGGGACCGTCTACCTCATAATCTGCCGCATGCAGCAGCTCCACCATCATGCGGGCTACGGCTGGATCATCTTCAATCAGCAGGATGCGCGGGTGATGGCTCGCCATGCCTAACCGTCCAGCCCCAGATGGGCGCGATAACGGTTGAAACACCGCTCCCCGCAACTCAGCCGGATCAGCGCGCCTTCGGCAATCGCCGTCGCCCGCCGGGGGTCTTCAGCGACCAGTGGCTTGATGGCCAGCTCATTCCAGTCCCGGCTGTGCTTGACGTCCAGGACGGCATGCAGGTCGAAATAGCGCCGCTCCGACTGGCTAAGGCCAATGCGCTTCAGCGCAGCGGCGGTATGGGCGGACCGCCACGGCGCGGTCAGTTCGATGACGCCCAGCGCGCCAACGCTGTGCCAGGCGTAGACGCGCTGCGTGGCCATGGCCGTCATCGCATTGGCCAGCGCCAAGCTTTCCCAGGCAGTGGTTTCGATCGTCGGCGACAGATCCAGTATCTCCACCAGCTGCGACAGCATCGGCCCATGCATGCCGCGCTCATTGCCCCGGCCCATTTCGTCCCAATAGTTGCGCGCCAGTTCCAGCTTGGCCGATGTCGGCAATTTGACCTGGGTCAGCGCGACCAGATCATCGAACCCGGCTTCGCCCGCCGCTTCCTGTGTCAGGAACCATCGGATTTCATCACGTGTCGCCTGTTCGGCCAGCCACGGAAAAAGCGCGTCATTCTGGCCCGGACCATTTTCCTTCAGACCTTCGAACCAGGCGATAAAGTTATCGGGATCGGTCGGTGCCTTTGCCGCGCGTTCACGCACCTGCGCACGAAGTTCCTCCATGAAACCATGCTCCAGGCGCGTCATTACCTGATCATCGCGGAACTGCGCGTCCCAATCGTCGGGAAAGCCGGGCGCCAGCCTATCCCTGTTCCAGTGGCTTAGCCTTTGCTGAAAATCCTGTTGCAGAAATTGGGACTCTCCCAATTGAGCGATAAAGCGGGTGGCCACGAATTCGTCTCCTAATATACTGTCGTACAATTCAGAGCACCCCCCGGACGTTCCCGAAAAACTTCCTAACCATGATCAAGCAAGCGTTCCTTGTGGGCATTGGAAGCGTGCAATCGCATGCAGAGCACAGGAACAAACCCGACCGAAACCGGTTGAACATCACAGCGGCGGTGGGCGCAATTTTTGAGGCTCTGTGGCCTCGGGAGAATGTCATCGTGACGCTTACCCCGCTTGAAATCGGCTTGGGGCTGCTGGTCGTCCTGCTACTGGCCGGTATCATCATATTGGTGATGCAAAGCCGCCATCGCGCCAATCTTCGCTCCAAATTCGGGCCTGAATATTCCCGCACGGTGGAAGCCGTCGGCAGCTCCCGCAGGGCCGAAGCGGAACTGGAAGAGCGGGAAAAAAGGGTTGCACGCTTCTCCATCCGCCCGCTGTCACCGCAGCAGGTCGATATGTTCACTGATGGATGGATGCGAATACAGACGCAATTTGTCGATGACCCGCAAGGCGCGGTTTCGCGTGCCGACGTGCTGCTGACCGAAGTCATGGAAGTCCGGGGCTACCCCATCACCGACTTTGAACGCCGGTCCGCCGACCTCTCTGTCGATCATCCGCAGGTCGTTCAAAACTACCGCTCAGCCCACGACATCAGCATCCGCCACGCACGGGGCGAAGCGGATACGGAAGATTTGCGGCAGGCCATGATCCATTACCGCGCCTTGTTCGAAGAACTCGTCCATGAACCGGGTGAAGCCGATGGCGCAGCGCACATGCCTCGCCCCGGCCATGTCAGCGAAGACCAGTTTCGCAGACGCGACGTCCACTGAGGAAAACCTCAAGACAGGCCGCCGCGGATCCGGGCCAGACTTCGCGGCGGCGTGCTTTCCTCAAGCGCTGGCGGTCAGACCCGAACGTCCCAGATCGAACCGGTCGGCGTCCATCACCTTGACCCAGGCGTGAATGAAATCATCCACGAATTTCCGCTTGGCGTCGGCGGCGGCATAGACTTCCGACA
>CAMPHJ010000106.1 GCA_946885845.1 uncultured Sphingobium sp. | reverse complement strand
GTGCTGGCGGTGACGAGCCACCTGCCGCATCTGATCGCCTATACGATCGTGGGGACGGCCAGCGATCTGGAGGATGTGACCCAGTCGGAGGTCATCAAATATTCCGCTGGCGGTTTTCGGGACTTCACGCGCATCGCCGCGTCCGACCCGACGATGTGGCGCGACGTGTTCCTGGCGAACAAGGATGCGGTGCTGGAAATGCTCCAGCGCTTTTCCGAAGACCTGTCGGCGCTACAGCGCGCGATCCGATGGAATGACGGCGACGCGTTGTTCAACCTGTTCACACGGACGCGGGCGATCCGACGGTCGATCATCGAACAGGGACAGGACGACCCCAAGCCGGATTTCGGCCGGAGTCACTGATCGGAGTCACTGATTTTCAGACGGGGTGGTTCAGCGCGTTGATGGCGGCGTGGACGCGCGCTTCGGCTTCGTGACGGTCGAGGCCCGCGGGAACGACCTGTCCGACCTTATAGGTGATGACGCCTGCGCGCTTCAGGAAGCTGCCGCGCGGGGAGACGCGGCCACTGTCGATCGCGATGGGCACCACGGGCAGGCCCAGCAGCACGTAAAGCCCGGCAAAGCCCGCCCTTAACGCGGGCGCTTCACCATGGGGCACGCGCGTGCCTTCGGGAAAAAGGCAGAGCGGACGGCCCTGTGCCACGACGGCGCGGGCAGCGGTTCGCAGCGTACGCATCGCGCTGGCCCCGGCGGTGCGCTCTATCGGGATCAGGCCATATTGGCGCGCCACACGGCCCCACAGCGGAATGTCGAACAATTCCCGCTTGGCAGCGATGGCGGGCCGGTCGAACAGGCAGAGGATGTCGATGGTTTCGAACATCGATTCATGCTTCAGAATATAGAGATAGGCTCCGCGTGGCAGGTCGCCTTCGACCCGCACCTTCTGCCCCAACAGCCAATGCGCGCAGAAGCGGTGAAACCGCGCCCAGACGGTCGCAACCCGCTGAACAGCCCCCGGCGCGACGAACGCGACCAGCAGCGCCGTCAGCACCAGAAACAGGGACATGCTGTAAAAGACCAGCATATAGGCGAGCGACCGCAGGCCCGTGATCATGACGTCACCTTCATATACCGATCAGCGCGGCGGCGCGCCGCAGGAGATATTTATTATATTCGCGCGCCAGCATCGTCAGACTGGGGCGGCTGGGCACTGCGTCGTAGACGATCGTCACGCGGCTGGGCAGCGCCTGTCGCAGTTCCAGCGCGGACCGGCGCATGTGCCAATCGGTCGTGATCAGCCGCACCGTTTCGAAGTCGCGCCGTTCCAGCCAATGCGCGGTTTCGATGGCGTTTGACCGGGTGTCGATCGCTTCCCGCCCCAGCGTTATGCAGCAGGCGAACAGCCGTTCGGGCGCGTCATATTGCGCCGCGAGTTCAGCCGGGCGCACCGAACGGTCGACCCCGGAAATCAGCATCCGCTTCGACGCGCCGTCCTGAAGCAAGGCCAGCCCCCGGTCGATCCGCCCCGCGCCGCCGGTCAGGACGACGATGGCATCGGTCGCCCGTCCGTCCAGCGGTTGCGGCAGGAAGATGGCGAACCAGGCAAATCCCAGCATCCATCCGAGCACCGAAAGCGCGAAGAGCCGGACGATCATAGCAGCCGCCCCAATGATCGCAGCACGGTCCAGCGCGCAGCCAATGTCGCCAGCAGCACGCCGCCCAGCGGTAGCGCGGCCAGCACCAGCCAGCCGGTCCAGGACAGGCTGATCGCGCCGACGAGGTCCGATCCCGTCGCCGACAGCCGCGCGCCGAGCAACAGGATCACCAGCAGGGCCACGGTGAAGCCCAGAAAACCGCCAAATAACGCGTCCAGCCCGATACGGCGCTGGAACAGCCGTGCAATCTGGACATCGGTAGCCCCCATCAGATGGAGGACGTCAATCGTACCGCGATGGCTGTCATGTGCGGCGCGCGCGGCCAGCACGACGATGGCGGCGGTGGCGACCGCCATCAGCAGGACGATCCCCGCCGCCAGCCCGCCCAGGGCGGCGAGCAATTGCCCAAGCGGCTGAAGGAAGGTCGCGTGCGGCTCTATCCTGATGCTGGGGGAAAGGGCCGCCATGGCGGCGCGCAGGCGGGCGACCTTGGCCTGCGTCGATCCGGGCGTCAGTTCAACATCGATCAGCGCGGGAATCGGCAGGTCGCCACTGACCGCTTCCTCCCCCAGCCAGGGCCTGATCTGGTCCGCAAGGGCAGCAGGATCGACCGGATGAAGCGCGCGCACATCCGGGCTTTTGCGGAGCAGGCGCACGGCGCGGCCACTAAATTCCTCACGACGGTCGGCGTTCGCTTCCACGATCTGCACAGTCACCCGTCCCGCCAGTTCAGAGCCGACCGATCGCACCGCCGTTCCCAGCCCAAGCCCGGCGGCCGCCGCCAGAACGGTCAGAAACATCATGATCGCGATGACCCATGGCATGGGGCCAGCAACCCGGCCTTCGGGCAGTAGCCGATGCCGCGCGGCGGCGGCGGCGCGGCGATCCGCCCCGGTCATGGCACGACCGCCGCTGGGCTGCGCGGCGGATAACGCAGCGATCCGGTCGGGTCGGACAGCCGCCCCTTGTCCAGCCGCATCATCTGCGCCCCTTCGACCTGGCCGATCAAGGGCAGGTCGTGGGTGGCGACCACGATGGTGGTGCCCAGGCCATTGAGCGCTTCGAACAAGGTCAGCAGGCGTCGCGCCATGTCAGCATCGACGTTGCCGGTCGGTTCGTCAGCCACCAATATTTCCGGTCGGGCGATGACCGCGCGGGCGATGGCGACGCGCTGCTGCTCACCGCCCGACAGGGTCGCCGGACGCGCATCCGCCCGGTCGCCCAAGCCCACCCAGTTCAGCATTTCCGACACCGATGCGTGGGTTTCCGCCTCCGCCATGCCCGCGACGCGCAGGGGAAGGGCGATATTGTCATAGGCCGACAAATGCGGGACCAGCCGGAAATCCTGAAAGACCACGCCGATGCGGCGGCGAAAGCCGGGCAGGCGGTTGCGGGGCAAGGTCACTACATCTTCACCGAACAGGCGGATCACACCCCGACTGGGCCGTTGCGCCAGATAAAGCAGTTTCAGCAGCGACGTCTTGCCCGCGCCGGATGCGCCGGTCAGAAAATAAAATCCGCCAGCATGCAGAGAAAAGCTGACATCGGACAGGGTTTCGCTGTCCAGACCATAGCGCAGGCCGACATTTTCGAACTGGACGATTGCCGACATGATTCAATGAATGCGCCTGCGCGCTCCCTGCTGCCCCTCAGGTCGCAGCCATGGCACAGTGGGCAGGGAGCCGTAAACCCCAAGCCGCATGGACCGGCGAGTCGCGGCATGCCGCTACCCCCCTGTCGATGCCGCTTGCCCTTGAGTCCAAGCCATGGCTATGAAGCGTCATGATCCTGGTGTGTCCCAATTGCGCCACGCGCTATATTGTCCCGGACAGCGCCGTCGGCGCGAACGGTCGCCAGGTTCGCTGCGCATCCTGCAAACATAGCTGGTTCCAGGAAGGCGCCACGATCACGCCGAGGGAGCTGGTCGAAGCGGCGCCGGTACAGGCGACGGACGACAGTGCGGCGTCTGCCGCTCCTGCAGCGACACCGCCCGCGCCCCCACCTCCACCATCGCGTCCGGTTCCGTCGCCGGCGCCCCCGGTTGCCGCATATGCCCAGCCGACGCGGGAGGAAGCGGAACCTGCCGTCTCCGT
>CAMPHJ010000105.1 GCA_946885845.1 uncultured Sphingobium sp. | reverse complement strand
GCGCGCAGATCAGCGGCAACCCGCGCGCGCTGGCGTCGGCGCTGGCGAAGATTTCGGGCAAGGCGGCGACGATCCCCAACCCGGTCGCTCAGCGCAATCCCGCTGCCGCGCAACTCTACATCGTGCCGTCCCATGTCAGCGAACTGTTTTCCACCCATCCCGCGACGGAAAAGCGCATCGCGGCCCTGCACGAAATGGGCGGAGGCATGGCGATCCCCGCGGCGTCAGGCCCCCGCGCGTCTGCGCTTTCGCCAGTCGCGACCCCGCGCCGAAACCGTTCGAGCGCGCTTGATCCCCTGCGCCGCGACTGAGCAGCCTTTGCGCCGCCCGAGGAAATGGCCTAGGCGCGGCGGATGGCTCGTTCTACCCGTCCCGATGATGTCCCCGGCCTGGCTACGCGCCGCGCCGCCCTGCGATTGCTCGACGCCGTGTTGCGCCGGGGGGAACCGCTGGAAAACGCCCTTCACGGTGCGGCGCAAGGGTTAAGCCAACCCGACCGCGCGATGGTCCATGCCATTGCCGCCGAAACGCTGCGCCATCTGCCTGACCTGGACGCCCTGATCGATGGCGCGACGCGCCAGCGCCTGCCTGACGACGCGAAGGCGCGGATGGTGCTGCGCATCGCCCTGATCCAGGTGCTGGTGCTGGGCACGGCCCCTCATGCCGCCATCGCTACGGCGTTGCCGCTGGTCGATGGCGGTCCACGCAAGCTGGTTCACGGCGTATTTGGCACCATCACGCGGGCTGCCCCCACCCTGCCGGTTCCGCCTGCCCTGCCGCCCGAAGTGGTCGCTCGCTGGTCTCCCATGTGGGGCGACGCCATGCCGGCGGCAGCGGCGCAAGCCTATGCCGACCGACCGCCCGTCGATGTCAGCGTCCGCGATTTGGACCAAAGCAGCCTATGGGCGGAACGACTGGGGGGAGAAAGCCTTGCATCCGGTCATGTGCGCCTGCCCGGCCATGGCGCGGTGACCGACTTGCCGGGCTTTGACGAAGGCGCCTGGTGGGTGCAGGACCTGGCCGCATCCTGCCCTGCGCGACTGCTGGGCGCGGGTGATGGACGCGTGGTGCTGGACCTGTGCGCGGCTCCGGGTGGCAAGACGATGCAGCTGGCAGCTGCGGGCTGGGACGTGACCGCGGTCGACCAATCGAAGAAGCGACTGGAGCGGCTGAGCAGCAATCTGGCGCGCACCAACCTGTCCGCCACCATTGTCCAGGCCGACCTGCGCCAGTGGGAGCCATCCGCGCCGGTCGACGCTATCCTGCTGGATGCGCCATGCAGCGCCACCGGCATCTACCGCCGCCACCCCGACGTGCTGCATCGCATCGGCGCGCGCCAGATCGCCGAACTGGCGGAATTACAGACGGAACTGCTGGACAGGGCTGCGCAATGGCTGAAGCCGGGCGGGACGATAATCTATGCTACCTGCTCGCTGGAAAAAGCGGAAGGGGAGGATCAGATCGGCAGCTTCCTGCGCGCCCATTCCGATTTCCGGCTGGCGTCCCCGGTGCAAGCCGAATTGCCAGAAGGCATCGAGCCGTCCGCGGAAGGATGGTTGCGCACCTTACCTGTCACGCTGGCTGACAAGGGAGGGACGGACGGCTTTTTCATCGCCCGGCTTGCGCGCGACGCGGGTTAGGCGGTAAATGGATAAGTCGGCCTGACCGCCAGAAAGGCTCAGTTTGCGCGCAACCGAACCCCTCCCCCTTTATCATAGCTGGCCGCTGTACGACCTGCACGTCCATCTGTCGCCGGTCACGCTCGACAATCGTTCGGCAAAGAGCGACCAGGCACTGGCGGAACGTGGGATCGGCCTGTGGCACTGCGATCTGAGGGATGACCGGCTAAGCTGGACCAGCGGCGTCTATGATCTGTTCGGGCTGGACCGGGATATGACGGTGCCGCGCCCTTTGGCGGTGTCACTCTACGCCCCCGATTCCCGCGAAGCGATGGAACAGTTGCGCAGCTACGCCATCTGCTACCGCCGCGGCTTTACGCTGGATGTGGACATTCGCCCGCTGAACGGTGGCGACGAACGCACGATGCGGCTTGTCGCCGCGCCGGTCCTTCACGACGACCGGGTGGTGGCGCTGCATGGGATAAAACAACTTTTGCCACAGGGATCGGCGTTTTTGGAGCGCCGGGAACCCACAATTTTCAGCCGATCCTGAGCACGCGGGATGTCCCCGTGCGGAAGCTGTGGATAAGCTGGAAATGGAGCGTTGCCCTAGGCCCATGGCGTCGTTAGAGCGGGCTGTTGATGACCAGCCCAATCCTGATTTCACCATCCATTCTGTCCGCAGACTTCGCCCGCCTGGGTGAAGAGGTTCGCGCCATTGACGAAGCGGGCGCTGACTGGATCCACATCGACGTGATGGACGGCCATTTCGTGCCCAATATCACCATCGGTCCCGGCGTCGTGAAGGCATTGCGCCCGCACACGAAAAAGCCGTTCGACGTGCATCTGATGATCTCTCCGGTGGATCAATATCTGAACGCCTTTGCCGAAGCGGGCGCGGACATATTGACCGTCCACCCGGAAGCCGGGCCGCACATCCACCGGTCGGTCCAGCATATCAAGTCGCTGGGCGTGAAGGCTGGTGTCGTGCTCAATCCCGGCACCCCTGCCAAGATGCTCGACTATCTGATCGATGACGTCGATCTGATCCTGGTGATGAGCGTCAATCCGGGCTTTGGCGGACAAAGTTTCATCGAAAATCAGCTGCGCAAGATCGAAGCGATCCGCAAAATGATCGACAAGAGCGGTCGTGACATCCGGTTGCAGGTCGATGGCGGCATCGATTTCGTCACCGCGCCGCGCGCGATCGCGGCGGGTGCGGACGTGCTGGTCGCGGGCACCGCCACCTTCCGGGGCGGTCAGGCTGCCTATGCCGATAATATCAGGAAGCTGAAGGGCGGGTGAGCGACCGCAGGCGCACCCCTGCCCCATCGGTGCCGGACCTGGCCGGAGACGGTCAGGAGGATGACGGGATCGAACAGGGCAAGCGGCTCATTCGCATCGCGGATGACAAGGGACTGTCGCTGGCCCAGCGGATCGCCAACCGCTTTTACCTGATGAGCTGGAAGACGCCCATTCACGGGCGGCGGCTGAAGGGCAAATATCCGCTGAAGCTGTTGGCGGTTCCCGACGATGAAATGCCCGGAGACCACCGGGCCGGTCAGGCGATCCGCGCGGGATATTTCCTGTTCCGTGGAACGCGGCAGCCTGTCGATACGGTCGATTTCGAACGACTGTCGCTGACCCCCGCCTTTACCGATTATCTGCACAGCTTCGCCTGGCTGCGTGACCTGGCCAGTGCGGGGACGCGGGAACAGGGCGCTTCGATTGCCGAAGGGGTGATGCGCAAATGGCTTGCGGTGCATTCCGACACGCCCAGCGAACCGGCCTGGCGCGCGGACAATGCCGGATGGCGGCTGCTGTTCTGGTCGGCGCACGCTCCGTTGATCCTGTCGTCGAGCGACCTTGTCTATCGGTCCCTGGTGCTGAACTGCATCGCCCGCACCGCCCGCCATCTGGATCGCGGCGCGGACAAGGCCCCTGTCGGCTTGCCGCGGCTGGTCGCCTGGGGCGGGATCGTGGGCGTGTCGATGCTGTTGCCGGGCGGCGCGGCGCGCAAGATATTCGGCGAAGCGGGCCTGAAGCGCGCGATCGACAGCGCTTTTCATGGCGACGGCGGCATCATCTCCCGCTCGCCGCTCGACCAGTTCAAGGCGGCCATGCTGCTGTCGATGGTGCGGTCGATTT
>CAMPHJ010000104.1 GCA_946885845.1 uncultured Sphingobium sp. | reverse complement strand
CGCAAACGCCTTCTTAACCAACGCTATATATCGCTCGAAGGCGTCAAAGGGGATTCTCGATGCGATCAGATGCTGCCAACCTCCTTGCCCGGTTGGGGTGCAAGGATTTCAGATACCGTGAGTTTACCGATAATTTCGCGGATATGGAGTTGTGGCCGATCTTCGAGGCGCTTCTGACCGACGACCGGGTGGTCGGCAGGCCCGTTTCTGCCCTTGCCGCCCGCAGTATCGAAGATGTCATCCCCGCAGCCAAGGCGGCTTCCGCCAAGCCAGCTCCCGCCCAGTCCAACGGGGGAATCTTCGGTAGCTATTCCGCCGCCCGCCGCGATGCTTCTCCTCCCCAGAGCAAAAATGATCTTCGATCCTTCCTGCAGCGCATCTCCGACGATGAAGAGGGTCAGAACTGATGGCCCTCATCCTTTGCCATTCCCCGAAGGGCGGAACCGGGACGAGCTTTATCGCGGCGCATCTTTCGATGCACCTCGCGCGCCAGGGCCATGATGTCGCCGCGCTCGATTTCACCTATCAGGACACACTGAAGCTGTTTTTCGGCCTGCTGCCGACCCAGGCGCTGGCCGAGTTTCACGGAGGCGGTTCGGCGCTCGCGGTGGCGGGCGTTGAGCTCTTCTCGGCCTACCGGCGGAGCCGAGAACCGGATTTCGCCGACGCGCTCCGGCGGGGCCAGTCACCGTTCAACGACGGCAAGATTTATATCGCAGACGTCGCCGCGGGTGACCGGGAAACCAGGGACCGGCTGCTTCCCCACGCAAAGTTGCATGTCTGCACGTTGCTGCCGCAACCCGTTTCGCTCGCAGCCCTGACCAAGGTGGCGACCGGAACGCCGACCATCGAACTGCCCAATACTGCCTATATCCTGAACCAGCTGGACGACACGCACCGCTTTTCGCGGCACACTAACATCTTCCTACGCGAGCTGGTCGGCGATCAGCTGGTCGGGACGGTCCGGCGGGACGAGGCGGTGAACGAGGCGGCCGCCATGTTCGAACCGATCAGCAAATATGCCCCGGCCAGCGCCGCGCTCGCGGACATTCGCACGGTCGCTAAGGGTATCGAGGCTATGATCGGCCTCAACGCCAATGCGGAACAGCTGGCATGAAGCTGTTGTCATCGCCAATGGCCAAATGGAGCGTGGTTCTTTTTGCTGCCATGCTGGTCGTCCTCGTCATCGGCGTACCGCTTGACCTGACAGCGCAGTGGCTATTCACCGGCATCACAATCACCGGCGCAATCATCCTTGGCCGGTCGCGCACTCGCAAGGCCACATTGGCCCTGGGGCTGCTGTCGATCCTGGTATCCACCCGCTACATGTTCTGGCGCACGACGCAGACGCTGGAATTCGGCACACCGCTGGAGTTCATTTTGGGTGCGGGGCTCTATCTGGCAGAGATATATGCCTGGATCATCCTGTTGCTTGGCTTTCTCCAGACAAGCTGGCCGCTCTACCGGCCCGTCATCGAGCTTCAGGGCGAACCCGAACAATGGCCCACAATCGACGTCTTCATCCCGACCTATAATGAAAGCCTCTCTATCGTCCGCAATACCGTATTCGCGGCGATGGACATGGACTATCCCGCCGACCGCTTCCGCGTGTTCATCCTGGACGACGGCAGGCGGCCCGATTTCCGTGCCTTTGCGCGACAGGTGGGCTGCGGTTACCTGACGCGGGCGGACAATCTGCACGCCAAGGCGGGCAATCTGAACGCAGCCATGAAGAAAACCGCAGGCGAACTGATCGCGGTGTTCGATTGCGATCACGTTCCCACGCGCGCTTTCCTGCAGATGACGGCGGGTTGGTTCCAGAAGGATCCCAAGCTGGCGCTGATGCAGACGCCGCACCATTTCTATTCCCCCGATCCGGCGCAGCGCAACCTGCGCACGGTCGAGGATCTGCCAGGCGAAGGCGACCTGTTCTACGGCAATGTCCAGCGCGGCAACGATCTGTGGAACGCCGCCTTCTTCTGCGGCTCCTGCGCCATCATCCGGCGTGAAGCGCTGACCCAGACCAATGGTTTCGCCGGAGAGACTGTAACCGAGGATGCGCACACCGCGCTCAAGCTCCAGCGCATGGGGTGGAATACAGGCTTTATCAGCGCGCGCCTGTCGGCAGGCCTCGCGACCGAGCGGCTGGTGCTGCACATCGGTCAGCGCATCCGCTGGGCGCGGGGGATGACGCAAATCCTGCGCATCGACAATCCGCTGAGGGGCCCCGGCCTGAAATGGCAACAGCGGCTCTGCTATCTGAACGCGATGCTGCATTTCCAGTTTCCGCTGCCGCGCATCGTCTTCCTGACCAGTCCGCTCGCCTATCTGATCTTTGGCCAGAACATCATTCACGCGTCGGCTTCGCTGATCTTTGCCTACGCCGCGCCGCACCTTTATTGCTCTATGGTCTCGGGTGCGCGCTCGCAGGGCGGGGACCGGCGGCCATTCTGGGGCGAAATCTACGAGACGATCCTCGCCTTCCACCTCGTGCCAGCGACCGTCTTTACCCTGTTCCAGCCGCGCAAGGGCAAGTTCAACGTGACTGACAAGGGCAGCTTGCTCGACCGCACCTATTTCGACCTGGCAACGGTAAAGCCGCATCTGATCTGCATTGCCTTGATGCTGTTCGGCGTCGCGCTGGGCGTGGTGAAGCGGGTCTTCTTTCCGCATATCTTCAACATCCAGACCGATACGCTGGTGCTGAACACGGCATGGGCCCTGTTCAGCCTGGTGATCCTGCTGGCGGCGGTGTCTGTCGCGCGTGAAACGCGGCAAGCGCGCGAGTTCATCCGTATCCAAAGCCAGGTGCCCGTCACAATCTATGTCCAGGACGGGCATGTGTTCGACGCCACGACGATCGACCTGTCCATGGGTGGCGCGGCCATACGCCTGCCGCAGGACATCTCTTTGCGAGACCGGACGGTTACCCACATCTCTTTGCCCATGGGCGACGAGAAGCTGACCTTGCCGGTCGATACCATCCGAATTGAACATGGGGAGGCGTTTCTGCGTTTTCAGCCGCTTGATATGACGCTGTCCCGGCATCTCGTCCGGGCCATTCTGGGACGAGCCGACGCCTGGGAACCGGCGGCCCCACAACAGCCGGTCTCGGGCCTGCGATCCCTATGGGACATCATCGTCGTCGATTTCACCACGCTCAAGCGTCTCTTCCGCCTCAATCGGACCGAGCGCCGCAATGTGAAGCGCATGGCGGCTATGGCCGGGGTGAAGGCTTCCGCGTTCGTCCTGGCCTTAGGCGCGCTGATCAGCGTCGCGCCCAATGGCGCCAAAGCAGCCCCTGCTGCAGCGCCCGTCGCTCAGGACGCAGCCCCCGCCAAGCCAGCAAGCGGAGCGCGCCAGCAGCGGCTCAGCTTCCGCGACCTGCAGGTCAAATCCCCGATTCGGCTGCAAGGCACGAGGGGAGAGATCGGCATCCCGTTCGGCATCCGCCGCAACGATGTGGTGACAAAGGCGGCGTTGACGCTGAACATGGCCTGGTCGCCTGCGATGATCGGGGATCTCAGCCAGCTGGTTGTCCTGCTGAACGGCGAAGTCGTCCAGGTGGTGCCGCTTCGTCCCGGCGATGCGCGTGGGCAAGTCCTGAACATCCCCGTGAACCCGGCATTGTTCCTGCCGGGCGACAACCGGCTCAACCTGCGCCTTTTGGGCCATTACACGCGCGACTGCGAGGACCCGTTCCACAGCTCGCTGTGGGCGAATATCAGCAATGTGCGCTCCTGGTTCGACCTGACGGTCCAGAGCCTGCCGCTCGGTCCAGACCTTGCGCGCCT
>CAMPHJ010000103.1 GCA_946885845.1 uncultured Sphingobium sp. | reverse complement strand
GCAATCGCATGCAACGCGCCCTCTTCCAGCACCAGCCGGGTGCAGCCCGCCTGGGCATCGAAGCTGATCGGCGCAACGGTCGCCGCTTCCAGCAGGGCCAGCGCCGCGTCGCCGTCCACATTGCCCAGCAGGTTGCAGGCGGCGATGCCATCCGCGATCGGCAGGGGCGCGACGCCACGCCCTGCCGCCTCGCAGATCAGCGCCGCTTCCATCAACCCCATGCCCAGCCCGCCCTTGTCCTGCGGCGCGCGCATGGCGATGAACCCCATTTCCGCCGCTTCCCGCCACAGGGCGGCATCGGCCTGTCCATTTGCCGCGCGGGCCGCTGCGACCACATCGTCCCGCTCGAAAAAGCGACGCGCGGCGTCCCGCATCATGGCCTGCTGCTCGGTCAAGTTCAGGTTCATCGCATTTCCACCTTGTTCGCAACGATCAGCATGGCCATCCTGCACCCGGCCCTGTCAATTTTCGTGCGCGGTGCTTCCGACCATGCGGAACGGCGCGGGTAAGGGCTGTCTGTTTCCGCGATCGCGCGCAACCGACAGGGCAGGAGATATGTGCCATGACAGATTTTATCCGTTACGAGGTCGATGACCGGGTCGCCACGATCACGCTGGACCGCGCCGACCGGGCCAACGCCCAGAACGAACCATTTCTTGCGCAGCTGAATGCAGCCTGGGAACGCGCTGCGGAGGATGAATCGGTGCGCGTCATCCTGCTGCGGGCGGAGGGCAAGCATTTTTCGGCTGGCCACGACGTCAGTGAAGAAGCGATCCGCGAAGGATCGTTCAATCGCATTCGCGGCACTATTGCCGATCGTGGACTGCTGGGCATCCATGAATGGGAAGCGAAACATTATCTGGGCTATTCCCGGCGCTGGCGCGACATTCCCAAACCGTCGATCGCGGCGGTGCAGGGCGCATGCATAGCGGGCGGACTGCTGCTCGCCTGGCCATGCGACCTGATCATCGCGGCGGACGATGCGCGTTTTTCCGACCCCGTCGTGCTGATGGGCATCGGCGGCGTTGAATATCATGGGCACACATGGGAACTGGGCGCGCGCAAGGCGAAGGAAATGCTGTTCACCGCGCGACCCATCGACGCGCATGAGGCGGAACGACGCGGCATGGTGAACCGGGTCGTGCCACGCGCCGATCTGGATGCACAGGCGCGCGCGCTGGCGGATGAGATCGCCCAGATGCACCCCCATGCGCTGGCCATGGCCAAACGCGCCGTCAACCAGACGCTCGACATCATGGGACAGGGGGCGGCGCTGCAAAGCTGTTTCGACATTCATCAACTCGGCCATGCGTCCGCTTATGGTCAGACCGGCGAATTCATCGTCGCGGGCATGGACAAGGTCAGGGCGCATAAATGACCATAGTGACGGCGACTGAAGGGGGCGTCGCGATGCTGACGCTCAATCGTCCCCACCGGCTGAACGCCCTGACCGAAGCGATGCTGGACCAGATTCTGGCCACGCTGCGCGCCTGGGCGGTCGATCCTGATGTGCGCTGCGTCGTGCTGGCGGGGGCGGGCCGGGGCTTTTGCGCGGGACATGACCTGTCGGGCGAGGATAAGGAGCCGCGCGCCGAACAGATGCGGGCCGACGAAGCGGCGGCGCGCATGTCCATCCATGCCGAAATCCCCCTGCTGCTGCATCGCATGCCCAAACCGACGATCGCGCGCATTCGTGGGCCCGTCGCGGGGAGCGGGATGGTGATGGCGGCGGCCTGCGATCTGCGCATCGCGTCCACGACGGCGAAGTTCAAGCTGGCCTTTGCCAGCGCCGGACGCTGCGGCGATCCGGGTGGCAGCTATCTGCTCACCCGACTGCTGGGCGCATCGCGCGCGCGGGAGATGTTCCTGCTCGATGAACCGATGAGCGGGGAGGCGGCGCTGACGGCGGGCCTGATTAATCGGCTGGTGGACGACGACCGGCTCGACACGGAATGCGCCGCGCTTGCGGCAAAGCTCGCCGCCGGGCCGACCGCCGCGTTCGCCGCGATGAAGCGCAACCTCAATGCCGCCGCCGTCGGCGCGCTGGAAGAAACCATGGCGCAGGAGGCGATGGCGAATGCGCAGATCAGCCTGTCATCCCATGACGCGACAGAGGCCGCCCGTGCCTTCATGGACCGCCGCGAACCCCGGTTTCGCGGTCATTGATGGGCAACGGCCTCGCGGGTTCCGCGCATGCGGAAATCGGGCCGGGTCGCTACAGCGGTTGGACAATTTTGTTATCGCGAGAAGTACAGCGGCGGCATGTTCAGCCGCTTTAAGGATAATAAGGACGCATCATGGCCACGGCGGCGCAGGCAACCGACACCGATTTCATCAGGCGTGCGATAGAGGTCGCTGATCTGAACGCGGTGCGGATCGCGCTGTATCACAACAGCCGTGACGCGCAGGTCGCCGCACTGCCCCCTGTCGCGCAAATGACCGCCGCGCAGAAAGCGCTGCTGATCGATAGGGCCATATCCTGGCTGGCGGACAATGCTGGCCCGGCGGTGCTGCCCGAACCGCCGGAGGACGATCTGCGCGCGCTCATGACGATGGCCACCGGGCAGGAAATGACCGATCTGGAGTTCGAGGCGCGGCGCGATCTGGCGGCATTCAGGCCCTTTCCCTGTGCCGTCGAATGGCCGGGCGAAAGGCCGACCATCCCCGATGATTTCCGCGTCGTCATCATCGGCAGCGGCCCGGCGGGGATCGTCGCGGGCGTGCAGATGGAATTGCTGGGCATCCCCTATATATTGCTGGAACGCCAGGCAGAGGCTGGGGGCACCTGGACGATCAACCGCTATCCCGATGTGCGCGTGGATACGCCGTCCATCACCTATGAATATAGCTTTGAAAAGCTCTACCCATGGTCCGAATATTTCAACCGTGGCGAAGCGGTGCGCGACTATCTGCAGCATGTGTCGCGCAAATATGGGGTGATGGCCAACAGCCGCTTCAACCATGACGTGCAGGGCGCGACCTTTGATCAGGCACGCAATGTCTGGACGGTGGATGTCGCGACCCCGCAAGGTGATGAACGGATAGAGGCCAATGTCGTCATCACGGCCTGCGGAACCTTCGCCAATGCGCAACTGCCCGATATTGATGGGGTTCAGGAGTTTGGAGGGCAGATCGTTCATCCGTCCGCCTGGCCCGAAGGACTGGACCTGACGGGGAAGCGGGTCGCGGTGATCGGGAACGGTTCGACCGGGGTGCAGTTGTTGACCGCCGTCGCCGCGCAGGCCGCGCATGTGACGGTCGTGCAGCGCACGCCGCAATGGATCAGCCCGCGCGAAAAATATGGCGCGCCGATTGAACCTGAACTTGCCTGGCTGTGTGAAAATCTGCCCGGATATTGGAACTGGTCGCGCTACACCGCCACTGCTGGCCTGTTCGACATCCACAATCTCCAGCGGGTCGATCCCGCCTGGCAGGCGCAGGGTGGTCAGGTCAGCAAGGCCAATGACGATCTGCGCGCCTTCCTTACCGACTATATCCGGCGCGAAACCGGCGGGCGGGATGATCTGATCGAAAAGCTGATCCCCGACTATGCGCCGATGTCGCGCCGCCCGGTCGTCGACAATGGCTGGTATCGCGCCTTGACCCGCGACAATGTGGACCTGCTGACCGGGTCGGTCGCGCGCTTCACGCCCACCGGCTTTGTCATGGCGGATGGCACGGCGTGCGACGCCGACATCGTCATCGCCGCCACCGGGTTCGACGTGCTCAAATATCTCTGGCCCGCCCGCTACAGGGGATTAGGCGGCAAGGACCTGCATGACATGTGGGACGCAGGCGATGGCCCCCGCGCCTATCTGTCGATGATGGTGCCGCAATTCCCCAATTTTTTCATGCT
>CAMPHJ010000102.1 GCA_946885845.1 uncultured Sphingobium sp. | reverse complement strand
GCGCGACCGAGACCGTGCTGATCGACAAGGCGTTCGGCGCAGCCCCCGCCGTCGTGCAGGCACTACTTAACGCCGAGTGCGAAGTGCGCGGCGACGACGCGGTGCAGGCGCTGGATAGCCGCGTCGCTGCGGCAAGCGACGAGGATTGGGACACTGAATATCTCGACGCCATTGTCTCTGTCCGACTAGTCGATGGGCTGGACGAAGCGCTGGCCCACATCGCTGCCCATGCCAGCCACCATACCGACGCGATCATCACCGAGGACGCGGGCAAGGCCGAGCGCTTCTTGAACGCGGTCGATAGCGCCATCGTGATGTGGAATGCCTCAACCCAGTTCGCCGACGGCGGCGAGTTCGGGCTGGGCGCAGAGATCGGCATCTCAACCGGCCGCCTCCACGCGCGCGGCCCGGTGGCGCTGGAGGGGCTCACCACCTACAAATGGCTGGTGCGCGGAACGGGCCAGACGCGGCCGTAATAATGATGCCGTGCTCCTGCGCAGGCAGGAGCCCAGCTCACACGTCTGCGCAGGAGCACGATGCTGTTTTGGGTTACCTCTTCACCGCCTCGTCAATAGCCTTTAGCTTCTCCAGCAGCGGCCCCATCCACTCCAGCGGCAACATGACCGGCCCATCCGAAGGCGCATTGTCAGGATCCTCATGCGCCTCGGCAAACACCGCCGCAACGCCCGCCGCAACCGCACTGCGCGCCAGAACGGGCGCAAACTCCCGCTGTCCACCCGAAGCTGATCCCAACCCGCCGGGCTGCTGCACGGAATGGGTCGCGTCGAACACCACCGGATAGCCGGTCTCACCCATCACCGGCAGCGACCGCATGTCGCTGACCAATGTATTGTAGCCAAAGCTCGCGCCCCGCTCAGTCAGCAGGATGCGCTCATTGCCGGTGGAAGCGACCTTCTGCGCCACCGCCGCCATGTCCCATGGGGCCAGAAACTGCCCCTTCTTCACATTGACCACAGCCCCAGTCCGCCCCGCCGCCAGCAGCAGGTCGGTCTGACGACACAGGAAAGCGGGAATCTGGAGGATGTCCACCGCCTGCGCCGCCGCCTCGACCTGCCCCGCATCATGCACGTCGGTCAGCACCGGGCAGCCAAGGCGCGCCTTCACCTCCGCCAGGATCGCCAGCCCCGCATCGATCCCCACGCCACGCTGACCCGACACCGAAGTCCGGTTCGCCTTGTCAAAGGAGGATTTGAAGATGAACGGCACGCCTGCCTTGTCCGCCACCCCCGCCAGCTTTTCCGCCAACATCATCGCATGATCGCGACTCTCAATCTGACAGGGACCGGAAATCAGGACGAAGGGCAGATCATTGCCGATCGTCACCGGCCCAACGGAAACATGCTTGGGATTAGTCATGCCGCTCACTTCGGCGCTTTCGCAAAACGGCGCAAGAGCTGTCCCCGCCACAGCCCCTTCCCCGGATGGTAATTCCAGCAGAACCAGCCAAACGCCAGGCAAGCGAGCAACGACGGCAGCGCCATCGGATCGCCTTCCCCTTTCATATGCCGGTAAAAGGCGAAATCCGCCCGCCACCGGTCCCGCTCGCTGCCGCCGCCATTGATGCCATAGGCATTGTCATGGCGCCGACAACCGATGTTTCGGTTGTATTTGCGGTGATCTATGAAATAGCAGTAATCGCGTTCGGGTGTCGTCATGGCCCGATGTGGAACAGGGGCCATGCAAAAGTTCAAGCGTAAAGTCTTCTACCTTGGCGGTTTCGATCCGCGCGGGGTGCGTTTTTATCACCAACTCTATCGTGAGCAGGCGGAGCGTTATGCCCGCCTTTCCGGTGAACAGGTGGAGGTAAGCGCGCGCCGATCAGGCCCGGTATCCTCCGCCATCTGGACCGTCACCAACCACAGCGCCGGCGTCGAAACCGACTATGAGTTCCTTCGCTGGGAGGATCTGGTCGGCAAAGTGTGGATCCGCAACCCGCTGCTCCTCGCCTGGCGATCGATCGCCACCTACAGCGCGCATGCCCGGCACATGCAGTTCCTACGTATGCGCAAGCTGCGGCCCGGCCCGGTCATCACCATCCTCTACCCGCCGCTGCTCGCCATCCTGATCCCGCTCGCGCTGGCACTGATCCCCGCTTCGCTGTTGTCACTGCTTATGCCCTTCTGGGCGGCAGCGCTGATCGGCATCGGCATCAGCACCCTGCTTTCGGGCCGATTGCTTAACAAACTAATCGTCTCCTGGCTGCTGCGCTTCATGTATTACAACCACAGCGTCGCCGCGCGCGGTCCTGGCGAGGAAATGGACGCTCGCCTCGACCAGTTCGCCGCCCGAATCGCGCAGGAGATGGATGGACCTTGGGACGAAGTCATCTTCGCCTCTCACAGCAACGGCACCATCTACGCGATGAGCGTGCTGCGCCGCATTCTGGGACTGCGCGGGGGTGAGCCGCTGCCCGACAACTTCACTGCCCTGACGTTGGGACAAGTCGTCCCCGTCATCGCCCTGCGCAAGGACGCACGCTGGTATCATGCAGACCTCAAGGCGCTGGACGAGGGGCAATTCCGCCTGGTCGATCTCTCCGCCCCACCTGATGGCGCCGCCTATCATGACGTCCACCCGATCCGGCTGGTTTCCGATCGCTGCGCCGCCCGCGTTGACCTGCTTTCACCGCGCTTCCACCTATTCTACGATCCGGAAAATTACCACAGCGGTTGGTCGAACAAATATGAGGCGCATTTCGACTATCTGCGCGTCGGCGATCGCCTGTCGCCGGTCGATTATGTCAGCCTGACCGCTGGCCGCCGCACGATCGATCAAGCCATCGCCGCATTCAGGGCCATCCCGTGACCGAACCCTTCACACCTCCCTATCCCCAGCCGCCCCGGACCAAGCGCGGCCTGATGAAGCGCTTCCTGCGCGGCTGGCACAGCTGGATCCATGTGCTGTTCGAAAAAAGCTACACGATGAAGCTGGGCGAAATCCGCATGCCCGGCCAGATCATGTATATCGCCAACGAACTGCCGCTGGTGGACAAGATACTGCGCGGCGGCACCGCCTTTCCCAAGCATCGCGAACTGGTCCGCAACCTGTCGCCGCTCATCGGCAACAGCGTCTTTTCCGCCAATGGCGAGGATTGGGAAAGCCAGCGCGCGATGGTCAATCCCGCCTTCGCCCACACCGCGCTCCATCGCTCCATGCCCCTGATGGTCGCAGCCGCCGACGATCTCCTCGCGCGCATCGATGCCGCCGAGCGCACCAAGCCCGTTGATATCGACCCGATGATGACCCATGTGGCGGCGGATATCATCTTCCGCACGCTCTTTTCGGAGGCGCTGGACGAACACCGCTCCAACATCATCCACAACGCCTTCGGCAAGTTCCAGCGCTACGCCCACAGCGCATCGATGCTGCGTCTCTACGGCTTCCCTGCGCGCTGGTTCGAGCAGCGGTCGCTCAAGCCCGCCAAAGCGATCCACGACGTATTCCGCCCGATTGTCGAAGCCCGCTATCAGGACTTCCATGGGCGCGGAGAATCACCGCACAAGGACATCCTCCAATCGCTGATCGAAGCGAAGCATCCCGAAACCGGCGATCCCTTCACCCTGCAGCAGGTGATGGATCAGGTCTCCACCGTCTTCCTCGCGGGCCATGAAACATCGGCCAGCACCATGACATGGGCGCTCTACATGCTGGCCGAATGCGATCATATCCAAGGTGCAGCAAGGGCAGAGATATTGGCGCTGGCGGGCGACGCGCCGCTCACCGCCGCGATGCTGAAGGACATGGGCCACGTCCGCAACATCTTCCGCGAGACGCTGCGCCTCTACCCGCCGGTGGCTTTCTTCCCACGCGAAGTGCCCTGCCCGATGCCGATGCGCGACAAGCAATTGGAGCAAGGCGCGATGCTCGTCGTCGCGCCTTGGCTCACGCAGCGGAACAAGGATAATTGGGGTTGCCCGCACAGCTTCGATCCCGACCGTTTCGACGATCCCGCCAATGCCGAAATGGTGAAGCATGCCTGGTTCCCCTTCGGCCGAGGCCCCCGCGTCTGCGTCGGCGCAGGCTTTGCCCAGC
>CAMPHJ010000101.1 GCA_946885845.1 uncultured Sphingobium sp. | reverse complement strand
CCGTTCAGCAGCGGAGTCAGCCAGGGGAGCGGATGCTCGTCGATCATGTAGATGGGCTTGAGGCCCAGTTGACCAAGGCGCCAGTCGGCGATGTAGCGGACATATTTCTTGATGTCCTTAGGCGTCATGCCGGGGACCGGACCCATTTCGAAGACGAGGTCGACGAAGGCATCCTCGATCCGCACCGTCTTCTGGCACATGTCCATGATGTCGTCCTTGACCGCCGGGGTCAGGCAACCGCGTTCGGCGCAGAAGGCGTGGAACAGCTTGATGATGCCTTCGCAGTGCAGCGTTTCGTCGCGCACCGACCAGGTGACGATCTGGCCCATGCCCTTCATCTTGTTGAAGCGCGGGAAGTTCATCAGCATGGCGAAGGAGGCGAAGAGCTGCAAACCTTCGGTAAAGCCGCCGAACATGGCGAGCGTGCGGGCGATATCTTCGTCCGTATCGACGCCGAACTGCTGCAGATAGTCGTGTTTGTCCTTCATCTCCTTATATTGCATGAAGGCGCTATATTCACTTTCGGGCATGCCGATAGTGTCGAGCAAATGGCTGTAGGCAGCGATGTGGACCGTTTCCATGTTGCTGAACGCGGTCAGCATCATCTTCACTTCGGTCGGCTTGAACACGCGGCCATATTTTTCGTGATAGCAGTCCTGCACTTCCACGTCGGCCTGCGTGAAGAAGCGGAAGATCTGGGTCAGCAGATTGCGTTCATGGTCGGACAGCTTCTGCGCCCAATCACGACAATCTTCGCCCAGCGGCACTTCTTCGGGAAGCCAGTGGAGCTGCTGCTGGCGTTTCCAGAACTCATAGGCCCAGGGATATTCGAAAGGCTTGTAGACCTTGCTGGCTTGAAGAAGGGGCATTGGGTCGGCTCCGCGAATTAATGGAAAAGCGCAACCTGCGCGGGGGCGAGACGTTGAGGTCCCGTCATTCCCGGCACAGGAGATATATGATGGTTGATCTTGCCAGCATCAAGGAACATGCTGAAGTTATCGGCGCTGATGGCGTCCATGTGGGCACTGTCGATCATGTCGAGGGTGCCGAAGGACATCAGCGTATCAAGCTGATCAAGGCGGACAGTGGCGAAGGAAGTCACTCCGGGCATCATCATTATATCAGCCAGGGGTTGGTGGCGGGGATTGATGAGGACGGCACTGTGCGGTTGTCTGCGACCGGAGCCAACGCCGTCCTCTTTGAAGAGGAACAGGACGAGGGGTGATGCCTCCGGGGGTGATTGTGTGGGCGCGGTCAGTGTCGCCACCGCCGCGCCCATCCCCCCCATTAGCTCATTGGCAGGCAAGACATTCGTCATAGTCTGTGCTTTCCCCGCCCAATTCGAACTTCGGTGCGTCGATGGTGTTGTCCGCTTCCACGCCGCCCGCGAAACCGGCGCGCTGCACCGATTTTGAGCGCAGATAGTAAAGCGACTTGATGCCCAGTTCCCATGCGCGGAAGTGGAGCATCATCAGGTCCCACTTTTCCACGTCCGCCGGGATGAACAGGTTGAGCGACTGCGCCTGATCGATGAACGGCGTGCGGTCGGCGGCCAGTTCGAGCAGCCAGCGCTGGTCGATTTCGAAGCTGGTCTTGAACGTGTCCTTTTCTTCCTGGCTCAGGAAGTCGAGATGCTGGACCGACCCGCCGCGTTCGAGGATCGTGTTCCAGACATTGGTCGAATCCTTCGACTTGTCGCGCAGGATCTTTTCCAGATAGGGATTCTTCACCACGAAGCTGCCCGACAGCGTCTTGTGCGTGTAGATGTTCGCCGGGATCGGTTCGATACAGGCTGACGTGCCGCCGCAGATGATGCTGATCGACGCGGTGGGCGCGATCGCCATCTTGCAGCTGAACCGTTCCATCACGCCCATATCGGCGGCGTCGGGGCACGGGCCACGTTCCACCGCGAGCTGCATCGAGGCTTCGTTCACCTTCACATTGATATGTTTGAAGATGCGCAGGTTCCAGCTCTTGGCCATCGCCCCTTCGAAAGGAAGGCCACGGGCCTGGAGGAAGGAGTGGAACCCCATCACCCCCAGGCCCACTGACCGTTCGCGCTCCGCACTATATTTCGCCCGCGCCATTTCGTCCGGCGCACGGTCGATATAGTCCTGCAGCACATTGTCGAGGAAGCGCATGACATCCTCAACAAAGACGGGGTCCTTGTTCCATTCGTCCCAGGTTTCCAGATTCAGGGACGAAAGGCAGCAGACCGCCGTCCGGTCATTGCCGAGATGGTCGCGACCCGTCGGCAAAGTGATTTCTGAACAAAGATTGGAAGTCGAAACTTTGAGGCCGAGATCGCGATGATGCTTGGGCATCATGCTGTTCACGGTGTCGGAGAAGACGATATAGGGTTCGCCGGTGGCAAGGCGGGTTTCCACCAGCTTCTGGAACAGGCTGCGCGCATCGACCGTGCCCCGGACGGAGCCGTCCTTGGGCGATTTGAGCGAGAACTCAGCGCCGGTGCGGACCGCTTCCATGAACTCGTCGGTCAAGAGGACGCCGTGGTGCAGGTTCAGCGCCTTGCGATTGAAGTCGCCGCTGGGCTTGCGGATTTCAAGGAACTCCTCGATCTCCGGGTGGGAAACGTCGAGATAGCAGGCGGCCGAGCCCCGGCGCAGGCTGCCCTGGCTGATGGCCAGCGTGAGGCTGTCCATGACACGGACGAAGGGGATGATGCCGCTCGTCTTGCCATTAAGGCCGACCGGCTCACCAATGCCGCGCACGCTGCCCCAATAGGTGCCGATGCCGCCACCGCGCGAGGCGAGCCACACATTTTCGTTCCAGGTGTTGACGATGCCTTCCAGGCTGTCATCGACGCTGTTCAGATAGCAGCTGATCGGCAGGCCGCGCCCGGTGCCGCCGTTCGACAGGACAGGCGTCGCGGGCATGAACCACAGGCGCGAGATATAGTCGTAGACGCGCTGGGCATGGCCCTGATCATCGGCATAGGCGGCGGCGACGCGGGCGAACAGGTCCTGGTAATTTTCGCCGGGCAGCAGATAGCGGTCCTTCAGCGTATCCTTGCCGAATTCGGTCAGCAGCGCATCGCGGCTCTCATCCGTCACGACATCGAAGCGCCGTTCCTGGATCGAAGAGGAGGACCGCACCGCCTTGGCGGGCGCAGCCTTCTTTTCCGTCACGGTTTCCACCACATCGTCAATAACCGTCGCCACGTCGCCTGCACCTGTCTGTTCGCTGTCTCGAAAATCCATGCGAGCCCCCGAATGTTCATGTTTCGTTCGATTCGGTCAAGCTTTTCCGGTCAGTTCCGACCAGATGGCCTGCAACCGAGCCGAGCGGGGCACCTTCAGTGGATCGTCATGGACAAAACGCCCCTCGCCCGGAAAATGGTCCGGCCGTTACAATCACAATCTGTTGGGTAACCCCCGTTAACCCGATACAAGGGATAGTGCCACAGCCTTGAATGGTTGCAAGAGGGTAAATGACAGTTCGAGGACTCGTTACGGTTCCCAAGCTGTTCACCCGGCAACAATCCGTCACGCCGCATCGCAGCGACGCGCGGACTTCCCTCACTCTTGCAAAAGACAAGAGGGACAATGTGCGAACGAAAATAAATTTGGCTTGCCTCTGAAATTGCCCGGAACGGGTCAGGGGGCTTGTCCTTTTTACTAAGGATGGTGGTTCATCAAAGACTTATCCACAAGCTGATGTGGATTAACTGTGGATGAGAAAAAGCCCCACCAGCGTGCTAAAAGCCCCGGTGCGCCTGACATAAGGCCCATGAATGAGAGGCAGCCATGATTCTCTATTATCACCCCCTCTCCTCCTATTGCTGGAAGGTGTTGATCGCCTTTTATGAGAATGACACGCCGTTCGAACGGGCGATGATGGAGGAGCCCGGCGTGGCGGAAGCGTGGCTCGCGCTGTGGCCGCTGGGCAAGTTCCCGGTGCTGCGCGACGAGGCGCGGGACCGGACGGTCGCCGAGGCGAGCATCATCATCGAATATCTGGGGCAGCAGCGCGCTGGCCGCTTCCGCCCGATCCCTGCTGATCCCGGCGAAGCGTTGGAGGTGCGGCTGATGGACCGGCTGTTCGACAATTATGTGATGACGCCGATGCAGAAGATCGTCGCCGACCGGCTGCGGCCCGATGATGCGCGCGATGCTCGTGGCGTGGGCGAAGCGCGCATCCTGCTGGGCAAGGCCTATGCGATGCTGGAGGAGCGGATCGGGGCGCGGCAATGGGCGGCGGGGGACGACTTCACGCTGGCGGACTGCGC
>CAMPHJ010000100.1 GCA_946885845.1 uncultured Sphingobium sp. | reverse complement strand
CTGACACTGGTGACCGCGCATCTGAAAGCTGGTGAGCCGCTAAAGCTCGACTGGGAAACGCTCGCCCGTCCCGGCGGCACGCTCGGCATCTATATGGGCCGCGCTGCTGCTGGCGAGATCAGCCGCCAATTGATCGGCGCCGGGCGCGATCCCGAAACGCCGGTGATGGTGGCGGTCAATGTATCGCTGCCCACCGAACGCCTGATCCGGGGCAAGCTGTCGGCGCTTGCCTTTCTCGTCGCCACGATCAGCGATGAAGATCCGACCCTGCTTCTGATTGGTGAAGCGGTGGCGGGCACGGCCATGCCTGTGGAGACCGCCACGAGCGTCGTCCTACAGGTTTGAACTTGCCCTCCACATCTTTGCCTTGAGCCTGTCGATGCCCCTGCCTTAGTTGGAAGGAAGGTAAGGGGTGTCGGCAGGCTCAGACCGGTGGAGCCCGTGGGTTTGCGGTTGTGATGATGTAACTAGGTGCTCCTGCGAAGGCAGGAGCCCATTTGCGCCGTTAGAACTGGGCTCCTGCCTTCGCAGGAGCACGGAGTGGCTAGTTTTTTGGCAATCCGGCAATATCCTGCGGTCGATTTATATTCGGGAGGACGATGTCCGCTCGCTCCACGATCCGCGCGCCGATCCGCTCCAGCCAGCCGAATATCGATCGGCTATTCTCCTCAGCCAGATGCGCGTCCAGTTCGTCCGCAAGCCTGGCAGGCCAAAACCCCGCCAGTTGCTGCCCCTTTAGCACCGCCGCGTCTTCTCCCGCCAGCGCCTCCATCAGCGCCGCCGGATAGACGGGCATGTCGCACCCCGTCGTCAGCACCGCATCATAGCCTTCGTCCCGTGCATGATGCAGCGCTGCGTTCAATCCGCCCAGCGGACCCATGTCCGCCGCGGGCCGATCGGATAGACTGGTCAACCCCTCAACTGCCCGCCCGCAGACAACCACGGCCTCGACATGGGGCGCGATTGCCGCCACCGCATGGTCGATCAGCATGCGCCCGTCCGGCATCAGCGCCAATGCCTTGTCGCTCCCAAACCGGCTGGATCGCCCTCCGGCCAGCACCGCGCCCAGCAATCGCATTATCCACTCCTTGGCAGAACCCTCAACTTCCCCTATGGCGCGCGGCGTGAGCGGGCAACTGTTCACGAAAGATCGCGCCGGAAAGGGAATGCGGTGCGGACGGCTCATCCGTCCAAATCCGCAGCTGCCCCTGCAACTGTAAGCGGCGAGCGCGATGCACAGGGGAACCCGCGACCTTTATATAAGGGGGAGGCGAGGGCGACCGGCCACTGGGCGTGAAAGTCCGGGAAGGCCCGTGCATCGCCGCGACGACCCGCGAGCCAGGAAACCTGCCGGCGCATGGTCGCTCTTGCCTTGGGTCCAGGGATCGGCCCAGGCACGGTTTTCCGTCTGAGCGACGAAGCGGCGCAGGGCCGCATCGGTGCGCGTGACGGGGCTGGCGTCTCTCTTTTCCGCGCACTGGCCGCTTATGCGGAGGCCCTGGGCTCATGTCGCATGACGCTCAGGGAAGACAAGAACATGATCAGGACCGGAATTTCACTGCTGGCGCTGCTCGCCGCCACCCCAGCGTTGGCCGAAGAGGCTGACGAAATCGTCGTCACCGCACTTGGCATTGCGCAGCCGACCGACGAAGTCGGGCAGGCGGTGACGGTGATCGACGAAAAGACGATCGAAACGCGCCAGAATGTCAGCGTTGTCGATCTGCTGATGACAACGCCGGGTGTTCGCTTCAATCGCACGGGCAGCCTGGGCAATGTCACCAGCGTGTCGCTGCGTGGCGCGGAAACGACGCAGACCCTGGTGCTGATCGACGGTGTGAAGGTCAACGACCCCAGCGGCATTGGCGATCAATATGATTTCGGCAACCTGCTGGTCGGCAACATCCGGCGGATCGAAGTGCTGCGCGGTTCCAATTCCATCGCCTATGGCAGCCAGGCGATCGGCGGCGTCGTCAACATCATGACCGGCATTCCAGGCGAAGGCTTTGGCGGCAAGGCATCGGTCGACTATGGCTATGCCGATACGCTGAATGCCAAGGCGGATGTGTCGGGCACCAGCGGCATCCTGTCGGGCGGCGTGGGTGTTGCCTATTTCCGCACCGACGGCATTTCCGCCGTTGCTCCCGATTTCGGCGGCTCGGAAAAGGATGGCTATGAAAATATCACCGGCAATGCCCGGCTGAAGATCGCCTTTACCGATGATGTGAGCCTGGACCTGCGCGGCTATTATATTCACGGCGATCTTGACTATGACAGCTTCTTCGGAGCGCCGACCGATAGCCCCGATGCTGCCAAGTCCAGCCAATATATAGGCTATGCCGGTCTTAACTTCGCGCTGTTCGATGGCAAGCTGACCAACAGGGCAGCCGTGACCTGGTATCAGCAGGACCGCGACTATTATTTCCTGCGCGGCAACGCCCCGGATTTTGGTTATTCGGGTACGAACCTGCGTTTTGAATATGAGAGCGTCTATCAGCCCATCGATGAAGTGAAGCTGCTGCTGGGCTATGAGCATGAACGGCCCGATTATGAGTTTTTCGGTTTTGGTTCGCGGGAAAGCCATCGCGCCAACATCGACAGCGTCTATGCACTGGCCGTCGTTAAGCCGGTCGAAGGGCTGTCCATGACCGCGGGTGTGCGGCAGGACGATCATAGCCAGTTCGGCGGCGCTACCACCTTCGGTGCGAACGCCAACTACACCCCAAATGGCGGCGCGACCAATTTTCGCATGAGCTATGGCGAAGGGTTCAAGGCGCCGTCGCTCTATCAGCTTTACGACACGTTCAGCGGCAATCCGAACCTGAAACCGGAACGTTCGAAAAGCTACGACATCGGCATCGACCAGAATCTGGGGAGTGACCGAGCGGTGCTGTCGGTCACTGGCTTCTGGCGCGATACGCGAGACCAGCTGAACTACGACAACACGACTTTCACTTATGGCAACCTGGATCGCACCCGCGCCAAGGGTGTGGAAACGACGCTGACGCTGCGGCCCGTCGATGCGCTGACCTTCACCGCCGCCTACAGCTATGTCGATGCGCGGGATCGTTCGCCGGGCAGCGCGACCCGTGGCGAGCGTCTGCTGCGCCGTGCTGCCAACGCCGTCAGCACATCGGTCGACTATGTCTGGTCCTTTGGCCTTTCGACTGGCGCTACCGTGACGATGGTCAGCGATAGCGTCGACCTGGATCCAGTCACGCGCAACCGGATCCAGATCGACGGCTATGCAGTCGCCGACATTCGCGCGTCTTTCCCGATCACCGACAATCTGGAAATCTATGGCCGCATCGACAATCTGTTCGATCAGGAATACGCCACCGCCTATGGTTATGGCACCTACGGCCGGTCGGCCTATGGCGGCGTGCGTGTCCGCTTCTGAACTATGGCAAGAGGGGCGGGCGTGAGTGTTTGCCCCTCAGCGCTTCGGCGCAGCATCCGCCTGCGCCACGATGCTGCGCGCGGCCTGCACATAGGCGGGACCGCCGCATACCGTCCAGGATTGCGGTACGCGGATGCGGGGGATGGATCGCAGTACGGGATGGTGCAGCATCTCCGTCCCCTGATCGACGATCGCCTCGCTGCCTTCTTCCACGATCAGATAGTCGGGCCTGGCCGCGATCATCTGTTCCAGCGGCACTTGCGCCAGCGCAGGCTTGCCAAGTTTCGCCGCGAGGTTGACCAGTCCCGCCCGCCGCATCAGTTCATCGACCAGCGTGCCGGTGCCGGTCATATAGCCGCGCCGTTGATAATAGGCCGCCACGCCGCCGCGCTTTGGCCGGGGCAGGGCGGCAAGGTCGCGCTCCATGCCCGCGATCAGCGCCTCGCCGCGCGCGGGATGGCCCACGATGGCGGCCACCTGCCGGATCTGGGCGCGGATGGCGGCGAAACTGTCGGCGCTCGCCAACCCCAGCTTGCGCCATCTGCCATCCGGCGCGCCGACCACGCCGCCTGCACCATCGGGAAAGCCGATCACCAGGTCAGGCCTCAACGCCAGCACTTCTTCGGCAGGGCGCTTCAGCACAGGAAAGCGCCGCGCCTTGGCCACCGCCGCCGACAATTCCGGGTCATGCCCATAGGGACTGAGCGCGGCGATCTGCCCCGGATCGGCGAGCGCCAGCACATATTGGTCGGCACAGGTGTTGAGCGACACGATCCGCCGTGGCGGCGCGGGCGCGGGCGCGGCGGCGGTCAGGCTGAACGCCAGCAGTGCCGCGATGATCTTTCTGCGCATCAAATCGCCTCCTGGACGTTCAGTGCTCCTGC
>CAMPHJ010000099.1 GCA_946885845.1 uncultured Sphingobium sp. | reverse complement strand
AGATGACCGTCATCAAGACCGCCGATCTGATCGAGAGCGTCGCCGACGCGCTCCAGTTCATCAGCTATTACCACCCGATGGATTATATCCGCGCGCTGGGCAAAGCCTATGACGCCGAAGCCAATCCGGCGGCCAAGGACGCCATCGCCCAGATCCTGACCAACAGCCGCATGTGCGCCGAAGGGCATCGCCCGATCTGCCAGGACACCGGCATCGTCAACGTCTTCATCAAATGGGGCATGGACTGCCGGTTCGATGACAATAGCCGTTCGATGCAGGATGTCGTCGATGAGGGCGTGCGCAAGGCTTATCTGAACCCGGAAAACCGCCTGCGCGCGTCGATCCTGCGCGATCCGGCTTTCTCACGCGTCAATACCAAGGACAACACGCCCTGCGTGCTGAATGTCGAAATGGTGCCGGGTAACAAGGTGACCGTGGACGTCGCGGCCAAGGGCGGCGGCTCTGAAAACAAGACCAAGTTCAAGATGATGAACCCGTCCGATTCGATCGTCGACTGGGTGCTGGAGATGATCCCGCAAATGGGCGCTGGCTGGTGCCCGCCCGGCATGCTGGGCATCGGCATCGGCGGCACGGCGGAAAAGGCCGTGGCACTCGCCAAGGAATCGCTGATGGAGCCTATCGACATGGGCGAACTGAAAGCCCGTGGGCCGCAGAATGACATCGAGAAGCTGCGGATCGAGATTTTCGACAAGGTCAACGCGCTCGGCATCGGCGCGCAGGGTCTGGGCGGGCTTTCCACCATCCTCGACGTCAAGATTTACGACTATCCCTGCCACGCGGCGGGCAAGCCGGTCGCGATGATCCCCAACTGCGCCGCGACCCGCCACGCGCATTTCACGCTCGACGGCTCGGGTCCTGCCTATCTGGAAGCGCCCAAGCTCTCCGAATGGCCGCAGGTCGATTGGAAGCCGAGCAAGGAAGCAATCCGCGTAGATCTCGACAATCTGACGCCCGAAGTGGTGCAGAGCTGGAAGCATGGCGACCGCCTGCTGCTCAACGGCAAGATGCTGACCGGCCGCGACGCCGCGCACAAGCGGATCGCCGACATGCTCGCGGCGGGCGAGCGGCTGCCGGTCGATTTCAAGGGCCGCGTCATCTATTATGTCGGCCCGGTCGATCCGGTGCGCGACGAGGTGGTCGGCCCGGCCGGTCCCACCACCGCGACCCGCATGGACAAGTTCATGGACATGATGCTGGAGCAGGGCCTCGCCGCCTGCGTGGGCAAGGCGGAGCGCGGCCCGGCGGCGACCGATTCCATCGCCAGGCATAAGAGCGCCTATCTGATGGCGGTCGGCGGCGCGGCTTACCTTGTCGCCCGCGCAATCAAGGGCGCGAAGGTCGTTGGCTTTGAAGACCTGGGCATGGAAGCCATCTATGAGTTCGACGTCCAGGACATGCCTGTGACCGTCGCCGTGGACAGCGAAGGCCAAAACGTCCACCGCCTCGCACCGCTGGTGTGGCAGGAAAAGATCAAGAAGGAAGGCCTTCTCGAAGGCGCGTGAAGATATGGCGGCTCCAAATCCTCCCCATCGAGAGATGGGGAGGGGGACCGCTCGCATAGCGAGTGGTGGAGGGGAATAGCACGATGCCGCCGAGAAGAAAGACAGTCGACAATGCGCGCGACTTGCGCCGGATTATGTCGCCACCAGAAGTCGCTCTGTGGCAATGGCTCAGGCAGCGACCAGAGGGGCTGAAATCCCGCCGCCAGCATCCGGTTGGGCCTTATGTGTTGGATTTTTACTGCGCTTCGGTGGCGCTGGCGGTTGAGGTGGATGGCAGCGGGCACGATCACATCGAACAGATCGCGCATGATCGGCGACGAGATGAGTAGTTGCGAGCACAGGGGATCAAGGTTTTGAGGATCAAAGCCACCGATGTTTTGCGCAACCTCGAAAATGTGACGTCGCATATCCTGAACAACTGCCGCGCCTTTCCCCTCCACCATCCTGCGGATGGTCCCCCTCCCCATCTCGCGATGGGGAGGATTAAATGATCAGCTCGCCGATCTGGCTTCCAGCCACACTGGTCGCAGGCGCGCTTCAGGCGTGGCGCACAGCGGTGCAGCGGCGGGTCAGCCATAGCCTGTCGATCAACGCGGCGGGATTGGTGCGCTACCTATATGGTTTGCCCTTCGCGCTGTTGCTGCTGGGAGGCTATGTGCTGCTGACCCGAGCGCCCCTGCCCCACCCGCACCTATCCTTCCTGCTCTTCTGCCTGGGCGGCGGGTTGGCGCAGATCATCGCAACCAATTTGCTTATCATGGCTTTTGCCCACCGCAACTTCGTGGTCGGCACCGCCTATTCCAAGACGGAGGCGGTGCAGGGCGCCATTTTATCCTTCCTGTTGATGGGCGAGCGGCTGAGCCCCATCGCGTGGATCGGCATTGGCTGCGGCGTGGCGGGCGTGATGCTGTTGTCGACGGGCGGCAAGCGCATGGGGGTAGGCGATTTCGTCAGGGCGCTGGGACAGCCTGCAGCGCTGACCGGAATCGCATCCGGCTTTTTCTTTGCCCTGACGGCGGTAGGCATTCGCCGCGCCACGCAGGAGGTTGGGGGCGACGACGCCATCCTGGCTGCGCTGGTGGTGCTGGTGGTCACGATCACTTTGCAGACCATCATGCAGGGCGGCTATCTGTTTCTGCGCGAAGCCGATCAGCTGGGCAAACTGTTCAGCAGCTGGCGCATATCGGGTCAGGTGGGGTTGTTGTCCGCTTTGGGGTCCGCCTGCTGGTTTACCGGTTTCGCGACAGCGCCGGTCGCGCTTGTCCGGGTCGTGGGGCAGGTGGAGATCGGCTTCACCCTCGCCTTCGGCCATTTTTATCTGGGCGAGCGGATGGCGCGTACTGAAATAATCGGGCTGGTGCTGGTCGGGGGTGGCGTTGTCCTGGCGCTGGCCAGCGCTCTCTAGTCTCGAGTCGCTTCCTCCAATGCGCGGGGGACCAGCGGCAGTATCTCCCTGGCCAGAAAGCCGATGGGGCCTACGCGCGAAGCCAACTGCCGCCCGGCATTGCCATGAACCCAACAGCCCCAGGCAGCGGCGACTAGCGGTGAGGCACCGCGCGCCACAAGCCCGCCGACTATGCCTGCCAGCACGTCGCCCGATCCACCCGTCGCCAGCCCCACACAGCCCCCGTCATGCACCAGGCAGTCGCCATCAGGGCTGGCGACGATGCTCTGATTTGCTTTCAACAGGACGATGGCGTTGAACTGGCTGGCGACCTGACGGGCGATCGACTGCGGATCGGTCGCAATCGCCGATTCATCCTGCCCGGTAAGCAGCGCCATTTCGCGATGATGGGGCGTCAGGATCACGCGCCCTTGCTGCCTGGCGATCAGGTCCTGAAGGTGACGGGCGGACGTCAGGGCGGCGGCATCAAGGACCAGCGTGAGCGGCGGTTGCATGGCCGACAATATGCGTTCGACAAGATCGTCGGTCTGGGTGCTGATGCTCATCCCCGGCCCCAGAATAAGCGTGTCGCAGCGCGCCAGATGGTCCGCGAGAATATCGGCTGCTCCAGCCGCAAGCTCTCCATCCTCCTGTGCGGGGAGAGCGATCATCGCCGCTTCGGGGATCAGCACGCCCAGCGACATGGCGGCGGACCTGACGGTCGCCAGCTTCAGCTTGCCCGCCCCCGCGCGCAGCGCCGCCTCTCCGGTCAGACGCAGGGCGCCCGGCACGAATTCCGCGCCACCCGCGACGAGGACGCGCCCACGCCCATTCTTGTCAAACGCGACGTCCGGTTCCGGCAAAGGATGCGCGCGCAGCCATTGCGCATCGAGTGGTCGGGGCGTCATCCCCGTGCTCCGGCAATGGCGTCGGGTTCGCGGGTGACGGGGGTGGCCTCTTCCTCCAGCGGCGCGGTGACATTATACCGGTGGAGCACCAGCCCGCCGCTGTCGCCGTGCGAGGCATCATAACGATAGTCCGTGATAGCGCAGTTGGCGACGTCGCCTGCCCGGTCAATCTCCAATATCCCCGCTTCGTCCAACCCTTCTATGATGTAGCGCATGCACAGGACGACCACCTGATGCGTGAAGATCATCACGCGCCGCCCGGCATAATGCAGCGAGATCGTGTCCATGACCGATCGTAGGCGCAGAATGACATCGCACCAGCTCTCTCCCCCAGGCGAACGATGATAGAATTTGCCCAGCATCCGGCGGAATTCGGCCTGGGCGGGTTCCAGGCTGTGAATACCCCTGGTCGTCAGCCCGTCCAAGATGCCGAATTCCTTTTCACGGAGCCGTTCATCGAAGCAGATTTTTTCACCAGAGCGAGCGCCGCCAGCGTCGCGAAACAGCTGCGCGGTCTGGAACGCGCGAAGATAGGGGGACGACAGCAATATGTCCGGGCGCTCATCCTCTGCCCCGCTGGCAAACCAATGACCCAGCGCGCGCGCCTGATCACGGCCAAGGTCGCTCAGGGGAACATCGGCGTCCCGTACTGACAGCGCGATCCGGTCAGCCTGCGCCTCCATCGCTGCGTCACGCGCAACATTGCCAGCACTTTGGCCATGACGAACGATGATAAGCCGGCTGGGCCAGTGGAGGGATTGCACGTCGCGAATTGCCTTTATGCCGAGTGACCAAGGCAGGAAAACGGCCAGGTCGCAGCTTTGATCCGTCGCGATTGCGCTTTGGGTCAGGG
>CAMPHJ010000098.1 GCA_946885845.1 uncultured Sphingobium sp. | reverse complement strand
CAGATCATCGACAAGACGCGCTTCGCCATCTCGACCGAAGAGACGCGCTATTATCTGAACGGCATTTATTTCCATGTGTCCGACGACGGGCAACCCGTGCTGAAGGCCGCGGCGACCGACGGTCACCGCCTCGCCCGCGTCACCGTGCCCCGTCCCGACGGCGCTGACGGCATGCCGGGCATCATCATACCGCGCAAATGCATTGGCGAACTGCGCAAGCTGCTGGATGAAGTTGACGGGTCGGTGGCAATCTCGCTTTCGGCCAGCAAGATCCGCTTTGGTCTGGGCAGCGCGATCCTGACCAGCAAGCTGATCGACGGCACCTTCCCCGATTACAGCCGCGTGATTCCGACCGGCAATGACAAGCTGCTCAAGATCGATCCGCGCAGCTTCGAAGAAGGCGTGGATCGCGTCGCGACCATCGCCACGGAAAAGACCCGCGCCGTCAAAATGACGCTGGATCGCGACAAGATCACCCTGTCCGTCACCAGCCCGGAAAATGGCACGGCAGCTGAAGAAGTGCCCGGCGCGTTCCAGGGTGAAGGCTTCGAAATCGGGTTCAACGCGCGCTATCTGCTGGACATACTTGGCCAGATCGACAGCGACCTGGTCGAACTGCATCTCGCCGATGCAGCCGCGCCGACGCTGATCCGCGAAAATGACCGCAGCCCGGCGCTGTATGTCCTGATGCCCATGCGGGTTTAAGGGGCGAACCCATCGACCGGATCGTGCGGGGCGGGGTGGCTGCAAAGCACCCCGACCCCGCGCTGATTGCGCGCTACCAGTCCATTTTCGGCGGGACGATCAAGGCGTTGACCCCGTCGGGCGCATAGGTCCACGGCTCGTCGAACCCGACCGCGACCGAACTATATCCCAGCAACTGGCGTATGACCTTGGACGAACCCTGCATCGTCGCGGGGTCAGTGGTCATGGGGAAATTGATCATCGGTTTCCACCAGGGCGGGCAATAGCCGATGATCACGCCCGCACGCTCCAGATCGGACGAAACATTCGCGCCGGTGCCGTGCAGCAGCATATCGGTATAGATCAGGACCGAACCGGCGGGGGCTTCCGCCGGGACGGACTCATATCGGACCGTCCAGGATTGCGGCTCCAGGTCGCGGTGGCTGCCCGGCACCATGCGCGTGGCGCCATTTTCCTCCACGAAATCATCCAGGCACCAGATGAACCGGGTCTGCGCTGGCCCCGCGCTTAGCGGGATCGCCCCACTGCGGTCGCGATGAATGCCCTGCTGCGCGCTGCCGGGCCGGGTGACATTTGCGCCATAGCTGTGCACCAGATAGGATTCGTCCAGCGTCTGCGGCCCCAATATCTCCTTCGTGATCGTCAGCGGCAGTTCATGCTCCAGCAGGTCACGGAACGGGCGGTATCGGTTGATCAGCAATGCGCCGGATATGCGCCGGTTCAGATCGTCATTGTCGGTGAAGAAACCGCGCACCCGCCGTTCGTCGATCTTTTCTTCACGGTCGATTTCCGCCGCAAGCCGGTCACGCATGTCGCGCGCCTGCTGCGTGGTGAGCAGCCCGGCGGCAATGGCATAGCCTGCACGGTCAAGGTCGGCCCTAATCTGCGCCATGTCGGTGGTTGGCTTGGGCAGGGGGCCGTCAAATTCAAGGGGTTTGACCGGGCGCGGGTCCGCAACGCTCATGTCGTGCATCACCTGGCCTGTCGAACTGCCTGCCGTCATCACGCTCTCCATTGCCCATTTCGATATCGTTGATTGGCCTGATAGTGCAGGGCGCGGCACGAAAAGTCACCCCGCGCGCGTGGGCATCTCATTTCCGGCACTTTCCCGATCAGGCTGCCACCTCGCTTGCCTCGCCTTCACGCTTGAGCAGACGCGAGGCATAGACCCAATGTCCCGCGCCCCAGAACAGGAACAACGTCAGCGTCATCATCGCGTCGCGCAGGCCAAGTGCGGCATCGCCGCCGTGCAGACCGGCGAACCAGTCGCTCAGGACACCCGCGACCAGCGGCCCCATCGACACGCCGATCAGGTTCGCCGCCACGATATAGACGGCGCTGGCCCGCGCGCGCATCGCCACCGGCGCCAGACTTTGCGTCAGCGCGATCGATGGCGCGGTCCACAGCGCACCGACGATGCTGGACGGTATCAACAGCAGCAGGGCGACCGACCCGCTGCCGACGGTGACGACCATCAGATATATGGGCACGGACAGGATCAATCCGACGATCGGCAGCCACACGACCGCATGCAGGCCCGACCGTCCAAATCGCGTGCCCTGCCACCCGCCCAACCATGTGCCCAGCGCGCCGCAGATGCCGCTGACCAGGCCCAGGCCCATGCCCGTTTCGGCCAGGTTCAATCCGTGCGACCGGATCAGGAAAGACGGAAGCCAGGTCATGATGCCCATCTGGGCAAAGGCGATGGCCGCCGATCCCGCGACGATGTGGACGAACGCCGGGCGACGCGCGAGTATACGCAGCCCCTCCAGAAAACTCAGCCGCTCCGGCACATCCTTCGCGCGCTCGGCAGGCAGGTCGCTCGCGCCGCGCATCGGCTCCTTGGCAATAAGGGGGAAGAGGATGGCGACCAGCACGCCCGGCGCGCCAGCCACCAGCAACGCCGTGCGCCAGTCGGTAGCCTGCGCCACGATGCCGCCCACGATCATGCCCACCATCATGCCCACAGGCACGCCAATGGCGAACAGCCCCACCGCCGCGGATCGTTCGCGTGGCGGATACAGGTCGGAAATCAGCGAATGCGCGGCAGGCGTGAAACCCGCTTCGGCCAGACCCACGCCCATCCGCGCGACAAAGAACTGGCCAAAGCCGCGCGCCAGCCCGCAGACGGCGGTCATCACGCTCCATGCGGCGGTGAACGCCGCGATCAACCGAACCCGGTTCACGCCCCGGTCGATCACATGCGCGATGGGAACCCCCATGGCGGTGTAGAATATGCCGAAAGCGCCGCCGGTCAGCAGGCCCAATTCCCAATCGGCCAGGCCGAAATCGGCTTTGATCGGTTCCTGAAGGATGACGACGATCTGCCGGTCGAGATAGTTGAGGCTGTAGATGAACGTAAGCATCAACAATATCATCGTGCGGTGACGTCTCGCCGCGCGATCGATCATTTCGGCGGGGCCTTCGCTGATGGCGGCGGCGTCGGGCGCGGTCGGCAAAACTGGTTGATGCATGGGCGTTCCCGATATGGAGCCGCGGCGTCTGGCCACGCTCCGTCAGACTGATAGGATCGCCGGATGCGGCCCGGATCAATCCGGGACAACGGCTTTCCATACATGCGGAAGCAACCGGGCCTATTCAGGACCGGGGCAGGCCCAGCCCATGTTGGGCGATGATGGACCTGTGGACCTCGCTGGTCCCGGCGTAGATGGTCTGCGCAATCGACTGGCGATAGGATTTTTCGATCCTCGCGAACGCGTGGCCGCCCCCCGCCGATCCGCCCGGCGCAGTCAGCGCCGCCATGTCGGCGGCGTCCTTCATATAGATTTCCGTGGCGAACAGCTTGGCCATCGGGCCGATCGCGCGGGACATTGCATCCGTTTCCGCCGCCCAGGTGACGCGGCGGCACATCAGGTCGGCGACCTCCAGATGGGCGCGCATCCGTGCCAGCCGGACGCGGATCGCCGCATCCTCGATTGGGCGGGCACCCGACGGGCCGGGTGTTTGTGCCCATTGCAGCGCCGTGGCCATCAGGCTGTGATGATAGATATGCAGCCCTTCGCCGCCATGTTCGATCTCCATCGCCGCGCCCATGACGGCGATCCCGCCATTCACCTCGCCCAGCCGATAGCGGTCCGGCACGCGAACATCGTCGTAGAAGGTGATGTTGGTGCGTTCGTCCGGCAGCGTGTCGATTGGCTGGACGGTCACGCCCGGCAGGTTCATCGGAAACAGGAACAGGGTGATGCCCTTGTGCTTGGGTGCGTCCGGGTCGGTGCGCGCAAGCAGCAATATATAGTCGGAGATATGGGCGCCGGTCGTGAACATCTTCTGGCCCGTGACGATCCAGTCATCCCCGTCCCGCACGGCGCGGGTGCGCGCGGCATACATGTCCGATCCCGATCCCGGCTCGGTAAAGCCCAGGCACGCCAGCGCCGATCCATCCGCCAGCCGCGGCAATATTTCGGCCTGCATTTCGGGCGATCCGAACCGCATCGCCATCCGCGCGCCCATATTGGTGCAGCCGATGGGAATGCGCGAAATGCCGAATTCCTCGAACGCGCGCCCCAGCGCCGTCACCTCCATCGGGCCGCGATCCTGCCCGCCCCATTCCGACGGCCAGTCGGGATAGGCCAGGCCCGCCTGCGCAAGCGCCCGATGCAGCTGGGGGATGTGGCCATCCTGCGACGCTTCCGCCAAAGCGCGCACGTCGTCAGTCACATGTTCGGCCAGAAAGGTGCGCACGTCGTCGGCGAACGCGTCTTCCGCATGGGTGAAGTCCGTGTCGATCCCCGGATCGCCCGCCTGCGGCAGTGCCGTCGACTGCCCAGCCCACAGTCTTTCGCCCGCCGTCGCCAGCCGCGATTGCGGATCACCTGTGGCCAATGCCGTCCGTTCTATCGCCAGGAAATAGAGGTGAATGTCATATTCGACCGACAGGCCGTAACCGCCGAACACGCGCAGCGCGCGGCGCACAGCTGTCCGGGCGGCGGTGGCGCTCCACCAATC
>CAMPHJ010000097.1 GCA_946885845.1 uncultured Sphingobium sp. | reverse complement strand
CACTCGCCCTCATCGTCACCCCAGCGAAGGCTGGGGTCTCAGGCAATTATGGGATGATGTCTGAAATATCATGCCGCTCAGGATCGCTCTCTCTAACAGCCAAATTGTCCATTCTCGCTGTCATCGCCTAATGTCGCGCGCCCCTGTCCAGCAAAAGCCGCCACCGCAACCCATGCGTCGTAGCGGCTAGCTTCAGAGACCCCCTCAACCCGCCAGGAACATGTCCGGGTCGATCGCCATCAGGCTTTCCGCACCGCCTTCGATCTTGCGGCGCAGTGCCCCGGCGTCGGGCATGATGCGTTCGGCGAAGTAGCGCGCGGTCACCAGCTTGGCTTCCAGATAGGCGGCTTCGCCTTCGCCTGTCTCCAGCATGGCCGCCGCGGCCTTCGCCATGCGCAGCCACATGAGGCCGGTCGCGACGATGCCCATCAGGTGCATATAGGGCACCGCGCCCGCGCCGGCATTTTCCGGGTTCTGCATCGCATTCTGCATCAACCACATGGTCGCGGCCTGTAGCTGGCCGCTCGCCTTCTCCAGAGCCTGCGCCAAAGCGCTGAGTTTCTCATCGTCCTTTGCCTCGGTAACCTCGTCCGCCACCAGCTTCAGGAATGCCTGCAGGGCGCGACCGCCGTTCTGGGGCAATTTCCGGCCGACCAGGTCCATCGCCTGTATGCCATTGGTGCCTTCGTAAATCTGGGCGATGCGTGCGTCGCGGACATATTGTTCGACGCCATTTTCCCAGATGTAGCCGTGCCCGCCAAACACCTGCTGGCACATGACTGCGACGTCAAAACCCTTGTCCGTGCCATAACCCTTGATCACCGGCGTAAGCAGGCCGACCAGATCATCCGCTGCCTGCCGCTCTTCTTCAGTGGCGGCATGATGGGCCAGGTCCACCTGAAGCCCGCCCCACAGCATCAGGGCGCGTAATCCTTCGGTCAGCGCCTTGGCTTCCATCAGCATGCGGCGCACGTCGGGATGGACGAACAGCGTATCGGCCTTTTCGTCGCTGTCCTTCGCCCCTGTCAGCGCGCGGCCCTGCCGTCGTTCGCGTGCATAATGGACGGCATTCTGGTAAGCGATCTCCGCTTGGCCCAGCCCCTGCATCCCCACCCACATGCGCGCTGCGTTCATCATGATGAACATGGCGGCCAGGCCCTTATTCTCTTCACCCACCAGCCAACCGGTCGCACCGTCATAGTTCATGACGCACGTCGCATTGCCGTGAATGCCCATCTTATGTTCCAGCGACCCGCAGGAAACCGCGTTGCGCTGCCCCAGCGATCCGTCGTCCTGCACCATTATTTTGGGAACGACGAACAGCGAAATACCCTTGCTGCCTTCCGGTGCGTCAGGGGTTTTTGCCAGAACCAGATGGATGATGTTTTCGGCAAGGTCATGTTCGCCAGCCGAAATGAAAATCTTGGTCCCGGTGATGGCATAGCTGCCATCCCCATTGGGAACCGCCTTGGTCTTGATCAGGCCCAAGTCCGTGCCCGCATGCGGTTCTGTCAGGTTCATGGTGCCGGTCCATTTGCCTGACACCATGTTGGGCGCATATTTCTGCTTCTGTTCGGCGCTGCCCTTGACCAGCAGGGCCTCTACTGCGCCGTTGGTCAGGCCGTGATACATTTCAAAGGAATGGTTGGCCGACAGGATATATTCGCCCACTGCCGCGCCCACGACATTGGGCAGGGCTTGTCCGCCATATTCGACCGGCGCCTGCAATGTGGTCCAGCCACCTGCCACATAAGTGTCGAACGCCTGCTTGAACCCGGTCGGCGTAGTAACACTGCCGTCGGGATTGCGGGTGCAGCCCTCCTTGTCGCCCACGGCGTTCAGGGGAAACAGGACCTCCGCCGCCAGCTTGCCGCCTTCAGTCAGGATCGCGTCAACCAGATCGGGCGTGGCGTTTTCAAACCCCGGTAGATTGGAATAGCGGTCCAGACCCAGAACATGGTCGAGCACGAAACGGGTCTCGCGGACAGGGGCGGTGTAGCTGGGCATGATCTTCTCCGGGAATTTTATCGTTCTGATGACGTCGTTATTTGTCGAGAGCGCTCACAAATCCTGAAAGTTCGGCGATCGCCGCATCGATATCGTCCTTTTGCCGGGTCAGCAGTTCGATGCGCGCCTTGCATTTCGCCACCGTAACGCGACGTTGCTCTTCATGCTCTTCGTCCGCGTCGTAAAGGTCGATCATCTCTCTGATTTCAGCCAGGCCAAAACCGACACGCTTCCCGCGCAGGATCCAGGCCAGCCGCGCCCGGTCGCGCCGCGAATATATGCGGGCCAGCCCCTGCCGTTCCGGTGCGATCAGCCCTTCATCCTCATAGAAACGCAGGGCGCGGGCCGTGACGCCAAATTCCTCCGACAGGTCGGTGATCGTATAATGCTGTCGTTCGCGGTGATCCGGCAATTCAATGCCGGCAATGCTGCTGCGCTGGTCCATGGCGGGCAATCTAGGTTGACTTTACGTTTACGTCAAGGTGAGTGGCGCGGGGTCGTACGGTTATAGTGATGACAACCGGCGCCGCGGGCGCTAGTGGCGGCGGCATGACGGGGGCGATCAGACAATCGGAAGCTGCGCGGGGCCTTTTGGCTGCGCTGGCGCTGCTTGTCCTCGCCATTCAGTTGATCGCGCCATCCGGCTTCATGCCCGTGCGGACGGATCGGGGCGTTGTTGTCACGCTTTGTACTTCGCAGGGCGCGGTCAATGTCGTGGTCGATCGCGGCCAGGCGCCAGGCAAGGATCATTCCAGGGAAGATGGCGCTCCAGTCCAGCAACATTGCCCCTTTGCGGCCTCGGTCCAGCCGCTCGTCCCGTCGATTACGGTCGCTGACATTGCCCTTCCTGCCTGGCAACTGGCCTTCGGGCCGATTGCCTTCGCGCTCAAAACCGGCCTTGTCGCCCGGCTCGCCGCGCCACCCCCGCCATCGTCAGGCCCGCCTGTAGCCTTCTGAAAATCCCTTGTGCGCCGTTCGTCTCATGCGGCGTCGATGCTATTTTTCATGAAGGTTGTCTTTCCATGTCCATCGTCCTTGCTTCGCGCAGCGTTTCGCTGTGCGCCCTCGCCATTTCCACTCTGGCCGTTCCCGCGCTGGCCGACGAAGCGCCCGACCAGGGCCGGATCATCGTCACCGCCACCCGCGCGGTGGAAGAAGCCGAAGCTCGCGTGACCCGCACCGCCGGTGGTGCGGACGTTGTTTCGGCCAGCGAGTTTCAGGATAAGGTCGCCGTCTCTTTGCGTGACGCTCTCGCCTTTTCACCGGGCGTCTACACCCAGCCGCGTTTCGGGCAGGAAGTACGCATTTCCATTCGCGGCTCCGGCCTGTCGCGCGGATTCCACATGCGCGGCTTGACTCTGTTGCAAGATGGCATCCCGATCAACATGGCCGATGACAATGGCGATTTTCAGGAACTTGACCCGCAGGTCTTCCAGCATCTGGAGGTTTATCGCGGCGGCAATGCCCTTCGGCTCGGCGGCTCCACTTTGGGCGGTGCGATCAACGCCGTGACGCCGACCGGACGAAGCGCGCCGGGCTTGGAAATGCGGGTCGATGGCGGTTCCTTCGACACGTTGCGGGCAAAAGCGGCCTATGGCTATGCGGACGAGCGCGGCGACGCATGGACGGCTATCACTGCCGACCGATCCGATGGCGATCGCGACCATGGCCGCCGCCGCGCGCTGCGCTTCAACGGCAATGTCGGGCTGAAGCTGAGCGACCGGGTGGAAACGCGCTTCTACGCCAGCGCGCAGACGATCCGGCAAAAGCTGTCAGGCGCGCTCACCGAAGCCGACGTGCTGAACGACCCCGGCAAAGGCAACTTCGTCGGCGATCAGGCGCGCGACATCGACTCTATCCGCCTGCAAAACCGCACCACCGTGGCATTGGACAGCGGGCAGCTGGCTTTCGGCGTCTATTATAACAGCAAGGCGCTCGACCATCCCATCTATCAGGTGGTTGATCAGAAGTCGGAAGATCGAGGCATATTCGCCAGCCTTGACCTGACGGGCGAACTTGCGGGCCTCCCCGCAGAATTGACGCTGGGCGGCCAGGCGCGCTTTGGCCGGGGCGATTTCCGCCAGTTCGTCAATCTGAACGGTCAACCCGGTGCCCTCACCTCAAGTCAAAAAGCGCGCGCGCAAACGATCAACAGCTATGGCGAGGCACGGATCGCGCCGCTGTCGGGGCTGTGGCTGATTGCCGGTGGGATATACACCCATGGCGAACGCGAACTCGATAATCGCCTGCTATCCTCGCGCAGCGGTGAAGCGAAATTCGACAGTTTCGCGCCCAAGTTTGGATTGCTGTTCGAACCGTCGCAAACCATGCAGTTCTATGCCAATTACAGCCGGTCGGTGGAACTGCCCGGCTTTATTGAGCTTGGCCAGGTGGCAGTTGATGCGAACGGCATTCCGCTCCCCGGCTTCACCCCGCTTGATGCGCAAAAAGCATGGACGTTCGAAATCGGCACGCGCGGAAGCTGGGGCATCGCGCGCTGGGACGTCAGCCTGTATCGCGCCGACATACGCGGCGAGCTGCTGCAATATAATGTGCAGGCAGGCGTCATCCCGGCATCGACCTTCAACGCCGGGCGCACGCGTCATCAGGGGATCGAAGCAGGGCTGGACCTGGCGATCGCTCCATGGGCGATGCTGCGGCAGGCCTATCAATATAGCGACTTCCGTTTCCGCGATGACCCCAACTATGGCAATAATCGCCTGCCCGTCGTACCCCGCCA
>CAMPHJ010000096.1 GCA_946885845.1 uncultured Sphingobium sp. | reverse complement strand
GGTGCTTGCGCGTTTGGCATAACGCACGTCGGCTGCGATCGCGATGCGGCGGTTGAGCGAATATTCCAGCTCTCCGGTCACCCCGTAGATTTTCTGAACGTCGCCTGCGCCAAAGAATTGGCTGCGGCGATAAACCAGACCCACTTCGCCCCTCAGATTGTGACGAATTTCTTGCTGGACGCCCAGGCGGAAGCGCATGTCTTCGCGGGATTGGACCCCGATGCGGTAGGTTGCGACATTGCCTATGAACCCGTCCAGCGTAATAGCTGTGCGCGTCTGCGGCGAATAGGTCATGCTGACCTGCGCAGACAGGCGGGTGCGCGCCTCGATCGATGAATCCTTGGGATCGAATCGATAGAGGCCCACGGCTGCTTCGCCGCGAACCGTGCCGCCCGGATCAACGGCGACCCCCACGCGCCCGCCATAGGTAGACGAATCGCGATCAGGGCTGCCGACCGGCGTGATCCTGTAGTCACGCTTTGACACAAAGCCTTCGACAAAGCCATTTATCAGCGGCGTGGCTCGCACCAGGACGCGCCCCAGGACCCCATAATTGTCGAGCTCGCGATCATCGTCCAGGTCGCTTAGATATCGTGATCGGCTGGCGGTCCCGCGCACCATGACCCCAAACCGCGCCCCTTGGCGGGTGTAGGACAGGTCGCCATTCAACACGTTGAGTTTGCGCGGGCCGATCAGGGTGGCGACGCGCGCTTCAGGCTCGCCGCGATCCTCTACGACGCGGCTCCAACTCGCCTGAGCCGTGACCTTGTCGGCGGCTGATGGTGTCCAGGTCGCCCCTGCGCCGACCTCTCCAGCTTCGGCATTTTCGCGGTCATATTGAAAATAACGGCGAAAATTACCGACGGCGCGAGCCGAAAGCTGGAGCGTGCCGCCAGACCGGACCAGCGCCACATAGGGGTTGACCAGCAGCTTGAAGTCATCCTTTTCATCGGACGCCTGAGCATAGATATTGCTGTCATATTCCAGCCGGGTGTCAACCCCGATTGTGGCCGTTGCGGTGCCCAGCCTCAGCGGTGTGGGCACGAACAAGGCGGATGGAACATCCAGGAACGTCTCGCCCGATCGAAGATCCTGTGCATGGGCGACGGTGGCTGGCAGGGCGCTGCCGACGACCGCGATGGCGATGGCGACCTGCGCCGATGACCGGTTCCGCATCAGAACCACTTCTCATAGATGCGGATCGTATCGCCTGGCTGGATGATGTCGCGTTCGCTGGCCCGGCCTTCAACCTGACGGCCATCGATTACGCGGGTGACCCCGACATTGCCTTGTTGGGCGCGAAAGGTGTAGCCGCCTGCCGCAGAAACGGCCGCCAGAACCGACATGCCAGCGCGATACTGATATTCGCCAGGACTTTTGACCTCACCCAGCACATAGAAGGGGCGCAGCCTGACCGGCTGCACGCTGACAGTCGGAGCGTTCAACAACTGTCGTTGCGTTAACAGTTCCGCGATGCTGGTTTGCAGTTCCGGCACAGTCTTGCCGCTGGCAGGAACGTCGCCCAGGACCGGCAGGGCGATTTGGCCTCGGTCATTGACGACATAGCTCGCCTCGGTTGCGCCGGTGGGCGTAAGGCCAGGGATTGAAACCCGGACTTCATCGCCAGCACCCAGACGGTAGGCGACTGTCGGGGCGGGTGGTAGGCTCGCTAGGTTGGAAAGACCGCTGGAACAGGCTGCCGTCAGAACGAAAATGCCCAGGCAGACACAATGGGTGAACCGCTTGCTCATCTGTTTCCCCTCTCAACTGACGGTCGGAGTGTAAGCCTTTCCGGCACGTTGCGGCGAGAAATTTCGTATCGGGCGCGGGCGAAAAGGGGATATTTCGCCAGCGCTTTTGGGATGCTGTCCCTATGCTGCCAGGCGGGATCTTTGTTTCCAATGGCTTAGGTCACGGCCGATGAGCGTTTCCAGGTCGTCAATGTCCCGCGCATAATAGTCCATCATGCGCGCCCGCAGCGGATCGGACAGCGGCGGATATTGAATTTGGCGGGCGAACAGTCCGCGCACCCTTTCGAACATGCTGTTGCCCCGCAGCGGTCGGGCAGCTTCCTTAAGCGGCGCCAGCGCGGTGCGCACCGGCAGGGGCAGGAATCGCTCGCTACTGTCGTTGCGCGGGTTTGCCCCTACTCGCTTTGAATAATGGCAAAGTGCGCCAATATGTGCGCTGACCGTCGCTACCGTCTGTTCAGGCGTGGCCTTTACATCCTCGAACAGGATGATCTTGATCTGGTTAGCGCTGAAATGGTCAAGCCAGCGGCGGATATGACGGGCATAGAGGCCATCTTCCAGAAAGCGCGGTTGATCGCTTGGCCGTCCGTCCAGATAAGCTTCCGGTCCCTGCGTTACGGTGCCACGCCGGAACAGCATCTTATAGTCGGAATAGGCGCGGTCGACGGGGTTGCGCAGCTGTACGACCAGCCGGGCCTGCGGCAGGACCGACGCCATGCGTGCGGCTGCCAGCGGATGGGCGAGATAATCTGCAGATTTTTCGCCCAGCAACTGGCCAGGCGCCGCTCCGTCGAAGAAGCGGCGATAATGATCGAGTCCGCAATCATATTCCTGGCTGAAGAAATGCGGTTCCGGCGCGGGCAGATAGACGGCGGGATTATCTCTCAACTGATTGTGGATCCAGGTCGTGGCGCCCTTGACCGCGCCAATGATAACAAAATGTGGCAGGCGATGATTGATCGTCATGTTTTTTGCGCCTCGCTTTGTCTTCAATTATCCAGTTCAGCCAATGCTATCCGCAGGCAGTTGGCCATGCGGTGCATGTCATATTCGTCGAGCAGATGGTCGACAGGAAAGGCGATGCTGCGCCGCCCGGCCTCGCGCGCGGCGGCCAATGCCCCGTCGCGCTGCGGTGCGATTTCCTCAAACGCCGCCTCTTGAGACATATCCGCGCAGGATCCGCTGCCCACCGGCATGCCCATGCGGCACATCCGGTCAATGACTGCAGCGGTTGTTCCAGCTCCACCCAGCCGCGCCGGGTCTATCATGACGTAAAGGCGGTAGAAGGCATGACCGACATGATCGGGGATCGCAGGCACCTCAACACCCGTCTCATCGGCCAGCAATCGGGCCAGGGCATCCGCATTCCGCCGCCGTTTGGCTATCCAGCCAGGAAGTTTTGCCAACTGTCGCCGACCGATGGCCGCCTGCATTTCGGTCATGCGCCAATTGGTGCCGAAACTGTCGTGCAAGTAGCGAAAGCCACTCTCCGTCGGGGGGCTGAAGAATTTGTCGGGATTCTTGCCGTGATCCTTATAAGCCCAGGCCCGTTTCCAGTGCGCTTCGTTCCGCAGCAGCAGCATGCCGCCTTCCCCACCCGTCGACATGATCTTGTCCGTGCAGAAGGAGAAAGCAGCCGCGTCCCCCAGCGATCCTGCCATCTGGCCATTCAGGCTGGCCCCATGCGCCTGGGCACAATCCTCGATCAGCCACAATTCTTTCGCATCAGCCAACGCGCGCAGGGCCAACATGTCGCAGGGCCAACCGCCCACATGGACGCAAAGGATAGCGGCGGTTCGGGGCGTGACCATCCTGCGTGCCGACGCCGGATCCATCCCGTTGCTGACCGGGTCTATGTCCGCGAAGACCGGCGTTGCACCCACCGCGATGACACAGGCGGCGGTTGCGAAAAAGCTGCGGCAGGGGACGATGACCTCATCGCCCGGCCCCACCCCCAGCGCGCGGAGCGCCAGCTCCAGCGCAACGGTGCCGTTGGACACGGCTATGCCATGGGGCATCCCGCAGAAAGCGGCGAATTCGGCTTCGAATTGACGCGTCTGTTCGCCATGCATCATCGAATTGACGCGCCCGGTTTCGAGCAGCCGCACCACGGCGGCAATCTCGTCCGGTTCGTGCTGGGGCCAGCGCAGTTCGGCATGGTCAAGCGGGCTTGGCCGCTCGTTGCCTGGCAGGCTCTGGACGGTAGAAAGGGAAGCGGCGGCGGCTTGGATCATATGTTGCTCCTGATAAGGTCAGGCGACGTCGCGCGGCAGGGGCGATGGTGCCGCGGGTAAAGCCGGTGCGGATTCAGCACCTCGCGGCATCATGAACACCGTGTCCTGGCTTTCCGCAGCGAGCCGACGCAATATTTGCGCCCAGCGCGAACTGGCCGACGCCGCGACCATCTCATGGGTCAGGCGGATCAACTCCCGTGAATCCCCCGCCGCGATCAGCCGGGCCAGCTGGCCAAATCCTTCGACCAGCATTTCCAGCGGGATGGGCGAAGGCATCGCCTCGAAAATACCCGGAATCGCGCTTTCGATCTTGTCTTCCGATGTATCGAACAGTTCCTCGAACAGCTTTTCGCCTGGACGCAGGCCGATGAACTTGATCGGCACGTCGATGTCGGGGCGAAGGCCCGCCATGCGGATCACCCGCCGGGCGATTTCGACAATCTTCACTGGCTCGCCCATGTCCAGAACGAAAATGGTGCCGCGTTCCGAATCGGTTTCCAGGGCGCGGGCGCTGCTCTGCAGGATCAGCAGCACGGCCTCCTGCACTGTCATGAAAAACCGTTCTATGTCGGGGTGGGTGACTGTCAGTGGCTTGCCCGCGGCGATCTGGTGCTGGAACAGCGGGATCAACGACCCGCTGGACCCCAACACATTGCCGAACCGGACCGTCAGGAAACGGGGGCTGTCAGGGTCGCAACTGCCGATCAGGTCCAGCGCCTGGCAATAAAGCTCGCCCAACCGCTTGGTCGCGCCCATCAGGCCGACAGGATTGACTGCCTTGTCGGTCGATATCTG
>CAMPHJ010000095.1 GCA_946885845.1 uncultured Sphingobium sp. | reverse complement strand
GCGCTGTGCCATGCCATGCGGATGAAGAAGGGACCGTAATGCCCATAGTCGGCAGGCCACCAGGGCTGGCTGTCGGTCATCAGCGCATGCAGGTCGCGCTTGACCGCTTCATGGTCGAGCGACTGAAACTCCGACGCATAATCGAAGGATTCGCCCATCGGGCTGGCGTGCGCGCCATTCTGATGCAGTATCTCCAGCGACAATTGATTGGGCCACCAATCGCGACTCGTTCGCCCCAGCAACGACCGCAGCGCTCCCGGCTCCTTCATCGGGCAGGAAAGCGGGCTTCCGCCTGATTTTGCGTCCATGGCACGGTTCTCCTCTTGCATGATGGCCCAGAGGCTAAACCCTGCCGTCCCATGTCGGAAACAGTAAGATTAGGTCATATTGATCGATAAAAGCGATCAGGTTGACCGTCGCTGTTTAGGATAGCGTGCATCACGCCCCGCCGGGGTCAGACCCAGTCGGACCCCGTTTTCGGGCCAGAGCGCCGCCGATCGAAACCGGGCCTTTTAGTGCTGACCGTCGGGCGAAACGGCTTGGGAACCTCATGCGCCGCTACCGCCGTTTCCTGCTGGGGCGGACTCTTGACGACGGATGGGTCGATCGCGTCATTCAACCGAACGCCAAATGCCTGTCCGTTCCGCCAGGCTATCGTGCCGGCTGCACCGGGACAGTCGGCCAGATAGATTACCACCTGATCGCCCGGCCCGATATCGGACGTGCATTTGCCGCCGATCCCTTGTTCGGACACGTCACGCACCAGTATTTCCACCATGCCAAGGCGGGGATGAAGCATCTTCGCCTTGAGCAGCCGCCGTTGGCGATCATGTAAACGTTGCGAAAACCCTTCGCTCATCAGACTGACCCGCCATCTCGACCTCGTTATATTCTTTGCGCAGTGTAGGGATTTCCGACTGTTCGTGAAAGGGTTAATGCCCGGTCGACGCACAGGCCGATGACGTCACGCCTTATCATGACCAATTGTCGTCAAGTGGCAGATATGCGTAATGTGGCCCATCAGATGTTACGCATTATCGGCGTGGTCGGCTGCGACCGCGCCAAGGCGATGGGAAAGGTGAGGACATGGATCGTTTCAAGGGCAAATGCGCGCTGGTGACAGGCGCGGCTTCGGGCATCGGCAAGGCAACGGCTGAACGGCTGGCATCCGAAGGCGCTGACATTGTTGTAGCAGATATCAACCTGGACGGAGCCACCGCCCTCGCGCAGGCGATTGGCGCGGCGAACGGGGTGCGCGCCTATCCCCTTCGTTTCGACGCCGCCGACCCGGCCGATTGCGAAAGCCTGGTCGCCCAGGCCGTCGAAAAGCTCGGCAAGCTGGATATACTGGTTAACAATGCTGGCATCATGGACTGGTCACGGGCGGATGAATATCCGGTCGACCGGTGGGAACGCGTCATCAAAATCAATCTGAACGCGGTCTTCTTCGTCAGCAAATATGCCACGCCCCACCTGCTGGCGACCGGCGGCAATATCGTCAACATGTCGTCGGCGTCATCGCTGGCGGGCGTGCCGTTCGCGGCTGCCTATTGCGCAGCGAAAGCGGGGGTGAACGGACTGACCCGATCGATGGCGGTCGAATATGCCGACCGTGGCTTGCGCGTGAACGCAATATGCCCTGGCGGCGTCGATACGCCGCTCACCAGCACCGTCACGCCGATGCCAGAATGGCTGGACTTCAACAAGATCGCGCGCCTCGCGCCCAAGACGGGCAAGATGTCCGCGCCACAGGAAATTGCGGGCGCCGTCGCCTATCTGGCATCGGCGGATGCCTGCAACGTCACGGGCATCACCCTGTCGGTGGACGGCGGGCAGGTCGCGGGCTGAACCGCCTGTGCCGGATGGCGCGCGCCATGCTTCATGATGGCATGGGGCGCGCCAGTCTGGGTCAGGGCTTCCGCGTGATCCGCGACAGGCGCGCCGTCCCCGTCAGCACCGGATTTTCGGCAGAGGTTCCGACCTCCACCTGCACCGTACCGGCGGGCACGACCCACCGCTGCGCCTTGGCATCGAAATCGGCCAGCACGCGCGGGTCGGCCGTCACGGTCACTTCGCGGCTTTCACCGGGCTTCAGGTCGGGCTTGCCCCAACCGATCAGCCGCTTGGCCTTGCCGGGACGGGTGACATAGACCTGCGGCACATCTGCACCCTGCCGGTCGCCCGTGTTGGTCACCGTAAAACGCACGGCCAGCGTCTTGCCGCCGGTGACCTTCAGCCCATCATAGCGGAAAGCGGTGTAGCTCAGCCCATGGCCAAAGGGATAAAGCGGCTTCAGGTCCTTCTTGTCGAACCAGCGATAGCCCACATCCGACCCTTCCGGGAACGACACATCATAGGGCTGCAATCCCGCCTGAAGGCCGTAGACAGCGCGCGTTTCCTTGTCGGCGGGGGGAATGTCCGACCCCGGCAGCTTCGGATTGGGCAGTTGATCCACCGAAGCGGGGAAGGTCATGGGCAGATGACCCGAAGGATTGACCTTGCCTGACAGGATGCGCGCGATGGCGTCGCCACCCCGCTGGCCGCTATACCAGGCGGACAGGATGGCGGGCACCTTCGCCTGCCACGGCATCAGCACCGGGTTGCCGGTCTGCAGGACGACGACGGTTTTCGCATTGGCGTCGGCAACGGCGTCGATCAACGCATCCTGCCCTTCGCCCAATGACAGGTCGGCATGGTCCACCGCTTCGGTCGAATATTTCTCGGTAAAGACGATGGCCATGTCCGCCGCCTTGGCTGCTGCCGCTGCCGCGACAGGGTCCTTGCCATCGACAAAGCTGACCTTGGCATTGGGGAATTCGGCGCGCAGTGCGTCCAGCGGCGCGGTGCCGCCATAGCCACGACGGGCAAAGCCTGCTGCCGGACCTCTGGGCGCGCCGGGCGTGACGCGCTTCAGCCCGCCAACGGGCGCGACCTGGCTCGATCCGCCACCGCTGGGCACGCCTGCGTCCGCATTGCCGCCGACCACCACTATGGAGCGTACGCTCGATGCCAGCGGCAGGATGCCGCCTTCGTTACGCAGCAGCACGATCCCGGCCTCGGCCGCCTTCTGCGCGACCTTGGCATTGGCGTCATAGTCGATCGCCTGACCCGGTTGCAGCGGGTTGTCGGCAACGCCATGGGCGTAGATGGAATACAGAATGCGGCGCGCCGCCGTGTCCACCGCCGACACCGGGATACGCTTTTCGTCCAGCGCCTTGACCAGCTCCGTCGAAAAATAGCGTTTCTTGTCCAGCTGCTCGCCCGATTGCTGGTCCAGCCCCTTGATCAGGGCTTCGGTCGAATGGACCGCCCCCCAATCGGACATGACATAGCCCTTATAGCCCCAGTCGCGGCGCAGCACGTCCGTCAGCAGGAAGGCGTTTTCGCACGCATACTCCCCCTCGACCCGGTTGTAGCCGCACATGATGGAGCCTGGAGCGCCCTTTTCAATGCCGATCTGGAACGCCAGCAGGTCGCTTTCGCGCATCGCGCCCTCGTCCATGTTGACCGAATGGATGTTGCGCCCGGTTTCCAGCGGGTTCAGCGCGAAATGCTTGATCGTGCCGATGATGTTGTTCGACTGCACGCCTGCAATCTGTGCGCCGACCAGTTCACCGCCCAACAGGGGGTCTTCGCCCAGATATTCGAAATTGCGGCCACCGCGCGGATCGCGGGCCAGGTTGACGCCGCCCACCAACATGACGTTGAAACCCTTGGCGCGTGCTTCCGACCCGATCATCGCCCCGCCTGCGCGTGCGATGTCCGGGTCCCAGCTCGACGCCAGCGACAGGCCGGACGGCAGGGCGGTAGCCACATCGCCCTTACGCATGTCCATCAGGTTGGAAACGCCCAGGCTCGCGTCTGACTCGACCAGCCGGGGAATGCCCAGGCGCGGCACGCCTTCGATATAGCCCGCGCCCACGGTCAGGTCCGACGGTCGCTTGGCGGCGGGGATAAGGCCCGGCATCGGGCCGTGGAGCAGCTGGATCTTTTCCTCCAGCGTCATTTTGGAAAGCGTGTCGGCAGCGCGGCGCTCAGCGTTGGACGCAGGCTCGCGCGCCAATGTGATGGCGGGCGTCAGGGCGGTGCCAATGACTGCGGTCAACAGGATGGTGCGAAGCCTCTTCATCAACGATCTTCCTCTTATGATCCCAGCCCGCATGCCGGTGATGCTGGCATGCTTTACGCCAGCTATTTTGTCAGGTCAATATTCGACCGTTACCGTTCGATTGATGAAAAATGCGCAGGTCAGGCACAGCTATGCGCTGTCATGCCCCCGTCAGTTCAGCGACGTAGGCTGCCAGGTCGGCCTGCCGGAACGGCTTGACCAATCGCGCCAGATCGGGCGCGACGCCATCGGTTTCGGCATAGCCCGACATCAGCAGCACCGGCAAATGCGGCCAGCGACCCCGCACTTCCATTGCCAGATCGCTGCCCGAACGGCCCGGCATCAGATGATCCGTCACGACCAGGTCGGGCGACAGTCCCGCCGACAGGCGGTCGATCGCATCTTCCGCCGACCCTGCCTCCACCACCTCGAACCCCAATTCTATCAGCATGTCGGCCGTGCTCGCCCGGACATAGGCTTCGTCATCGACCAGCAGGACAGTGCCCTTGCGCTTGAGCTGCAATGCCGGGCCATTATCCGACGGAACAGGAACCGGCGTGCCGCCAGCGGGCAACCACAATTCTATATTCGTGCCCAGCCCCGGCTCGCTCGCGATCGTCAGTGCGCCGCCCAGCTGCGCCGCCAGCCCGTGCGCCATGCTCAACCCCAGGCC
>CAMPHJ010000094.1 GCA_946885845.1 uncultured Sphingobium sp. | reverse complement strand
GCCGATCCTGCCGTATCAACTGGGCTCCTGCCTTCGCAGGAGCACTTCGCTTCATCCGGCCAGCATCCTTATAACCTTTGGGAATCGCGTGCTTGGCGCTTGTGGCGGGGGGGCTGCCTCGGCTAAAGCAGCCGCAATCAAATCGGAGACGGCATGGCCTACGCGCTCTATCAGATTATCGTCATCCTGCTCGACGTCCTGTGGTGGATCATCATCATCCAGGCGATCATGAGCTGGCTGATCGCTTTCAACGTCATCAATACGTCCAGCGACGTGGTCCGCACCATCATCATGGCGCTCGATCGGATGACAGCGCCGATCTACAATCCCATCCGCCGGGTCATGCCTGACCTGGGGGCGCTCGACCTGTCGCCCATGGTCGTGCTGCTGGCGATATTGATCATCCGCCAGGCGATCCTGCCGCCGATTTTCGGACTGGTGTGACCGTCTGGAGCCAGGACGGCGACGACCTGGTCCTGGCCATCCGCCTGACGCTCGGCGCATCGCGGGACGACGTTGCGGGGCGGTGGACCGATGAAAAGGGGGCGGACTGGCTGTCTGCGCGCGTCCGGGCCGTGCCGGAAAAGGGCAGGGCCAATGTGGCGCTGATCGTCCTGATGGCGAAGTGGCTCGATTGGCCCCGCAGCGCGATTTTTCTGGAGTCAGGCGACACCAACCGGCTAAAGCGGCTGCGGATCAAGGGCGGCGGTCAGGCGTTGGCATTGTCGCGGCTTACCACCATCATCATGGAACGGGTTGAGGCAGCATGACCATCGGCAAGATCATCGACGGCAAGGCGTTCGCCGCAGGACTGCGCGCTCGCGTGGCGGAAGGGGTTGGGGCTTTCGTGGCATCGACCGGGCGCAAGCCGGGCTTGGCGGTTGTGCTGGTGGGCGAGGATCCGGCCAGCGCCGTCTATGTCCGCAACAAGGGCAAGATGACGGTTGAGGCGGGCATGGAAAGCCTGGAATTCAAGCTGCCCCCCAGCATCGGCGAGGACGAATTGCTCGACCTGGTGGAGGAATTGAACGCCGATGGCCGCGTGGACGGCATTCTGGTCCAGTTGCCGCTGCCCGACCATATTGACGAGGCATCCGTCATTGCCGCCATCGATCCGGCCAAGGATGTGGACGGGTTTCATGTGGTCAATTCCGGTCGGCTGGCGACGGGTCAGGAAGCGTTGGTGCCCTGCACACCGCTGGGCTGTGTCATGTTGTTGAAGGATGAACTGGGCGACCTGTCCGGCATGGAAGCGGTCATCGTGGGCCGGTCCAACATTGTGGGCAAGCCGATGGCGCAGCTGTTGCTGGCGGAAAACTGCACCGTGACGGTTGCGCACAGCCGCACCCGCGATCTGGCTTCAGTCGTGCATCGCGCCGATATCGTCGTCGCCGCCGTGGGACGCGCCGAAATGGTGAAGGGCGAATGGATCAAGCCCGGCGCGACCGTGATCGACGTCGGCATCAATCGCGTGACCGATACGGAAGATGGCAAGGCGCGAATCGTGGGCGACGTCGCCACTGCCGAAGCGCTGGCCCATGTTCGCGCCATCACTCCGGTGCCCGGCGGGGTGGGGCCGATGACGATAGCCGTCCTGTTGCGCAACACGCTGGTCGCCGCTCATGCCCGCGCGGGGCTGCCCAAGCCGGAGGGGCTGTGACGGCAAGGCGGTTCGTTCTGATGGTGAGCGCGCTGATCGCGCTGACCGCAGCACGTCCCCCGATGCGCCATCAGCCCGATCCAAGTTCGGTTTTCGCGACCGAAATCGCGTTCAACCGCCTGGTGCGGGACAAGGGGCAGTGGACCGCCTTCCGCGAAATGGCGGCGGATGACGCGATCATGTTCGTGCCCGAACGGGTAGTGGCGAAGCAATGGCTGAAAGGTCGCGCCGATCCGGCTCAGCCCGTCAGTTGGACGCCGTCCACCATCTATGTTTCCTGCGACGGCAATAGCGCCGCGTCGACGGGCAACTGGGCGGGGGCTGACGGCGCCGTGGGCTATTTCACCACGATCTGGCGCCGGGACAAGAAGGGCGCGTGGAAATGGGTGCTCGACCATCGCGATGTGCTGGCCGTTCCGCGCGAGGCACCGGAATTCCTGGTCGGCAAGGTGGCAAGCTGCAAGCCCCGGCCAACGGGTGACGCCGCCGCTTCGGCCCCGCCGGTCGATGAAAGCCTGATCTGGAGCGCGGATGCGGCCCCTGGCGGCGGTCGGCATGTGACCGTGCGCATGTGGAACGGCAGCGCCTATGACATGGTGATCGACGACCGCGTGGCGGGCGGCGGCGCATGACCGAGCTGTTCATTTCCGCTTTCGTAACGCTGTTCGTGGTGATCGACCCGTTGGGGTGCGCGCCGATCTATGCCAGCCTGACGAGCGGAGCCAGCGGTCCGCAGCGGCGCGCCATGGCGATCCGGGCGGTCGGCATCGCGACGGCGATCCTGTTGATCTTTGCCTTGTGGGGCAAGCAATTGCTGGGCGTGCTGGGCATCGCGCTCGACAGTTTCCGCATTGCGGGCGGCATCATGCTGTTCATCATCGCGATGGACATGGTGTTCGAAAAGCGCACCCAGAGGCGGGAAGACCGGGCGCACAAAATCGCCGAAACGCCTGAGGTCGAGGATGTGTCGGTCTTTCCGATGGCGATGCCCATGATCGCCGGGCCGGGCTCCATCGCGACCGTGATGCTGCTGATGTCCCGCGCCGACGGGATCGGTGAGCGATCGGTCGTCATGGCGGCGGTGTTGGCGACGCTGGGCCTGATGCTGGTTTCGCTGCTGGCCGCCGGGCCGATAATGGCGCGGCTGGGCGCGCGGATCGAAGCGGTGATCACTCGGTTGCTGGGGGTATTGCTCGCCGCATTGGCAGCGCAGTTCGTGATCGATGGGCTGAACGCGAGCTTTTAGGTGGGAGACCGGGCGCTCGCTGGAAACGAGCGCCCGGTCGGTGAGAATTACGTCCGCACGTCGTTTTCCGTGATCGGCGCGATCTTGATTTCGACGCGGCGATTGCTTGCCTTGCCTTCTTCGGTCGAATTCGACGCGATGGGCTGCGTTTCGCCATAGCCGCGCGTGGCGATGCGCGCAGACTGAACGCCGTGGGTGGTCAGATAGCTGGCCACCGCCTGGGCGCGCCGTTCGGAAAGGCCCTGATTATAGGCGTCGGTGCCATCGCTGTCGGTGTGGCCGTACACGTCGATATAGGTTTTGGGATATTGGGCCAGAACCGCCGAAACATCGTTCAGCGTCGGCTGGAACTGGGGCTGCACGGCGGCGCTGTCATAGTTGAAGGTGATGCCAGAGGGCATGCGCAGCACCAGATTGTCGCCGTCGCGGATCACGTCCACGCCGCTGCCCGCGGTGTCTTCACGCAATTTGCGTTCCTGCGCGTCCATATAGGCGCCGATCCCTGCGCCAGCGACTGCGCCAATGCCTGCGCCCAGGATCTTTTCAGTCCGGTCGCGCCTGCCGCCGACCAGGTCGCCCAGCAAATAACCACCCAAAGCGCCGCCGATCCCGCCGATGGCGGCCTTCGAAATCTGACGCTGGCCCGTGTTGGGGTCGGTCGTGCAGGCAGTGGTAGCCAGCATGGCCGCCAGCCCTGCGGTGCCCAGGATACGATGAGAAATCCTCATTTGTTCAATTCCCTTATAAACTTGCGCCGACTGCCGCGGCTTTGCTCCCAATGGTCTGGAAAGCCGATTGTTCCACGAGCGAACTGAACGATGGCTGATAGGATGGTTGTGAAACTGCAAGAATCAGCGCTATAGGGCGTAGTTGACCGCCATGGCCACGATCCCCCCGCACGCTCTCACGCCCTTTCCCTGGGCCGACCTTGTCATCATCCTTGCGTTGGTGGCGCTGAACGGTGTGTTCGCCATGTCCGAACTGGCCATCGTTTCCGCCCGTCGACCAAGGCTGCAGGCGCTGGAGAAGGCGGGACGGCGGGGCGCGCGCACTGCATTGGCGCTGGGGAGCGATCCGGGCAAGTTCCTGTCGTCGGTCCAGATCGGCATTACCCTGATCGGCATCGTCGCGGGTGCCTATTCGGGCGCGAGCCTGGGCGGGCCGGTCGCGGAGCGATTGCAGGTCCTGGGCCTTGCCCCCAACCTGTCGGAAAATCTGGGCTTCGCGCTGGTGATCGGCCTGACCACCTATGCGTCGCTGATCATCGGGGAACTGGTGCCCAAGCAATTCGCCCTGCGCGCGCCGGAGCCAATCGCCGTTCTGGTCGCCACGCCGATGCTGTGGCTGGCCAAGATTACTGCGCCGGTCGTGTGGGTGCTGGACGGGTCGAGCGCGCTGATCTTTCGCATGTTGCGGATGACCCGCGAATCGGACAGCCATGTGACGGCGGAGGAACTGCACCTGATCGTCGCCGAAGCGACCCGGTCGGGCGTGATCGAGGAAAGCGAACGCGCGATCATTTCAGGCGTGGTGCGGCTGGCCGATCGCCCGGTGAGGGAGATCATGACCCCGCGCATGGACGTGGACTGGATCGATGTTCACGCGGATGAAGACACGATTCGCGCCCGCCTGCTGGAAACGCCGCACACCCGCCTGCCGGTTGGCCGGGGCACGGTGGAGGATATTATCGGCGTCGTGCAGGCGCGCGACATCATGACTGCATTGTTCCGGGGCGAAACGCTCAATCTGGAAGCGCTGATGCGCCGGGTGGAAGTGGTGCCTGACCAGGTCGACGCCATGGACGCGCTGGAAGTGCTGCGACGTGCCGACGTGCCGATGGTCATGGTCCACGATGAATATGGCCATTTCGAAGGCATTGCGACGCCAGCTGACCTGCTGTCGGCCATCGCGGGCCATTTCGCATCCGACCGCGACCTGCATGAAGAGCCGGATATCGTGGAACGGGAAGATGGCAGCCTGCTGGTTTCCGGGCAGATGCCGGTCGATCTGCTGGCCGATCGCATCGGCCTCGACCTGCCGGATGATCGCGATTACGCCACGGTGGCGGGCCACGCCCTGTGGCTGTTCAAGCGATTGCCGGAAGTGGGCGACTTCGTGGACGACGATGGCTGGCGGTTTGAGATCGTCGATATGGATGGGCGCAAGATCGACAAGCTGCTGGTGGCGGAGCGGTAGAGGGGT
>CAMPHJ010000093.1 GCA_946885845.1 uncultured Sphingobium sp. | reverse complement strand
TGGGGCGTCGCCAAGCGGTAAGGCAGCGGCTTTTGATGCCGCCATGCGCAGGTTCGAATCCTGCCGCCCCAGCCAAACTGTCGGGATTCGCAGCCAGGTCGCGGTAAGTAGTTGAAAATTGCCGAAGCGCAGGCAACCCGCTCGGGCCTGTACGCCTGAGCTGTAGCGACAGGGTGTGACAGTTATGAGCGCCGTCACCAACATCTTCCGGCGCGGAGCGATCTATTATTTCCGTCGTCGGCTGCGGTGGCCCGACGGCGCGGTCTGCGCTATATGTCTGAGCCTGCGCACCGCTCGGCTGGCGCAGGCCCGCCACGTCGCCACCTTGCTTAGTGCTACGTGCGAGCGCGCGGGCGCGGACAGGAATGGCACCATGGCAGGGATCTCAGTCAGCCATCGCCAGCGTGATCAGCTGTTTCAGAGGCAGCTTCAGGCCGAGCGCGACATGCTCTGCGAATGGCGTACGGCCATCCTGCTCTCGCATGAAGATGGGACAGCGCTCGAACAGGGCGATCCGCCCAGCTACTGTCTCGACTATTTCCTCGAAATCATGGATGCTATCCTCGCAGTCTGGATCGAAAACGGCTTGATGGATCTGCGTAAACACGCGACCTTGCACCGCTATTTTGCCATGCGGTTCGGGGCGCAACTAGACGCCGAGGCCTGCGCCGCGCTCGAGGCGGAACTACACTCACCCGATATCTTGTTGTGGGTTCTGAACGACTGTGCCGCACAGGCGCTCTCGACTGTAGGCGCGCCCGACACCCCGCTCAACCGAGCGTTGATCCTGCAGGATCTCTGGACCGCGAAGCAGATCAGTATCCAAGAGGAGAGGACGCGGCTCACCGCCGCCGAACTCAACCCGCGCCTCCCGTCGTTGCGGGGGCCCGGGCCCTTTGCCAGCGAGGATCCCATCGGGATCGATCCCCATCAGCCATTTCGGCATCTGGTGCGCAGTTACGGCGGGGCTTATCCCTTAATCGACGCCCACTCGCCACAGCCGGACCCGATTGCGGCGCCGCCCCCTGCCCTGCCCGCTCTTCAAGGCTGGGACGCGATGACCATTGTCCAATTTTGCGCGCTGTTCCTTGGCGAGTGCCCGCGAGTGAAACGCGCCAATAGCGGTCAGGACCATTTGGAAACCGGCATCGAGAAAGATACGCAGCATCAATATGAGGTCGCTGCGGCGTGGTTGTTCCAGATCTACCGCGGACCGATGCGCGGATTACAGCCGGCGCACATCGCTGCCATGGTCGATCAGATGGATTGCACCGACGGCGCGCGCTACCGTAAATCGTCGAAGCAAAGAGCGCTTGCGACAGTGGCGAGTGGCAGCGGCGCTAGCGGCAGGGGTCTGTCGCCCGCAACCATCAACCGGCACCTGCGCAACCTGCGCCAAATGCTCGCTTATTACCGCCGCCACTATCCCCTCGCCGAAATCCACTTTGAAGACTATATCCGCAAGGACAAGCGCAACGCCCGAGCCAAGCGCGCAGCAACACCCAATCATACTCTTAGGGCCATGTTTCGCCTGCCTATCTGGACCGGCTCGAAATCCGAATGGGATCGCAAGACTCCCGGCCGGATCATCACGCATGACTCGCTCTACTGGGGACCCATCCTCATCAGCTATATGCTGATACGCCGCGCCGAGTTCTGCCAAGCGATGGTCGCAAGCATCGAGTATCACGAAATCCTCTTTCAACGGGAGAAATTGAGCTGGCCTCATCTCTCGATCAGGGACACGCCGCTTGGGCGCGTGAAGAATGAGTCGGCCGTTCGGCTCCTTCCGCTCCATCCGGAGCTGATCAGGCTGGGATTTCTGGATTATGTCGCCGCGATCGAGGCGCAAGGTCATGTCGCGCTATTTCCTGAACTCACTGGCAAGCGGGTAAAACCGGCAGACATTTGGGGAAAGCGGATCGGCTATGTTCTGCACGACCTTCTGCCCGAACTTGAAAGAGGCCAGCTTGCGCATTCGACCCGCCACACCGGAACGGATATTCTCTACAATAAGACCGGCGTTGTGATCGGCCATGTTTCGGATCTCCTCGGCCATACGCACGCCGACCAGACCCAAGGCCGCTATGCCAAAGGCGCGCATCTCGCCCATCTGCGCCGAGCCATCGAGAAGATGCCCCGCTACACCTGTTATCTGGAGCCGGCGCCGATGCGGCTGCGCCAGGAGGTTATCCGCTTAACCTTGGACGCCAAAAAAAAGCCTGTGACAGCGGGCAGACGATGCCTTGATTAAAATCGCGTTCGCTGGTGAAGCTTGCACCGCCTTAACAAAATGAAATCGGCGATCGACCACGGCGTTTCGCCGAGTTGTAAGTCAAGCAGGTCCGCCCGCGTAGAAGCTGTGCCGCGAGCGCCGCCGATCCGTCGCTCGAATCTCCGCGCGCCGTCCTTCGATCGACCAAGTGTCGAGATTTCCTTCGGGCAATCTCCGCCACGTTCGCGCCAGGCACCGAAACCGCCGCAACCAACTCGCGCTTCTGCTGGTCGGTCCATACCCGCCGCCGCTCCGGGCCTGAAATTACCGTGATCTGACTCATCGCACCGTCCCTAGTATCGGTGCAAACACCGGCGCTTGCACCGGTGCCATGTCAAAATATCACCCGATCACCGCAAGGCGGCCCTCACCGGAGCCATACGAAAGGACGAAAGCCCAAGCGCAGGGGCGCTGAGGCTTTAGTTGTGGCACCGTTGGTTGCGGGAGCCGAGTTCCACCGCTGTAGAACTTGCTTTCCATTGAGCAAATGTGATCGGAGCCCGACCGCGAGTGGACCGCTGAGCGGCCCGATTGCACTCGCTTCGCCCCTAAAATTTGTGAATAGTAATTATGTTAAGCATCGTCCCTTCAATGGGGAAAACCATGCCTTCCGGGCGTTTCTGCATGCCGTTGGAAGCCGCTGTCACTGTGAACACGACGCCCACCGTGACGATTGAGGCGATCAAGGCCATGCTGCCGCTCCCGGCACTCCCTTCATTCATCCTTATCCTTGCTGTCCTATAGTCTTGATGCGCACTGGTGACCTCCCTAAACCATGAATCTCAGTCGTGAACCTGAAAAATGAAATTGCCGCCAACTTCTGCTTGAGGTCCTGAAAATAAAAAAGATATCGGGCTCAACAACAAAAGCGCCAGCGCATCAAACATTCGTAAGATTTTTCCTCACCATCAGTAGTAAGCACTTTTCAACGCCCGCGCTCTCACCGCAACCCAACTTTCGGTAGGTGGATATATTCCCCGATCGAAGAGGGTCTTGCCCAAGGCTTTGACGGGATTCTTGCCCCTCAGCCAGCAGTCAGCGCTTGTTAGCGTGGGGCCATACGGATGGCACCGTCTAGGCGGATAACTTCTCCATTCAGCATCGGATTGCGGATGATCGACTCCACCAATTGGGCATATTCGTCAGGTTTGCCGAGACGGCTGGGATGCGGCACCTGCGCGCCCAGCGCATCCTGCACATTCAGGGGAAACGCCTCCAGCATCGGGGTCAGGAAAATACCCGGCGCGACTGCCATGACGCGGATCTTATGCTGGGCCAGATCGCGCGCGATGGGCAGGGTCATGCCGACGATACCTCCCTTTGACGCGCTGTAGGCGGCTTGTCCAATCTGACCGTCATAGGCCGCGACAGAGGCGGTGTTGACGATGACGCCGCGCTCTCCGTCCACTTCTTCCGCCGCTGCCGCGCGGGCCGCGAATTTGGAAATGACATTGAAGGTGCCGATCAGATTGACCTCGATCGTCTTGCGATAGGTGTCGAGAGGGTGCGGCGCGTTCCCCTTGCCCACCGTCTTGACCGCTGGCGCGATCCCCGCGCAGTTAACGAGGATGCGCGCGACCCCATGCGTCTTTTCGGCGGCATCCAGACCCGCCGTCACGCTGGCGTCGTCGGCGACGTTGACGCTGACGAAGGTTCCGCCGATTTCAGGGCAGTCGCCTCGCCCGCTTCCGCGTTCAAGTCGAAGATCGTGACCTTTGCGCCTTGCGCCGCCAGCATCTTCGCCGTGCCCTTGCCCAGCCCCGATGCCCCGCCAGTGACAATGGCGGGCAGCCCCTTGATATCCATATTCTCTCCGTTCAGACCAGTTCGATCGCCATGGCGATCGCCTCGCCGCCGCCGATGCAGAGGCTGGCGACGCCTCGCTTCAGCCCGCGATTTTCCAGCGCGCCGATCAACGTCGCCAAAATGCGCGCGCCCGACGCGCCGATCGGATGGCCCAGCGCGGTCGCGCCGCCATTGACGTTCAGCTTTTCCGCCGGAATGTCGAGATCCCGCGCCGCAATCATCGCCACAACGGCAAAGGCTTCGTTGACCTCGAACAGGTCGACATCGGCCACCGACCAGCCCGCCTTGGCTAGTACCTTGCGCATGGCAGGCACGGGCGCTGTGGTGAATTGGGCGGGTTCATGCGCATGCCCGGCGCTGGCAACCACGCGGGCTACCACCGGCAGGCCCAGCTTTTTCGCCACGCTCTGCCGCGTCATCACCAGCGCGGCGGCGCCGTCCGATATGGAGGAGGCATTGGCCGCCGTGATCGTGCCATCTTTGACGAAGGCGGGTTTGAGCGACGGGATTTTGTCCGGCCGCGCCTTGCCCGGCTGCTCGTCTGTATCGACCAGCGTGTCGCCGCCGCGGCTCGACACCGTCACCGGCGCGATCTCCCGCGTAAACGCCCCGCTGGCGATCGCTTCATTGGCGCGGGACAGCGATCGGATGGCGTAATCATCCTGCTCGGCCCGCGTGAACTGATAGTCGCGCACCGCCTGTTCGGCAAAGACGCCCATTGCCTTGCCGGGTTCATAGGCGTCTTCCAGCCCGTCCATCATCATCGTGTCGACGATCCGGTCATGGCCGATGCGCGCGCCGCTGCGATGCTTGGGCAGCGCGTAGGGGGCGTTGGTCATGCTTTCCATGCCGCCCGCGACGATCACGTCCACCGCCCCAGACGCCAGCGCCTCCTGCGCCATGATCGCGGCCTGCATGCCCGATCCGCACATTTTGTCCTGGCGGCTCTGGCGATGATAGCCACCCGGCAGGGACGCTCCCCAACCGGCGCCTAGGGGTGATGAAATATAAGCTGTCATGTCCTGGCCATTGCGCGAAGTCGCGTTGATCAGCGCTTCCGCTTCCGGTCCATTGCCCGGGCGGCGAGAAATCAGATTGATGACGCCGCCTAGGTGTTTAGTCCCAGCATGTGATGGTGTGGCTTGACGATAAAGATGTCTGGC
>CAMPHJ010000092.1 GCA_946885845.1 uncultured Sphingobium sp. | reverse complement strand
CCGGCAAGAAAATTGGCTTCCGGCGACCGCAGAAAGCCGAAGCCGTCGGGCAATACCTCAATCGTGCCCTCGCCCATGATCTGTTCGCCATTTTCCGCCTCGGCCTTGAGGATTGCGAACATCAGATCTTGCTTGCGCAGGGTCGACGCGCCTTCGACGCCCAGCTCCTCCGCCATGGTGACAAGGTCGGCGGGCGATTTCTTTTTGAGGTCCTTGAGGTGCATTCGACTTGAGTCCGATGGAAAGAGGAACTGATATGGAAAGCCAGGGAAAGATGCCCGGCCGCAAATGCCGGGACGCCCACGCCGGACGGCTGGGAAGGATCGTTCCGCGTTTAACGGCGAGCTTTGCAAAAAGTCAAGGCGGCTGGCGAACCTCCAGTCGTCCAAAACAGGATGAAGCTCCCGCTTCGCGCCAGATGGTGCCCAACTTGCGGCGACAGACCGCCCCGCTTCGACCATGATAATATGACCACATCAGGCGGAGAGGTGAGTTTCCTGGAACGGCAGCGTTCCATCGCTGCGTGACTTTGCTGACCTTCGCCCTGCCCGCGACGGATCAGGAAGAAAATCCGGACCGCAATCGATTTCGGCCGGGAAAGATGGACTTCCTGATGCCCGACGACAGCGCCCTAAGTCCGCAAGCGTTGGCGGCCAAAGGCCGTGAGGCGCTGCGACGTTAACGGGGTGGCGGCGGCGAACGTTGCCGGTCGCGGCCCAGAACCTGATCGATCCACTGCTGATCGAGGCGCGGTGGAGTGGGACGAACAGGCCGCGCCTGTGACACCCCCTCCTCCTCCTCGCCCGGCTCCGTTTCTTCCAGCGGCAGCGGCTGCTGCTGACCTGCCTCCACGGGCAAGCCATTTTCATCGACCATCAGGCCGTTATCAGGCTGGCCATAATAGGCTTCCTCATCCGGCTCCAACTGCCATTCGGGCAAAGTCACCTGCGTTTCGAACTGTTCAACGGGGCGGCGCGCTACGGCAACCTTCATGTAATCGGCAAAGGCGCGGGCCGGCGCGCGGCCACCTTGCAGCACCCCGACCGCACGCGCATCGTCGCGCCCCATCCAGACGCCGGTCGTGATGCCGCTGGAAAAGCCCAGGAACCACCCATCCTTGTTGCTGCTGGTGGTGCCGGTCTTGCCCGCCACGGGGCGACCGATCTGCGCTGCCTTCCCGGTGCCGGTGCTGACGGCGGTTTGCATAAGGTCGGTCATGCCCGCTGCCACCCATGGCGCGACCAGCACTCGGCTGGTGTCGTCCTGATGCTGGTACAGCAGCCTTCCGTCGGCAGTCGTCACCTTGGTAATCCCATATGGCGTGACGGCCACGCCCTTGCGCGCAATCGACGCAAAGGCGCGCGTCATGTCGATCAGGCGCACATCGGAGGTGCCCAGAACCATGGAGGGATGTGTATTGATGGGCGTCGTGACGCCAAAACGCCGGGCCATGTCGGCGACGGTAGGAAAGCCCACCTCGACCCCCAGCTTCGCGGCCACGGTATTGATGGAATAGGCGAAGGCGGTGCGGATATCGATCTCGCCCGAATAGCGCCCGCTGCTGTTGCGCGGACTCCAGCCATTGATGTTGACCGGACTGTCGGTCACGCCCGTATCGGGTGTGTAGCCCGATTCCAGCGCCGCCATATAGACGAATATCTTCCACGCCGATCCGGGCTGGCGCGTGGCGGTGGTTGCCCGATTATAGTTGGAGGACACATAGTCAAGGCCACCCACCATCGCACGGACAGCTCCGTCGCGGTCCACCGACACCAGCGCGCCCTGCGTCCCCGATGGGGCATTGGCCTGAATCGCCGCGGTCGCCGCCTTCTGCATGTTAAGGTCGATGGTGGTATAGACTTCCAACGGTTCGTTGGGTTCATCCACCAATATGTCCAGCTGCGGCAGCGCCCAGTCGGTGAAGTAGCGGACGCTGTTCTGCGGCGGTTCGGGCGCCATCTTGACGTCATTCAGGTCTATGCCTGCCCGTTCCGACGGGCTGATCACGCCATTTTCCTGCATCAGGTCCAGTACGACCCCCGCGCGACCGATGGCGGCTTCCGCATCGGCGGTCGGCGAATAGCTGGACGGCGCCTTGACCAGACCCGCGATGATCGCTGCTTCTGGCAGGTCGATTGCCGTTGCGGGATGGCCAAAGAATTTCCGGCTGGCCGCGTCGATGCCATAGGCGCCACCGCCAAAATAAACCTTGTTCAAATAGAGTTCCAGGATCTGCCGCTTGGAAAATTTGCGTTCCAGCGCCAATGCCAGGATGACTTCCCGGACCTTGCGACCCCAGCTGTAGCTGTTGTTGAGGAAAATATTGCGCGTCACCTGCTGGGTAATGGTCGACGCCCCCTGCCAGCGCCGACCCTTACCCCGGTTTTCAACCGCCACCCAGGCGGCGCGGCCCATGCCGATCGGATCGACGCCGGGGTGGTGATAGAAACGCCGATCCTCGGTCGACACCATGGCATCGACCATCACGGCGGGAATCTGGTCATAGGACAGCCACCGCCCAAAGCTTGGTCCCAGCGAAACGATGACGCTGCCATCCGCCGCATGAACGCGGATCATCTGGCCGTTCGGCGATGATTTCAGCGATTCATAGCTGGGCAGGGATTGATAGGCGATGACGACGGCGATGACGATGGCAAGCAGCCCGCCCAGCGCCGCGACAATTCCAGCCTTCACGGCTCGCATCAGCCACAGCCTTGCCTTGCCCGGCGTTCCCTTGCTCTTGCCTGATCGTGCCATATGTCTCGCGCAATACCCGCTCAGTCGGAAGGCGGCCAGCGATCATCACGCAGCCGCACGAAAAGCCCTGCTTCTCAAGGAGACTGACGCTTTACCGGGGATGAACGATTATTCAACCTCGCCGCGCGGCTTGAAGTCGAGCGACGCACTGTTCATGCAATAGCGCAGGCCGTTGACGCCCGGTCCGTCGGGAAAGACGTGGCCTAAATGGCCTTCGCACTTGGCGCAGCGTACTTCCGTGCGCATCATGCCATGGCTGCTGTCCCGAATTTCCTCGACGGCATCGATGTCCGTCGGCGCTGTAAAGCTGGGCCAGCCGGACCCGCTGTCATATTTCTCATCGGCATCGAACAGTTCGGCCCCGCATCCGGCGCAATAATAGACGCCCTCGGCCTTGTTGCTGTTATATTTGCCGGTAAAGGCCCGTTCCGTACCTGCCTCCCGCAAGACATGATATTGTTCGGGCGAAAGGCGCTCGCGCCATTCAGCGTCGGTCAGGTTGAGCTTTTCCATCCCGGCAATATGGCGGCGGGGTCACGCCCGTTCAAGCGCTTAACATTGCCTGCGCGCGCTACCGTTCCCGCGCCGCCTGCCGGGTGATCGCCAACAGTTCGTGACGGACCAGCAGGTCGCCCAGCCCCTTGCCCGACCTGCTCGCCCGTTCCGCCTGCGCCAGCCGCTGGATGACGCGAGCGATCCCTTGAGCGTTCCAGAGGCGCACCTGGCGGGTCACCAGCGGTTTGTCCTTCCAGAATATCTGCTTTCCAGCGCTGTCTATGGCCGCCTCCAGCCGCCCGCTGTCGTCAAAGGACATCCTGATGTTGGCGATCAGCATGGCACGGGTGATCAACGGTCGCAGTACCGCCGCCATCGCGGTTCCGGTTTCGACCAGCCTGCCCAGTTCACGGTGCATTGCGGGCAAGTCGCCCCCCAGAACGGCGTTGACCAAAGGAGCCGCGTCGGAATCGGGATTGTCCGCAGACAGGGCGTCCAACGCCTCTGCCGTCGCGTCGCGCGGGCTATCGGGCGACGCGTCCAGGTAAAGGATCAGCTTTTCGATTTCGCCACTCATCAGCGCGCGGTTGCCATTGGCAAGATCGACAATGCGCCTGGCCAGTTCAGGCCCCAGACGCAGCCCCCCTTCCCGCGCGATTCCCGCCGCAATCTGCTCCGCCTCGCGCGCGTCAGGCTGATAGGAAGCGAATACCATCGCCATCGGGCTGTCCAGCGCCAGCTTCAGCAATTTGGACGTGGATTTGATCGCCCCTGCAACGGCGATCACCGGATTGCCCGCCGCTTGGGCCTCCATCAACGCCATGACGGCGGGCAGGGACTCATCGCCCATGCCGTTGATGCGGATCCAGCGGCGATCCCCGAACATGGAAAAGGACGCGGCCTCGTCCGCCAGTCGTGCCGGATCGTCGCGAAGCGCTGATCCATCCAGGTCAACGCGCTCCGCCTGCGCGCCCATCGCCCGTTCCAGCCGTTTGCCTAGCGCCATGCTGCCCGCTTCGTCGGGACCATGCAGCAGGAAGAGGCGAATGTCAGCGGGTGGAGCGTCCAGCGCCTTTTCAATTTGGCCGCGACTGGCCTTCAACGTTGCGTGTCCCGCGCCGCGTACAGGGCGATCCGCGCCACGATCTGATCGGCCAGGGTCTGCGACAGGCGCTCAAGCGCGGTGTCTTCCGCAGCGATCGTCGCATATTCGCTGGAGGTAACGTCAATGCCGGCATCCGATCCAGCCGTGTCGTCGATCAGCTGAGCGCCCGTGGCGGCATCGACCAACTGATAGCGAGCGCGCAACGTCCGCCGTTCGCGCGTGATGGCCGTATCGGCGCGCAGCCCAAAACCGCTGATCTGGTCGTCCAGCTTCACCACCAGCTTGTAGGTCGGGCCATTGCCGCTCATCGCCGCCAGCCGGTCATTCAGCGCGTTGCGGACCAGCCAGCCGCCTTTTCCTTCGATGGGCTGGACCTCGACATTGCCAAGCGCCTGCGCGACGGCACCATGGCTGCCGCCACTATAGACGGGGCGAAGTCCGCAAGCGGAAAGCAGGGCGGCAAGACCGATCAATGGCAAAATGCGCTTCATGAAACACTCTCTACCCGTTCGGGCCGAGCCTGTCGAAGCCCTGTTCTTCTTTTGAGGAAAAGAGAGCTGTTCGACAAGTTCAGACGACGGTTGCTTGTTTAGATCACCAGATTCACCAGACGATCCGGCACCACAATCACCTTTTTGGGCGTGGCGCCGTCCAGGATGCGAACCACATTGGGCGCGGCCAGGGCGAGGCGTTGCAGCTCATCCTTGCTCGTTCCCTTGGGCACCGTGATGGTATCGCGCAGCTTGCCCATGACCTGGCAGGCGATGGTAACTTCATCCTCGACCAGCAGCGCCGGATCGACCTGCGGCCAGGCGGCGTCGGCGATCAAGCCTTCCTCACCCATGTCGGCCCAGGCTTCCTCCGCCAGATGCGGCGTCATCGGCGCGACCAGCAGCGCCAGCGCCCGGATCGCCGCGCT
>CAMPHJ010000091.1 GCA_946885845.1 uncultured Sphingobium sp. | reverse complement strand
CAACTTGGAAGTTCTCTGACCGGAAGCGGCCGAGTGCATCTCCGGTGATCGACGGAGCTGCTCCTGCCGCCATAACGCGAGGGAGCATCTGCCGTGGCCAAAAAGCCCATCACCAGGAAGCCGTCGAAGACGCCGACCGATCTTTCCCCCGACAAGCCTCTGTCAGGTGAATCCTCGCGGCAGGCCTCCCCGCTACCCGAAGATGTGGAGATTTCGCCGAGCTACGCCGAGGTGCAGGGGCAAGGCGGCGAAACGCACCAGACTGCTACCAATGGCGCACCCGTACTCACCACGCAGCAGGGCGTGCCTGTGGCGGACGATCAGAACAGCCTGAAGCAGGGCGCGCGCGGGCCGACGCTTCTGGAAGACTTCCACTTCCGGGAAAAAATTTTCCATTTCGACCATGAACGCATTCCAGAGCGTGTCGTGCATGCGCGCGGCTACGGCGCCCACGGCTTCTTCGAGCTGACCGAGAGCCTGGCCGATATCAGCCGCGCCGACATCTTCCAGCGGGTCGGCGAGCGGACGCCGGTGTTCGTTCGCTTCTCGACGGTCGCAGGTTCAAAGGGTTCGTTCGACCTCGCCCGCGATGTACGGGGCTTTGCGACGAAATTTTATACCAAGGAAGGCAACTGGGATCTTGTCGGCAACAATATCCCCGTCTTCTTTATCCAAGATGCGATCAAATTTCCGGACCTCGTCCATGCGGCGAAGCCTGAACCCGATCGCATGTTTCCCCAGGCGCAGACCGCGCACGACAATTTCTGGGACTTCATCAGCCTGACGCCGGAATCGATGCACATGGTCATGTGGATCATGTCCGATCGGGCCATCCCCCGATCCTTCCGGACGATGGAAGGCTTTGGGGTGCACAGCTTTCGCCTGGTGAACACGGAAGGTCAGTCGACCTTCGTCAAGTTCCACTGGAAGCCCAAGCAGGGGCTGCAGTCCGTCCTCTGGAACGAGGCGGTCAAGATCAATGGGGCTGACCCTGACTTTCACCGCCGCGACCTGTGGGACGCAATCAATGGCGGTGACTTCCCTGAATGGGAACTCGGCGTACAACTGTTCGACCAGGCATTTGCAGACAAGTTCGATTTCGACGTTCTCGACGCGACCAAGATCATTCCAGAAGAAATATTGCCGGTCCGACCCATAGGGCGACTGGTGCTCGACCGCGTCGTCGACAATTTCTTCGCCGAGACCGAGCAGGTCGCTTTCTGCACCCAGAATGTTGTGCCGGGCATCGATTTCACCAACGACCCACTGCTGGCGGGCCGCAACTTTTCTTACCTGGACACCCAGCTCAAGCGGCTAGGAAGCCCGAACTTTACGCATATACCGATCAATGCGCCCAAGATTCCGGTCGCCAACTTCCAGCAGGATGGTCAGATGGCGATGACCAACCCCAAAGGCCGGGTGAACTACGAGCCCAACAGTTGGGGTGTGACCTTGGGCGGACCCCGGGAGGATCCGGTTCGAGGCTTCCGCAGCTACGCCGACGAGGCCGATGGCGCCAAGCTGCGCATCCGCCCGGAAAGCTTCGCCGATCATTACAGCCAAGCGCGGCAGTTCTACATAAGCCAGTTGCCTATCGAGCAGAAGCATGTCGCAGATGCGCTGGTCTTCGAACTCAGCAAGGTCGAACGTCCGGACATTCGCTCGCGCATGGTTTCACACCTGCGCAATATAGACGAGAATTTAGCCGCCACTGTTGCGGAGGGCTTGGGCTTGCCCCAGCTTCCCGCCCCCGCCCAAGCAGCAGTAGCGACCAGGACTGATCTTCCGCCTTCGGACGCGCTTTCGATCGTCAAGAATGGACCCGCGTCATTCCGGGGCCGCAAGCTTGGCATTTTCCTGAGTGATGGCGCCGACGCGGCCCTGTTTGCCGCGCTGGTCAAGGCGATCGATAAAATCGAAGCGATCTATGAGGTCATCGCACCCAAGATCGGCGGCGTCACCCTGTCGGACGGGACGAAGGTCGCTGCAAAGCAGAAGGTGGACGGCGGACCATCTGTCCTGTTCGACGCCGTGGCGCTGGTGATCTCGGAAGAAGAGGCCGCCCTCCTCGCCACCGATGCCGCGACACAGGACTTCGTGCGCGATGCATTTGGCCACTGCAAGTTCATAGCGCTGACCGCCGCCGCACAGCCCATCTTCATCAAGAGCGGCATTGCCGACGATCTTGATGAAGCCTGTATTCCGCTCACCAGCGCCAAGGACGCTGCGGCATTCGTCGATCAGCTTGGCGTGCTTCGCCATTGGCCGCGCGAATTGAAGGTCGATCTTGATGCAAAATGACGTCCAGACGGCGGCAGCGAGCCAAGCGCTGCCGCCCCTGCCGCCGCCCCACCGGATCCAGGAGCTGCTCTTCGATGCGGCGCGACTTGGCCGGATCGATGTTATCCCGGCCCTGCTGCTGGCGGGCGCTGACATTGCGGCGCGCGATTCCAGAGGCTACACTCCACTCATCCTTGCGAGCTACAATGGGCACCGCGACGCGACGGCCTTGTTTCTCGACAATGGGGCGCCCATCGACCAGTCCGACGGGACTCGCGGGAACACCGCGCTGATGGGAACTGCCTTCAAGGGCTATGAGGCGATCGCCGACCTGCTGCTTAATCGGGGCGCCGATCCGAACGCGACAAACAACGCCGGACAGACGGCGTTGATGATGGCTTCGCTCTTCGGTCATCAGACCATCGTAGACCGCCTTCTCTTATCGGGCGCCAACAAGGACATGATCGACGCGGTCGGCAACAGTGCCCTTTCTGTAGCCCAGGACCAGGGAAACACGAAGATGATCGCTCATCTCGGCGGCGTCCGTGAAATTGAGCAGCCCGATTGAAGGTCCCAGTTCTCAATTTTCTGAAGTGAGGTAGATCGCCTCCCCCAAAATTCGGATGGAGGCCAGTTTTTGGGCACAGTCATGCCCCGTGCACGCCTGTATCCGCTTGGAAGCGAGAGGTGTTTCTCTGGCTCCGAAATTGCGCCATCGCCCTTTGATAAGGCGATGGCGCATGATCAATCAGTGTCCGAAATGATATCGAACCGAAATCCCGTACATTCTGGGCTCACCATAAATGTAGGAGTTGAATCCGCTCTGGTATGAGGTCCCATTGCTGCTAATGATATAGTCTTCGTTCGTCAGATTGGTCGCGAATGCGCTGAGGTCGAAATTCGACCCTGCAACATTTTGCCACTGTATTTTGGCGCTCAGCAAGCCATAGCCATCGCCTGGGCCGCACTGAACGGCACCGGCATTGGGTCCCGACTGCAGGCGGGGACAGTTACCGCCGTTATAGGCGAACGGCTCATCGACAGGTGCCTTGGATGCCGACTGATATTGAGCGCTGATATAGGCATATGTAGCGGAGACGGCGATCTTTCCGAGCGATTCATCGACTGGCAAATCGATGCGACCGGTGAGGCTGAACTGGTGCTTCGCCGTATTTTGGAACGGCATCCCGGTCAGGATACATTGACCCGTTGCGCCGTTGAACGGAACGCCTGAGCCGCAGTCGAAGCCGGGCGGGAGGCCAAAAGCAGGAATGCCTGCGGGGAACAGGGAGGGCGCAGTATATTCATCATATTTGGCAGCAGTGTGGGAATAGGTCCCCGATAGCGTGAGCCAGTTGGCGGGTCGTATCTCGCCTTCAAACTCCACGCCTTGGATGTGCGCTCGTCCAGCATTGCTGGTTTGCGCGCCGAAGACCGGTTGACCATTGAATATGTAGGCGGTTCCGCCGGTCCTCTGCAGATCTTTATAGTCCGTATAGTAATAACTTAGATTGGTTCGGATTGGCACACCGCCCAGATGCCAATCTGCCTTTATGCCGCCTTCATAGGAGGTGACAAATTCAGGCCGAAAGGATCGCAGTTCTGGTGCTGGGGTGGCAGTGCCGATCCCTCCCGATTTATAGCCGCGACTGATCTTGGCGTAGAGTAGCACATTTTGCATGGCATCATAGTCAAGGCCGACCGTCCAGTTCGGCGCCTTGAACTTGGCGCGCTCCGAGGTGACTGGTGCACCGGGCAATCCGAAGTTGGAGAATGCCGTCAGGCTGTCCCATGTATAGCGATAGCCAGCGGTCAGCCGCAGCCCATCAAGGCTGTTCGAAAAGCTGCCGAAAGACAGCGTCCCCTGCGCATACAGCGCCTGGCTGGTTGATCTCTGGCCTCTGCGGGTCTGATTGGTTGCCGAAACCAGCTGTTGTCCTAGCGGCTTAACACTTTCATAGTAGGCGCCCACGGTGAAGTTGAGCGCGTCTCCACCAACCTTGCCCTGAAGCTGAGGCTCGAACGAGTACTGCCGGACATCGGTGTAGTAATTGTAATTGGGAAGGCCGCCCGGATCAATCTCTTGGGCGCCAATCGAGCCTCCACCGTCCGTGGACAATGGCGGGCGGTGATCATCAGGAATCCCATCGCCGTCAAACGGAGCACTGTTCTTCAGACGCTGATAATTGGCGATGTTGCGGAACGTCAGGTTGTCCGTAAGTTCCGCCGAGAGGATGTCCGTTATGGAGAAATAACGCGTCCGCTCGCTAAAGAGCAGCGGGCTGAGCGCGACGGATCGGATACCGCGGTCGATCTGCGCCTCCAGATAATCGCTGTAGGGCACGCCATTTTGCGGATTGGCCCCCGCTGGAACCGCGTTGAGCACTGTCCCGGTGCCATGTTCCTGCACGCGACCGACGGTTGCGAGCAGGTAATTTTCGATCCCGGGCGCCGGACGCCAGGTCAGGCCTGCGCGGAAGGAATAGCGGTTGCGATTGTCGAGATCGGTGTCCGTGGTGATCTCGTGCGTGAAGCCATCGCGCTTCTGATACATGCCAGCGACGCGCAGCAGCAGCGTGTCTTCCACGATCGGCACGTTGAGCGCGCCGCGCACTTCAATAGAGTCATAATTGCCGTACTGGATCTGGCCGTAGCCCTCGAACCGATCAGTCGGACGCTGAGGTTCGAAAAGGACGGCGCCGCCGGTCGTATTACGACCAAACAGCGTGCCTTGTGGCCCACGCAGAACCTGCAAGCTGGCGAGATCATAATAGTTGAGGCCGCCGCCATTTTGCGCATTGTTGCGCTGGTCGGCGATAAGCGGAACTTCGGCCGAATACAGCACCACGCCCGGCGCGGCATTGAAGGTCGCACCTTGCCCGCGGATCGTGATATTTTCGGTGCTGCGCTGCTGCCCCGACCCACCCACGACGAGCGACGGAACTTGTCCGAGCAGGTCCTGCGTGTTCGAAATATTCCGTTGAGCGAGCGAATTAGCATCGAATGCACTGGCAGAAATCGGGACCTGCTGCAGTCGCTCAGCCCGGCGGCGTGCCGTGACAACAATCTCCGAAAGACCTGTGCCTCCGACAGCAGTCGCAGCACCATTCACATCCGTCGAAGCAGCAGGTGGCTGTACCTGGGCTAACGCGTCGCCACCGAAGG
>CAMPHJ010000090.1 GCA_946885845.1 uncultured Sphingobium sp. | reverse complement strand
GCCATCCGCCTATGATGGCTGGTCCGCCAATTTGCGAGCGGTGGCCCCGCTGTCGGCCACGTCGGAGGTCCAGTTCCGCGGAACGATTTTCCGTGACGACCGCACGCTGCGATTCCGAGGCGCGGACAGCGTAAGCGAGGGGCAGGACGCCAGCATCCGCTATATATCGCGGGGGCGGTGGCAGCTGGACGCGCTCGCCTATGTTCAGGCACGCAATTTTTCGAACATCGTCATTTCGTCAAGCCCGCCCTTCCGCAAGGCGCTGGACCAGCGGAACACGCCGTCGACGGGCCTAGGCGGCAAGATCGAACTGCGCCCGCCGGTGGGTGGCGGCCATATGCTGCGGATCGGTGCCGACAGCCGCTTTGCCAGCGGCGACATGTACGAGGACGCCTATAATGCCATGACCGGCCTTGTCAGTGCGCACCGCCATGCCGGGGGGAAGCAGTTGACGGCGGGGCTGTTCGCCGAAGATGACTGGACATTGGGCAAGCTGGTGCTGACGGGCGGTGTCCGGGTGGATCGATGGACGATAAGGGACGGATTTTTCCGCGCGGCGGGTCTGGGCGCTGCGAACAATATGTTTCCTGACCGATCCGGCTGGGAATTTTCCGGTCGGGCGGGTGCGCTCTACCGCATCAGCGACGCCGTGGCGCTGCGCGGGGCGGGCTATACCGGCTTTCGCCTGCCGACACTCAATGAGCTATACCGCCCCTTCGTGATTGCGTCAGCGGCATCAATGGTGACGACGCGCGCCAACCCGGCGCTTGAAAATGAGAAGCTGAAGGGCGTCGAGGCGGGTATCGACATCACGCCGACAGCGCACGTCAGGCTGGCCGCCACCGCCTTTTACAACCGGCTGGACAATGCGGTCGGCAATGTGACGGTCAGTTCGACAGTCGTGGGTGGGCGCGCGATTGTGGTGCGGGAACGGCAGAATGTCGATCGCATCGTCGCCAAGGGCGTGGAACTGACTGCCAGCGCCGATGCAGGCGCTTTCCGCCTGTCCGCATCCTACGCCTATAGCCACAGCAGGGTATATGCGCCGGGGAAGGATTTCGACGGCCTGTCCCCCGCTCAAAGCCCGCGCCATGCCGCCAGTGCGACGCTGGCGTGGCGGTCCGTGCAGGGGCCGGAATTGTCCGCGACCATGCGCTATGTGTCGAAACAATATGAGGATGACCTGCAATCCGATGTGCTGCCCGATGCGCTGACGGTGGATGCCGTGGCACGCTTTCCCATCGGCCATGGCGCGACGATCATCGCCAGGGGCGAAAATCTGCTGGATGAGACGGTGGTGACGCGCAATGCGGGCGGGTCGATCGACCTTGGAACGCCGCGGACATTGTGGCTGGGGCTGATGGTGACGGGTTAGAGCAAGCTGCGCGATATGTGAATCGCGCAGTTTGCTCTAATTTTTTGTTGTCGCATCGCTTTTGGCGGAAAACCGGTTCCCTCTTTTCCGCGCGATGCTCTAAAGATCAATTCTGGTCGAGGAAGCGGCTGGAAACATCCGGCGGCACCCGCAGGATGCGGCCCGATTGCCGGTCGATGATCGCCCAGGTGGATTTGGCGGCGACCTTCACCTTGCCATCGACGCCCATGAATTCCATGTGCCGGTCAAAGCGCGCGCCGCGTGGCGCGTGAGGAATCCAGGTGCGGACCGTGACGGTCTCCCCCTCCTTCACATTGCCGCGATAATCGATTTCATGCCGGGTGACGACCCAGACATAGGCGTCCAGATGCGCCGGGGCCGCGTCGCGGGTCCAATGTTCGGTCGCGACCTGCTCCATCCATTGGACCCACACCGCGTTATTCACATGGCCAAGGATATCGATGTGCTCAGGCCCGGCGGTGATCCGCGCTGTGTAGGTTGAGGGCATTAGCGGGACCTTCGCATCATCGAAATCACCCCTGATCCACGCCCAGTTGCCAGAGGATGAAGGCAAATTCCTCCGCCGTTTCCTGCAGGCTTTCGAAACGTCCCGACTTGCCGCCATGACCCGCGCCCATGTTCGTCTTGAGCAGCAGGACATTGTCGTCCGTCTTGGTAGCACGCAGCCGGGCGACCCATTTGGCCGGCTCCCAATAGGTGACGCGGGGGTCGTTCAGGCCCGCCGTGACCATCAGTGGCGGATAATCCTGCGCCTTTACATTGCAATAGGGGTCGTAGGACAGGATCGTTTCGAACGCCTTGGGGTCTTCTATCGGATTGCCCCATTCGGGCCATTCGCCCGGCGTCAGGGGCAGCGTTTCGTCCAGCATGGTGTTGAGGACATCGACGAAGGGCACATGGGCAACCACCGCCCCCCAAAGGTCGGGATCGCTGTTGATCACCGCGCCCATCAGTTCACCGCCCGCCGATCCGCCGGAAATGCCGATGCGTCCCTTTGACGTATAGCCCCGTTCGATCAGCCCCTTGGCCACGTCCACAAAGTCGGTGAAGCTGTTCGTCCGTTTGTCCAGCTTGCCATCCAGATACCATTGCTGGCCCAGATCATCGCCGCCGCGAATATGCGCCAGCGCAAAGGCGAAGCCGCGTTCCAGCAGGGACAGGCGGCTAGTCGAAAAGCCAGGCTCCATCGCGATGCCATAGGCGCCATAGCCGTAAAGGTAGAGCGGCGCGCTGCCGTCGCGGGGCAGGCCCCTGGGATAGACGATCGACACGGGAATCTGCGTGCCGTCGCGGGCCGGGATCATCAGCCGTTCCGTCGCGTAACGGGTCGCGTCATAGCCCGACGGGATTTCCTGGACCTTCAACACTTCCAGTTCGCCGGTGGAAAGGTGATAGTCATAGATGGTGTCGGGCGTGACCATCGATTCATAGCCGATGCGCAGTTTCGTCACATCATATTCGGGATTGTCGTCCAGCGACGCCGAATAGCTCGCTTCAGGGAAGGACAGGCGCTTTGGCGTGTGGGTGGCATAGTCGCGCAGTTCGATCTGATCGAGCCCGTCCTGCCGTCCTTCGGTGACGTAGAATCCCTTGAACAGGGTGAAGTCGGTCAGGTAGAAATGGGTGTCCGGCGCGATCACTTCTTCCCATTCGTGCGGCGCGGCGAGCGATGCCTTTACCAGCCGGAAATTGGGATGGGTGTCGTTGGTGCGGATGTAGAGCGTGCCGTCATGTTCATCGACTTCATATTCCCGGCCCGGCAGGCGCGCGGCCACCAGCAGGGGCGGGGCCGTCGGGTTGTCGGCGGGGAGCAGCCAGACTTCGGTCGTGACATGATCGCCCGTCGAGATGACGATCCATTTTTCCGATGACGTCAGGCCGACCGCAACGCGGAAGCCGTCATCATCTTCGTGGAACAGTTCCACATCGGATGCGACCGGCTGGCCGATCCAGTGGAGGCGGGTATTGTCGGTGCGCCAATTTTCGTTGGCGATACCGTAGAGCAGCCCCTTGCTATCGCTGGTCCAGACCAGCGACGACAGCGTGTCGGGGATGACTTCCGGCAGCAGTTCGCCGGTGAACAGATCCTTGATCCGCGCTTCGAACCGTTCCGATCCATTATTGTCGATGGCGTAGGCGAGGTAACGGCCATCCGGGCTGACCGACATCGCGCCCAGGCGGAAATATTCATGACCTTCCGCCAGCGCCGGTTCGTCCAGGATCAGTTGATCCTCGCTGCCGTCGGTCTTGGCCGCTACGGGCCGCCGATACCATTTGCGATATTGCGCCCCGATTTCGAAGGCGCGCCAGTAGACATAGTCGCCATCCTTTTGCGGGACGGACTTGTCGTCTTCCTTGATACGGCCCTTCATCTCCGCAAACAGCGTGTCGGTCAGCGTCTTGCGCGGCGCCATGGCCTGTTCGAAAAACGCGTTTTCCGCCTTCAGATAGGCCAGCACATCCTTGTCCTTGACGTCGGGATAGCCGGGGTCGCGCAGCCAGGCCCAGGGGTCTTCGACCGTGACGCCATGGCGGGTCAGGCTGAACGGACGGCGGGCGGCGGTGGGCGGTACAAGGGAAGCGGTCATTCACAGTCCTGGATCATGGGTCGGGCGCGCTGGCATATGCGCGCATGCCTGCTTATGTTGGCGGCGATAGGGCCTGCGCAAGGGGGCCGATGTGATCCAAGGGAAATTCCATGTCTACCCATGAAGACCGGCTGAAGGCTTTGCGCGCGCAATTGGAGCGCGACGGGCTGGATGGCTTCGTCATTCCGCTGACCGACGAGCATATGAGCGAATATGTCGGGGCCTATGCGCAGCGGCTGGCGTGGCTGACCGGTTTCCAGGGATCGGCTGGCAGCGCGGTCGTGCTGGCGCAGGACGCCGCGATCTTCGTTGACGGGCGCTACACGTTGCAGGTGCGCGAACAGGTGGACGGGGCGCACTGGCAATATGAAGGTGTGCCGCAAAGCTCTGTCGCTGGATGGCTGGGGCAACATGCGCCAGAGGGCGCGCGGATCGGCTATGACCCATGGCTGCACACGCGGGCATGGGTGAAGGCGGCGGGCGAGGCGCTGGCGGAGCGGGGCGCGACGCTGGTCGCTGTGAACGCTAATCCGGTGGATGCGGTCTGGACCGATCGTCCCGCGCCGAGTGCGGCCAGGGTCATGGCGCACGACGATTGCTACGCCGGGCAAGGCGCGGCGGACAAATTGCAGGCGATGGCCCAGTGGCTGGCGGCGGCAAGGGCGGATGCCGTAGTGCTGTCGGCGCTGGATTCGATCGCCTGGACCTTCAACATTCGTGGCAAGGACGTGGCGCGCACGCCGGTCGCGCTGGCCTATGCGGTCGTCCATGCCGATGCGACCGCCGACCTGTATGTCGCGCCGGAAAAGGTCGACGATGCGGTCCTCCGGCATCTGGGCCATGCGGTGCGGGTGCATGACCGTGCCGATTTCGCGCAGGCGCTGGCGGGCTTTGGCGGCAGGACGGTGGTTGCTGACCCCGACCGGGCCGTCGCGGCGATATTCGAGGCTCTGGAAGCGGGCGGCGCCAAGGTGCTGGCCCTGCGCGATCCGGCCGTGCTGCCCAAGGCGATCAAGAATGAGGTCGAGATCGCGGGGCACAAGGCGGCGCAACTGCGCGACGGAGCGGCGCTATCGCGCTTCCTGTACTGGCTGTCGGTCGAAGCGCCGCAGGGTGAAGTCGATGAACTGGGCGCAGCCGCGCGGCTGGAGGTGTTCCGGCGCGATACGGGCGAGTTGCAGGACCTGTCCTTCGACACGATCAGCGGCGCGGGACCCAATGGCGCTGTGGTCCATTACCGGGTCGACGATAGCACCAACCGCCGGATCGAGCCTGGCACCTTCTACCTCGTCGATTCGGGGGGGCAATATCGGGACGGGACGACCGACGTCACGCGCACCATCGCTATCGGAGTGGTAAGCGATGAGATGAAGCGCCGTTTCACGCTGGTGCTCAAGGGCCATATCGCGCTGGCGCGCGCGCAGTTTCCGACCGGAACGCGCGGCGGACAGCTGGATATTCTGGCGCGGCAGTTCCTGTGGGCGGAAGGGCTGGATTATGCCC
>CAMPHJ010000089.1 GCA_946885845.1 uncultured Sphingobium sp. | reverse complement strand
AACACGGTCGTCCCAAGTTCTGGCAAGGTCTTGACGGGCGGTGTGGACGCAAACGCGCTCCAACGGCCCAAGCGTTTCTTCGGCGCTGCGCGCAATATCGAGGAAGGCGGATCGCTGTCGATCATCGCCACCGCGCTGATCGATACCGGTAGCCGCATGGACGAAGTTATCTTCGAAGAATTCAAGGGCACCGGCAATTCCGAAATCGTCCTGGACCGCAAGGTGGCGGACAAGCGCATCTTCCCGGCGCTGGACGTCGGCAAATCGGGCACGCGCAAGGAAGAGCTGCTGGTCGACAAGGCCAAACTCAGCAAGATGTGGGTGCTGCGCCGTATCCTGATGCAGATGGGCACGATCGATGCCATGGAATTCCTGCTCGACAAGATGAAGGATTCCAAGACCAACGAAGACTTCTTCGATTCCATGAACCAGTAATCGCAAGCGTTACGGTGCGGCGGAGCGGGCGCATATCCCTGCCTCCCCCGCCCCCTGTTTCGCACAAGATTTTCGATTGACCGATTTCCACTAAAGGGACGTCAGGCCGCCATGTTCGACCTATTCGCCACTGCCGCCGCCGCTGCTCAGGGACTTGGCTCTCCAGCCGATATCTGGGGCCATATTGTCACCGATTTCAGTAATATAGGATCGCCCCAGGCGCTCGCGGCCTTTGGCCAAGTGCTGATGATCGACATATTGCTGGCGGGCGACAATGCGATCGTGGTGGGCGCGCTGGCGGCCGGGCTTCCGGTGCAGCAGCGCCAGCGGGTCATCATGATCGGCATCATCGCCGCGCTGGTGCTGCGGATCGGCTTTGCATTGGTTGTGACGCAGCTGATGCAGATTGTCGGCCTGATCCTGGCGGGCGGGCTGCTGCTCTTGTGGGTCAGCTGGAAGATGTGGCGTGAATTGCACCCCAAGCGGGGTGGCGATACGCCCGATGATCCAAGCGACGATGATATTTCAGGCCTGCGCCCGGCCAAGAGCTTTGCAGCCGCTGCCTGGGCGGTTGCGGTTGCGGACGTGTCGATGAGCCTGGACAATGTGCTGGCCGTGGCAGGCGCGGCGCGCGATCATCCGGGCATCCTGATCATTGGCCTTATTCTGTCCGTTGCATTGATGGGCATCGCAGCCAACATCATCGCCAAATATATCGAGCGGTTCCGCTGGATCGCCTATGTTGGCCTGGTCGTCATCGTCTATGTTGCGGTGAAGATGATTTACGATGGCATCGTAGACCATCAGGTTGGGGTTTTGACGCTGTTCGTCTGACCACCTGTTCCCGATCCCGCTCAGCGCGGGATCGGGCGTATGCGGTTATAGCCGCCTCACAGATTCTGGGCGAAGAAATCAGCGGTTCGTTTGTCGGCCAACTGGGCTGCCTCCTCGCGACGACGATCACCCGTTTCCGCTGCGAAGCCATGATCCAGCCCTTCATAATCATGCAGCGTCACGTGACGGTTCCCCTTTAGCCCTTCGTGCATTTTCGCCTGCACTTCCGGCGGGACAAAGCCATCGGCTGTCGGAATATGAAGTAGGACCGGCTTCCCGATTGCGCGCTGTTCATCCAGCAGATTGTCGATGCCGACCCCGTAATAGCCAACAAAGGCATCGCCATCGGTTCGGCAAGCCGCCATGAATGCCAACCGCCCACCCAGGCAATAGCCGACGATGCCCACCTTCCCGGCGCCGCCCAGTTCAGCGCGAGCGGCCCTGATCGTGGCTTCGATGTCGCGGATGGCGCTGTCCTGATCGAGCCGCTGCATATGGCCGAGCGCCGCCTGGAAATCTTCCGGCTGGTCAGCGTCCAGTTCTACATGCGCCTTGTCACGCCAGAACAGGTCCGGGGCGAGCGCCAGATACCCTTGCTCCGCCCACTTATCACACTTGCGCCGGATGCCGTCATTGACGCCGAAAATCTCCTGAATGACGATGATAGCCGCCTTGGGCGTGTCGGCCGGACGCGCGACATAGACGTCGAAGCTGGCGTCACCCTCCAGAGTCGCGACGGGCGTGTAAAGTGTCATGGCAGGATCCTTTCCGCTGTTTCTCGGCTTTGGCATGTAGGGATAATCGCCTTTGTCCGGCACGCCAACCGCTCGATAGCGCAAAAAATTTGCCATTATGGCCTATGTTGCGGCATGAGACGGGAAAGCCCATGGCAAGGAATTGGCAAGATGAAGGTTAGCCTGGACGTCGATTGCACCCCCGCGGAAGCTCGGGCATTTCTGGGCCTGCCAGATGTGACGCCTATTCACGACAAATATGTGAAGACCGTTCTGGACAGCATCGATGGCGTCACCAACATCGAACAGATTGAAACGATGATGAAGGGTTTCGCTCCCATGGGCGATGCCGGGATGAAATTGTTCAAGCAGATGATGGACATCGGCCTGTCCGGTATGACTTCCAAGGGTGGCGATAAGTCCTAGTCCAATGCAGGACACTATTTTCGCCCTGTCGAGCGGAGCACCGCCGGCGGGGATCGGCCTTATTCGCATAAGCGGCCCTGGTGCCGGGGCAGCGTTGAAGGCCTTGACGGCGCAAGCGTTGCCAACCCCTCGCCACGCGCGGCTTTCAAAATTGTATGACCCACGCACCGGTGAACTCCTCGACCGGGCCGTGACATTGTGGTTTCCCGGTCCATCGACGGTTACGGGCGAGGATTTGGCGGAGCTTCATTGCCATGGTGGCCGGGCGATCGTTGCAGCCGTGGAAAGTGCGTTGGCGTCGATCCCCGGCGTGCGGCTTGCCGATCCGGGTGAGTTTACCCGGCGGGCCTTCCTTAACGGGCGCATCGACCTCAACGCCGTGGAAGGCCTTTCAGACCTGTTGGCGGCGGAGACCCAGCAACAGCGTCGCGCTGCCCTGCTCATGGCGGAAGGGCATTTTTCGAGACGGGTTGAAAGCTGGCGGTCGGCATTGCTGGAGGTCTCCGCCATGGCCGAGGCCGCGCTCGACTTTTCCGATGAAGATGATGTTCCCGAAACGGGAATCGAAATACATATATATGATCAGCTGCAGCACTTGGCCACACAGGTGCAAACCATATTGGCAGCGCCATCGGCAGAGCGTTTGCGCGATGGCGTCCGCGTGGTGCTCGCCGGGCCGCCCAACGCCGGTAAGTCGACGCTGCTCAATGCCTTAGTCGGTAGGGAGGCGGCGATCGTTTCCGATATTGCAGGGACAACCCGCGACCGAATCGAAGTTCCTGCTGCTCTGGGGGGCGTTGCATTTCTATTCACGGATACGGCGGGCCTGCGGGATCAATCCGCAGATCCGGTGGAAATGATTGGTATCGACCGCGCTCGCATGGCCCTGGCGGCTGCTGACATCATATTATGGCTTGGTGAAGCCGCAGAGTTGCCTCGGGATGACGCCATCCTTGTTTCGGCTCAGGCTGACCGGATGCCTCCCCGGAATGGGTTGCCCGTCTCTGCCGTCACGGGCGAAGGCATGGATCAGTTGGTGGATGTGCTGCTTGAAGGGGCACGCAGCCTCCTGCCGGGGCAGGGCGACTATGCCCTACATCAGCGGCAGCGGGATGGGGCCTCTCGGCTCCTTCATCATCTCACCGCCGCACAAGAGGCCAGAGACTTGCTAATTACAGCGGAAGAGCTCCGGCAGGCCAGAAACGCGGTAGATCAGCTGACGGGACAGGCGGGCACCGACGACATGCTCGACCGACTTTTTGCAGGCTTCTGCATCGGGAAATAGCGCCTTTGTTCCACGTGGAACAACTTTGACCGGCAGCCCCAATATCTGATAAAGGCGCGCCCATGCAAAAGAGCTATGACGTGATTGTGGTTGGCGGTGGCCATGCGGGCTGCGAAGCCGCAGCGGCGGCCGCTCGAAAAGGCGGGCGCGTGGCGCTGTTGACCTTTTCGAGAGCGACGGTCGGATCGATGTCATGCAACCCGGCGATTGGCGGCCTCGGAAAGGGGCATCTTGTCCGTGAGGTTGACGCGCTCGACGGCCTTATCGCACGCGCAGCCGACGCGGCGGCGATCCATTACCGCATGTTGAACAGCAGTAAGGGGGCGGCTGTTCAGGGGCCACGTGTTCAGGCTGACAGGGCGCTGTACCGAGCAGCCATTCACCAGCTGCTGGCAACCTATCCGACCTTGGACATTGTCGAGGGTGAGGCGGCCGACATCGATTTGAAGCAGGGACAGGTGAGCGGACTGATCCTGGCCGATGGCACTAGGTTAGTCACAACTGCGATCATACTCGCGACGGGCACCTTTTTGGGAGGCAGGCTGTTCCGGGGGGAGGATGTTGACGTTGGCGGGCGAACCGGCGAACGGGCGGCCACCCAACTGGGCGTTCGATTAAGAGCTATGGGCCTGCCGATCGGTCGCCTGAAAACCGGGACGCCGCCGCGACTGGACGGGCGGACGATAGAGTGGGCCAAGTTGGAAGAGCAGCCTTCTGACGAGGGTGACTGGACCATGTCCTCTCTCACGCCCGCTCGCATCTTGCCGCAACTCAGTTGCGCTGTGACGCGGACGAATGAGCGCACCCATGCGATCATCCGCGAGGGTTTGGGGCGTTCACCCTTGTTCAGCGGCGCGATCGAGGGAAGGGGGCCGCGATATTGTCCTTCGATTGAGGACAAGGTTGTGCGCTTCGGCGACCGCGATGGCCATCAGATTTTTCTGGAGCCTGAGGGGATTGCCGATCATCTCGTCTATCCAAATGGGATCAGCACGTCGCTGCCGACGGATGTCCAGAAGGCGATGGTCCAGTCCATGCCCGGCTTGGAAAAGGCAGAGATCATCGTTCCGGGTTATGCGGTTGAATATGATCATATCGACCCGCGCGCACTGGATTCGACACTGGAGGTGCGCGCGGTGCCGGGACTTTTCTGTGCTGGACAGATTAACGGCACGACGGGCTATGAAGAAGCCGCGGCTCAGGGGCTGGTTGCAGGCGTGAATGCTGCGGCGCGCGCTGCTGACGCTCCGCCCATGGTGCTGGACCGGGCCAGCAGCTACATCGGCGTGATGATTGACGACTTGGTGCTTCAGGGCGTTACCGAGCCATATCGGATGCTGACGGCACGGGCTGAATATCGGCTTCGGTTGCGCGCTGACAATGCAGGGAGTCGGCTTGGAGCTATTGGCCAGGACCATGGGATTATCGGAGCCGAGCGCAGAGCTCATTATGATGCGCGCCGGGCGCAACGGCATGAGGCGGAGACTCAGTTGGCGCGAAATTTGAGCGCCACGGAAATGGCGAGAGCAGGAGCTGCTGTTCGGCAGGATGGCGCTCGGCGGTCGCTCTTTGATTGGGCGCGCTTCCCTGAGGTGTCGCGCTCATTGCTTTTCGAACTCGCTCCGGTCCTTACCGAGATGGATGCTGACGTGCGGAACGAACTGCTGGAGGATGCGCGCTACGCGCCGTACTTGGAAAGGCAGGATGCCGAAATTGCGGACCTACGTCGCAACGAACGGGTCTGCATACCGGCTGATTTCGATTATGGAGCCATCGGGGGTTTGTCGACCGAGATGGTCGAGCGGCTGGGGACTGCACGCCCTGATACGTTGGCGGCGGCGAGCCGCATAAGGGGCGTGACGCCTGCTGCGCTCGCGGCCGTTCTGGTTCATGTGCGGCGGCGCGCAGCGTGAGCGAAGATGAAGCGCGCGCTTGGCTGAGCGATCATTTTTCTGTTTCACGTGGAACATGGGAACTGCTGGAGCGCTACGTCGGGCTGCTGCTGACAGAAATGTCGAA
>CAMPHJ010000088.1 GCA_946885845.1 uncultured Sphingobium sp. | reverse complement strand
GTCTGAAGGAACTCAATCAGGCGTTGATGATCGGCTATAATGTCGAACGTGCCAGGTTGATGCCCCATGTCGAAAGCTATGCTGCCAAGGTCGTGGCCACCAATGTCCGCGCCGGAGCGCTGGCGCAGATCGCCGGGGACAAGGCAGCGGGGTGCACGCTGGTGCTGGCCACCGCATCCTATCGCCTTTATGTCGAACCGATTGCCCGGCGCCTGGGGTTTGACGCCGTCATCGCCACGGATCATTTGAGCCAGGATCTGCGCTATGTCCGCGCCAGGATCGCGGGCGAAAATTGCTACGACACGGGAAAGCTGCGCATGATCAAGGCGTGGATGGCGGCGGAGGCGATCGACCGTTCGATGGCGCACATCCGGGCCTATTCCGACCATGTGTCCGACGCGCCGATGCTGGAATTTGCGGATATTGCTTTCGCGTCCAATCCGCACAAGCCGTTGGCCAAACTGGCGGCGCAGCGCGGCTGGACGCGAGTCGACTGGAACTGATCCCCGTCCGGTCCAAGCCGTCTGGCCGCCATTCACCCAATCGCCCGCAGCGCTTGGGAAAAATCGGCGATCAGATCGTCCGCATCCTCGCAGCCAATGGAGATGCGCACCATATTGTCGCTGATCGCCAGCGCCTTCTTGCGCTCTGTGGGCACTGACAAATGGGTCATCGCCGCCGGATGGCTCGCCAGCGTTTCGGTCCCGCCCAGGCTGACCGCCAGCTTTGCGATCTTCAGCGCGTCGAGAAAGGCAAAGGCTTCGGCTTCCCCGCCCTTCAGATAAAGCGAGAAGGTTGATCCCGCGCCGGTGCAATGACGCCGATAGACATCGGCCTGCCGGTCATTGTCCGGGAAGCCAAGATAGCCAACCTTTTCGACCTGCGGCTGGTCCTTGAGCCATGCGCAGACCTTTGCGGCATTTTCTCCCGCCCGGCTCATCCGCAGTTCCAGCGTCTCCAGGCTGCGCAGCAGCATCCAAGCGCTGTGCGGGTCCAATATCGTACCGATCGTGTTGCGCATCATGCGGATGCCGTTGATGAGCGTGTTGGACCCCAGCACGCCGCCCGCGACCAGGTCGCTATGCCCGCCTGCATATTTGGTAAGGCTGTAGATGACCAGGTCAGCCCCATGCGCAATCGGATGGTGCCACAGCGGCCCCAGGAATGTGTTGTCGATTGCGATCGGCGGCACATGCGCTTCGCTGCTGAACATCTGGTCGCGCAGCGCGACGACAGCATCCAGGTCGACCAGAACGTTGGTCGGATTAGCCGGGCTTTCCAGATAGATAAGGGCGACCCGGCCAAGCGCCTTCGCCTGTGCCATCACCTCGCCAATCTCATCCCCGGTCGCGGCGGCGGGGAAATCCAGCCATTGCACCCCGAACTTGCCCAACGTCCGCCCGATCAGCGATTCGGTCGCCGCGTAGAGGGGCGCGGAATGGACGATCACGTCACCCGGCTGAACGAGCGCCAAAAGGGTGGTCGCGATTGCCGACATGCCGCTGGAAAAGAGCAGCGCGTCCTCTGCCTCCTCCCATATCGCCAGCCGGTCTTCGGCGATTTCCTGGTTGGGGCCGTTGAAGCGTGAGTAGACCAACCCTTCCGCGCCCCCCGGACGGATGCCCGTCACGCCTTCGAAATGCCGCTTGCCCGCCGCCGCGCTTTCAAAGGCAAAGGTGGATGTGAGGAATATCGGCGGCTTCAGCGATCCTTCAGACAGGCTGGGATCATAGCCATGGCCCATCATCAATGTTGCGGGTTTCAGCTTGCGACCGTCAATCTCCATGATCGACTGTTTGGGCCGACGCCGGTTGCGGGTTGGCTCTGCGCCGGTCAGGTCGGCTTCGGTTTCGCCGGTCATCTGTTTCTCCTGCGATCTTTCGGGGCGTCGGCTGCGCCTGCACCCCGCAAGTGTAACGCTTCGGACGGGCGAGGGGCCAGAGGCGCGGTGACTTTATTCCGCTGAGACAAACTTATATTACCAAAGGATAATCGGGCCGACGATGACAGCCGCGCTTCGCCGCCCTACATCCTGGCCATGACTTCTAGCCTGCCCTTGCCGCTGGAGCATTGGTTCGCCTCCCGCGGCTGGACTCCGCGCCGCCATCAGATCGATATGCTCGCCGCAGCACGCGCTGGCGATCATGCGTTGCTGGTCGCGCCCACTGGGGCGGGCAAGACGCTGGCGGGATTCCTGCCGACCATAGCCGACCTGATCGACGCGCCGGTTGATGGGCTTCACACCCTCTATGTCTCGCCGCTCAAGGCGCTGGCCGTCGATGTGCGCCGTAATCTGTTGACCCCGATTGAGGAAATGGGGCTGCCGATTCAGGTGGAAACCCGGACGGGGGATACCCCATCCGACAGGAAAGCGCGACAACGCGCGCGACCGCCGCAGATATTGCTGACGACGCCTGAATCGCTGTCGCTGTTGCTCAGCTATCCCGACAGCTTTCTGCTGTTCTCAGGCTTGAAAACGATCATCATTGACGAAGTTCACGCTTTCGCCAGCCAGAAGCGTGGCGACCTTCTCAACCTGTCGCTGTCCCGCCTGCAGGCGATCAATCCGGGGCTCCGGCGCGTGGCGCTGTCCGCCACCGTCGCGGATGTCGATGCCTATCGCGCCTGGCTCGCGCCCGACGGCGACATCAACACCGTCACGCCGGTCATGGGCGAAGCTGGCGCCGATCCCAATGTCGCAATCCTGATCCCGGAAGGGCGAATCCCCTGGTCGGGGCACTCCGGCAAATATGCGGCAAAGCAGGTGATGGTCGAAATTGAGCGGCGCGCGACCACCCTGATATTCTGCAACACTCGCGGGCTTGCCGAACTGATCTTTCAGGAACTCTGGTCCGCCAATGAAGCTAACCTGCCGATCGCGATTCATCATGGCAGCCTTTCCATCGATGCGCGACGCAAGGTGGAAAGCGCCATGGCCGCGGGCAAGCTGCGCGGGCTGGTCGCCACTGCCTCCCTCGACCTGGGCGTGGACTGGGGCAATGTGGATTGCGTCATCCAGATGGGCGCGCCCAAAGGCAGCTCGCGCCTGCTCCAGCGGATCGGCCGCGCCAATCACCGGCTCGACATGTCGAGCGAGGCGATCCTGATTCCGGGCAACCGCTTTGAATATCTGGAGGCGCGGGCGGCGCTGGACGCGGTGGAGGAAGGGGAGAGGGACGCCGATGATTTCCGCGCGGGCAGCCTGGATGTGTTGGCCCAGCATGTGATGGGGCTGGCTTGCGCCGCGCCCTTTCGACCGGAGGATCTGCTTCGCGAAATCCGGTCTTCCACGCCCTATAGTGCGCTGACGGATGACGCCTTCGTCAATGTCCTGCACTTCATTGAGGGGGGCGGCTATGCCCTGCGCGCCTATGACCGGTTCAAGCGGCTGACCCAGGAAGATGATGGGACGTGGCGCGTGTCTCACCCGCGATTCGTCCAGCAGCATCGGCTGAATGCAGGGATTATCGTCGACCAGCCTGCGCTGAATGTGCGCTTTGCAAACGGTCGCAAGCTCGGCACCGTGGAGGAGAGCTTTGCCGCGACGCTGCGGCAGGGCGACAGCTTCTTCTTTTCGGGCATGGCGCTGGAAGTGGTGCGGATCGAACTGACCGACCTGGTCGTCCGCGCTACCGCCAAACAGGCGCGCATCCCCAGTTGGGGCGGCACGCGCATGGCCATGTCGACGCGGCTGGCCGACCGGGTCCGGCATTTCCTCGCTGAACCGGAAGAATGGCATCGTTTCCCCGAAGATGTCCGCGAATGGCTGGAAATGCAGAAATATCGTTCGGCGCTGCCACAACCGGGGCAATTGCTGGTCGAAACATTTCCCCATGAAGGGCGGCATTATCTGGTCTGCTACAGTTTCGAAGGCTGGAATGCGCACCAGTCGCTCGGCATGCTGCTGACCCGCCGCATGGATGCCCAGGGACTGATGCCGCTGGGCTTCGTTTCGAATGACTATGCGCTTGCCATCTATGGGATGAAGCCGGTCACCGACCCGCAAAGCCTGTTTTCCGCCGACATATTGGACCATGAGTTCATCGACTGGGTCGAACAGTCCAGCCTGCTGAAGCGAGCTTTCCGCGATGTCGCGGTGATATCCGGCCTGATCGAGCGGCAACATCCCGGCAAGCGCAAGACGGGGCGGCAGGTCACTTTTTCGACCGACCTCATCTATGACGTGCTGCGCAAATATGAGCCCGGACATATGCTGCTAAAGGCCGCCTGGGCCGATGCGCGGGCGCGGATGACCGATGTGGGACGGCTGGGCGACCTGATCGACCGGGCCAGTGAAACCATGCTGCATGTCGCGTTGGACAGGGTAAGTCCGCTTGCTGTCCCGGTCCTCATCATCATCGGCCGGGAACAGGTGGCGCAGGCCGCTGCCGAGGATGCGTTGCTGATTGAAGCGGAAGCACTGATCGCGCAGGCTATGCGCCCGGATTAGAACTGGGCGTCGTCGGGGTCCTGCCGATCACCGCCGCAGCCCTTCAGCGTTCCTTCGCCAAATGCGACTGATACCTGATCGGACCAAATGGCGTCGCTCATCCCATCGCTGCACGGTCCGTCCGTCATCGTCATGGTGAACCCGTTGCCCTGAAAGCGGAGAGAGCGACCCTCATCGGTCCGCGAAACGGCGAAGGAGGCCGGCTGCTTGTCCGGCCTTTCCAGAATCGCGGTCGTTCCCTTCACCGTCACGGCCCAGAAAGGCTCGGTGCCCAGCGCACGATAGCGTTCCGGCTGCGGCGCTTTGGGATCAGGGGCAGGGACGGTCTTTCCATCGCCCTGCGCCGTTTCGGCCCGCTGCTGCTGCTCATTGCCAACAGTCTGGTTCACAATAGGGGCGCTGGCCACCGGCGCGCTGGAATTATCCTCGCGCACGACATCGACTTGTGCGGGTTCGGAACCGCACGCGGTCAGCAACAGCATGGCAAGGATGGCCGCCCCCCTGATGCCGCCATCACTGGCGAGGCGCGAGGGGGACGCCAGGATCATACGTCCAGATTGGCGACGTTCAGGGCGTTGTCCTGAATGAACTCGCGCCGAGGTTCGACCACATCGCCCATCAGGCGCGTGAAGATTTCGTCGGCGACATCAGCCTGTTCGACCTCCACCCGCAGCATGGATCGGTTGTCGGGGTCCAGCGTGGTTTCCCACAGCTGTTCGGCGTTCATTTCGCCCAGACCCTTGTAGCGCTGGATCGCCAGGCCCTTACGCCCTGCGGTCAGCACCGCCTCCAGCAATTCGCTCGGACGGGTGACCAGCGTCGATCCCTTGGTCGCGACGGGCAGTTCGTCGTCGCCAGCCTCGTCAGCGGCCTGCGCCGACTTGGCGGTCACCAGTCGGCTGGGCGTGCGGTAACTGCCCGCTTCTTCCGCTGCGATACTGTGCAACTTGCGCGCTTCCGCCGATCCGATGAAGCCATGCTCGATCATGTGATGATCGGTGACGCCACGCCACAGCCGTTCGAAATGGAATCCGCCTTCTTCGGCGATCCGACCGCTCCAGCGCCCTTCCTCATCCTGCGTGCCCATCCACTTGACCGTTTCGGTCAGGCGTTCCGCCTGCGCGTCATTGCCAAGTTCGGGGTCGAGTGCGCCATTGACGGCCAGCGCTTCGATGATCGCCGGATCATAGCGGCGTGGCACGTAACGCATCACCGCGCGGATGCGGCGGCCATGTTCGATCAGGTGGCGCAAATCTTCGCCGGAGCGGCGGCCCTCGGTCGTTTCCAGCGCCATCGATTCGACGCCGTTGTCGATCAGATATTGCTCCAGCGC
>CAMPHJ010000087.1 GCA_946885845.1 uncultured Sphingobium sp. | reverse complement strand
GAAACCAGTTCCGACCGCTCCGCGTCCCAGCGCAGCGGCGTGCGGGTGACGGGGCAGACCAGCTTCACCAGCAGCGCGGGGTCGATTTCGCCGCTCATTGCATGGTGCCGCCGCCATTGCGCTCGATGCGCCCCACAATCTGCATCAACTGGACGATCCGGTCCGCCCGTTCGCGCAGATTGTCCGCCTCCAGCAGCGTTTGCTTGGCCGCCGGATCGAACGGCACGACCTGGGCTATGCCGTTGATCAACGACATGTCGTCCAGCCGCGACACAGCGGTCCAATCCACCACATAGCCCAGCGCTTCGGCGAAGCGGCGCGCCTCCAGCTCGACCGACGCCCGTTCGACGGCGGCCAGCACTTCATCCTCAGGGGCCTGCTCCACATCCGCCTCTATCTGGCGAAAGGCAGTGGAAACATCCAGTTCGCGGATCACCCGGAAACGGGCCAGCCCTTTCAGGATGATATTGAACCGGCCATCCTCCAACGCCTCGATATGGTTGATATGGCCCAGGCAACCCATGTCGAACAGCGCTGGCTTATCCCCCTCCGCGCGCGGCTGGATCATGCCGATGCGGCGGTCCCGCGCCATCGCGTCGTGAATCAGCGCGCGATAACGGGGTTCAAAGATATGGAGCGGCAACTCCATTCCCGGCAGCAGCAACGCGCCTGACAACGGAAATATGGAGACGCGGGCGCGATTCACCGGACGAACCGTCAGGAAAACAGAATCTGCGACAGCTTACGTCGCTGCGCCGCGACCCAGGGATCTTCCAGCCCCGTCGCTTCGAACAGCGTCAGCAACTGCGCACGCGCCGCGCCCTCATTCCATTCACGGTCGCGGCGGATCATCTCCAGCAACTCTTCCGCCGCGCGGTCACGGTCGCCATTGGCCATCAGCCCGCCAGCCAGTTCGAAACGCGCTTCATGATCGTCGGGATTGGCGGCAACGCGTGTCTCGACCCCTGACAGGTCGGCGACAGGACGGGCGTCGCGCGCCAGAGCGATGGCCGCGCGCGCACGGTCGATGACATGGTCCTTGGCGACATCGTCGGGCAGCGCGGCCAGCACCGCGTCCGCATCGTCCAGTCGCGCCAGCCCGACCAGCGCCCGCGCCTGTCCGGCTGCGACCTCGGCATTGTCGGGCACCATCTGCGCGATCTGGTCGAATACCGACAGCGCGCGCTCGTGCTCGCCGCCGGTCAACAGCTCTTCGCCCATCGCGATCAATGGCGCGATTTCTTCCAGTTGGTCTTTCTCTTCCGACTCAATCGGAAGCTGAGACAGCAGCTGGTCGAAATATTGCTTCAACTGTCCTTCGGTGCGCGCCTGGCTCAGGTCGGCGACCGGCTGCCCCTGGAACACGGCGTAAACGGTCGGGATCGACTGCACGCGAAACTGCGCGGCGATGAATTTGTTCTCATCGACATTGACCTTGACCAGCTTGACGCCCTTGGCCGCATAATCTGCGCAGACCTTTTCGATGATCGGGGTCAGTTGCTTGCACGGGCCGCACCATTCGGCCCAGAAATCCACGATCACCAGTTGAGTGCGCGATGGGTCCACCACGTCGCGGCGGAACGCCTCCACCGCAGCCTTATCGGTGTCGCTCATTCCAAGGGTCGCCACGTTTCATTCTCCTGCCATGCGGTTGGGTGCCGCGTCCATACAGCGCAATATGGGGGGCGTCACCCTGTCGGGACAAGAGAGTGGTTCAGAAGGTATAACCGACGCCCACCGCACCTGCCCATTGGCTGCGCGACCCCGCGATGCTGACCACCGGCGAATCGGCATAGTCGCCCAGCATCCGCGAATAACCGGCCAGCGCGAACAGCGCCCAGCCCTTGCGAATGTCGCCCGACAGTGACACGCCGCCGGTCAGGTTGACGCCCACCCGCTTGAACCCTGCCTTGTCCCCCGCCGCCGAATAGGCGGGAAGCCCGGAGGCGAGAGAGTCCGCCGCATCGATGTCATAATAATAGCGGCCATAGCCCTTGCCGACATAATCGGCGGAAATGCCCATGCCCACGAAGCTGCGGGTCGACAGCGGGGTGAAATATTCGATCGCAGGCGTAACGACCATGCTGCCATGCGCGCCAGCCACATCCTTGGTCACGGCGACGCGAGCCGACAGATTGTCGTAAGCGCTGGTGATGACCCCGGTTTTGCCGATGCCGACAAAGCCGCCAACTTCAACGGCCACATCGCGCTTGCCCAGATCGCGGACGGCGTCATCCTTGATATTCTTCAGGCTGGAACGATCGAATCGAACCGTGACAACCGGCCCCAACTGAAAATCCAGCCCGTTCGGGTCAGTATTGGGGATCGCATCGAAATACAGTCCCGGCCCGCGCGTCCAGAAGGCGAAGTCGCTGACCTTGCCGCGCAGCTGGGGCACGGGAATGACGCGATAATCGTCCGACCCTTCATAGCTGGGGATCGCCGCGACACCCACGCCTACGGTCAGCGAATTGCTGTCTTCCTGCTGCGCAAACGCCGGATTCGCCGTCGAAAGCGCCGCCAGGCATGCGCCGACGGCATAAAGGTGACGATGATTCATGAAATCCCCTGTTCCCTGAAAGAAGCTGCCCTGAAGAAATATTGAATCCTAAAATGTTTCGATCCCATCACGGGTTCCAAATCACCGGGATCAGAGGAAATATTTCACCTTCACATCCTGACGCACCGCTCCCCCCGCGACGGAAAATTGAGCGGATCGAAAGCTGGGCGGGCCGAAACGGATCGGTGGATTGCGGGAAAACCCGACACCCTCCCGCGGAATCCCGGCAAATGTGTCGAGCTTTCCATTGGCATTTTCATCGTGGATGATCGCCAGCCCGTAATCGCCGGGGGGCACGACGCCCAGCGGCATCGCCTGATCCGTCGCGGCGATGGTCAGGTGGCGCCGGTCGGGGTCCTTGCTGCAATCGGGGAAATAGCGCGCCTGCCGCGTGACGCAGACCAATATCTGCCCCTTGGTGGAACGCAGGCCATGTACGCTGATGCTCAGCGGTTGCGCTTGATCCGCCGGGGCCGACCCCGCCAGCATGAAGCCAATGAAGGCACAAAGAACAGGCTTCAAACCTTCTCCCCCTTAAAGCCGCCCAGCCCCCGGTCCGTGCCGCAAAGCCGGTCCCAGAAACGGAAATAAAGGCCATAATTGCATTTATAGAGATCATGATGCCGCTGATGATGGCTGGCGGTTATCAGCCATTTTCCCAATGGCCCATGCACGATGAAGCGCGGAAACATCTCCCACCCCATGTGATTGGACACGCCCATGACCGTCATGATGGCCAGCACCAGTCCCAGCGCCGCGATGTGGATGGGGATGATCAACACCAGCAGCGGGATGACGATGGCGCCGGTCAGCGCCTCCCACGGGTGAAAGCTCATCGCCGCCCAGGCCGTGGGCGGGCGACTGGCGTGATGGACCGCGTGCAGGATGCGGAATGGGCGGGGCCGGTGCATCCATCGATGCGTCCAATAAAACCAGCTGTCATGCGCGGCCAGGTAGATCAGCACCGAAACCGGCAGATACCATTGCGGCCAGGCATCGACGTCGCTATAGATGCGCGTCCATCCATGCGCCTGCCATCCCCAGGCGACGACGCCCGCGGGCACGCCATATATCAGCGCGGCAGTCAGCGACCATCCGATTTCTCGACCGATCTGCTGCCTCAGGCCACGGTACAGGCCGGGACGACGCACATGCGTCGCCAACGCGAAACCGCCGCTGGTCAACAGGTAGCGAACAGCGACGATGGCGCTCATTATCAGAGCGGACGGGATCAGTGCCGCGACCATGCCCCCCTATAACCACGCTTGTCCGCTGGTGAAAGGCGGATGCGGCGGACACCTAGAGCATCGTGCGCAAAAGTGGGAACCGGTTTTGCGCTTAAAAAACTAGAGCGCGCGACCTGCGTCCGATTAAACGCAGCGCGATCTAAGTCCGCACGCGCGCCTGGGGGTAGCTGCCCAGCATGCGCACCCATTTGCAATGGAATTCCAGTTCGGCCAGCGCCCGATCGACCGCCGGGTCGCCGGGCATCCCTTCAATGTCGCAGAAAAATTCTGTCGCCGCAAAGCTCGCGCCCCGCTGATAGCTTTCCAGCTTCGTCATGTTGACGCCGTTCGTGGCAAAGCCGCCCATCGCCTTGTACAGGGCGGCGGGCACATTCTTCACCTCGAACAGGAATGTCGTCATGACCGGCCCGGCATTGGGCTGGGGCATATGGGGTTCGCGCGCCAGCACCAGGAATCGCGTCATATTATCGTCGCTATCCTCGATATTTTCCGCCACCACCCGCAGGCCGTAAAGCTCCGCCGCCAGATAGGGCGCGATTGCCCCCTCGCCCGGCTTGCGCGATTGTGCGACCAGCGCGGCCGCCCCGGCCGTATCGGCATAAGCCACCGGCGCAATCCCGCGCTCCCGCAGATAATGGCGGCACTGCCCTAATGCCTGCGGGTGGCTGATCGCGCTCTTCACCGGCGCATCGTCCACCGCCATCAGGCAGTGGCGAATGCGCAGAAAATATTCGTCGATGATGTGCAGCCCCGATTCGGGCAGCAGGAAATGCATGTCGGCGACGCGGCCATGCAGGCTGTTTTCGATGGGGATTATCGCGCGCGCCGCCAGTCCCTGACGCACGGCGTCGATCGCATCTTCAAACGCGAAACAGGGCAGCGGCACGCAATCGGGCGCATATCCCAGCGCGGCAAGGTGGGAATTCGCTCCCGGCGCGCCCTGATAGGCGACGGCGCGGGCGGGGTCGGTCGCGGCCTTGGCGGCGAGTTCGGCGACGATGGCGCGAGCAGGGGCGGGATAGTTTTCCATGGACGCGAGCGCGCTTAGGCACTCCCACGCGCGCGCGCAAGCGTGAGAGCGACATGCGCTCGCCAAAAGCACAGCCCCTGACGTTCAACCCGGGTTGCGCGTTCGCAATTGCGCCATTATGGCAGCGCGCTAAAGGGGGCGCGGAAACCAAGCCGCCAGAACAGAAATTCAAGGGAATCCGAGCGAATGGGCGATCGTTTCAACACCGTTGCAGGCTGGGCGTTGTTCGCAGGAATCATTGCGCTGGGCGGCGGCATTGTCAGCTCCCACTATTATCACGCCGAACGCCCCGAGCAGATGGGCTACGCGATCGAAGGCGTCGAAGCCGAAGGTGAAGGCGGCGAAGCCGGCCCCAGCCTCAATACCCTGCTCGCCAGCGCCGACGTCGCTGCGGGTGAAAAGGTTTTCGCGAAATGCGCGGCCTGCCACACCGTCAACCAGGGCGGCGCCAACGGCATTGGCCCCAATCTGTTCGGCACCGTCGGTGAACCGATCGGCCAGGGCAAGGGTGGCTTCGCCTTCTCCGACGCGCTCAAGAGCAAGGGCGGCAACTGGTCCTTCGACAATCTGGATCACTGGCTGAAGAGCCCGCGTGAATTCGCCCCCGGCACCAAGATGACCTTCGCAGGCCTCGGCAACCCAGCCGACCGCGCCAACCTCATCGCCTGGATGAACACGCAAGGCTCCAACCTGCCCCTGCCCGCCGCCGACGCCGCACCGGCCGAAGCCAGCGCAACGCCGGGCGAAGCTGCCGCCAACGCAACAAACGCCGCCGAAAGCGTCGAAGGCACGGCCCCAGCCAATGCCGCCCCCGCAACCGGACCAGCTGCCGCTGGCAAATAAAACAGGGGGCTTGCCCCTCCCGATCAACCCGACGGGCGCGGCACCAAATGCCGCGCCCGTTGCGTTTTGGGACGCGGGGATCAGGTCGACCGACACAGCTCCGTCCTGGCAACGCCATCGGCAAGAACGGACATAATTCCGTCATGCCAGCGCAGGCTGG
>CAMPHJ010000086.1 GCA_946885845.1 uncultured Sphingobium sp. | reverse complement strand
AAGCGCGCCCTCACGGCCTGCGGACACTGACGCGCCGACCCCATCCACCAGCGCAAATCCCGGCGGATCGCGATGAACATCGTCCCCGAACCACTGACCCACTTCCCGTGGAAAGTGCTGGCCTTCCTGACCGCCATCGCTGGCTTCGGCACCATCGTGTTGTACAGTTCCGCAGGCGGCAGCATCACCCCCTGGGCCATCAATCAGGCGGTGCGCTTCGTCGTCTTCACCGGAATGGCCCTGGTGGTGAGTCGTGTCCCGCTGGAGATATTCGCTCGCTTCGCTTTCCCGGCCTATGGGCTGGTGCTGGTGTCGCTTATCCTGGTCGAATTGATCGGCGGCGTCGCAGGAGGCAGCCAGCGCTGGATCAACCTTGGCTTCATGCAACTCCAACCGTCCGAATTCATGAAGCCCGTCATCGTATTGGCGGTTGCCCGTTTCTACGCGCTACTACCCGTAGCAGAGGTCAGGCGATGGTCCGCCATCTGGCCTGCGCTGGTGCTGATCGGCGTTCCATGGTCGCTGGTGCTGGTGCAGCCCGACCTTGGCACCGCGACCATGATTGCAGCCGGGGGGGTAACGGTCATGTTCCTGGCGGGCTTGCCGCTGCGCCTCTTCATTGGCTCCGGGCTGACCCTGGCCGCGATCATCCCGATCGCCTTCAGCTTCCTGCATGACTATCAGCAAAAGCGCGTGCTCATCTTCCTCGACCCGGAAAGCGACCCGCTGGGCGCGGGCTATCATATCAGCCAGTCGAAGATCGCGATCGGCTCTGGTGGACTTTGGGGCAAGGGATTCCTCAAAGGCACGCAAAGCCACCTCGATTACCTGCCCGAAGGACATACAGATTTCGTCTTTGCGACCATGGCCGAAGAATGGGGTTTGGCCGGCGGCATATTCCTGATCGGCGCATTCTTGCTGCTGTTCCGGTGGGGCATAGGCGTATCGCTGCGCGCACCCGATAGATATGCAAAGCTCGTCGCGGCGGGACTGACCACCACCATATTCTTCTACGTCGCCATCAACCTGATGATGGTGATGGGCCTGGCGCCCGTGGTGGGCATTCCCCTGCCCTTCATGTCCTATGGCGGCTCTTCCATGCTGACCGTCATGCTGTGCATCGGCATTATCATGGCGATCGACAGGTCGACCCGGCGGGACAGCCAGCGGCGCGGTAACTGGGCCTAAGCCCCCACCCTGAAAAATCCCGCCGCAATGCAAAATACTGTTTGCAAAGGCGAAGGATAATGCTAACCGCCCGGCCACGCCAAGGCGACACCCCAACGGGGTCTTCCAGAAGCGAGTGTGGACGCATAGCTCAGTTGGTAGAGCAGCTGACTCTTAATCAGCGGGTCCTTGGTTCGAGCCCAAGTGCGTCCACCACATTTTCTAGTAAAACCGAGCAGTTACACAGGGCGCAAGTCGCTCTGAAACTGCTTACGGTTTCCCCATAAGCAGACCGTAAGCAGTGGCGCGGTGCGTAAGCGCCCATCATAGCGGCGTCTGAGAGTTGGCTGGCAGACGTCTGCAATAATGTTAATGTGCTCTATGACCAGCGCCGATCCTCTGATTGAAATCCAGAACATCCTCATCGAAAGGCACGGCCTCCGGGCTTCGGCGGTTGTTCCAGAAGCGCGCATCGTCCACGATCTGGGCGTAGACGGCGATGACGCAGCCGAGCTTCTTCAAGACGTAAAAAACCGATTTGGAACCGATCTTTCTTCGCTCGATTCTCAATGGGCTACGTTTTTTAATTCCGAAGGAATGAGCCTAAAAGGACTCGCCATCTCATTGCCCATATGCCTTGCATGTGGCGTGGTCGCTGGCCTCCTTGCTGTATACACTGACATGCCGAAGTGGATTGCAACGCTCATCGCGCTTGCACTGTTCGCAGGCGGATCATGGCTATACTCGAAACGCTTTGGCAAAGAGCTCTCGCCGGTAACGGTCGCCGGGCTTGCTACGATAGTGCAAGTTGGAGTGTGGCCGCACGACCCCGCGGATGTTCATTAGATTTCCCGCTGATGGTCCCAGTCGCGCCATGCTACCATCCACGCGGGTTCACCGTCAGCCTGCATATGCCTGCCCCCATGTCCCGTCCGTCTCCCAGCGCCGCAGGCACGCCACAAGGTCAACCATGTCGTCAGCGGCAAGCGCGCCACTCTCCACCCCCGGCAGCACCTCGCGCTCAACCCATGCGTCAAATGAACCAAACCAGACCGAGATAAGCGACGGTTTCGGCTTCCCGGCATCCTCCAACCGCGCCAGCCGCTTCTGCAATGCCCGGATGCCCGCCATTGTGGTTATTGCAGTCCGAAGCGCTGGCGCAGGTCAAAGGGCAGGTCCGGCGCACCGGCACGCATGGGCAGCGGTTCGGGCATGGGCGCGGGTGCGACTGGCTCAGGCTGGGCAATGACCACAGGTGCTGACACCGGCACCGAACCGCAACCCATGCGCGCCAGCACTGCACGGATGCGCGGTCCAGCTTCAAGGGCATGGGCGAACCAGTAGGCAGTGATTGCCTGCTCCTCGATCATCGCAGCGAAGTGACGGGGTGCCAGCGCAGCGCGGATTTCCGCCCACTGGTCCCGCTCTATGCGGCGGCGCTCCGCCAGCGAAATGTCAGCTTTCATATGTCACCTTGAGTTGGCGCAGGACGTGGAACATGTCGGCGCGGATTTCCGGGTCGTCGCTGTCACGCATGACTTCAGCGGCGGTCGTTACGACCATGCGGCGCAGCTCCCCGCGCTCCTGACCGTCCATGCCAGCGATTGCTTCGCGGTAGGGGTCCCAGCGCTTGGTGCGGAAAATGTCGTTATGGTTGAGCGGCACGACATAGACCGGGCGCGCCATCTGGTCCGCGATAGCCACAGCCCAATCCAAGCATTCCTGATAGTGCGTGATGGGCAGGTGGCGCAGCTTCCGGGCGCACACCGTTCCGGGCGTGTCGCCCTCACCGAACAGGATCACCTCGACCATTACGTCATCCGGTTCCGGTGCCTCGGTGATGACCGTGTTCCGTTGTGTGGTTATCGTCGTCATGCCCGTCCCCCTACGATGGGATTTTCGATGTTGCCGTTCGCTCTCGGCCTTTTTGCAAACGACGCCCATTTTGCTGTTTGCACGCTCACCCTTGCTTCTCTTCGAGCGCGGCGATTCTCGCCTCCAGCTCTTCGCTGGCACGCACGTCTGCGAGCGACTTGATGCTGTCGATGATGAGCCGCCCCACATCAGGAGCGACCGCGCCCGCAGCAATTGCATCCAACACCTGGGCGACCTGCTCACTAATCGGTGCAGTGCTGTCGAACTCGAAGTTCCCTTTCTCGGCCTGCGCCTTGACCGAAGGCAGCACCTTGGACAGCACGATGGACGCGGCGTTCGTATCGCCCTCAAGGGCGCGACCGACCAGCATCGCCACAATATTCCTCATTTCGTCCAAGGCGGCCTGCGTGGCGAGCAGCCGTTTGTCGGGCAAGCCAGCAGGACGGCCCTTCGGATTTGGCGATGGACATCCCGGCTTCCATCCGGGGTTGCCTGCGCTGCGCACCGGCTTTTCCGCAGGGGGCGCAGGCTTCCAGTCACTGCCCCAAGGGGGCTGAATTGCGGTTGTCATCGAACTATCCCGATTTGATTGGATCAAGCGATGAAGGACTTCTCAGCCTTCGCCTTGGCAGCACGAAGCTGCTGAACCTTGGTAGCGGGAGCGCCGACGCCTTTTTCCATTTCCTTGAAAAGTAGCGGTGCGCGTTCCCCGAGCAGTTCAAGTCCAGCCTTCGCCGCCCGCAATTGCTTGGCGGCACGGGGGTTCGTTTTTTCGTGATACAGGCGGAGCAACATGGTCTGCATTTCCGGGGTGATCCCGCACAGGTAGGCAGGCCCGCCGATGCAGGCTCCGACCGTCCGCTCGTCGCCCGCTTCGATTGCCTTCTGGATGAACCCCATTCGCTGACCCTCTGGCAGCGAATGAACGTAATTCCTGATCTCGCCAGCCATTGCACCCACGCCAGCACCCGCGATGGGCTGCGACAGGTCGCTCTCAAGCCCCGCAATCACGCGGGTCAGGTTGCTGGTGGCGCTGTCGAACCGCTTGGCAAGCTGGGTGGTCAACTTGTCGGCAAGGTCTTGCGTGGCAATGACCTGTTGCGCCTCGTTCCAAGTCGGATTGGTCTTGGCAGCTTCGCGCGCATCGTGGACGCGCCCGACACCGATATAGGCTTCGGTGAAAGCCGACTGGACACCGGCAAGAATGCTGGCACTATCGTCGTCGTATCCATCAAGCGCTTGCACGGTATCAGGATGAAAAGATGGGGTAACGCGGGTGTCGATATTATCGGACATATCGAACTACACTTTCGGTTGATAAGTTACGGTGGGCTTATGCGTAACTAACCGGCGCGAAGGTCCGCAAATGTTTTTATGTAATAACAGCCGCTTAGTTCCGTTCAACCGTCGCGACCGTCTTAAGGGGTATTAGAACGCCGGCACTTTTGGCGTGATGACCACGCTGGCGCGGTGCGCTGCAAGGCCCGCACAGCGGCGGCAGGGGTGCAGCGCCACCTTAGCGAGTGTAAGCGCGGTTTCGCGCCCCAGCGCCCGGCGCAAGCGCCTGTGCTATGCGCCCCGCTTTAGCCTCACGGGGTAATAGTTACCGCTCGCCCGACGATGCTTGATATGGACACTTGCCATCATCCGGCCCCATCCGGTTTCTGACGACATTTCCTGTCGTGCCACCATTTGGTCGGTCACGGTCGCCGCCTCTCCGTCCGTCAAGCTGGGACCATAGTTCCGCGCATGGCGCACATAGCTGGCATAGAGATCACTCGCTCGCGCCCATTCTTTCGGCTCCTCCGCCTTGACCACGTAACGGTCGAGCCAGTCGTTGAAAATGTTCGTGCGAACCGTATCGCCCAGCTTGCGCAGCTTGTTCCGCGCATCCCGCAGCTTCGCCATGTCCTTTTGTTCCTTGGTTTTCGGGGTCTTCCCCAGCAGGTCTTTGACCCGCACGGTGCGTGCTATGCGCTGAAGGCCTTTCTTCCATTGTTTTATGTCCGCACGCTGTTCTCGCGTTAAGGGCGCGCCAACTTGGAACTGGTCGGGAATAGGCGGGACCAGTTCAACGCCGTCTTGTATGAACGGCGGCTCGGCAGCTTGGGCAGCGGTGACAGCTTCGGCGATGGCTGCCTGAACCTTCGGGTCGGCATTCAGGGTGTCAAGCTCTGCCCACCACCGCTCGCAGGCAGCGCGGACAGCGGGATCTATGCCATCCCAGCAAGGCTCGCCTTCGTATTCCTTCGCCATGGTGTGATGTATGGTGTGTATAGTTTAACGACCCGTTCACACCCGCTGAACTATACATACCTTACATCAATGCATCGGTCGGTCTATCAGCGTCCTCAACCATGAAGGGGGATATATGGCGAGAGAGAAGAACGGACCGGTTGAACTGACGGTCCTCAACGCACCACTACGAGATGTCATGAGCGACATTGTGCGTTTGGATTTATCCCATCGTCCGTTCGCCCGCGCCGGGAGCGTGATCGCCATTTGCCACGGCGGCAAACGTGTTTTGGCGGTCGCGCGCGGGCCAGCAGGCGTAGGCAAGACAGGAATCTCACTAGATTCCGCAACCCGCGCAAAGCTCGGCGTGAAATTGAACCTACCGGCATCGTTCACCTTTGAGAAGGCTGGTCTTTGGGACGAGTTGGTTTGGGCTTGGTCTGCGACGGACGCCATGCCGCGTGTTGCTGCACGACTTGGTGCCATATCAGTGGTGCTTGGCGCGGTCGGCCTATTCCTTGGGATCGTTTCATTGTGCAAATGAACAGCAACCACCTGATATGATGACCACGCTGGCGCGGGCGCGCATGTAACGAAACCCCGCAAAGTGGGGTAAGTGGGGGCGGTGGGGAAAGT
>CAMPHJ010000085.1 GCA_946885845.1 uncultured Sphingobium sp. | reverse complement strand
CGCCAGCGGGCGAACAGCACGCGCCCTTCCGCGCTGCGTATCTGTTCCGACAGGCGGATATAGCGCTCCGCCGCCTTAGCCTGGCGGCGCAGGCTGCTGGCCCGCGCCTCCATATCCGACATGATTTCGTCCAGCCGGACCAGATTGGCCTCTGCCGCGCGCAGCTTTTGTTCGGCATCCCTGCGGCGGACGTGCAGGCCGGAAATGCCAGCCGCCTCCTCCAGCATGGCGCGCCGTTCCTGCGGTCGGGCGGCGATGACGGCGGCGATCCGCCCCTGGCTGACCAGCGCCGGGCTGTGCGGCCCCGTGGCGGCGTCGGCGAAGATCAGCGTGACATCCTTGGCCCGGACATCGCGGCCATTGGCGCGATAGGCGCTGCCTGCGCCGCGCTCGATCCGGCGCGTGACTTCCAGCTCGCCGTCATCGCCCACCTCAACGGCGTTGAACAGTTCGCCCTGTTCCTGCACCGTCAGCAGCGACACTTCGGCAAAGTCGCGCTGCGGCCGGGTTGATGTGCCCGCGAAGATCACATCTTCCATGCCGCCGCCGCGCATGGAGCGGGCGCTGGATTCGCCCATCACCCATCTTATCGCTTCCAGCAGGTTGGACTTGCCACAGCCATTGGGACCGACAATGCCTGTCAGCCCCGGCTCGATCCGCAGTTCCGTGGAGTCCACGAAACTTTTGAAGCCGGATAGTTTGAGCCGCTTTATCTGCACGGGGCGGCTTCAGGGCAAGGCTGCGCAGCCGCGCGGCCTGCCGAACAGGAACAGTGGAATGTCAGCCCCCCGGATGACAATCAGAGACCCGCTTGCTTCAACTTGGACTGCAATGTCGCCCAATTTGCGGTGTTTTCCAGCACCGTGCCGTTCAGGACGAAGGTCGGCGTACCTTCGATCTTATATTCCGACGATGCGGCTTCCACGCCCTTCGCCAGCTTTTCGGCGGCGGCGGTGTCGGCCAGGCACTGCTTGGCCTGATCTTCGGCGATGCCGCGCTGCTTGGCGAAATCGATGAGGCCGATGGCGTCGGCAAGCTGGCCAAAGCGCTGCGCAGGCGGCGCGCTCATCAACTGCTGATATTGCGCGTCACCCAAAGCTTGCGCCTTTTCGAACATCGCATTCTGGTTGGCGAAAAACTGATCGGACAGCGGATAGAACAGGTCCTTGCCGCCGCACCGCGCCAGCAGAGACGTGGATATGTCGATGGGATCGCGCACGAAGTTGCGCAATTCATAACTCATCTTGCCGGTGTCGACGATCTTGCGGATTTCGTCCGATGCTTCGGCGGCGAAGTCGCGGCAGTGGCTGCATGTGTAGGACGCGAATTCCAGCAGCTTCACCTTCGCCTGCGGGTTGCCCATGACGAAGTTGCCGTCTGGCGTTGCCGTCACCGTCGATGACCAACTGGTCCCGGCGGGGGCCGCAACGGCGTCCACGGGGCTGGCGGCGGTCGAATTGCCCGCGTCCGTCTTGCCGCAGGCGGCCAGGGTCAGGGAAAGGGCGATCAGGGCGATTGCGGGAATGGCTTTCACGTAATTCAGGCTCCGCTTGTGGGCGTGTCGTTCGGCTTGTTTAGTTTACTGCGCGGTGGTCGGCAATGCGGCGCGCAAGTCCGTCCAGCTCGATCCGCCAGCCAGTGCCCCGTTGATGGTAAAGGCGGGCGTGCCGCCAATCTTCACCTTTTTCCAGGCTTCGTCGGTCATCGCCAATATCTGCTTCATCGACGCTGCATTGCCGATACATGCGTTGAGTTGCGCGGGGGAAAAGCCGCGCTTCGCCATCAGTGCATACAGCCCGGTCTTCTGCCCGATGTCGCGCAACGCCGCCTTCTGCTCCTGCGGCTTGGCGGCGTCCCGGTCATAGACCTGCAGCTTTTCCATCCAGGCGTTCTGGTTGGCGAACAGGGCCTCATGATTGCCAAAGAACCGCTTTGGCCCTCCGCACCGCGCCAGCAGGGCGGCGGTCAGGTCATATTTGTCCCGCACCGCGTTGCGGACCTCCACGCTGACCTTGCCGCCTTGCACATATCCGGTCTTGAGCGACCCACTCGCCTCCGCCACGAAATGGGCGCAGTGGTTGCAGGTGTAGCTTACATATTCGACCAGCTTGGTCGGCGCTGCCGGATTGCCCAGCACATGGCCGCCGATCGGCGACATGGCGACGTGACTGGTCCACGCAACCGGCGCTGCTGCCAGCGTGGCGGGAACAGCAGCCAGGGCAAGCGGCAGGATAAACTGTCTCATATGCCGGTTCATATGGCGCGCGTCCTGAATGGAAGCCGAAGCATTGCTTATGTGACCTTGGGCAAGCCGCTGGAATTGACAAGCCCCTGGGCCAGCGATTCCAGCACCGCGCGCAGTTCGGGGTCGCCGATGCCACGCAGCGAATCGCCCAGTTCCACCGGCACGGGCTTCAAATTGCGGGGCGGCGGGCGGCGCTCGCCCGGCGTGGCGCGCACCTCCCCCTGCCGCATCGCTATCCTGGCGACGGCGGCATAGCCGAAAAAGCGGTTCACCCGTTCGATGATGTCGGGCAGCACATGCTGGATCATCGGGGCATAGCCGCTCATCACCGTCAGTTGCAGCGTGCCTTCCGCCTTCTTTCCCACCGGGAAACGGATCGATTCGGGCGCGGAAATGTCGGCATAATGCGCGCCCACAATCTCGGCCCAGCGCGTCACGATGCTGGACTGGACAAAGCCGAACTTGCGGAAAGCGGCGGCCCCGATCTGGGGCATCAAATCGGCAATCTGCCTTGGCCCGCCCACGCGCGGGCGATCGCTGCCCTTGGTATTGCGGCTTTTATTTTTTGGCGTTGGGGGGCGTTCCGTCATCGCTCGCTTAATGGCATAGCGCCGCCATGCGCGTCGAGGGTCGTCACATAAAAATCGCCGGGGACCTGCTGGCGCATTATGACCTTCACGCGCGCCGCCTGCCGTGGCGCGCGCCACCGGGAAGCAACGCCGCCGACCCCTATCGCGTGTGGCTTTCCGAAGTCATGCTGCAACAGACGACGGTGGCCGCGGTCATCCCCTATTTCAGGAAATTCACCGAACGCTGGCCAACGGTCGAAGCGCTTGCCAGTGCCGATGATGCCGACCTCATGGCGGCATGGGCTGGGCTGGGCTATTATGCGCGGGCGCGCAACCTGCTCGCCTGCGCCCGCGTCGTGGCGGCGGAGCATGGCGGCGCTTTCCCATCGACCGAAGCAGGCCTGCGGGCCTTGCCCGGCATCGGCGACTATACCGCCGCCGCCGTCGCTGCGATCGCCTTTGGCCGCCGGGCGGTGGTGGTGGACGCCAATGTCGAACGGGTGGTGGCGCGGCTTTTTGCCATCGAAACGCCGATGCCCGCCGCCCGGCCGGAAATACGCGCGGCGGCGGACCGCGTAACGCCCGACAGCCGAGCAGGCGACTTTGCGCAGGCGATGATGGACCTGGGCGCGACCATATGCACGCCGCGCAATCCTGCCTGCGGCGTCTGCCCGTTACGTGCGGATTGCGCCGCCTTCCGCACTGCCGATCCCGCCGCCTTTCCGGTCCGGCTGGCAAAGAAGCCACGACCCCACCGCCTGGGCCATGGCTGGTGGATCGAACGCGCCGATGGCCATGTCTGGTTGGTCCGCCGTCCTGCCAGGGGCCTGCTGGGCGGGATGCGCGCATTGCCGTCGTCGGACTGGAACGCCGCACCCGAAGCAGCCCCGCCGCTGCCCGCGAAATGGACGACAATCACCGACCCCGTGGCCCATGTCTTCACCCATTTTTCGCTCAGCCTGACCGTGCATGTGGCGCATCTGCCGCTGGACATCACGCCGCCGGGCGATGGCGAATGGTGGCCGCTTGATCAGATTGCGGAGGCAGGACTTCCAACCCTGTTCCGTCGCGCGGCAGAGGTCGCGATGAAGGAGAATCAGCTAAATGCCTGACCACAGCCGCCCCTTGCGCGAACAGCTTGGGTTCGTCGGGGGACAGATCGACCGCGCCGATCATATCCGCACCCGCCCGGAACTGGTCGCGCAGGCCTTTGCATCGCCCCAGGCGCGGCTTGTGATGCTCGACGGGCTGGACCCGGTCATGGCCGACGGGCATCTGGCGATGGTCGAGCCGGAGCCGGGAGCGGACGCGCAGGATCATGTGCTGCTCGGTCTCGACGAAGGCCAGCGCCCGGTATTCGTCCGCCTCTTGACTGAAGTGGAGGGCGGCTTTTTCCCGACCGAACGCAGCCACGCCATCGCAACCCAACTGCCCGCGCATGAGGTCGCGCTATATGGCACGGCCCGCAGTCTGGTTCACTGGCATGCCCGCCATCGCTTCTGTTCTGTCTGCGGGTCGCCTTCTCATCCTGAAAAGGCAGGCTGGGCGAGGCGCTGCGGCGCCTGCAATTCCGAACATTTCCCGCGCGTCGACCCAGTCGCGATCATGCTGGCCGAACATGACGGACGGGTGCTGGTCGGGCGGCAGCATCGCTGGCCGGATCGCTTCTATTCAGCGCTCGCGGGTTTCATCGAACCGGGCGAGACGATCGAGGAAGCAGTCGCGCGTGAGATCAAGGAGGAAGCGGGCGTCACCGTCCATTCCGTCCGCTATGTCATGAGCCAGCCCTGGCCCTTCCCATCGTCGCTGATGATCGCCTGCATCGGTCAGGCGCGGGATGATGCGCTGACGCTGGACGAAACGGAAATCGAACATGCCTTCTGGTGCGATGCAGCTGGGGTGCGCGCGGCGCTTGCCAATGATCCCGCCGCGCCCTTCATTGCGCCCCCGCCCATGGCCGTCGCTCACCATCTTCTGAAACACTGGCTCGACGCACAGCTTGTCCCGCCCGGACCAAGCGCGTAAGGCCCTGAGCCTCCACCCCGCCCCAAACAGGATCATTGCAAAGCTATGCTCAGCCTCGAAGAAGCCCAGTCGCGCACGCAGGATCTGGTGACGGCGGCACGCAGGGCCGGGGCGGACGCGGCCGATGCGGTCTATTCCGGCAATGCATCGACCACCGTGTCGGTCCGTCTGGGCGCGCTGGAGGATGTGGAGCGGTCGGAAGGCGAAGAAATCGGCCTTCGCCTCTTCGTGGGTCAGCGGTCGGCCAGCATCTCCGCCTCCGACATGAACCCCCAGACGCTGGGCACATTGGTCGAACGCTGCATCGCCATGGCGCGAGAGGCGCCGGAAGACCCCTATGCAGGACTCGCGCCTGAAGATCGCCTGCTGCGGCAACCGCCTGCCGACCTCGACCTGGCCGACGCATCGGAACCTGAACCAGCGGCGCTGCGCGAACGCGCCCATATTGTTGAGGGAGCCGCGCGCGCCGTATCCGGCGTGACCAATAGCGAAGGCGGCGGCGCTTCCAATGGCCGCAGCCAGATGGCGCTGGTCACCAGCCATGGTTTCGCCGGGGCCTATGCTGGCACCAGTCATTCGACATGGGCCAGCGTCCTTGCCGGGACCGGCGCGGACATGCAGCGCGATCATGCCAGCCATGGCGCACGCTATCTGCAGGATCTGGAGGATGCGGTGGCGATCGGCACCAGGGCCGGGGAAAGGGCGGTCGCATCGCTCAACCCGGTCAAGGTCGAAAGCAGCGTGATGCCCGTCATCTTCGATCCTCGCGTCGGGTCCAGCCTGATCGGCCATCTGATCGGTGGCATGGTGGGGCCAGCCATCGCGCGGCGGTCCAGTTTCCTGCTCGATTCGCTGGGCCAGACGCTGTTCGACAGCGCCGTCACCATCATCGATGATCCGCTGCGGGTGCGCGGCTTGCGGTCGCGGCCTTTTGATGGGGAAGGGCTACCCGTCGCTCGCACCGCGCTGATCGAACAGGGCGTGCTGACCGGATGGCTGCTCGACAGCGCATCGGCGCGCCAATTGGGCCTTGAACCGACCGGCCATGCCAGCCGGGGCGGCGGCTCTGCCGGGGTCAGCAATGTGCATATGGAACCGGGCAGCCTCTCGCCCG
>CAMPHJ010000084.1 GCA_946885845.1 uncultured Sphingobium sp. | reverse complement strand
CTCAAATGCAAGCTGACGGGGGAGGGCGATCTGGCCCGGATCGCTGCCGTCCGCGCGGGCGCTCCGCATGCGCGGCTGATCGTCGACGCGAATGAAAGCTGGCACGACCTCGACATCGTCGCGCAGGCACGGGCCTTGTCGGAACTGGGCGTCGAAATGGTGGAACAGCCGATCCTCCATGGCCGCGAGGATCGACTGGCGGGCATCCGCGCGCCCTTGCCCCTGTGCGCTGACGAAAGCTGCCATACCCGCGCCGACCTCGACCGGTTGGGGGACTTTGACGCAGTGAATATCAAGCTGGACAAGGCGGGCGGGCTGACCGAGGCACTGGCACTTGCTCAGGAAGCGCGCAACCGGGGCTTCCGCATCATGGTCGGGTGCATGCTCGGCACGTCGCTGGGCATCGCTCCCGCCGCGCTGGTCGCGCAGGGGGCGGACTGGATTGATCTTGACGGCGCACTATTGTTGGCAAGCGACCGGGATGACGGCCTCGCCCTGCGCGATGGCCTGCTTCAGCCCGGCGCCCTGTGGGGGACGGGTCAGTAGCCCAGCGTTAGCCCGACCGCATAATATTTGGGGCCGACATTACCCTTCACCCGCAGCTTGGGCAGCAGCGGCATGGCGATGGTGGCATAAGGACGCGGGTCGTCGCCGCTGAAGCGAACGCCTGCGCCAATGGTCGCGGCGGCGGGCAGCGTGTAGGTCGCCTCCACCCTGCCATAGATCGATGTGTCACCATCCTTCAGATAGACGCCAGCGCTGGGCGTCAGGCTGAAACCTGCCAGGTCGAACGCATAGCCCGCCCCCAGCTCCGCGCCCCAATCACCTTGCGCCCGGCCATAATTGACCTCCGCTCCCAACCCTTCCGCATGGGCTGCGGGGGCGATCGCCAACATCGCTATGGCCGCGCCGATTGCGCATTTTTCCCGATAAGACATTATCAAACCTTCCCAGCCAGACTTTCGGGCGTCTCTGAATCCCCGCTCTCGTCGGGGCAAGCGGAGGAAGGACCAGCCGAATCGAAAATGGGTTCAGGTGAAGCGACCGGCAGCGCCGTCGACATTGAGATGTTCGGGATAGGGCATGATGGTGCTGCCGTCGGGCGCGGCGGTAAAGCTGGTCTGGGTGGGGTAGGCGAACTCTATCCCTTCAGCCTTGAACCGCTTCCATATCGCCAGTCCCACGCGGTGACGCGACAGGAAATAATCGTGCACGTCTGGATCGGGCACGTCGAAATTCAGCTCATAGTCCAGCGAACTCGCGCCAAAGCGCACTAGCCCGGCATTGACGAACAGGAATCCTTCCGCCTCGACAATCTGCTGCAGCATATCGGGAATGGCGTCGGCCTTTTCATCGGATGTCTGGTAGATGATGCCCAGGGCAAAGGTCACGCGCCGCTGCGTCAGGGTTTGCAGGCTGGTGATTTCCTTTTGCAGCAGGTTGGCGTTGGAAATGACCTTCTTTTCCCCCGACATCGCGCGCAGGCGGGTGGATTTAAGGCCGATGCGCTCCACCCGCGCGGTGGTCTGGTCATAGGTGATGATCTCCCCCCGGCGGAACGGCTTGTCGAAAATGATCGACAGGGCGGCGAACAGGTCGGAAAAAATGCCCTGCGCGGCCAGGCCGATGGCGATGCCGCCGATGCCCAGACCAGCGACCAGCCCGGTGACGTTGACGCCCAGATTGTCCAGCACGACGACGGTCGCGATGGCGAACAGGGCAAAGGTCACCAGGACGCGGATCAGCCCCATCGCATTGGCCAGGGTTTCGCCATGACCATCTTCGGCCGACGTTCTGCGTTCGACCAGCCCCAGGATGATCTCCCGCGCCCAGATCGCCGCCTGGAATACCGCAGCGATGGTGAACAGGAAGCTGATCGTCTTGAACAGAAGGTCCGGCGGACTGGCGTAGCTGACGACCAGTCGCGCCGCGACCATGACCATGAAGAAATGATTGGTCCGCGCGATGGCCCGCCCGGCGACATGGGACAGCCCCAGCGTGTCGCCGGGCCTGCCGATCATGCGCCCGCCAAATCCCCGCAAGGCTGCAAGCGCCAGATAGATCAGGACCGCCGCCCCGACCGCGAACAGGATTTGCAGCGAATGGATGCTCAGCCAATCGGACGTTGAACGCCACATCTCCGCCAGGTTCGGCGGGCGCACGGCGATGTCGGGGAGGGCGGGTTCTTTAATGGCAGTCATCGGCATCCCTGAAATGGAGCAGCGGTCACGCCGCCATGGCAAGCGCGGATGTTTGGTCGCACTCGTCCAGAAAGGCGATCAATCCGCGTTCGTACCGGGTCAGATAGCGCGTGCTGCGCGGCAAGCGAAGCCCCTCGCGCCATTCATCCTGTCCCGACTTGCAAAGTTCGATCAACGCGGGGTGGACATAGCTTTTGCGACTGATCGCAGGCGTGTTGCCCAGCGCCTCGGCAACGGGGGCAATCATCTGGTTCAACGACACCGATCCCGACGCCAGCGTTTCGAACGCGACGGTCGACGCGCCCCAGGTGCGGAAATGCTTGGCCGTGAAATCGCCGCCCATAGCGTCCGCGATATAGGCGTTGACGTCGCCTGAACTGATGGGCCGCGCAACGCCATCTTCGTCCAGATATTGGAACAGATGCTGCCCCGGCAGGTCCTGCATCGCCCGCACGAACCGCAACAGCCGCCGGTCGCTGATGGTGATGTCATGTTCACGGCCGGACTTCGCGCGATAGCGCAGCCGCATGCGCTGGCCTTTCAAATCCAGGTGACGGCGGCGCAGCGTGGTCGCGCCAAAGCTCTTGTTCGCGGCGGCATATTGCTCATTGCCCACCCTGACCTTCGCCAGGTCGAGCAGGCGGACCACGGCGGCCAGGGTGCGCTCCTTGCGCAAGCCTCGGATCGACAGGTCCGCTTCGATCCGGGCGCGCAGCTTGGGCAGGGCGCGCCCAAAGGCGGCGCAACCACCATATTTCTCCGCTTCCCGCGCGGCGCGAAATTCAGGATGATAACGATATTGCTTGCGCCCACGGTCGTCATAGCCGGTGGCCTGGATATGGCCGTTGGGTTTCAGGCAGAACCAGCAGTCGCGATAGGCGGGGGGCATGCCGACCGCATTCAGCCGGTCGATTTCCTCGCGGTCGGTGATCCGGGTGCCATCGGGCAGATAATAGGCCCAGCCACGCTTCAGCGCCCGGCGCGAAATTCCTGGCAGACTGTCATTGGCGTGGACGATACGGCTATGGGGCATGGGCTCCTTCTCAGGCGAAGGAAACCCGTCGTTTCGCGCTTCGTTCCGTTTGGCCCGGAACTTGGCCGACCAGACCTTTTCACCCCACGGTCAGGGCCGCGATAGCAGCGACCGAAACCCGCGCGCACCGCCAGCGATACGCCAATGCTGCGGCTGGCGGCGAATGACCGACAGATGCGCCAGGGCGATGGTGGTCGCCAGCGCACCCGCCGGGACGACCCAGGGCGCGCTTTGCGGATGGACCAGCGCGGCCAGGAATGCCGCCAGGGCCGCCGCCGTTGCCAGCATGGTCGATCGCATTTCGCCATCAGGCCCGCGCATCCAGAAAACGCAGCCGGTCATGCCGATGGCAAAGGCGATGGCAAGGCGGCTTGCCTGTCCAGGTTCGCTCAGGCCGCAACCGATCATCAACAGCAGGATCAGCCCCGCCAGCCCCGGACGCGGCAGACGGCTCAGCAGGTTTGCGCCGACCGGATAGATCAACAACTCGCCCAATATGATCGCGGTCAGGATCGATCCTGCCAGCGCCGCCTGTTCCGGCCCAGCGATGACCGCGACGACAGCCGTGCCAGCCCACGGCGCCAGCCGCGCGGGCGCCATGCGGATATGGCTCGCCCAGCCGCGAAGCCCGGCGCGCGCGTCCCACCGCCGGTCGGCCAGTCGCAACTGAAAGGCGGCGATGATGAACAGCGCCTCGACACCCCATGGCAGGGCGCTTGGCCCGATCATCGGCGAAGCCAGCACCAGCCCCAGCAGCAGGCCGTGGGCCATGCCCAGGACGCGCAATTCTCCTCTCATCACACTCCCCCTCGTGCCGGTCGCAATGGACCGATTGGCGATAATTTCTGGCGCGCCGCTTCCCGGCGCTTGCGGGTCAGATAGGTATCCAGCCCGATCTGCAGCGCCAGCATCATGAAAATGAATGGCTGATAGGCGATGCCCACGAACAGCGACCCGACCATGTAGATGATGTGCCCCTGTTGCAGCGCCAGCGCGAAGGGCGCGACCCATGCTTCCGCCGGGCCATCCCGATTGCGGTAGAGCCGCCGGATCGATTCGGTCCTGATGAAGCAGATAAGGTGCAGCAACACCCAAATGCCAAAGCCGAAATAGCCCTGCTCGCCCAGCATTTCAAAATAGGCGCTGTGATAGGCGCGGCCCTTGTCGGTGACCAGGCGGCGTTCCATGCGCGACCCGCCGCTGTCGATCACCCGTATCTGCGTGAAATAGGTAAAGCTGTTCTGCAGATAATTGTCGAAACCGCCGCCGCCCGGATGCTCCTTCACATAGTCGATCGTCCACTTCCACACGGCCAGGCGCGTGGAAGCGCTCTCATCGCCCTGGTGGTTTTCAATCGTCGACATGCGCTCGGTAAAGCTGGCGGGCAGGAACGGGATGGCGGCCAGCGCGGCGACAGCCAGCAACGGGCCGTAGACAAAGCGCCGCTTCGACCGCATCAGCATCATGCCTGCAAGGATCACGATGCAGACCAGGCCGGTGCGCGCTTCGGTGCCGATCGGCATCAACAGACAGGCCAGGCACAGCGCATAGGCAAAGCCGCGCACGCGCCAGTCGGGCGGAAAGATCGTCCCATGCTTCGCCAGCCACAGAATGATCGGGATCAGCGATATGGCCACGCAGGAAATGATGCTGCCTTCATACAGGCCGCTATTATTGTCGACCATCAGGTTCAACACGCCATAGCCGCCGCCGGACAACGCGGTCTTCATGCCGCCGTTGATGATGATCGTGCTGGCGCATAGCACCATGAACAGCGCCAGCGCCTCCAGCCGCAAACGGGTTCGCAGGGTCAGCGGCAGGAAGATGGCAAAGATCATCGCCTTCCACACCCATTCCCACTTGGTCTGGGCGTTCAGCGGGAAATCGGCGGTCGCGGTCGTATAGCCGCACCAGGCCAGCAGGATCAGCAACAGCACCTGCCGCATGGAAAAGCGGCAGTCCGCCTTTTTGTCCACCAGCAGCCACGCGCCAACCGCCAGCGCAAAGGCGATGGCGGAAATCGGAATGCTGTTCAGCAGGAAATAGGAAAGCCGCTGCGGCGACACGATGTCGATATAGGCATAGACCGCGACCAGCAGGAACGGGCGGCGCAGGCCCAGTAGAAAGAACGCGCCCAGAAAGGCGACGAAGAACAGGTCACGCATCGGGGGCCTGCTCCTGCGCCGATTCGTCGTCCAGGTCCGCGCGCGATATCAGCCGCCACGCGGCCAACATGATCACGCCATGGCTGACCAGCAGGGAAAGGGCGTCGATCATCGCGTGCGGTGTTGGTCCATGGCCATGTCCTTTCCCTACAGCGGCAGAGTTGACGGGCCGTTAAACCTTTTCCGGCACAAGATTACCCATGACTCGGATACTCCACGTGCTCGATCACAGCCTGCCGATGCACAGCGGCTATACCTTTCGCACCCGCGCGATCCTGCGCGCCCAGGCGGCGAAGGGATGGGACGTGCGCGGCATCACCGGTCGCCGCCACGGCGCTGCGGGACCGATGGAGGAGGTCGTCGATGGCCTGCGCTTCCATCGCACGCCGGGCGATGCCGCAACCGGCAACCCGCTGCTGCGCGAATGGCGCGACATCGCGGCCCATGCCGACGCTATCGAATCGCTGATCGCCCAGTGGCGGCCGGACATCATCCACGCCCATAGCCCCGTGCTGAACGCCATCGCCGCGCAGCGTGTGGCTAGACGCCACGACATCCCCATGCTCTACGAAATCCGCGCCTTCTGGGAAGATGCGGCGGTCGGCAACGGCACCGGGACGGAAGGAAGCCCCCGCTACTGGCTGACGCGGCAACTTGAAACTCATGCGGTGCGTGCCGCCGACGCGGTTGCGGTCATTTGCGAAGGGTTGCGCGGCGACCTGCTCGCGCGCGGCGTCGATGCGAACAAGATCGTCGTGTCGCCAAACGGCGTCGACATGGA
>CAMPHJ010000083.1 GCA_946885845.1 uncultured Sphingobium sp. | reverse complement strand
CGACGCGGGCACCATTTCCTATGAAATCCTGACCCAATTGGGTCGCCGCTATCGCCGCGAGATTGTCGGGGCGGAGCGGGTCGATCAGAAACGGAGCATAATGGCATGAAGGTCGCTATTCTGGGCAGCGGAGTCGTCGGCGTCACGTCCGCCTGGTATCTCGCGCAGGCCGGGCATGAAGTGACTGTGATCGATCGGCAGGATGGCCCGGCGCTGGAAACCAGCTTCGCCAATGCAGGTGAAATCTCTCCCGGCTACGCTTCTCCCTGGGCGGCGCCGGGGATTCCGATGAAGGCATTGCGCTGGCTGTTCATGCGCCACGCACCGCTGATTTTGCGCCCGCAGATGGATATGGCCATGCTGCGTTGGATGGCGGCGATGCTGGGCAACTGCAATGAACGATCCTATGCGATCAACAAGAGCCGGATGGTGCGGCTGGCGGAATATAGCCGCGATCGGCTGATCGATCTGCGGACGGAAACCGGCATCGCCTATGATGAGCGTAGCCAGGGAACGCTCCAGCTTTTCCGTGAGCAAAAGCAGCTCGACGGTATCGCCAAGGATATTGCGGTGCTCAAGGCCGACGGCGTGCCGTTCGAAGTGCTGGACCCGGCAGGCTGCATCGCGGCGGAGCCTGGCCTTGCCAGCAGCGAAATTCCGCTGGCAGGGGGCTTGCGCCTTCCCAATGATGAGACTGGCGATTGTTTCAAGTTCACCAATGCCCTTGCCGACATGTCAAAGGCCAGCGGCGTGACCTTCCTGAATGGTCGCACCGTCGCGCGTATCGCGACGAACGACGGCAAGGTCAGCCATATCGAAACGGACCGGGGACGCATTCAGGCGGACATCTATCTGGTGGCGCTTGGCAGCTACTCCCCGCTGCTGTTGGCGCCGCTGGGGATCAAGTTGCCGGTCTATCCGGTGAAGGGCTATTCGATCACTGTGCCGATCGTCGACGAACCACGCGCGCCGGTGTCGACCCTGCTGGATGAAAGCTACAAGGTCGCAATCACGCGACTGGGCGACCGGATCAGGGTTGGCGGCATGGCGGAACTGTCGGGCTATTCGAAGGGGCTGCCCAAGGCGCGGCGCGATACGCTGGAATATTCGGTAGGCTCGCTCTTTCCCGGCGCGGGCGATCTTGGCGAGGCGACCTTCTGGTCGGGATTGCGTCCGATGACGCCCGACAGCACGCCGGTGATCGGCGGCACCAATATTCCCAACCTCTTCCTCAATACCGGCCACGGCACCTTGGGATGGACCATGGCCTGCGGTTCGGGACAAGTGATCGCCGACATCATCGGCGGCCGCAAGCCGGAGATCGAAACCGCCGATCTTGCCATCAGTCGTTACGCCTGAGCGTAACTATATACTGAACGGCGGCGAGCAGGCCCCGGCCTGTGCGACGCCCTTATGGTGGCTACGAAAGTCATCGCTAGTCGAGGGAAGGGCGAGGAAGGCGCGACCGGGATAATCCCGCCATTGTCACTACCCGCCGGTCCGCAATAGCAGGTCGATGCCGGACCGACGCACGGCATCGCCCGCTCACGGCTATATCCGTGAGATGTTGCCATGAAGTCGACATAGTCGCTGCGATGCCGCGCCTTTGACAGCGCGGCATCCCTGTGTCGTGATCCCAGTCGCCCCGGCGACATAGCTGCGCAAGACGCAGCCGCCGCCGGGGCCATGCCGTTAGGCGAAGCTTTCTTCGAAAATGGCCATGGCGCGGCCAAAACGCTCGAACAGCTCGTCCAATTCTTCGGCCGTGATGATCAAAGGCGGGCAAAGGACCATCGTATCGCCCAAAGCCCGGACGATGATGCCCTGTTCCAGCCCGATTTCCACGATCCGCGGGCCGACCTTTGCCGACGGTTCGAAGGGGATACGCTTCTCCGGGTCCGCGAACAGCTCGATGGCACCGAACAGCCCGACGCCGCGAACTTCGCCGACGAACTTGCGCCCTTCATAGCTGTGCAGTGCCTTCTGGAATTGCGGAACCAGCGACTGGACATGGCCGAGGATATTATCCTCTTCGTAAATTTTCAGCGTTTCCAGCGCGATCGCGCAGCTTACCGGGTGGCCCGAATAGGTGAAGCCATGGCCAAAGGTGCCGATATCGCCGCTGTTCGCCGCGATGGCCGAATAGATCTTTTCATTCACCATCACCGCCGAGATCGGCGCATAGCCTGACGACAGCGCCTTTGCTGTGTTGATGATGTCGGGCTTCATCCCGTAAGTGGTGGACCCGAACATTTCCCCCGTCCGGGCAAAACCGCAAACGACTTCGTCTGCGACCAGCAGCACGTCATATTTCGCCAGCACCTTTTGCACTTTTTCGAAATAGGTGGCGGGCGGGACTATGACTCCACCTGCGCCCATGACCGGTTCGGCAAAGAATGCGGCGACCGTTTCGGGGCCTTCCTCCAGGATGCGCTTTTCAAGATTGTCGGCCATGCGGGTCGCGAAATCCTCTTCGCTTTCCCCAGGCAGTCCGTAACGGAAATAATGCGGACAATCGACGTGCATGATGTTGTGGATGGGCAGGTCGAAATCGCGATGATTGGTGGGAATCCCGCCGACGCTGGCTGACGCGACGGTCACGCCATGATAGGCGTTGACGCGTCCGAGGATCTTCTTCTTTTCCGGCTTGCCGATAGCATTATGATAATACCAGACCAGCTTGACGGCGGTATCGTTCGCCTCAGAGCCGCTATTGGCGAAAAACGCCTTCGACATCGGCACAGGCGCCATCGACAGCAGCTTGCTGGCAAGCGCCGCTACCGCGGGATTCGAACGCCCCGTGAACGTGTGGTAATAAGGCAGCTGGTACAATGCATCACTACCCGCCTTGGCAAGGCGTTTATTGCTAAAGCCAAGTGAAGCGCACCAAAGGCCCGACATCGCTTCAAGATATCGATTGCCCTTGTCGTCTTCCACGAAGACCCCATCGCCACGCGCAATGACCAACGGGCCGACTTTTTCATGAGCCGTAAGATTTGTGAAGGAGTGTAGGTGAGCTGCAATATCATTGGCTGCATTGGCATTGGGATTAGTCATTATCTTCGCTTTTCCGATCTTAAAAAAAGCCCAGTTCAGCCTTCCGTGGAAGCTGGACGCAAATCCCGTGCCACATCTAGCCCACGCCATCAGGTGACGTCGCGGTCGATATAGGTCGTCTGCAACCTTGTGTAAAAGCATAAGACGGCCAAATGCCGCCGAAAGGCACGAAAATCGGGCGACCGCTCAACCCGCGGTCGGCGGGCGCAATTAACCCGGCTGGAAGTCACTATCAGCAACCCCGCTATCGGCTCATTCCCCCCAATCGCCGTTGATCGTCATCCAGGCGCTCGTCGCCGCGATCGCCGCCGTTTCCGCCCGCAGAATTCGGGGGCCAAGCGACACCGGCACGGCTTTTGGCAGAGCGCGGATGGCTTCGCGTTCGGTCGGGTCGAATCCACCTTCCGGGCCGATCAGGAACGCCGCCGGGCCGGGGTGCGCGAGCAGGGTTGTCGCCAGCGGTGCCCCTCCGCTTTCATCGGCGAAGAACAGCCAGCGGTCCTGCGGCCAGTCGCGCAGCAGCGAGTCCAGCTTTATGAGCGCGCCCAGTTCCGGCAATGCCGTCCGCCCGCACTGTTCCGCCGCTTCGACCAGATGCCCGTGCAGTCTGTCGAGCTTCAGCTTGTCCACCACCGCCCGGCGTGTGAGCACGGGTTGCAGCCTGGCCACGCCCAGTTCGCACGCCTTTTCGGCGATCAGGTCGATACGCCCCTTTTTGATAGGCGCGCAACACAGCCAGAAATCGGGCACATCGTCCAGCGGCCTGGTTTGTCGCACACATTCCAGCACCAGGTCGCGCTTGCGCATGTCCCGCACCCGCGCGGCCCATTCGCCTGACCGTCCGTCGAACAGCAGCACGATGTCATCGGGCTTCATCCGCATGACGCTTATCAGATAATGGGCGGGATTGCCGTCGACCTGTACAGTCACCCCTTCGCCCAGCTGTGTTTCGACATGCAGGCGCGGCGCGCTTTGCGGCGGCCAGGCGGGGGTTGCGGTCATATCCTTGCACTCCGTTCGGGCCGCGCTTGTCGAACCCTTCCATTTCTCTAAAGAGGAAGAACGGCCCTTCGACAAGCGAGCGTGACGTTGAGCGACAGCATAGTTCCCGACACGCAGGCGCGCGGCCTGCTCGCCCGCCTGCCCGATACGCCGCGGGCGCTTGCTCTATTGGCGCGGTTCGACCGGCCGATCGGCTGGTGGCTGCTGTTCTGGCCGGGCGCATGGGCGGCGGCGCTGGCGGGCGGAGGGAAGGAACGCTGGCCGCTCATCCTCTGGCTGCTGGTCGGCAGCATTGCGATGCGCGGCGCGGGGTGCGTGTTCAACGATATTGTCGACCGCGACCTTGATAAAAAGGTGGCGCGCACAGCGGCGCGACCGCTGGCGAGCGGAGCGATTTCCGTCAGGACGGCATGGGCGTGGCTGATCCTGCTCTGCCTGATCGGCCTCGTCGTCCTGCTGCAGCTACGTCTTGCGGCGCAGATCGTCGCGCTGGGCAGCCTTGCGCTCGTTGCCGCTTATCCCTTCATGAAACGGATCACCGGCTGGCCCCAGCTGTGGCTCGGCCTCGTCTTTTCCTGGGCGGCGCTGGTCGGCTGGAGCGAAGTCATGGGTGCCCTCACCGCGCCGGGGCTGTTGCTCTATGGTGGCACCATTTTCTGGGTTGTCGGTTATGACACCATCTATGCGCTGCAAGACCGGGAGGATGACGCATTGATCGGCATCGGGTCAAGCGCCCTGTCGATGGGGCGGCACGTCCGCGCGGGCGTGTCGCTATGCTATATGCTCGCGCTCACGCTCTGGGCTGCCTCGATCTGGCAGGTGAGGCCGCAGCTTCTGGCGATTGTGGCGCTGCTCCCCATCGCCGTTCACCTAGCCTGGCAGGCCGCAACGTTGAAGGAAGACGGCATCGATCCCCTCCGCAAATTTCGGTCCAATCGCTTTGCCGGGCTGCTCATGTTCATGGGCTGCCTGGTGGTAGGCAGCGCATGACCGCCCCGCGCGAAGGTGAGGATTGCTGGCGCATAGCCCGCGCCGCACGGGCCAGCGTCATCATCGACGCCGAATGCTATTTTCGCCACGCCCGCGCTGCGATGATGAAAGCCAAGCGGCGGATCATGCTGATCGGCTGGGATTTCGATGCTGCCATCAGCCTGGTCCGGGAGGATGAGGCAAAAGACGATGCCCCCGTCATCATCGGCGATTTCATCAGCTGGCTGGTGGACCAGACGCCGGAACTTGAAATATTCCTGTTGCGCTGGGACGTGGGCGCAATGAAGTCGATGGTGCAGCCGACCAACCTGTTCACCACGGTCAAATGGATGACCCACAAGCGCATTCAGGTGAAGCTGGACAGTCATCACCCGCCCGCCGCATCGCATCACCAGAAAATCGTGGTGATCGACGATTGTTTCGCCTTCTGCGGGGGAATCGACATGACCGCCGATCGCTGGGACACGCGCCATCATCGCGACAGCGACCCCAATCGCCGACATCCCGACGGCGCTGCCTACGGCCCGTGGCACGACGCTACCACTGCCTTGCAGGGAGACGTTGCCATGGTGCTGGGCGATCACGCCCGTGCCCGCTGGAGCAAGGCAGGCGGCGGCGAACTGGACCGCATCGAGGGTGAGCATGATTGCTGGCCCGACGCACTGCCGGTCCAGTTCGAACAAGTGGACGTGGCCATTTCTCGGTCCGCGCCGGAAATGGATGACCAGCAGCCGGTGCTGGAGATTGAGCAGCTCTACCTTAGCCAGATCGCCTCCGCGAAGCGGACAATCTACGCTGAAAGCCAATATTTCGCCTCCCGCCGTATTGCTGAGGCGCTGGCGGCGCGGCTTGGTGAGCCGAACGGTCCCGACATCGTCATCATCAACCCGGAACAGGCGGATGGCTGGCTGGAACAGCAGGCCATGGACACGGCCCGGGCCAGACTGGTGGAAGCGTTACGTGCCCGCGACGTTCACGGCCGGCTGCGCATCTACCATCCCTTCACCGTCCGGGGCGATCCGATCTATGTCCATGCCAAGATATTGATCGTCGATGATCGCGTGATCCGCGTGGGTTCGTCCAACATGAACAATCGATCATTGCGGCTGGATTCTGAGTGCGACATGACCATCGACGCCAGCCTGCCCGCCAACGCCGGGCAGGAAGCAACAATCCTGTCGATCCGGGATGACCTGATCGCCGAACATCTCGATCTGCCGATCGACCGCGTCGCCGCCGTCATCGCCGAACGCGGATTGGTCGCAGGAATTGAGGAACTGCGCGACAAGCCGGGCCGCACCCTGCGCCCTTATGTCACGCCCGATCTTAACGAGGTGCAGAAATGGCTGGCCGACCATGAGGTGCTAGACCCGGAAGGTCCCGACGAAATGCTGGAGCCGATGACCGCGAAGGGCCTGTTCCGGCGGTTAAAGGCCCGGTCCTGAACTGGACTGTAACGGTTTTGCGCCGGTCACTTGAGAGTTTAAGGCTCGTTCAAGGAGACCGACGAGATGATGAAGC
>CAMPHJ010000082.1 GCA_946885845.1 uncultured Sphingobium sp. | reverse complement strand
TTCATGCAGGTTGGAAGTATTCCGCCCCGTGTGTAATTTTGGTGTAATCGAGTCAGATAGGCAACAGATACGCTTCTTAAGGTTGTCCATGGCAGCAATCGATATGTTCGCCATTCGCATGAGCATGCCCCTGGAAAATAATGGCATAAATTCAGGCGGTCCAAAGACGGGGGAAGCAATCAGGTGCGGTATAGCCAGTTTCATATTTCCCGGCGCTCGACGCTACAACTTGCGGTTGCGTCAACAGCCTTGTGCGTCGCGGGCGTCGGTTTGGCTTCCCCAGCAGTGGAGCGGTTGGCTGCGGGACGTCGGGGGCAATCCTTCGACGCGGGATGGACCTTCTTTCGGGGCGATGCGGTCGATGCCTCGGCGCCTCTCTTCAACGATACCCGCTGGCGTCGGCTTGACCTGCCGCATGACTGGAGCATCGAAGATCTGGAAAGGCAGGAGCCTTCCGTAAATGCCGTGATCCGTGATGTGGATACGGCGCCCATATGGGCACCGGTCAAGAGCGTGCCGGGCATGATTGGCCCCTTTGAAGGCGCGCCGCCACCGCTGCTGATTGCGTCCACGCGCAGCGCGGGTGGGCGGCATACGGGCCATATGGTCGGTGGCGTGGGTTGGTACAGGAAGCGTTTCTCTCTCGCCGGGCTGCCCGCAGATGCGCATGTCGAACTGGTGTTCGACGGTGTTTATGGAACATCGGAGTTCTGGCTGAATGGTGAGCAAATCGGCTCGGGCGTTCACGGCTATTCACCCATCGTACTGGATTTGACGCCCTATATCCGTTCGGCAGGGGAAAATGTGCTGGCAGTGCGGGTGGCCAATTTGGGCAGCAACAGTCGCTGGTACTCCGGATCGGGCATCTATCGCGCCGTCCGGCTGAACGTCACGCGCGCCACGCGTTTCAGCCGCTGGGGCGTGCGGGTGACAACGCCTGAAGTGAACCCCGCCCGCGCATTGGTGCATGTCCGGGCGCGTGTCGAAGGCATAAAGCCCGGAATGACGGTCGCGGTGGCGTTGCGAGACGGGGATGGCCATGTGGTGGCGCGAGCCGACGCACCGGCATCGGCCGAAACCATGCTGAAGCTGGAGATCGCCAAACCCGCAACATGGTCTCCCGACAGCCCGGCGCTATATGAAGTGGAATGCACCCTTCACGATGCAGACGGCGTGGTGGACCGGATGGTCACTCCCTTTGGGGTGCGCCATATCGAAATCAGCGTCGAACGCGGGCTTCTGGTCAATGGCAAGCCCACCAAATTGCGCGGCGGCTGCATCCATCATGACAATGGCCTGATCGGTGCGGTGGCCATCGACAGGGCAGAAGAACGCAAGATCGAACTGCTCAAGGCGCGCGGGTTCAATGCCGTAAGGACGTCGCACAACTTTCCGTCGACGAGCTTCCTCGATGCATGCGACCGCCTCGGCATGTTCGTGATCGAGGAAGCTTTCGACAGTTGGAATATTCCCAAGATCCCGGATGATTATCATATCTATTTTCAGGACCATTGGCGGCGCGACCTGAGCGCGGCCATCGAGCGCGACGCCAATCACCCCAGCGTCATCATTTGGAGCATAGGGAACGAGATACCGGAGAAATATCGACCGCTGGGCGTCGATACCGCGCGCCAGCTAGTTGATCAGATCCGCCAGATTGACCCCACCCGCCCGATAACCGCTGGCATCAACGGGTGGAATGGCCCTGCTGCAACGCGGAACGACGGAACGCCCGATCAGGCGGCCACCCAGTTCCTCGACATCGCCGGGTATAATTACAATCATGCCGCGTATGAAAAGGAGCATCCCAAATATCCCCGGCGGATCTTCATGGGCACCGAAAGCTTCCCGAAGGATGCGGCGTCGATATGGCGCACGGTCAATCGCGCCCCTTACGCCTTGGGCGACTTCGTCTGGACTGCGATGGACTATTATGGCGAGTCCGGCATTGGCTTGTCCGCCCTGGAGGAAACCGATCCTTTCCAGTCAGCCTATCCCTGGGTTAACGCCTTTTGCGGCGACATCGACCTTATCGGCCAGCAAAAGCCGCAATCCCTGCTGAGGGACGTTCTATGGGGTCTTAGCCCGGTCGAAATAAGCGTGGTTCGTCCCTTGCCGGAAGGCAAGACGCCGTTTCATTCGAAATGGGGTTGGGGCGATGAACTCCAAAGCTGGACATGGCCCGCGCAGGACGGAAAGCCGATCGATGTCAGAGTGTTCAGCAGCGGCGACCGGGTCGAACTGACACTGAACGGGAGAACCGTGGCGCAGCAGTCGCTGACCGATGCCGATAATCTGGAGGCTCGTTTCACGCTACCCTATGCCCCCGGAAAGCTCATAGCGTCCGCCTATCGAGGCAGGAAACTCATTGGGCGGCGCGTTCTACAGACCGCCGGGCCTGCCGCCGCGCTTCGGCTGGACGTCGATCGGCCACGCATCCGTGCGAGCCGGAACGATCTGGCTTATGTGACGGTCAGCGTGGTCGATGCGCAGGGGTTGGTCCTGCCCGACGAAGTGCGCGTGCTTCAGGCTGCGCTGAGTGGACCTGTCGAATTGGCCGGGTTCGGCAACGCCAACCCCCGCGGTGTCGCCAGCCTGCGGCAACCTGTGGCGAAGACTTGGCATGGACATGCGCTGGCGATCCTGCGGCCGACCGGATCTGGACCCAGCGCTACGATCGAAGTCAGGTCAGAAGGCCTGGTATCCGCGGTCGCGCGACTGACACTGTTCCAAGACTTTAGTAAGGCATAACGGTCATGCCTTCGCTCCACCACTCCTTCGGACAGATGAGCGAGCAAAGCGGAGCGGAACGGCAAACGCCTGTAATCCCGGATTCCGCGCGGAAGCGAGTAAGAGCGGCTACACCTTCGCCAAGCCACGAACACCCGGTTCTTGCGGGTCTCCAGCTCCGAAAATGTGTTTATGCCGCAGAAAGCTTTGAAACGTAGTGAATGGGGCGCCACCATCGTTGATAGCAAATAAAAGAACCGGCCCGACCATGGTGCGACCGCACGACCTTGGTCAGAACTCGCGCAAGATATCACGCAGGGTGGTGCCGCGATATTCGGTGCGGACCGCACCCGCCCTTTGCAGTGCCGGAATGACCCCATTGACCAAATCAGGAAGCTGGCGATTATAGCCTGATCCTTCGATCAGGAAACCGTCTCCGCCCACTTCGTCCATAACCGCCATCATCTTTTCGGCGACTTGCTCAACGGTGCCGCTAAAGTCCATGCCGCTCGCGCCCTTGCCGGCGGAGAACAGGTCGCGAAGGGATTTGCCCTCTTCACGACCGGCCTTCTTCATGAACTCAAGGGCGCTGGTGTGGCCGCCTGCCACAATGTCCTGCGGCACGGGTGCGTCCACGTCGTAGAGCGAGAAGTCGACGTCGAGCGACGACGAAGCCATGACGATATTATGCTCGAATGAAGCCTGCTTTTCGGCCTCGGTCATTTCGGGCCGCTCGCCGTCTTCGGGGAAGATTTCCACCGGCGTCAGGAAGAAGACCTTGATGTCGTCGGGATTGCGGCCCTGCGCTTCGGCGCGATCCCGAATGTCCTGGCGATAGGCTTTCATGCCCGGAACACCGCCGGTCATCATGCCCAGCACAACCTCGGCATTCTTGGACGAGAATTGGCGGCCGCGCTCGGATGCGCCCGCCTGCGCCAGAACCGGATAGCCCTGGGGCGACCGCAGCGTGTTCAATGGACCACGTGAGCGGAAATGCTTGCCCTCAAAATTTACGGTGTGCACCTTGGTATGATCGACATAGACACCAGTTTCAGTGTCCGCGACCAGAGCGCCTTCCTCCCAGGAATCCCACAGCTTTTTGACAAGTTCAACGAACTCGTCGGCGATATCGTACCGCTCATTCGGGGGAAGCAACTTGTCCATGCCAAAGTTCATGGCCGCGTTCCGCTCGCTTGACGTCACCATGTTCCAGCCTGCGCGGCCGTTAGTGAGGGAGTCGATGGTGGAAAGCAGCCTGGCCAGCAGATAGGGCGGATAAAAGGTGGTCGAAGCAGTCGCAACGAGGCCGATGTGCGACGTTTCCTGCGCCATCAATGGCAGGAGCGGCATAGGGTCGAGCTTGGGCGAGAGCGTCGCATTCTTGAGATCGAGTTCCATTGAGTTGGCGTATCGATCACCAACGATCAGGCTGTCTTCGAAGAATACAAAGTCGAACTTCGCGGCTTCCAGCATCTTGGCCAAATCTTTATGATAAGACCCGTCCGTCCATCGCGAGCCGAACTCCTTCCCGTCGCCTGGCCATGAAGTAGCCCCAAACTTGGTGAAGTAGCCTAGGTGAAATTTCGTGCGTGCCATTGCTTGGACCTCTTTAACGTCCATCCACTTATCCAAGCGGTAAGACCGGAACTCTCTTCACAAATCCGTGCTCAATGCGACATGTAGCAGTAGCGACTGATACATATCCTACCCAGATGCCCGCGGACCGACGGGGAAGGTAAGCGCAATCGCCTGTTTGGAAGGCGATTGCGCTGCGCTTGCTCAGGTGCCGAAGTGATACCGAAGCGACATGCCGTACATTCTGGGCTCGCCATAAATGTAGGAATTGAAGCCGCTCTGATAGGATACACCCTGGCTGCTGATGATATATTTCTCATTGGTCAGGTTCGTGGCGAAAGCGCCAAGATCGAAGTTCGATCCAGCGACATTTTGCCACTGTATATTCAGTCCCAGCAAGCCATAGCCATCTCCCGGTCCGCACCGGACCGACCCGGCATAGGTTCCGCTATTCACGCGGGGACAGTTGCCGCCGATATAGGCGAACGGCTCGTCAATGGGCGCCTTGGACGGTGACGTATATTGAGCATCGATGTAGGAATAGGTTGCCGAAATGCTGACCTTTCCAATCGATTCATCAAGCGGCAAATCGACCCTGCCGGTGATGCTGAACTGGTTTTTCGGCGTGAACTGAAAAGGGATGTCGGTCAGGACGCACTGACCCGTTGCGCCATTGAACGGAACACCCACGCCGCAATCGAAGCCGGGCGGCAGGCCAAAGGCAGGAATGCCAGCGGGAAACAGGGATGGCGCGGTATATTCATCATATTTTGCGGCGGTGTGGGAATAGGTGCCCGACAGCGTGAGCCAGCGTGCGGGCCGCACCTCGCCCTCGAACTCCACCCCCTGGATGTGCGCCTTGCCCGCGTTGCTGGTTTGCGCGCCAAAGACCTGCTGCCCATTGTAGAAATAGGCGGTTCCCCCGGTCCTCTGCAAATCCTTATAGCTTGTGTAATAATAGTTGATGTTCGTGCGGATCGGAATGCTGCCGACATGCCAGTCGGCTTTTATGCCGCCTTCGTAAGCGGTTACGAATTCCGGCTGGAAGGAACGAAGATCAGGTGCAGGGGTCGAAGTGCCGACACCGCCCGTCTTGTATCCCCGGCTGACCTTTGCGTAGAGCAACACATTCTGGTTCACATTATAATCGAGGCCGACTGTCCAGTTCGGCGCCTTGAACTTGGCACTGGACCTCGTGACGGGCGCATCGGGCAACCCGAAGTTCGAGAAGGCCGTCAGCTTGTCCCATGTATAGCGATAGCCCGCGGTCAGCCGCAGCCCATCAAGGCTTTCTGACAAGCTGCCGAAGGATAGCGTTCCTTGTGCATACAGGGCTTGGCTGATCGTCCTCTGGCCGCGACGGGTCGGATTGAAAGCTGAAACCAACTGCGCGCCCAGCGGCTTCACGCTCTCATAATAGGCGCCCACGGTGAAGTTGAGCGCTTCCCCCGCGAGCTTGCCCTGAAACTGGGGCTCAAAAGAATATTGCCGTGCATCGGTGTAGTAGTTGTACTTTGAAAGTCCACCGGGACTGATCTCATCGGCGCCGATCAAAGTACCGCCCTGTGTGGATGGAGGCCTGTGATCGTCAGGATAGCCATCGCCATCGAAAGGCGCGCTGTTCTTCAGGTGCTGATAATTGGCGATGTTACGGAAAGTCAAAGTATCGGTAAGTTCTGCCGAGAAGATGTCGGTGATGGAAAAGTAGCGTGTCCGTTCGCTCCAAAGCAACGGGCTGAGTGCGACCGACCGGATACCGCGACCGTTCTGTTGCTGGAGATAGGTGCTGAATGGCAGCCCCGTTTGAGGATCAACGCCGCCTGGGACGGCATTAAGCACCGTTCCCGTGCCATGTTCCTGGACGCGGCCCACGGTCGCGAGGAGATAATTTTCGATGCCGGGCGCCATGCGCCAGGTCAAACCTGCACGGAAGGAATAGCGATTGCGATTATCCAGGTCCGTGTCCGTGGTGATTTCGTGCGTGAAACCGTCGCGCTTCTGGTAGATGCCGGCGACGCGCAGCAGCAGCGTGTCTTCGACAATCGGCAAGTTCAGCGCGCCGCGCAACTCGATCGAATCATAATTGCCATATTGGATCTGGCCATAGCCTTCGAGTCGTTCGGTTGGACGCTGCGGTTCGAACAGGACCGCGCCGCCAGTTGTGTTACGGCCAAACAGCGTGCCTTGCGGTCCGCGCAGGACCTGCAGGCTGGCGAGGTCGTAATAGTTGAGGCCGCCGCCATTCTGGGCGTTGTTGCGCTGATCCGCGATCAGCGGGACTTCAGCCGAATAGAGTACCACGCCCGGCGCCGCGTTGAAGGTCGCGCCTTGGCCACGGATCGTGATATTCTCGGTGTTGCGCTGCTGCCCCGATCCGCCGACCACGAGCGAGGGCACTTGCCCCAGCAGGTCCTGCGTATTCGAGATGTTACGTTGCGTCAGTGAGTTGGCGTCGAACGCGGTGGCGGAGATCGGGACATTCTGTAGCCGTTCTTCGCGCCTGCGTGCTGTAACGATGATTTCCGAAAGGCCCGATCCGC
>CAMPHJ010000081.1 GCA_946885845.1 uncultured Sphingobium sp. | reverse complement strand
CGTAGCGGCCCTTGGGCATGATCGGCAATTCGTCGCGGCGCTTGTCGGGCCACATGCCCAGGCCCAGGAAGCCCAGCCCCAGCATTTCGCCGACATATCTGACCTGTTCCAGATGCCGTTGTGTCTCGCCAAAGGTCTGGTGAAGATTGTCCAGCGGCGCGCCTGAAAGCTCCAGCTGTCCCGCCGGTTCCAGGCTGACCGTCCCGTCGGCACCGGACAGGGCGATGATGTTTTCGCCCTCGAACACCGGGCTCCAGCCATAGCGGGTCAGGCCGATCAGCAGCGTGTGGATGCCGCCACTTTCACCATAGGACGGGGCATGATGATCATCTTTGGCATAGACGAATTTTTCATGTTCGGTGCCGATGCGCCAGCGATCCTTGGGCTTTTCTCCCTTGGCGAAGGCGGCGATCAACTGGTCGCGGCTTTCGATGACGGGATCAATTTCCCCTGAATCTGTTCTGGTGCTCATGCCACGCCTTAGCCTGTCCCCCTTGCTCGTCAAACATCGACGCGCCCGCGACAAATAGGTTGCTGGTGGCGTGGCCGCAATCCCATCCTTTATTGCAACTAGAAAAGCTGTCGGACGGTATGACATGCAGGCGCGCCAGCCCGCCGACCACGCCCTGTCCGGCGAGGCGACGGGGGCAGGGCGCTATTATCCCACCGCGATCATGGAAATCTGCCGACCATAGCTCGCTTCGCCACGATGGCAGGAACGGCGATAGCTATAGAAACGCTCAGGCTGGCTATAACTGTCCTCATCCAGCATCTCGACGCGGCCAATGCCGGATGCCGCCAGACGCGCGGCGACATAGGCGGCTATGTCGAACTGGCAATGGCCTTCCCGTCCCGCGCTGAAGAATCGCCCATTTTCCGGGTCCTGATCTTCGAAAGCCCGCATGAACGGCTCGGTCACTTCATAGGAAGCGCGCGCGATACAGGGGCCGATGGCGGCACGGATGCGCCCTGCCCGCGCGCCCAGCTTCTCCATCTCCTGGATCGTTCGGTCGGTCACGCCGCTCAACGCGCCCTTCCAGCCTGCATGCGCCGCGCCGACGACGCCCGCATCGGGGTCGGCGAAGAGGACCGGCACACAGTCCGCGGTCAATATGCCCAAAATCAGCCCCGGCCGGTCAGTGACCATGGCGTCCGCCGCCGGTCGATCCTGCTCCCCGATTGCGGCCGTTACGGTCACCACGTCGGGGGAGTGAACCTGCCGCACCGTCACCAGTTGCGCGCCGGGCAACAGAGCGTCGCGCGCCAGGTCGCGATTGCGCAGAACCGCCTCCCGCTCATCGTCCGATCCCAGCCCGACATTCAGGCCTGCGTGGACGCCGCTGGAAACGCCGCCGCGCCGCCCGGCAAAGCCGTGGGGGACATTGTCCAGGCACGCCGCCCGCAGCAGTTCGATCATCATGGCTTTCCTTCTACAGTGTCGGCGTCACGCAACATACTTGCGCGGGCCGGATTAGGCGATAGTCTCCCGACTACAGAAAAACAGGGGGGATCGGTCGGCCTGACCGCCCGGACAAACGGCATATGGATAAAGGGCTCCATTCATGATCTTCGGGCGCATCAAGCCGCTGGACGCCATATTGGCGACGGCTGAAAAAAAATCCCTCGTCCGCACATTAGGGCCGGTTCAACTGACGCTGCTGGGTGTCGGCGCGATCATCGGCACCGGCATTTTCGTGCTGACCGCCGCCGCCGCGCAAAAGGCGGGGCCGGGCATGATGTGGAGCTTCATGATCGCGGGCGCGGTCTGCGCCTTTGCCGCCCTGTGCTATTCCGAACTCGCGTCGATGGTCCCGGTTTCGGGGTCAGCCTATACCTATACCTATGCCGTGGTGGGCGAACTGCTCGCCTGGATGGTCGGGTGGGCGCTCATCCTGGAATATGCCGTCGCGGCCAGCGCCGTGTCGGTCGGCTGGTCAGGCTATTTCATGGGCCTCATGAAAAGCATCACCGGGCTTGAACTGCCCCAGGCGCTGTCCGCCGGGCCGGTATGGACCATGAACGGCCTCATTCCCCATGCCGATTTCTCGCACGGGTTCATCAACATTCCCGCCATCTTCGTCGCCCTGGCCGTCACTGCGCTGCTCGTCCTCGGCACCACCGAAAGCGCGCGCGTGAACGCGGTGCTGGTCGCTATCAAGGTCACGGCCCTGACCGCTTTCGTCGCGCTGACGCTGCCCGTGCTCGACACTGGCAATTTTTCGCCCTTCGCGCCCAATGGCTGGTTTGGCCCGGAAGGCACCAGCGGCATGGGCATCGTCGGGGCGGCGGCGTCGATCTTTTTCGCCTATGTCGGGTTCGACGCCGTCTCAACCGCTGCGGAAGAAACCAAAAATCCTCAACGCAACGTGCCGATCGGCCTGATCGGCAGCCTTGCGATCTGCACCATCTTTTACCTGTTCGTCGCCGCGGGCGCGATTGGCGCGATCGGTGCGCAGCCGGTTCTGGGCCCCGACGGGTCGATCGTCGCGCCGGGGTCGCAGGGCTTTGCCGCCGCCTGCGCCACGGCTGCTCACGCCAATGATCTTGTCTGTTCCAACGAAGCGCTGGCCCATGTGCTGCGGGCGATCAACTGGACGGTCGTCGGCAATGCGCTCGGCCTCGCCGCAAACCTGGCCCTGCCATCCGTCATCCTGATGATGATGTTCGGCCAGACGCGCATCTTTTTCGTGATGGCCCGTGACGGGCTGCTCCCGGAAAAACTTGCCAGCATTCACCCGCGCTTCAAAACGCCACATGTCGTGACCATCTTTACCGGCATCTTCGTCGCCATCGCCGCCGCGCTGCTGCCCGTGGGTCAACTGGCCGACATTTCCAATTCGGGCACGCTCTTCGCTTTCTTCATGGTGTCGATTGCCGTCGTCGTGCTGCGGATCAGGGACCCCCAGCGCCGACGCCCGTTCAGGACGCCGGCCATCTGGCTGGTCGCGCCCGCTGCGGCGATTGGCTGCATGTTCCTGTTCTTCAACCTGCCGGTGGATGCCCAGATGGTTCTGCCGGTCTGGGGCGGGCTGGGGCTGCTGCTCTATTTCCTCTATGGCCATCGCAAGAGCCATGTGGCGCGCGGCCTTGTGGAAACGCATGAACAGGACGCCGACATCCCGCCGCAGCCGGTGCCGCCGATGCCGGGCGCGCCCACGCCGGGCGGACGCGACGCCTGACAGGCATGGAGCAAGGGGGCAGGCGACTGCCCCCTTTCTTGTTTACCGGACTGCTTCGACTTCCACGTCGCGCAGCGCGCCATGATGGGGGCGGGTAAAGAGCTTTCCGCGCTCGGCCCAATAGATGATCAGGAAAGACAGCGCGCCGAACGTCAGCATGCCCACCGTCAGGGGCAGGGTCGTCCCGTCAAAGGACAAGCCGACCAGGCTGCCGAACATGCTGGAAACCGCAGTCGTCAGGAACGACTGGAATGACGATGCCGCGCCCGCGCCCCTGGAAAATGGCTCCATCGATATTGCGCTGAAGTTGGACGCTGTGAACGCCACCGTCAGCATCGTCAGCGATTGCAGGACGATGAAGCTGATTATCGTTTCATACCCGGCCAGAATGACGGCCAGATGCACCATGTTGATCAGGATCAGGCCCAGCAACGCGCCCTGGCTCAGCCGCCGCGCGCCAAATCGCGACACCAGCCGACTGTTCACCAGGCTGCCGATCCCCATGCTGCCTGCCTGCACCGCGAAGGCAAGGGGGAATATGTCCTGCGCGTCGAACACATCGAAAAAGATTTGCTGGATCGACAGGATGAATCCGATCAGCCCGCTCATCGCGACCCCGCTCGCCAGCATATAGCCGATCGAACTGCGCGTGGTGACGATCAGCCCCATGGTGCGCAGCAGCGACGGCACGCTGATGGGCACGCGGTTTTCCGGGGCCAGCGTTTCGGGCAGGCGAATCAACATCCACAGCAGGATCAGCGTGGACAGGATGGCCAATATCCAGAAAATCCACCGCCATGGCGCGATCCACAGGATCGCTTGCCCGAAAGTGGGCGCGACGACCGGGATCAGCATGAACACGGCGAAAATCAGCGACATGACCCGCGCCATCGCGTCGCCCCGGAATCGGTCGCGGATGATGCTGACCGCGATAACCCGGCTCGCCCCGGCAAAGAATCCGGCCATGGCGCGCGCCGTCAGCATCATCGCAAAGCTCTGCGCGGCGGCGCATGCGATGGATGCCAGGATGAACAGCGCCATGGCGATGCCCAGCACTTTCTTGCGCCCGAATCGGTCGGACAGGACGCCAAAGATCAATGATCCCACGCCCAGCCCCAGGAAATAGACGCTGATGATCAGCTGCCGGTCATTGGGCTGCGTGACGGCCAGGTCACGGCCGATGTCCGGCAGAGCGGGGAGCATCGGGTCGATGGACATGGCGTTCATCGCGATCAGGCAAGCGCATAGCAGGACGAATTCGCGGAACGGTATGTCCTTTCTCGTCGATGCCGATGCAGATGTTTCCGGGGACGCAGTCATGCAGGCGGCTATGGGGATTATCCCCGACGGAAGCCACCCCCGGATCGTCATTTCAACGCATTAACCTTTGCCCGCCCAGTTAGATCGGGGTCAGGGCCTGCAAAACAGGAAAATCGCGTTAACCATTTTTTATCACACCCCGTCCATTGTTGCCTTCGTCAAGAACCATCCAGTGAAGTCCATAAGGGGGATCAGGTCATGGCGAACAGTTTGAAGAGCGCCCAGTTTCTGATGGAAAGCCGCCAGTCGATCGCGGCGTATGAATCGGCCGAAGCCTGTTTCGAACTGGGCGTGGCCTATAGCTGCGGCACGGGCGATCTGTCGGTCGACCTGGTCGAAGCGCATAAATGGTTCAACCTCGCCGCGCTTCGGGGCAGTGAGGAAGGACAGGCGATGCGCGCCGAAATCGCCGAAGAAATGACCGGACGTGAAATTGCCGAGGCACAGCGGCAGGCACGCGCCCTGATCGCTTCGACACAGTTGCGCGCAGCCTGATCGTCAATCTTTCCTGAACGGCGTTCGTTCGCTCAACCAGGCGCGGTCGCGTTCAACGCCAGCGCGTTCCTGGGACAGAAAATCCGCCACCGCCCGGCGAAATGACGGGTTGGGCAGGTAATGCGCCGAATAGGTTGGTTCGGGTGCATATCCCCTGGCCAGCTTGTGCCCGCCCTGCGCACCGGCTTCCACCCGCGACAAACCGCGTGCGATGGCGATGTCGATCGCCTGATAATAGCATAGCTCGAAATGAAGGTTGGGGACCTCCTGGGTACAACCCCAATAGCGTCCATACAGCGCATCGCCACCGATCAGGTTGAGCGCGCCCGCAATCGCTCGCCCCTGCCGCCGCGCCAGCACCAGCAGCACGCGGTCGCCCATCTTTTCGCCCAGCATCGAAAAAAATGATCGCGTCAGATAGGGCCGCCCCCATTTGCGCGCGCCGGTATCCTGATAAAATCGCCAGAATTCGTCCCAATGCTCCTCGCGCAGGTCCGCGCCGGTCAGGTGGACGATGTCCAGCCCCTCGACCGCGCGCGCCCTTTCCTTGCGAATATTCTTCCGCTTGGCGCTGGACAGGCTGGCCAGAAAGTCATCGAAATGGCGATAGCTCTGGTTGGTCCAGTGGAACTGGATGTCCTCCCGGATCAGCCAGCCCGCCGCTTCGAACAACGGCACCTGGGCCGGTTCGATGAAGGTGGCATGCGCCGACGACAGTTCATTGCGATCAACGACCATTTCGATCCCGGCGATCAGTGCGGAGGCCAGCGATGGGTCGTTTAGCAGCAGCCGGGGACCGGGAACCGGGGAAAATGGCGCGCACAGCTGGATCTTGGGATAATAGCGCCCACCCGCTCGCTCCCATGCCTCGGCCCAGCCCTGGTCGAATACATATTCGCCCTGGCTGTGGGTCTTGGCATAAAGCGGCGCTGCTGCGGCGATCCCCCCGCCGGGTCCATCGATCAGCAAGGGCAGCGCTTGCCAACCCGTGCCCGGCCCTACGCTCCCCGATTTTTCCAGCGCCGCCAGAAAATCCCAGCATATAAACGGGTTCGCTGTCCCCGCGCAGGCATCCCATTGATCGCGGGGCAGGTCTGCGACGCCGCTCGCCACCCGCGCCACACAGTCAGTCACCCGCCACCTCGAATATGATCTGGTCCGCATGCCGCGCCGCGCGATCCCGATCGTCTGGGGAGCGTACGGTCCAGGTCAGCACCGGCTTGCCTTTGTGGCGCATGAGGGCGGAAAGGGATGATGGCAGGTCAAGAATATCACAGGCCACAAAATCGGGCCGGGCAAGCCAAAGCGCAAGGCCGCGCTGCATTTTCGCGCGCCAGCCCCGCTTATCCTGCTCGGTGACCACCAGGCCGCGCGCTACACCGCGCATGCGCCGCGCGAACCATCGCACGGCCAGGGGGTTGAAGGACATGACCGCCGCCTTCGCTCCGGGATGACGCGCCAGGTCCCGCGCCACCGCGCGGCAGATCGGCGCGACCCGCCGACCCGTCACCTTGATTTCGATCAGCAGCGGCACCTGCTCGCCACATAGTTCCAGCAGGTCGGACAGGCGGGGGACCGGCCCACCATCATGCAGGGGCAACTGGTCCAACCGATCGGCGGGCCAGTGGCCTATATCGCCCTCCACCCCCGTCATGCGCGACAACGCCATGTCGTGAAAGACCATGGCGACGCCGTCATGGCTCAAACGCACGTCGCATTCGATGCCATGACCCTGCGCCACAGCGGCGCGGAACGCCGCCATGCCGTTTTCGCTGACCGACGGCCCATGCAGCCCGCGATGGGCAAAGGGCCGTTCGGTCAGGAAGGGGTAAGGATCAGGCGGCGGGCCGGACAAGGAC
>CAMPHJ010000080.1 GCA_946885845.1 uncultured Sphingobium sp. | reverse complement strand
CGTCCAGCACTTCGGCTTCGATTGCCGACAATAAACGGACCAGCCGGGGAATGGGATTGTCGGCCAGATGCGGATAGGCGACATGGCCCTGAACGCCGTCGACCTTGATCCACATATTGACCGACCCGCGCCGACCGATCTTGATGACGTCCCCCAACCGCTGCGATGATGTGGGTTCGCCCACCAGGCAAAGGTCGGGCCGCAGGCCATGGGCCGCCATGCGTTCCATCAAGGCGAGCGTGCCATAAACCGCAGGCCCTTCCTCATCGCCAGTGATGATCAGGCTGATCGTGCCAGGCAAGTCGCCGGGAATATCGGCAAGCGCGGCGACGAAGGCTGCAATCGCCCCCTTCATGTCTACCGCCCCTCGGCCATGCAGCAATTCACCGCGAATGTCGGGCGTGAAAGGGTCGCTGGTCCATCCATTGCCCGGCGGCACAACGTCCAGATGCCCTGCAAAGGCGAAATGCGGTCCTGCGCCGGTCGTGCGCCAGGCGATCAGATTTTCCACCGGCCCATCGGGCGCTTCGCCCGTCACGAAACGGTCCACGGTAAAGCCCAACTGCAAGAGCAGCGATTCCAGCACGGCGAACACCTCGCCTCGCGCGGGCGTAACCGAAGGGCAGGCTATCAGCTTGCTCGCTATGTCCACTACATCGGCATTGGTGCTGGTCATGATCATGGCGCTGCGTTAGCGAAAGGCTAGCGCCTTTGCCAGCGGAAGGGAAAGATCATGCCCAAGATCGATCTTGCAGCCATTGAGCAGACCAATCGCACCGGCTATCCAGCGCCGTTCGCCGCAGCGGTCGCTGACCGCTGGGTGCGTCGGCTTGGTCTGGCCGCGGGACTCGCCGATTTCGGTGTCAGCCACGTCGTCCTGAAACCGGGGGCTGCTTCATCGCAACGCCACTGGCATGAAGATGAGGATGAATTTGTCGTCATGCTGAGCGGCGAAGCGGTGCTGATCGAGGAAGAAGGCCGAGAGGTGATGCAGGCCGGGGACATGGCCGCCTTTCCAAAAGGGCATCCAGATGGGCATCATCTGGTGAATGAAAGCGGATCTGACTGTGCATTTCTGGCATTCGGCCGCGTGCCGATAGGCGATGCGCATTATCCCGACATCGACCTTCGGTGGTCGGGGGGACGTTACAGCCACAAGGATGGGCGACCATTTTGACCGGGGCGACTGGTTTGGACCGGCGCATGATGCTGGCGGCGATGTGTGGCGCTCTGACCGCTGCGAAGGCTCCGGCGCCCGCAGCAGTGGGAAAACCGCCGCGCTTGCGTCCCGGCGACACGGTGGGCCTGATCGAGCCTGCGGGCTTTACCGACGATCTGTTCGACCTGGATCTGGTCAAGGAAACCATCGTTGCAATGGGCCTCAAACCCAAACTGGGCAAGCATCTGGCCGAACGCCGGGGCTATCTGGCGGGGACGGATGCGGACCGCGCCGCGGACGTCAATGCGATGTTCGCCGATCCCGACGTGCGCGCCGTCTTCGCAGTGCGGGGCGGGTGGGGTTGTGCGCGTATCCTGCCTCTTCTCGATTTCGCGACGATCCGCGCCAATCCAAAGCTGCTGATCGGTTTTAGCGATATAACCGCACTGCATCTGGCGTTCGCCGCCCGTGCGGGATTTCCCACGATCCATGGTCCTAATGCCGCCAGCAGCTGGCCGCGATTTTCCTGGCAAGCCTTCCGCGCGATCGCTTTTGACGGTGCGACGCCGACGCTGGTCAATCCCGCCGGACAGGAAGACCGCCTGGTTCAACGCAACGGTCGCATCCGCACATTTCGCGGGGGCAAGGCGACAGGGCGCTTGCTGGGCGGCAACCTGACCGTGCTGGCGGCGCTGGTCGGAACATCCTGGCTTCCCGATTTCGATGGCGCCATCCTGTTCCTGGAGGATGTGGGGGAAGCGCCCTACCGGATCGACCGGATGCTGACTCAGCTGTCGCTCGCCGGATTGCTGGGCAAGGTCGCCGGGGTGGTATTTGGCCAGTGCAACAACTGCGCCGCCAGCGAATCGTCCTATGGCGGCTTCACCGTATCGGAAGTGCTTCAGCAGCATTTTGAACCGCTGGGCATACCAGCTTTCCAGGGTGCGGCCTTCGGTCATATCGCCAGCCAGTTCAGCCTGCCGGTCGGCATCCGTGCAGAGATTGACGCTGATATCGGCAGCATCCAGCTGCTGGAACCGGCGGTACGCTAGGGGCGGGCGACCGGGCTCAGTCGCTCTCGTCCGATGGCCTCGTATAAGCGCCACGCGCGTCGGGCGGGATCAGCGCGCGATCCTTGACGGTCAGCACAAGCGTTTCGAAACCCGGCTGCGGCACGTCCTTGCTCTTGCGCGCGGTCAGGATGACAGCGCCGTCTGCCTCCCTCCAGTCACCCTCGGCAAACAGGTCAAGCGCGCCGTAGACGAGATACCATTGAAATCGCCCGTCGGCATGGAGCATCAGTTCCGATCCCGTCTCCATCACCCCGCGCAGATAATAGTGCCCGGCGCGATCGGCCTGCCCGGCAAAAACTGGCGTCGCCATAAATGCGGCCAGCGGCAACAGGGCGGTCAGAATGCGCATGAATGAAGATGTAGCATGGATAAAGGCTGGAAACCGAGCTTATCTGGGACGCCCTCAGGCGGCGGTGAAGGGCAGCAACGCTTCATATATGGCGAGCGGCGGCTTGCCTTCGACGCGCGCGCCCTGTTTCAGCAGGAAGAGGTGCCGCACGATTTCCGCCTGCTGCTCCAGTCCGTAGCGGTGGAACGGGCGACCCGGCACGATGTCATAACCATATCGGCAGAAAGGATGGCGCATCAATGGCAGATACCATTTGCCGCCCCTCTGCGCCTGCCAGACATGCGTCATTTCATGAATGAAATGCCCCTGAAGATTGAGCGGCGTATCACAGAAGTCGGGGCAGAACAGTCCACCGCCCGGATGGAACCACAGGTCCCCATCGGGCGCCATGGTCACGCCGCGCGGCTGGAGCGGCCACCATTTGCGGTTGTGCACCCGCACCCTGTCATAGTCGATCGCCCTTCCAAAGACCGACCGGGCAAGGGCGGCTTCGGCAGGGGTGAGGGCGCGGCTGCTCAATTCTATTCATGCCCCTCGCCAGCGGCCATTGCAGGTTCTGCAGCGCCGGGCTTCTGGATGGCGGCGTCGACCAGCAGCCGGTCGCCATTCGCTAGCAGGAACGTGAAGGTCATCTTGCCCCGGCTGATCGCGGTGTCGTTGATGCCCCAGATCATGAGGTGCTTGCCACCGGGCGCAAAGCTGACCTTGCCCTTGGCTGGAATGTCGACCGAATCGATCGGCTTCATCTTCATGACGCCGCCCTCGCTGATGCTTTCATGCATCTCTACCTTGAGGGCATAATCCGTCATGACCCCGCGCAGCTGCGTGCCTGCGTCACCCCCATGCGCGACGAAATAGCCTGCAGATGGCCGGTCCTTGTTGGGGCTTAGCCGGACCCAGGCCTGATCGATATAAGTCGGGGCGGGGTCGCCGCACGCGGTCAGCAAAATAGGAGCAGCAAGGGGAAGGATGGATAAAAATGCGCGCATCGCCTGTCGCTTTCGTGACTGTCTCGTTTCCGGTCGATTGTTACGGTAATCGCCACGGCTTCTTGTGCCAAGAAAGATCGCGCCTATATCCCATCCGCAAATGGCCTTGCCTTGGCGCTTTCGTGAGGTATGGGGCCGTCAACCGCTGAATGAAATTGGGGTTTAAGAGGACAAGATGGGAAAAGTAATCGGCATTGACCTTGGCACCACCAACAGCTGCGTGGCTGTGATGGACGGCGGCAAGCCCAAGGTGATCGAAAATGCGGAAGGCGCGCGGACTACGCCGTCTATCGTCGCCTTCACCAAGGATGGCGAGCGCCTGATCGGCCAGCCTGCAAAGCGCCAGGCCGTCACCAACCCGGACAACACCATATTCGCGGTGAAGCGCCTGATCGGGCGTCGATTCGAAGACCCGACGACGAAGAAGGACATGGAACTTGTCCCCTATCATATCGTCAAGGGCGCCAATGGCGACGCATGGGTCCAGGCTGGCGGCAAGGATTATTCGCCTTCGCAGATTTCCGCCTTCACCCTGCAGAAGATGAAGGAAACCGCCGAAAGCTATCTGGGTGAAACGGTCACCCAGGCGGTTATCACCGTTCCTGCCTACTTCAACGACGCCCAACGTCAGGCGACCAAGGACGCCGGCCAGATTGCGGGTCTGGAAGTGCTGCGCATCATCAACGAGCCGACGGCTGCGGCGCTCGCCTACGGCCTCGACAAGCAGGACGGCAAGACGATCGCGGTATATGACCTTGGCGGCGGCACCTTCGACATCTCGATCCTTGAGATCGGCGACGGCGTGTTCGAAGTGAAGTCGACCAACGGCGACACCTTCCTGGGCGGCGAGGATTTCGACGCCAAGCTGGTGGAATATCTGGCCGAAAGCTTCAAGAAGGATGAGGGCATCGACCTCACGAAGGACAAGCTGGCTCTGCAGCGCCTGAAGGAAGCAGCCGAAAAGGCCAAGATCGAACTGTCATCGGCACAGACGACCGAAGTCAACCTGCCCTTCATCACCGCTGACCAGAATGGCCCGAAGCATCTGGTCAAGAACATCACCCGATCCGATCTGGAACGGTTGGTGATGGACCTTATCAAGCGGACCATGGAGCCTTGCAAGAAGGCGCTGGCCGACGCGGGTATTGCCGCAAGCGAGATCAGCGAAGTCGTCCTCGTCGGCGGCATGACCCGCATGCCCAAGGTGCGTGAGGCCGTGAAGGACTTTTTCGGCATGGAGCCGCACACGGGCGTCAACCCGGACGAAGTCGTCGCCATGGGCGCGGCGATCCAGGCGGGCGTGTTGCAGGGCGACGTCAAGGACGTGCTGCTGCTCGACGTGACCCCGCTGTCGCTCGGCATCGAAACGCTGGGCGGCGTGTTCACCCGCATGATCGATCGCAACACCACTATCCCTGCCAAGAAGTCCCAGGTCTATTCGACCGCCGACGACAATCAGCAGGCGGTGACCATCCGCGTGTTCCAGGGCGAACGTGAAATGGCTGCGGATAACAAGCTGCTGGGTCAGTTCGACCTGGTTGGCATTCCGCCCGCACCGCGTGGCGTGCCCCAGATCGAAGTCACCTTCGACATCGACGCCAATGGCCTCGTCAATGTCCATGCCAAGGACAAGGGCACGGGCAAGGAACAGCAGATCCGCATTCAGGCTTCGGGTGGTCTGTCCGACGCTGACATCGACCAGATGGTCAAGGACGCCGAACGCTTCGCCGAAGAGGACAAGAAGCGTCGCGAAGGGGCCGAGGCGAAGAACAACGCCGAAAGCCTGGTCCACACCACGGAAAAGCAGCTGGAAGAACATGGCGACAAGGTCGATGCCGCGCTGAAATCGGAAATCGAAACAGCCATCGCCGCGACCAAGTCCGCTGTTGAAGGCGGCGATGTCGAAGCGATGAAGACCAAGGCGCAGGAACTTGCCCAGGTCGCGATGAAGCTGGGCCAGGCCATCTATGAAAAGGAGCAGGCTCAGGGAGCTTCCCCGGACGCCGACGCGCCCAAGGCCGATGATGATGTGGTCGATGCCGAATTTTCGGAAGTGGACGACAACAAGGCGTAAGGCTCGATGAAGCGCTTCTCGACTTCGCTCGGACCGAACGGTTATGGTAGCTGCTACCGCCGTTCGGTTAGGGTCCATCCCCTGTCGCTTGCGACAGGGGATTTGGAAAACAGGTCGTGGGACGTGCGCGCGCCGGGGGCAAGATGAGTAGCGAATTGGACTATTACCAACTGCTCGAGGTCGAGCGGACGGCGGACGCAGGCGTGATCAAAAGCGCCTATCGCAAGCTGGCCATGAAATATCACCCGGACAAGACCGGGGGATGCAGCGATGGCGAGGCCAGGTTCAAGGCCGTGTCCGAAGCCTATGAGTGCCTCAAGGACCCGCAAAAACGCGCCGCCTATGACCGCTATGGTCATGCGGCCTATACCAATGCCCAGAATGGTGGCGGTGGCGGCGGCTTCAATGGACGCGGCGCTGGCGGCTTTTCGGACCTCGGCGATATTTTCGAAACGATCTTCGGCCAGAACGGCTTCGGCGGCGGCGGGCGTCAGTCACAGCGTCGCGGCGCCGATCTGCGCTATGACATGGAGATCAGCCTCAACGAAGCCTATCACGGCAAAAAGACCGAGATAGAGATAGAGGTTTCTGCACCCTGCGACAGCTGCGACGGTTCTGGCGCGCAGTCAGGCACCGGGGTCAAGACCTGCACCACCTGCCATGGCCATGGCCAGGTGCGGGCGCAGCAAGGCTTCTTCGTCGTCGAACGGACCTGTCCGGGCTGCAATGGCGCGGGCCAGATCATTGAAAGCCCCTGCCGCAGCTGCCGGGGCGAAGGACGCGTCGACCGGCCCAAGACGCTGTCGGTCACCATCCCCGCAGGCGTCGATGACGGGACCCGCATCCGGCTGTCCGGCGAAGGCGAGGCCGGTGCGCGGGGCGCGCCATCAGGCGACCTGTACATCTTCCTTCATGTGAAACGGCATTCGATCTTCGAACGGGACGGCACGACGCTGTTCTGCCGCTGCCCCGTCAGCATCACCACGGCTGCGCTGGGCGGCAGCATCGAAGTGCCCGGCCTCGACGGCCAGCGACATGAGATCAAGATTCCCAGCGGTATCCAGTCAGGCAAGCAAATCCGCCAGCGCGGCGCGGGCATGCCGGTGCTGAATGGTCGGGGGCAGGGCGACCTTGTCGTCCAGGTCGATGTCGAAACCCCAACCCGCCTCACCGCGCGCCAACGCGAACTGCTCGAAGAATTTCGCGCCACGGAAACGGGCGATGAATGCCCGCAATCGACGGGCTTCTTCAGCAAGCTCAAGGAAATCTGGGGCGACTAAGGC
>CAMPHJ010000079.1 GCA_946885845.1 uncultured Sphingobium sp. | reverse complement strand
GGCAGTTCATCCGCCTCGACCTCGAAGCGAATGACAAGACGACGCAGTTCGTGGCCGGCGGCTCGCTCGCGGGCGATCTGTTCACGCTCCCCACGGCGACGTCCGCCGCTGGTTTTGCGGTCGGCGCGGAATATCGCCGGGAAAAGACGGTATCCCGCCCGGACGCAAATCTGGTCGCGGGCAATTCGCCTGGCTTCGGGTCGCAGTCGCCCATCGACGCCAAATATACGGTGAAGGAACTGTTCGCGGAAATCCGTGTCCCCCTGCTTGAGGACATGCCCTTCGCGCAGGCCCTGACATTCGAAGGTGGCCTGCGTTATTCCCGGTATAACAGTGATGTCACCAACCTCGTCACTGGGGGCACATTTGCAAACAGCTTCACCAACTGGACTTTCAAGGCTGGCGGTGAGTGGGAACCGACCCAGGGCCTGCGCGTGCGCGGTCTTTATCAGCGGGCGGTGAGGGCGCCCAATCTGCAGGAACTGGGTGAACCCCGCACGTCCAGCACCGGGGACCTTGAAAGCGATCCCTGCGCAGGCGCCAACCCCGTGGGCAACGCGGCCCTGACGCAGCTATGCCTCGACACCGGCGTCCCTGCTGGGCGCATTGGCACGGTCAACGGTCCGATCGCCGGACAGATCAACAATTATATTGGCGGCAACCCCACCCTGACGCCGGAAAAGTCCGATACGTTCAGTATCGGTCTGGTCCTTGAGCCGCGTCAGCTGCCCGGCTTCACTGCCTCGGTCGATTATTTCGACATCAAGGTGAAGAATGCCATCACCCAGTTTTCCGAACAGGTCATCGTCGATGCCTGCTATGAACAGGAACAGGATCCCAATGGATTCTTCTGTCAGCTGATCAGCCGCAACCCCATCAACGGGTCGCTTAGCGGAGGCACGGAAACCGGCGTGGACGCCAGCACGCTCAATGCGGCATCGCTGAAGCGCACGGGTATCGACTTCGCCGCCGCCTATCATTTCAAGATCGGCGAAGATGCTCGTCTGCAATTCGGCATCAACGCGACCCGCGCGATCAAGTCGGTGGATCAGCCAGCCGCTATCTTCCCCTCCTATGACTGTGTCGGCCTGGTGGGTAAGACCTGCTTGCGCCCCCAGCCCAAATGGCAGTTCGTTCAGAATACGCAGCTTGATTACGGTCCGGTCAGCCTGCTGCTGCGCTGGCGCTATATCGGCAAGCTGACCAAGGATGACATTGTCCTCAATGGAGCCGACCCGGCCGACTACGTCGTTCCGGTGATCGGCGCCCGCAGCTATTTCGACCTCAGCGGCACCGTTCGCGTCGCTGAACGCTTCCAGCTGCGCGGCGGCATCAACAACCTGTTCGACAAGCAGCCGCCGATCGTTGGCAATGATTATGGCGGCACCGCCGAAAACAGCGGAAATACATTCCCGGCCACCTATGACCCGCTCGGCAGGTCATTCTTCATAGGCGCTTCGGTCACATTCTGATGGTCTGAGGGTCGAGCTAGGGAGGGGCGGCAACACAACTGCCGCCCCTTTTTCATGCGATGCTCAGCTTTAAGGCGCCGTCACCTTCATCCACCTTCACCGTCGATCCATCGGGCACTTCGCCGCGCAGGATCAGGTCGGCGAGCGGATCTTGCAGGTAGCGTTGCACTGCCCGCTTCAACGGCCGTGCACCATAGACCGGATCATAGCCGACCCGTCCCAGCCAGGCCCGCGCACCGTCCGTCAGGTCCAGCGTCACCTTGCGGTCCTTCAGCAGCTTGCCGATCCGCGCGACCTGAATATCCACGATCGGCGCCATATGGGCAGCACCCAGCCGGTGGAACAGGATTACCTCGTCCAGCCGGTTGAGGAATTCCGGCCGGAAATGGGCGCGGACGATGTCCATAACCTGATCCTCGACCTTCTCCACCGGCTCGTCATCGGCGAGGCTGGCGATGAACTGGCTGCCCAGGTTGGACGTCAGCACGATGATCGTGTTGGTGAAATCAACCGTGCGCCCCTGCCCATCGGTCAGGCGGCCATCGTCCAGAACCTGCAGCAATATGTTGAATACGTCGCCATGCGCCTTCTCGACCTCATCGAACAGGATGACCTGATAGGGCCGCCGCCGCACCGCTTCGGTCAGCACGCCGCCTTCCTCATAACCGACATAGCCCGGCGGCGCGCCGATCAGCCGCGCGACCGAATGCTTCTCCATGAACTCGCTCATGTCGATCCGCACCATCGCGCTGTCGTCGTCGAACAGGAAACCGGCTAGCGCCTTGGTCAGCTCGGTTTTGCCGACGCCGGTCGGCCCCAGGAAAAGGAAGCTGCCCAGCGGCCTGTTCGGGTCCTGTAATCCCGCGCGTGAACGGCGCACGGCGGTCGACACGGCCTTCACCGCATCGGCCTGGCCAATGACGCGCTTGCCCAGTTCCTCTTCCATGGCCAGCAGCTTTTCGCGTTCGCCTTCCAGCATCTTGTCCACCGGAATGCCGGTCCACCGGCTTACGATCGATGCAATGTCCTCGCTCGTCACTTCCTCGCGCAGCATCGCGCCTTCGGTAGCGCCTTCCGCGTCTGCGATCTTGCGCTCCAGGTCGGGGATGCGCCCGTAAGCCAGCTCGCCCGCTTTCGCCAGGTCGCCAGCCCGCTGCGCCTGCTCCAGCTCCATTCGCGCGGCGTCCAGCTGTTCCTTCAACTTGCTTTCGCCTGCGATCTTGTCCTTTTCCGACTGCCAGCGCTGGGTCAGTTCCGCCGACTGCTGTTCAAGGTTCGCCAAATCCTCTTCCAGCGCCGCCAGGCGATCCGCTGACGCCTTGTCGCTTTCCTTCTTCAGCGCCTCTCGCTCGATCTTCAACTGGATGATCCGCCGGTCAAGCGTCTCGATTTCCTCGGGCTTGCTCTCCACTTCCATGCGCAGGCGGCTGGCTGCCTCGTCCATCAGGTCGATGGCCTTGTCGGGCAGGAAGCGGTCGGTGATGTAGCGGTTGGACAGCGTCGCCGCCGACACGATCGCGCCGTCGGTGATCCGCACACCATGATGCAGCTCATATTTTTCCTTCAGGCCGCGCAGGATGGAGATGGTGTCCTCCACCGTCGGCTCGCCCACGAACACCGGCTGGAATCGCCGCTGCAGCGCCGGGTCCTTTTCGACATGCTTGCGATATTCGTCGAGCGTCGTCGCGCCGATGCAATGCAGCTCGCCCCGCGCCAGCGCTGGTTTCAGCAGGTTGCCCGCATCCATCGCGCCTTCGGATTTGCCCGCGCCGACCAGCGTGTGCATTTCGTCGATGAACAGGACGATCTGGCCTTCCGCGCCCTTCACCTCGTCCAGCACGCCCTTCAACCGCTCCTCGAACTCGCCGCGATATTTCGCGCCCGCGATCAGGCTGCCCATGTCCAGCGCCATCAATGTCCGGTCCTTCAGCGTATCGGGCACGTCGCCGTTGGCGATGCGCAGCGCAAGGCCCTCGGCAATGGCGGTCTTGCCGACGCCGGGGTCGCCGATCAGCACAGGATTGTTCTTGGTCCGGCGGGCGAGAATCTGGATCGTGCGGCGGATTTCTTCGTCGCGACCGATGACGGGGTCCAGCTTGCCCTCACGCGCGGCCTCGGTCAGGTCGCGAGCGAATTTCTTGAGCGCATCATAGCGATCTTCCGCCCCCGCCGTATCGGCCGTGCGCCCACCGCGCAGATTGTTGATCGCGGCGTTCAACCCTTCGGCGGTCACGCCCGCCGCGTTCAGCGCCTTGCCTGCCGCGCTGGTGGTGGCAAGGGTCAGCGCAAGCAACATCCGTTCGACGGTGACGAAACTGTCGCCCGCCTTGGCTGCCACCTGTTCGGCACTGTCCAGCACCCGCACGGCGTCATTGTCCAGGCCTGGCGTCTGTTGAGCGCCGCCGCCCGAAACCACGGGCACCTTTGCCAGCGCGGCATCCGTTTCTCGCAGGGCCACGGCGGGGTCGCCGCCAGCGGCCTTGATAAGGCCGGACGCCATGCCCTGCTGATCCTCCAGCAACGCCTTCAGCAGATGCTCCGGGCTGATCCGCTGATGACTCATGCGGATCGCGACGGTTTGCGCCGACTGGAGAAATCCCTTGGCGCGGTCAGTGAATTTTTCGAGGTTCATAGAGAAGCCCTTCGTGAAACTTGCCACGATGTAATGTTGCATAAAAGCAACACAAGAGGCGTTACGCAAATATCCTTAGCCCCATTCTAGCAGCAGACTGACTTATTGGAAGGAAAGCCGGTGGCCGAAGGCGCGGGCAAAGAAATTCCCCTTGATTGAAATGGATAAGCTGGTCGCGAGGAACAGGGGGAGCGGCCTAAAGCGTATTGCGCCGCTAAAGCGCCTTGCTATGCTGCCACCGTTCGCAGCTGCTTCTGGCGGCATGATCCCCCGGATCTTTGATGAAGGCGCTCATGACATCTTCCTTCCTGTCGGGCCGTCTGGCTCTGTCGCTCGGCCTCTCCTCATTCGCGTTGGCGATCCCCGCCGTGCCAGCCCTGTCGGCTTCGGCCCCCGTTGCCGCAACGCCCGCGCCGCTCTCCCAGTTGGTGGCGGCGGTCGACATCCCTTACGAACAGTTCACATTGAAGAACGGGCTGCGCGTCATCGTCCATACCGACCGCAAGGCCCCGGTGGTGGCGGTGTCGGTCTGGTATCATGTGGGGTCGCGTTTCGAACCCAAGGGCAAGACCGGCTTTGCGCATCTGTTCGAACATCTCATGTTCTACGGGTCGGAAAATGCTGATGGGCCGTTCTTCGGGCGGCTGGAGGATATCGGCGCGACGGATTGGAACGGTACGACCTGGTTCGACCGCACCAATTATTTCGAAACGGTGCCGACCGGCGCGCTCGACCGGGCGCTGTTCCTGGAATCGGACCGCATGGGCCATTTGCTGGGCGCAGTCACGCAGGCGAAGCTCGATACCCAGCGCGGCGTGGTCCAGAATGAAAAGCGCATGGGCGAAAATGAGCCCTATGGCCTGGTGGAATATGCGCAGCTGGCCGCCATGCTGCCGGAAGGGCATCCCTATCGTCACTCCACGATCGGATCGATGGCGGACCTGAACGCCGCCAGCCTTGCCGATGTGCAGAACTGGTTCAGAACGCATTACGGGCCGAACAATGCCGTGCTGGTGCTGGCGGGCGATATCGATGCGCCCACCGCCAGGGCAAAGGTCGAAAAATGGTTCGGTAAAATTCCGGCGGGTCCAACCCCCGTAGATGTCGACGCAACGGTCCCGACGCTGGACCAGGATGTTGAAAAGCTGATGCACGACAATGTCGCGGCGACCCGGCTTTACCGCAACTGGATCGTGCCCGGCGTTAATTCGGACGACCTGCCGCAGCTTGACCTTGCCATGTCGGTGTTCGGCGGGCTCAGCTCGTCGCGGCTCGACAATATATTGGTGCGCGGCGAAAAGGTAGCGGTGGGCGTGAAGGCCAGCATCCAGCCGTTCGAAAAACTGTCGATTGCCGAGATAACGGTCGATGTGAAGCCGGGGCAGGACCCGGTAGCCGTGGGCAAGCGGCTGGACCAATTGCTCGCCGATTATCTGAAAAATGGCCCCAGCGCTGACGAAGTCCGGCGCGCGGCGACACGCCAGCTTTCCGGCACGATCGGCGGATTGGAAAAAGTGGGCGGCTTCAGTGGCAAGGCGGTGACTCTAGCCGAAGGCGCGGTCTATTCCGATGACCCGGCCAAATATAAGAAGGACCTGGCCGCCTACGCCGCCGCGACTCCGCAGTCGGTGGGCGGGGCGGCGCGCAAATGGCTGGGGCGACCAGTATTCCGCCTGACCGTGGCGCCGGGGCAGAGGTCACCAGAGGATAATGCGCTGGCAGGCAATGCGGCCCACCACCCCGCCTATTTCCGTGACCCTAATAAGCCACCGCCTGCTGCCGCAGCGCCGCCAACGCCAACCAAAGTCGCGGAGCCGGAGATTCAGCCGGTCAAGGACCTGGATTTTCCGGCTGTCGAACATGCGAAGCTGAAAAATGGCATTCCGGTGCTTTTCGCGCGGCGCGCCACCGTGCCGGTTGTGCGCGTATCGGTATCGTTCGACGCCGGTAACGCGGCGGATGACAAGGCGAAGCTGGGCGTTGCGGGGCTGACGACGGCATTGCTGGACGAAGGGACGGCGACCCGCACCTCCATCCAGATCGCCGAAGAACAAGAAAGGCTGGGTGCCTCGATCAGCGCGGGCAATGGCATGGATAGCACCACTGTCGGGCTATACGCGCTCAAGCCCAATTTGGACGCGTCGCTGGGCCTGCTTGCCGACGTCATCCGCAACCCCGCCTTTGCACCGTCAGAGGTGGAGCGGCTCCGGGGCCAAATGCTGACCCGCATCGCGGCGGAAAAGACCGAACCGATGCCGATCGCCCAGCGGCTGCTGCCGCCCCTGCTCTACGGGCAGGCGCATCCCTACGGCATTCCGTTCACCGGGTCCGGCACTGAAAGCGGCGTGAAGGCGGCGACAAGGGCCGACCTCGTCGCGTTCCACGACACATGGATGCGGCCCGACAATGCGACCATCTTCGTCACGGGCGACACGAACCTGGCGGACGTCATGCCCCTGCTCGAAAAGCGCTTCGGCGATTGGAAGGCTCCAGCGGTCGCCAAGGGTAGCAAGCTGTTCCGCATGGACCGCATGATGCGTCCGGCGCGCATCATCCTGGTGGACAAGCCGCAAAGTCCGCAGTCGATGATCCTGGCGGGCCTGCTGACCAACAAGCGCGGCGTCGATAATCCAGTGACGCTGATCACCGCGAATGAAGTGCTGGGCGGCAGTTCGACATCGCGGCTGATCATGAACCTGCGGGAAACGAAAGGCTGGGCCTATTATGCAGGCAGCGCGCTGCCCGGTGTTAAGGAAACCATTCCGCTGCTCATCTATGCGCCGGTCCAAACCGACAAGACCGGCGAATCCATCATTGCGGCACGCCAGGATGTGACGGACTTCCTGACGGCGAAGGGTACGACGCTGGCTGAGCGCAACCAGACGATCAACAGCCAGATATTGTCGCTGCCCGGCAGTTTCGAAACATCGTCCGACCTGCTGGGCGCCATGATGCGCAACCGCCTGCTGGGGCGGCCTGACGACTTCTATGAAAAGCTGCCTG
>CAMPHJ010000078.1 GCA_946885845.1 uncultured Sphingobium sp. | reverse complement strand
GCCTCATTCGCTTCGAGATACCAGTTTTCCGGTGCGCGCTTCTTTACTTCGTCCAGCGTCACCTGCGACCCCATGATCAGGTTGGCGAACCCTTCATTCTGGATCGTGATCGACGCTTCAATTTCATTCAGCGCGGCCTTGAGCGGGGCGATGCAGGTGGAAAGCGGCCCCTGCAGGCGGATGTCGCGCGTGATGATGCGTTCATGGATCATGAGCCGCGTGCCGCGCGTCAGATAGCGGTTTTCCGTCGCGAAAAAGCCCATGAACGTCGCGCCCGCGGAGTATACGGCGGTCTTGCCCAGGAAAACGAGCCGACATTCAGGACGCAATTCCGAATGGAAACGAATATCCTCACCCATCATCCGCGCAAGTTCAGGGTCGCCGCCCAGCGTGGAAATTTCCACCACGACCAGCCCGTCCTGAGGCGCGGCGGCCAGCCTTTCCTTGAAATGGATATACATGCCATGATCGACATAGCCCGCCAGCCGGATCGCGGGGTTGGCGAAATCCTGTGGCGACAGCATCGGCGCTTGCATCGTCATCGACCTTCATGTCCTTTGGTGATGGGGAACAGGGCAGCACTACGCGCGACGCGCCAAATGGTGCCGTGGCCGAACGCTTTTAGCTGGCGCGAGGCCCAAGACGCTGTAAAGAACAGACCATGACCAAAGGGCACGGGGCATGATCGCTAAACTCAAAGGGTGGCTGGACAGCACCGGAACCGACCATGCCATCATCGATGTGGGCGGGGTCGGCTATCTTGTCGGCGCGTCGTCGCGCACACTGGCGGCGCTGGGACCAGTCGGCGAAGCGGTGACGGTGCATACCGAAATGCTGGTGTCCGATGATTCCATCCGCCTGGTCGGCTTCGCACGTGGGGAGGAACGCGACTGGTTCCGCCTGCTGGTCGGCGTGCAGGGCGTCGGGTCGCGCGTGGCGCTGGCGATTTTGTCCGCGCTGGAACCGGCTGAATTGCATCGTTCTGTCGCGACCGGCGACAAGGCGATGGTCGCGCGAGCGAACGGCGTCGGTCCCAAGCTGGCCCTGCGCATCGTCAATGAGCTGAAGGACAAGATCGGCGCTGCGCCGGGGGCTTCGAGCGCGCTGGCCGGGGGTGGCGTCGCGCCATCCCTGATCAACGGCCATGGCGCGGACGCCATTTCGGCGCTCCAGAATCTGGGCTTCCGCCCGGCGGAGGCGAGCAGCGCCGTTGCTGCAGCGGAGGAAGAGCTGGGCGAAGGCGCGACGCTTGACGCGCTGGTCCGGCTGGCGCTGCGCAAGGCGTCGAAATGAGCGAGGAACGGCTGATCGCGTCCACCCGTCGCGTCGAAGATGTCGATGCGGCGCTGCGCCCCAAATCCTTGAGCGAATTTATCGGGCAGGAAGCGGCGCGCGGCAATTTGCGCGTGTTTATCGAAGCAGCGAAGGCGCGGGGCGAGGCGCTGGACCATGTGCTGTTCTTTGGCCCCCCTGGCCTGGGCAAGACGACGCTGGCGCAGATCGTCGCCAAGGAAATGGGCGTAGGATTTCGCGCGACGTCAGGGCCGGTCATCGCCAAATCGGGCGACTTGGCCGCGCTGCTGACCAATCTGGACGAAGGCGACGTGCTGTTCGTGGACGAAATCCACCGCCTCAATCCAGCGGTGGAAGAAGTGCTGTATCCAGCGATGGAGGACCGGGCGCTGGACCTGATGATCGGGGAAGGACCATCCGCCCGATCCGTCCGCATCGACCTGCCCCATTTTACGCTGGTCGGCGCGACGACGCGGCAGGGTTTGCTGACGACGCCGCTACGTGACCGTTTCGGCATTCCGGTGCGGCTGCAATTCTACACGGTCGATGAGCTGGAACTGGTGGTGCGCCGCGCGGCGAGATTGCTGAATCTGGTGATCACGTCCGATGGCGCGGTCGAAATCGCGCGGCGTTCGCGGGGCACGCCGCGCATTGCCGGGCGGCTGCTGCGGCGCGTCCGAGACTTCGCCAATGTCGCAGGCGCGCAGGCGGTGGACGCAAAGGTGGCCGACGCGTCGCTCAGTCGGCTGGAGGTCGACCAGTTGGGGCTGGACCTGATGGATCGGCGCTACCTTATGATGATCGCCGACATCTATCGCGGCGGCCCGGTGGGCGTGGAGACGCTGGCGGCGGGCCTGTCCGAGCCGCGCGACACGGTCGAGGAAGTAATCGAACCCTATCTGATCCAGCTGGGCCTGATCGCCCGCACCGCGCGTGGCCGTTGCCTGAACGGGCCGGGATGGAAGCATTTGGGGCTGAACCCGCCTGCGGGCACGCAGGACGGCCTGTTCGGCTGACAGGGTCCGGCTGAAACTCTATTGGCCGGATTGAACAGGGCGCGCGGAAAAAGCGTGGCCGTTACGGCAGCGCGCCGTTATAGCCTGCCCCCAAAATGGCGCGTTGCGGGCGCGCCGGGTCCAGGAGGCAGGCTTGCAGGCGATCGAACGGTTCCCCAATCTGGTGACGATGTTCTTTGCGCGGGCGAAGGAAAAGGGCGACCTGCCTTTCCTGTGGCGCAAGGTCGATGGCCGCTGGCAGTCGCTCAACTGGACCGAGGTCGCGCATCAGGTCGCTTCGCTGGCCGCTGCATTAAAGGCGCGGGGCCTGAAACCGGGCGATGCCGTCATGCTGGTGAGCGAGAACCGCCCTGAATTCTGTATCGCGGACCTTGCCATCATGGCGGCGGGGTGCGTGACGGTGCCGACCTACACCACCAATACGACGCGCGACCACCAGCATATCCTGACCGACAGCGGCGCGCGGGCGGTGATCGTGTCCACGGCGAAGCTGGCGCAGGCGTTGATGCCCGCGGTGCTGCGGTCGCGGGCAAGTTTCGTCATCGGCATGGAACCATTGCGCGGGGGACAGGGCGACATTTCCTGCCATTTGTGGAGCGACTTGATCGCGGCCCATATCGCCGACCCGGACGCTTGCGCCGCCGAACAGACGGCAGGGCGCTCGGATCTGGCCTGCATCATCTATACCAGCGGCACTGGCGGCGCGCCGCGCGGGGTGATGCAGCATCATGGCGCGATCCTGTGCAACATAGAAGGTGCAGGCAGGCTGGTGGTGGAGGATTTCGGTTGGGGGGACGAGGTTTTCCTGTCGTTCCTGCCGCTGTCCCATGCCTATGAACATAGCGGCGGCCAGTTCCTTCCGATCATGCTGGCAGGGCAGATCTATTATGCCGAAGGGCTGGAAAAGCTGGCCAGCAATATCGAGGAAGCGCGGCCCACGATCATGGTCGTTGTCCCCCGCCTGTTCGAGGTGCTGCGGACCCGGATCATGAAATCCGTCGAAAAGCAGGGCAAGTTCCCCACCTGGTTGATGGCGCAGGCGCTAAGGATCGCGGCAAAGGAGCAGCAGGGCCGCAAATCGATCGCCGACCTGCCGATGAAGGCGCTGCTGGCGCGCACGCTAAAGCCCAAGATCGCTGCCCGTTTTGGCGGACGGATGAAGGCGTTGGTATCGGGCGGCGCGCCGCTGAACCCCGATGTCGGCCTTTTCTTCGACGCCATGGGCCTGACCTTGCTGCAGGGCTATGGACAAACAGAGGCCGGGCCGGTGATCAGTTGCAACCGGCCGCGCGCGGGCATCAGCATGGACACGGTCGGGCCGCCGCTTGACGGGGTGGAGGTGCGGATCGCCGCTGATGGCGAAATTCTGGTGCGTGGCGAACTGGTCATGCACGGTTATTGGCGCAACGAAGCGGATACGGAGCGGGCGCTGAAGGGCGGCTGGCTGCACACCGGCGACATTGGCGAGTTTGACGATCGCGGGCGCATCCGCATCACCGACCGGAAAAAGGACCTGATCGTCAACGACAAGGGCGACAATGTATCGCCGCAGAAAGTCGAAGGCATGCTGACGCTGCAACCGGAAATCGGGCAGGCGATGGTCTATGGCGATCGCAGGCCGCATCTGGTCGGATTGATCGTGCCGGATGCCGAATGGACACGCGAATGGGCGGCGGCACGGGGGCAGGAGCCGGACCAGGCCGGCGCCGACCCCGAATATCAGTCAGCCCTGCGCGCAGCCGTTGAGCGGGTCAATGCCGACCTGTCGGTGACGGAACGGGTGCGGCGCGTCATCTTGGCGGACGAGCCGTTCACCATCGCCAATGAGGAAATGACCCCGTCGATGAAGATACGGCGTCATGTCATTCGCGCGCGCTATCAGGATCGACTGGACGCGCTTTACCAGGGTTCAGCCCCTGCTGCTCAGCGACCGGGCGTCCGATAGGGGGTAAAGGACCCAAGCGCGCATGAGCCGGTGACCATGCCCACCGCCAGGTCCGCGCTGCGAGCGATGTCGCCCCGACAATATTGCGACCCCACAGGCCTGACCACCAGAGTGTCGCCACGAGCGAGACCGGGGCAGCTGCCGATCAGGTCGTTGCGATAGATCAGCCGACCGCTGACCCGATAGAGGAGCACGCTGCCGCTGATCGCGGTCATGTTGGTTTGGGGACGGATTGGAATACAGCTGACCGGTTCGCCGGGCACCTTGCCCTCAAGCGCTTTTTCCAGCCTTGCCGCCTGCCTTTCGGTCAGTTGAGGCCGTTCCATGCTGCCCGCGCAACCGGCTAGCATCGCGGGCGCCAATAATATCCATCCACGCATGGCCATTCTCCTGCAAATCGCTTCATTGGAGCGACGCGGTTTCAACGCCTGACCGTCAGGCGGTATCCTTGGCGGCACGTCGCGCGGCCAGCTGATCGACGTCGGCCGCGCGCATGAAGACATTGGTTGCCCGTTCCTGCCCGATGGTCGTGGGCACTGTCGCTTCGCCCCGGCTTCGCGCGATATCGACCTCAACCATGCGATCGGCAAGCGCGCGGTTTTCTGGCTCCACCGTCATGGCGAAGCGGCCATTGGCCTGCGTATATTCATGCGCGCAATAAACCAGCGTATCGTCCGGCAAGGCGGCGAAGCGCTGCATATTGGCGAACATCTGGGCAGGAGTCCCTTCAAACAGCCGACCGCATCCCATGGCGAACAACGTATCGCCAGCGAACAGCAGGTGCTCAGCCGCCAGATGATAAGCGATATGCCCAGCGGTATGCGCGGGGACTTCCAGCACAGTGGCGACATATTCGCCGATGCGCACGCTGTCCCCCTCCCCCACCAGCAGGTCGAGTGTCCCGATCTTTCCCGCCTCCGTCGCGGGGCCGGTGATGGTGCAGCCGGTCGCCGCCTTGATCGCCGCGTTGCCGCCCACATGGTCGGGGTGCCAATGGGTGTTCCAGATCTGTCCAATGGTCCAGCCGCGCTCCGCCGCTTGCCCTAGCACCGGGTCGGCAACGGCGGGGTCGATAACCACGGTATCGCCGCCCGCATGATCATGCATCAGCCAGACATAATTGTCATTGAGCACCGGGATGCGGACCACCTCCAGCATGGTTTACCACACTCCGCTATTGGGCATGGACGCCCAGGGTTCGGCAGGGTCGAGATAGCCGTCCTGCAGAAGCTCTATCGAAATATTATCCGGCGTGCGCACAAAGGCCATATGCCCGTCGCGTGGGGGCCTATTGATCGTGACCCCCGCGTCCATCAAACGCTGGCAGACATCGTAGATATTGTCGACGCGATAGGCCAGATGACCGAAATTGCGCCCACCTTCATAGCGTTCAGGATCGCTGCCGTCGGCGGGCGGCCAATTATAGGTGAGTTCCACCTGGGCATGTTCATCGCCCGGCGCGGCGAGGAAGACCAGAGTGAAGCGCCCCTGGTCGTTATCGATCCGCCGCTGTTCCTCCAGCCCCAGCATGTTGAAGAACGCCACCGTCCGGTCAACATCGGTCACGCGGATCATCGTGTGGAGATATTTGGTCAATTTTTGCTCCATTCGTCGCCGTCTAGCAACGGTTCATCTCAGGCCTGTCAGCAATGCGTCCAAGATAGGGTGGCATGGGCGGCGAAGGAAGAGGAGACGGACATGGGTTTGGACTTGCGCGACAAGGTGCTGCTGGGCTGCGCCGGACTATTGGCCTTCGGGATCGTGAGCGGCGGCTATCTGTTGGGCGACGGATTGAAGCGCGCCAAAGCCGCCGACCGTTCGGTCACCGTGCGTGGCCTGGCGGAGCGCGACGTCACCGCCGACCTTGCCACCTGGTCGATCAGCTATTCCGCCACCGGGTTCGACCTGCCCACGGTACGGGCAGAAATCGATAACAATACCAGGGAACTGAAGGCCTATTTCGCCGGGCTGGGTTTCCCGGCCCAGGCGTTGACCCCCACTGGCGCAGGGGTCAACCAATATATCAACAATGGCGTGAACACGATCACCATCACGCAACGCATGTTGTTGCGCACCAACGACATCGCCAAGGCCCAGCGCGCGGTCGCCCAGCAGTTCGACCTCGTCCGGCGCGGCGTCACGCTGCAGGAAGGGTCGGGGATGCGTTACAGCTTTACGAAACTGAATGACGTCAAGCCGCCGATGGTCGCCGCCGCGACCAAGGATGCGCGCTCCGCCGCAGAGCAATTTGCACGCGACAGCGGCGCAAGCGTGGGTGGCATCAAGAGCGCGACCCAAGGCTATTTTTCCATCGACGCGCGCGACGGCGAAACCGACGGGGCGAGCGACACCCCTTATAAAAAGGTGCGCGTCGTCACCACGGTCGACTTTTATCTGAACTAATCATTGCGGCGTGGAACGATGCCGTCTTCCATCGCTCCACGCGGTCCTTGATCAGTCATCATCGCCGATGATCGCGCCAGCGGTCCCGCCGACCACAGCGCCTTCTACCGCGCCGACCCCAGTGGCAGCGCCCACCGCTGCACCACCCGCGCCACCGATCAGCCCTCCGCGCGTCGCCCCATGCGAACAGGCGCCAAGCGACAAGGCGCCCATCATCAGAAGACCGATGGCCGTAATCTTTCCTCGATTACTTTGCATTTCAAATATCCTTTCCCGAATGCCATGATGATGGGCCAACGGGAGGATCGGGCCAAGGTTCCCCAGAGCGGACCTGCCCGGTCGATTGTCAGCGCCTGGGTCAGCGCCCGGTCTGACCCGCCAGTCGCGCCAGGCTGTCGGCCGCCGCCTTCCCGACTGGGGTCGCCGGGGCGATCTTCACCGCCCGTTCCCAGGCGGATTTCGCGACATCCT
>CAMPHJ010000077.1 GCA_946885845.1 uncultured Sphingobium sp. | reverse complement strand
TGGCGGAGAGGGAGGGATTCGAACCCTCGGTACCGTTGCCGGCACGCCGCATTTCGAGTGCGGTGCATTCGACCACTCTGCCACCTCTCCGCAGAAGGTCTGGCGAATGCCATCCCGGTCGAGCGGCGGCCATTAGCGAATGAATACCGACTTGCCAAGCGGCCCGGACCGTATTTTTCTTGTAACGCAGCGGGAGCGTCTTAAATTGCAGGGCATGACCGACCTGACCCCCATTATCGGAGCCGACATTACCGCGCCGCCCGTCGTCCATGCGCGTTTCAGCATTGGGGACATCGTGAAACACCGGCTTTTTGGCTTTCGCGGCGTCATATTCGACGTCGACCCCGTCTTCGCCAACAGCGAGGAATGGTATCAGGCGATCCCGGAAGAATCGCGGCCCGACAAGCATCAGCCATTTTATCACCTGCTCGCTGAAAATGGTGAAGCCAGCTATGTCGCCTATGTCAGCCAGCAGAATCTGGTGGTCGATGACAGCGACGAACCGGTCGATCACCCGGCGATAGGCGGCATGTTCGGCACCTACGCGAATGGCAAATATCAACTGCGACCACTGCATCGCCAATAAAGCCCATCCGAAGTTGAGATTCGGCCTGGCAGCGCTGCTGGCGCTGGCCTGCCCGGTCGGCGTAGAGGGCAAGGCGCCTGACCCGGTCGGTCCTGCCCGCGTCAACGCCGACCCGACTTTTCCCTTCTCCAACGAAATCGCCGCTTTCGCCAAAGCCGACGCGGCGGGACCGGCTCTTTCCAACGCCGTGTTGTTCCTTGGCAGTTCCAGCATTCGCCTGTGGAACACGGGCGCCAGCTTTCCAGCCCGGAACGTCATCAATCGCGGCTTTGGCGGGGCCACGACTAACGATGTGCTGCGACATTATCCTCGCCTCCTGCCCCGCGCGAAGCCCAGTTCAGTGCTGGTCTATGTCGGTGAAAATGACCTGGCCGGGGGCGCAAACACAGACACGGTCTCACGCGACGTCCTCAGCCTGATCAGGCGGCTGCGGGCCAGCTACCCGGCAGCGCGGATCGCCTTTCTCTCGCTCAAGCCCAGTCCGATAAGATGGACGCTCTGGCCCAAAATGGCCGCGGTTAACATGACGGTCGCCGCGCGCAGCCGGGCCGCTGGTTTCGACTATCTGGATGTCGCCGCCAGCCTGCTGGCCAACGACGGCCTGCCGGACGCGTCGCTGTTCACGCGCGACGGGCTGCACATGAATGCGCGCGGCTATCAACGCTGGACCAAGCTGGTGCAAGACTGGCTGCAATCATCTTCGTCCCCACCTGCCCAGAACCGGCCCCTTCGCGAACGGGTGGACCGGATTTCTTCACTCTCCGATTGATCCACGGCCAAGCAACATTATTACCATGCCCCAGAACAGGCGTGGATTAGGGGAAAAGCCGTGACGACCGATCCGATCAAAACCCCGCCAATGGCGGAACTGACGCTGCGCGGCGTCGTGCTGGGCGCTGTCATCACTGTCCTCTTCACCGCAGCGAACGTCTATCTCGGCCTCAAGATCGGCCTGACCTTCGCCACGTCGATCCCGGCCGCCGTCATCTCCATGGCGGTGCTGCGCCTGTTCGCGACCGGCAATATCCTGGAAAACAACATCGTCCAAACGATCGCGTCGGCCGCAGGCACATTGTCCGCGATCATCTTCGTGCTGCCGGGCCTGGTCATCATCGGCTGGTGGCAGGGCTTTCCCTATTGGCTATCCGCCTTCACCATCGCGCTGGGCGGTATATTGGGCGTCATGTATTCCGTACCGCTGCGCCGCGCGCTGGTGACCGGATCGGACCTGCCCTATCCCGAAGGCGTCGCCGCCGCCGAAGTGCTGAAGGTCGGTGCGGGATCGCGCGTGGGGCTGGAGGAAAACCGGCGTGGCCTTGCGGCGATTCTGATGAGCGCGCTGGCTGCTGCCGCCTTTTCGATTGCTGCGAAAACCCGATTGATCGCGGAGGAAGCCGCCACCTTTTTCAAGCTGGGCGCCGGAGCGACATCGGTTTCCACCAGTTTTTCCATGGCCTTGATCGGCGTCGGTCATCTTGTCGGCCTGTCGGTCGGGATTGCGATGTTCGTGGGCCTGTTGATCAGCTGGCTGGGACTGGTGCCCTGGTTGACGGCGCCCCTGTCGGCTGGGGTGGACCTTGCCGAGGTGGTCGGCACCACCTTTCGCACGAAGGCGCGGTTCATCGGCGCGGGGACGATCGGCGTGGCCGCAATCTGGACCTTGCTCAAGATTCTGGGACCGATCATCACCGGCATCCGGTCCGCCATGGCCGCCGCAAAGGCGCGCAAGGCTGGCGGCAACGGCCTGCTCGACCTGACGGAGCGGGACCTGCCGATCGGCATCGTGGGCGGCACGATCATCGCATCGCTCGCACCGATCGCGGTGCTGCTCTGGTATTTCGCGCAAGGGGGGCCGATCGCGCTCAACCCCGTGCCGATCATCATCCTGACGCTCGCCTATATCATGGTCGCTGGCATCGTCATTGCGGCGGTGTGCGGCTATATGGCGGGCCTGATCGGGGCGTCGAACAGCCCGATTTCCGGTGTCGGCATCCTCGCGGTGCTGGGCGCGTCGCTGATCCTTGCCGCCATTTACGGGTCAGGCGGAGACCCTGCTGAAACGCAGGCGCTGATCGCCTATGCGCTGTTCGTCACTGCCATCATTTTTGGCATCGCCACGATTTCCAACGACAATCTGCAGGATCTGAAGACCGGGCAGTTGGTGGGCGCGACCCCCTGGAAGCAGCAGGTGGCGCTGGTGCTGGGCGTGATTTTCGGGGCGCTGGTGATCCCGCCCGTGCTCGACCTGCTCAACAGCGCCTTCGGCTTTGCCGGTGCTCCGGGCGCAAAGGCCACCGCCCTGCCCGCACCCCAGGCAGCGCTGATCTCCGCGCTGGCGAAGGGCGTGCTGGGCGGTGATCTGGACTGGCATCTGATCGGCGCTGGAGCGCTGATCGGCGTCGTCGTGGTCATAGTCGATGAACTGCTGGGCCGCGCGGGCAAGCTGCGCCTTCCACCGCTCGCCGTGGGCATGGGCATCTATCTGCCGATGGCGCTGACCCTGCTGATCCCGATCGGCGCGGCCATCGGCCATTTCTACAATCGATGGGCACGGCGTCAGTCCGACCCCGACTTTGCCGAACGGATGGGCGTGCTGATGGCAACCGGCTTCATCGTCGGGGAAAGCCTGTTCGGGATCGCCTTTGCGGGCATGGTCGCCGCGACCGACAGCGACGCACCGCTGGCACTGGTCGCGGAGAACCGCTGGGCAGTCCCTCTCGCCCTGCTGATCTTTGCCACCACCGTCGGCGCGCTCTACACGCGCCTCCGGCGTCAGGCATCGCTGCCCTTCTGACAGCGAACGCTCATTTACGGGCGAACCAGCTGATCAGCGCAGGCTTCAACCGCGCGCGCGTTTCGATCCGGGTCTTGATCGCGGATATGGAGCGATCCACCACCTTGCGCGATTCCGGGGTCAGGTGCTGGCTGGCATAGCTGTCCAGCTTCGTCGCCATCGCCGGGTCGGCCGATCCGCCACCCAGCCGCGCGATCGCCTGCGACCGGGCCGACACGTCGATCAGCGCTTCATATTGCTGCCGATGCGCCAGCACATAGTCGACCGCCAGCATCGGATGCTCGCCACCCACCTGGGAAATGATCGCCGCGCTGGTCGTCTTGCCCGGTTCATCGGTCAGCGCCAGGTCGAGCGCCTTGCGCGCCAGCGCTTCGTCCTTGGCAGCGCCCAGCAATGCGAAGGTCGCGCTCTTCTCCAGATCCGTTTTCGCGCCGTTCGCCATGGCGCGCAGCCGGTCCCATGTCGCGGCATCGGCATTTTGCGCGATGATCCGCAGCCAGGTATTGCGCAGCGGCCCGTCCAAAGCGGCGGGATCGCTGGCCAATGCGGCAAAGCGCCGGTTCGCCTCACCCACCACCGCATTATCACCCATGCTGCCCAACGCCGCCACCAGCGCGGACCGAAGCACCGGCACCTGCGGCCCTTCACCGGCTTTGGCGTCATAGCCGATGTTGGCGAGCATCGGCGTCAGCTTCCTTGAGGCATAGGCCGCGACCTTTGCCTGCGCCGCCTTGTCGCCTTCCAGCATCGTGTAGGCGCTGGAAAGGTAGCCCGGCACTTCCGCCAGCACAGCAGGACTTGCCGCCGCGGGCACAGCATCGATCAGGTCAAGCGCCAGGCCGATGGGCTGATAGCCGCCCAGCCCCAGCTGGAAATTGTCGGCAAGCAGCCCGGTCTGGTCGATGCTGGAAAGCCGCGTGAAATCCTTTGCCAGCGCCTTCACATTCGCCTGCGGGTAGAGCGAGCGATAATAGCCCGTCTGCCCGGCATTGATCACATAAGCCCCGCATCCCGGCAGCGTCATCTGCCCCTGTCCGTTCAGGATCAGCCGCTGTGCCTGCCCGCCCAGCACCTGCGCCTTGACCGGCACGTTCCAGCTGAGCGGGGCCTTGTCCTTGCGATCGCGGCTAAATTCGCCCTGGCTCAGCCGCAGCATCATGTTGCCACCGCTGCACCGGGCGCTGTCCACCTTCACCAGCGGGATGCCCGGCTTGGACGTAAAGTCATGGGCGATGGCAACCAGACCGGTCGCGCCGGCGCCCTCGACCGCTTTCCACAGGTCATCGGTCACCGTGTTCCCATAGGCATGCGCCTTCATGTAGCTGCGAATGCCGCTGCGCCACACATCTTCGCCCGCATAGCCTTCCAGCATGGTGATCACCGCCTCACCCTTTTGATAGGTGATGGCGTCGAAAGCCTGGTTCACTTCCTCGACCGTATTGATTTTCTGCACGACGGGGTGCGTCGTCGCCAGGGCATCCAGCCCCATCGCCCGCTCACGCCCCTCAACCCTGGTCAACAGCATTTCCCAGTCGGGGTTCAGCTTGTCCGTCACCTTGGTCGCCATCCAGCTGGCGAACCCTTCATTCAGCCAAAGGTCGTCCCACCAGGCCATGGTGACCAGGTCGCCGAACCATTGATGGGCCATCTCATGGGCGACGATCTCATAAATGGTCCGCTTCGTTTCTTCGGACGTGAAACGCGGGTCCACCAGCAAGGCCCGTTCGAAGGTGAAGATCGCGCCCCAATTTTCCATCGCGGAAAAAAACTGGCTCTGTCCCGGCCCTGCGACATTGTCCAGCTTGGGCAGCGGGAAAGGCACGCCGAAATAGTCGTTGAACCAGGGAAGGATCGCCGCCGACGCGTCGAGCGCCAGCTGCGCCTTGCCCGTATTGCCCTTGCCGGTGATCACGCCGACTTCGGTCGCCCCGGCCATCTTGGTCGCGCGTTCCAGCTCGCCCAGGCCAAAGAACAACAGGTAGGACGACATTTTAGGGCTGGTGCCGAATGTCACCTGCGTCTTGCCGCCGCCCATATCCCTTGACGCCCGGACCGGCATGTTGCTGACCGCCAGTTCCCCGGTGGGCACGATTGCCGTCAGGTCGAATGTCGCCTTGTAGCTCGGTTCGTCAAAGCTGGGGACGAAACGGCGAGCGTCCGGCGCTTCGAACTGGGTGAACAGCGCACGCTTCGCCTTGCCCGCATTGTCCGTATAATCGAGCGCGAATAGCCCGTTCGCCTGCGTGTTGATCACGCCTGCATAAACGATATCGACCTTGTAATTGCCGGGCTGGAGCGGCTTGCCGAAATCCAGGGTCGCGGTTTGCGCGGCTGCGTCGATCCGGGCGCTGCCCTTCACCGCCTTGCCCTCTGCCGGGGTCAGCCGGACATCGCTGATGGCCAGGTCTGCCGCATTCAGCACCAGCGCGGGCAGCGGCTGGGACACGACGATGTCAATCGTCACCTTGCCGCTGAACTTCAGGTTGGGGGCATCGGGGGTGACGGTGATCGCATAATGGCTGGGCGCGGCGCCGCGCGGCAGCTGAGTCGTGATATTGGCCGCGGGGCCGACGGGCGTCTGCGCAAGGACAGGCTGGACAAAAGCCACTGGCGCAGCCGCCAGCATCAATGGAAGCATTTTGGCAAAGGACATCTGGTTCGCAACTCCGACACGTTGGAACGGCGCAGGCATAACGGCGCCACGCCATGATAGTTGCGGGATCGAACCTTTTACCGCGCTGGTCAAGCGCCGCCGTCCGCCCGCGATGTCATTGGTCGAACGCAATTATTCATTTGTCAAACAGTGCAGAGGGAGGCGTCAGCCGCGCCCGCGATAGCCCGGCACATCCTGCGGAGGCAGCCACAGCCCGGCGGGCGGCTCGCCCGATTGCCAGAACACGTCGATGGGAATCCCGCCGCGCGGATACCAATATCCGCCGATGCGCAGCCAGATCGGCTGCATTTCGTCGAACAGCCGCTCGCCAATGCCGACCGTGCAATCTTCATGAAAGGCGGCATGGTTGCGGAATGAACCCAGGAACAGCTTCAACGATTTCGATTCGACGATCGTTTGGGCCGGTGCATAGTCGATGACCAGATGGGCAAAGTCGGGCTGCCCGGTGACGGGGCAAAGCGACGTGAACTCAGGCGCGGTGAAACGCACCAGATAGGGCTTTCCGGGCCGGGGGTTGGGCACATAGTCGAGCACCGCCTCCTGCGGATGCGCGGGCAGCGCGCTGCTCTGGCCAAGATGGATTGGTTTCGATAGGCTGGGCGTGTCGGTCATGTCCGGCCATCTACGCCATTGCACGCATAATGTCATCGTCTCGCCACATGGTCGCATCGTTCACATCCCGTTCAGCGGGCTGCCGCCTTGGCTGCGGATCATGATCTCGCGTCCCGCCCTGACAGTCATCCTGCCGCTGCTGCTGGCCACGCCCGCGATGGCGCAGCAGCAGGACGGCGCCGATCCGGTGTTCAACCTTCCCCGCGCCGGGCAACCGCAGGCCGATCCCAACCGGCAGGGACCTGAACTCGACGTCTATCGCGGCGGCCCGGTTCAGCTTCCGCCGCCACCCGTGACCGTGCCAACGATCACGCCGCCGCCGCCAGTGGTCCAGCCGCCCGCGCCTTCGACCAATGCGGCCCCAGCTACCGAACCGCAGCGCCCGGCAGCACGCCCCGCGCCCCCTCCGGCCGCGCCAATCCAGCCCGCGCCACAACAGGACGCCGCGCCGAACGAACCACTGCCCAACGTTCTGCCACCCCCTGCCCCGGCAGAACCGGAGGCCCAACCTGCGCCGCCCCCGCCGCAGGCTGA
>CAMPHJ010000076.1 GCA_946885845.1 uncultured Sphingobium sp. | reverse complement strand
AAGGGTGTCATTTCTATTCAGCAGAGGGGTGTCATTTCTATCCGGCGCTTACACGCAAAATGATCGATAATAAGGATTATGTTAAATACATTTCCGACCAGGTCTTTTTTCGTCGGAACTGCAACTGCTTGGCACCAGATCTTGCCTGCGTCGTTTCTCCTTCTAGGAGAGGTCGCCGATGGACACCCGTGAAGATATTGTGGCGGTAGGACTTTTGACTCAGGACGATATTCGTCGACTGGGGAATAATTTTTCGCGCCTTTTTCCCATACCTCGGGACGGGGCGTTCGATGACCTTATAAAGGCGATCGACGCCGCTGATCAGGAGCGGCAACAGCGTCAGCAGGGCTGAAGGCGGCTACATCTGGTCAAATGGGTCCGACTGTATGGCCGTGCGCAATTTGGCGGGGCAGCCGGACCCTGATCGCATAACCTGGGGGAGTCAGCGACGTCGCTGGTGCCCCGAACGCCAACGACTGATCGATATTCTATTCGACCCGCGGCGGACCCGCATTTGCGCTTAATGCTGGTCGGCCTGCCATTTGGAGCGGCGCCGTCCTCCTTAAGGGCGACGGACGGAAACATGGGCTACCCCCATGAAATCCTCTAAGAATATGGAACTATCGACCCGTCGCTGTCTGTCTTGAGTTGTCCGATGGGAACGCGTTATGGCGGGCAATGATCTTCGTCCATCGTTTCGTCCCTGTCGTCCTTGGCCTTCTCGTCGCGGGCTGCGCCTCTTACCAGCCGGCAACCGACAGTCCGGTGCGGATCGGCCCGCCCTACCGTGTCAAAGGCGTGACCTATGTCCCTGCCGACCAGCCTGCTTATGATGAAGTTGGCACCGCCAGCTGGTACGGCTCGGAATCCGGGAATCGGACGGCGCGTGGAGAAAAGTTTCGCCCCAAATGGATCAGCGCCGCGCATAAAACCCTGCCTTTGCCCTCTTATGTCGAGGTCACAAATCTGGACACCGGGCGGACCGCATTGGTGCGTGTCAATGATCGCGGGCCCTTTGCCCAGGGCCGCATTATCGATCTTTCGCGCGGTGCCGCCGAACTGCTGGGCATCAGGACGCAAGGGCACGCGCCTGTCCGGGTTCGCCGCGTCGATCCGCCGGAAAAGGATCGCAAGAGGTTGCGCAAGGGCAAGCCAGCGCGTGATCGTGCCGCCCTGTCCGGCGCAGCGCTGGCGGCACAGCGCAGCCGTATCCGCTGAACAGCTGCCGCATGCCGGATATGGTCGGGAAGTGCGGATCGGCGAATTAGCGGTCGCCTGCCGGGATCAGCGCTGTATATGATCCTGCATATCACCAAGGGGATCGTCATTGCGCCGGTGCTTTCACCTGTTCGTCCTGCTGCTCATCATCATCGCGGTCGCCCCAACGTCCGCGCGCGCGAAAGGGCCGCTCGTGCTTGCTGCGGCCAGCCTTCAGGAATCGCTCGGCGCGGCGGCTGACGCATGGTCGGCGATGGGGCATGACCGTCCAGTCTTGTCCTTTGCCGGATCGTCCGCCCTCGCCCGCCAGATCGCCGCGGGAGCGCCCGCCGACCTCTTTTTTTCAGCCGATCAGGACTGGATGAACGTCATCGCCGCGCAAGGGCTGCTGCGTCGCGGGACGCAAACCACTTTTCTGACCAACCGCTTGGTGCTGGTCGCGCCTGCAGGCACGGGCCGCCGGATAATCATCGGGCGGGGTTTCCCGTTGGGGCGGGCCTTGGGTAAGGGGCGGCTCGCCATGGCCAATCCCGACAGCGTACCTGCCGGAAAATATGGGAAGGCTGCCCTTATGGCGTTGGGCGTCTGGCCATCGGTCGCACGACGCATCGCTGCGGCGGAAAATGTCCGCGCCGCACTCGCCATGGTGGAACGGCGACAGGCGCCCTACGGCATCGTCTACGCAACGGACGCGCGCGCCGCTCCCGCCGTCCGTATCGCAGGGGTCTTTCCGGCGACCAGCCATCCGCCGATCACCTATCCGCTGTCCATTCTGGCGCGATCGACCCACCCGGACGCCGACGGTTTCCGCCGCTTCCTTCTCTCGGCGCGCGGCAAGGCGATTTTCCGCCGCTACGGCTTCGGCGTGAAGTGATCGGGCCATGATCCTGAGCCTCGCAGATTGGGAAATTGTGCGGCTGTCGCTGAAGGTCAGCCTGGCGGCGGTCATCATCACCCTGTCCTTCGCCTTTGCCCTTGCCTGGCTGCTGGCACGCGGGCGTTTTCCGGGGAAACTCCTGCTGGACGCGGCAATCCACCTGCCGCTTGTCCTGCCGCCCGTCGTGATCGGCTGGCTATTACTGCTGGCGCTTGGTCCTGCGGGGCCAGTCGGGGTGCTGCTGGATCGCTGGTTGGGCGTCAGCGTCATGTTCCGCTGGACCGGCGCTGCGGTCGCGTCCGCCATCATGGCGCTACCGCTGATGGTGCGTGCCATGCGCCTGTCGATCGAATCCGTGGACCGCCGGGTGGAGGACGCGGCCCGCACCCTGGGCGCCAGCCCTGGCCGCTGCTTCCTGACCATCACCCTGCCCCTGTCGCTTCCGGGCGTAGTTACAGCTTTCATCCTCGGCTTCGCCCGCTCCATCGGCGAATTCGGCGCAACGATCACCTTCGTGTCCAATATTCCAGGCGAAACACAAACGCTCTCGCTCGCAATCTACAGCGCCTTGCAAGTGCCGGGCAGCGATGCGACCGTGTGGCGGCTGGCGCTGATCTCCGTCGCCCTGTCGCTGGGCGCGCTGGTCGCATCGGAAGCGCTCAGCCAACGCCAGCGCGCGGGACGGAGCGGCCATGTCCTTTGATGTAGATGTCAGCAAGACACTGGGCGACCGGATCATCGAAGCGCGTTTCGTCGTGCCCGGCGGCCTTACCGTGCTGCGCGGCGTGTCGGGCGCTGGCAAGACTTCCGTCCTCAACATGGTCGCCGGTCTGTTGACGCCTGATCGCGGGCATGTCGCCGTCAATGGCGATACGCTGTTCGATGCGGCAAAGGGTGCGAACCTGCCCACGCACCGCCGCCGCCTGGGCTATGTCTTTCAGGACGGACGGCTCTTTCCCCACCTGCGCGTGCGGGCGAACCTGCTCTACGGCTACCGCCTCGCCGCGCCGGAAGAACGCTGGATGACCCTGGACGAAGTCGTCGCCTTCCTGGGCATCGCACCGCTGCTCGACCGCTGGCCGCGGTCCTTGTCGGGCGGAGAAGCGCAACGCGTCGCCTTGGGCCGCGCGCTATTGTCCGGGGCACGGGCGCTGCTGTTGGACGAGCCCCTCGCGTCGATCGATCCAGCCCGCCGTAGCGAGATCATCGACGCGATCCTGCGTATCCGGGATGAACTGAAGCTGCCGATGCTCTACGTTACCCATGATCCCGCGGAAGCGGAACGGTTGGGCAACCAGCTGGCGACCATCGGCAGCTGATATCGGCGCTACACTCAGTGCAGCCCCGATCCGCCACCGCTCAGTTCCTTGGCGATGGATCCGACCATGTCCTTGGCGTCGCCGAACAGCATCTGGGTGTTGGCGTTATAATAGATCGGATTGTCGATCCCGGCAAAGCCTGCGTTCATCGACCGCTTGATCACGAACACCGACTTGGCGCGATCCGCCTCGATGATCGGCATGCCCGCGATCGCACTTTGCGGATCGTCGCGTGCCGACGGGTTGACCGTGTCGTTCGCACCGATGATCACCGCCACGTCCGCCTGCGGCAGTTCAGGGTTGATGTCGTCCAGGTCCACCAGCTGCTCATAGGGCACATTGGCCTCGGCCAGCAGCACGTTCATGTGACCGGGCATGCGCCCCGCCACCGGATGAATCGCGAACTTGACGTCCACGCCCTTCTTGGTGAGCGCCTGGTAAAGCTCGCTGACCTTGTGCTGCGCCTGCGCCACCGCCATGCCATAGCCGGGGATGATGACGACGCTGCTGGCATTTTCCAGCTGCATCGCCGCTTCCTCGGCCGAAGCCGAACGCACCACCCGGTCGTCCTTGCCGCCAGCAACGCCCGCGACCACCTTGCCAAAGCCGCCGAACATCACATTGGCAAAGCTGCGGTTCATCGCCTTGCACATCACCAGCGCCAGGATGAAGCCCGATGCGCCATCGAGCGCGCCCGCGACGATCAGCAGCTTGTTGCCCAGCGCAAAGCCCATCGCGCTCGCCGCCAGGCCCGCATAGCTGTTGAGCAGCGCGATCACGGTCGGCATGTCCGCGCCGCCGATCGGGATCACCAGCAATATGCCGAACAGCAGCGCCAGCGCGACAAAGGCGGGGAACAGCCAGGTCTGCGTCGGGTCCAGCGCCAGCATCGCGCCGATCACCACCGTCGCCAGCGCCACCGCGCCATTGAAGATGCGCTGCCCAGGGAAAGCCACCGGACGGCTGCCCATCAGTTCCTGCAGCTTGGCAAAGGCGACGACCGATGCTGTGCAGGTCAGGAAACCCAGCAGCATTTCAAACATCAGCACCCACATGATGAAGCCGCCGGCATATTGCGCATGGGCATGCTTGTAATATTCGGCCGCACCGATGAGGCCTACGGCGAGCGCGCCAAAGGCGTGGGAAATGGCGGTACGCTGCGGGATCGCCGTCATCGGCATCAACAGCGCCATTGGAATGCCCGCCGCCGCGCCCGCGATCATCGCGATGATGATCAGGTCATAGCTGACCACCTCATGCTGGACCAGCGCGCCGATGATGGCGATGACCATGCCGATCTCGCCCGCGCGCACGCCGCGACGGGCGGTCGAAGGATGGCTCATCCACATCAGCGACAGGATGAACAAAGCCGATGCGGCAATCGCCGCAAAAGGAACAAAGGCGTCCATCTCCTACTTCCCCCGCGGCTTGAACATCTTGAGCATGCGATCGGTGATCATGAACCCGCTGACCAGGTTCACCGTCGCGCAGAACACCGCGATAAAGCCAAGCGTCCGGGCAAGCGGCGTCGCGCCTTCCTCACCCGTGATCGTGATCGCCCCCACAATGACCACCGCCGCAATCGCATTGGTCAGCGACATCAACGGCGAATGAAGCAGCGGCGATACCTTCTTGATCAACTGAAAACCCAAAAAGGCCGCCAGTATGAAAACAAACAGATAGTCTGCGTTAAATGCGTTCACTGTCTCATCCCCTGCTTCAGGACCCAGCGGTTCGGGCCTTCCAGTCCCGACCTTTTTCAAATTCATGCATGCGGCGAAATGCGCGCTCGCATCAATCAGAATCGCTGTTTCCCCTCAATCCCCTCCAGAATTGATGGTCGCCCCATATTGATAGCTGCCGCCCCAGGCAAGGCGAACAAGCGGGAAATAAACCCGGCATCGCGCATGACACGGATTTTATGCCGGTGATGGCCCGAACAATCATCATCCCGGCTGCCAGCCTGTTCACGCCGCAGGCGACGCTGCTTCCTTCAGGGTCAACGGCAACCCCGCCGCCACGAATATAACCTCATCACACCGGGCGGCCATTTGCTGGTTCAGCCATCCCGCTTCGTCGCGAAAACGCCGAGCGAGGGCATTTTCGGGTACGATCGACAGGCCGACTTCGTTGCTGACCAGCATGACCGGCACCGCGCAGGATTGCAGGGCGTCGGCCAGCTTGGCGCTCCACACGGCAATGTCCTTGTCGGCCAGCATCAGGTTCGACAGCCAAAGCGTGAGGCAATCGACCAATATCGCGCCGGCCCATTCTGACGATGACCGGATCGCGCCCGGCAGGTCGATCGGCGCATCGACCGTTCGCCATCTCTGGCCGCGATCAGCCCGGTGGCGCGCGATGCGATCAGCCATTTCTCCATCATGCGCCTCAGCCGTGGCGATGTAGGCCAACCCGCCCGACAACGCCTCGCACCGCGCCTGCGCATAGCGGCTCTTGCCGGATCGAGCACCGCCCAGGACCAATATGTTCACAGCGCGATCTCCACCCATGCGCCCAATCCCCAAAGCAAGGCGCAGGCGCGCAGGAAAATCCCCATCGCCCGGCGCAGATCGCCCGGCGCGACGTCTCCAAGGCTGCCGCCGATCCACGGCTTGTCATGCAGCACCCCGTCATAGCGGATCGGCCCGCCCAGCCGGACCCCTAGCGCTCCCGCCATCGCCGCCTCCGGCCAGCCCGCATTGGGGGACGCGTGCCGTTTATGGTCACGCCACAAGACCCGCCATCCGCGCCCGCCCGCAATGCAGACCAGCAGCCCGGACAGCCGGGCAGGCGCCAGATTGAGTGCGTCGTCAAATCGGGCGGCGGCCCATCCGAACGGCCCATATGGTTCTTCCCGATGGCCGATCAGGCTGTCGGCGGTATTTACCGCCTTATAGGCCCATATTCCCGGCAAGCCCGCCAGCAGCAGCCAGAAAAGGGGCGCGACCACACCGTCGCAAAAGCTTTCCGCCAGGCTTTCCACCGCCGCGCGCGACACGCCGCTTTCATCCAGGCTGGCCGTGTCCCTGCCAACGATGCATGCAACGGCACGCCGCGCATCGTTCAGTTTGCCCGATTCCAATGCCCGCGCCACCCGCGCGACATGGTCATACAGGCTGCGCTGCGCCAAAGCAGGCCAGGCGACCAGCGCCACGCCGACCCAGCCCCAGCTTCCCATGCTCTGCCGGATCAGCCCTTCGGCGGCCCACCCACATCCGATCGCCACCGTCAGCAGGACCAGCAAAGTGGCAACCCCGCCGATCCGCCGCGCTCCATCGCTCGATCCGGGACGGTTCCAACGGCGCTCGCACATCGCGATGATCCGGGCGAATCCGCCAACCGGATGGCCGATCCGCGCGTGCAGACGACCGGGCCACCCCAGCGCCGCATCCAGCATCAAAGCGCCAATGGCCACCGGATCAGCCATCCGCCAGCGCCTTGTCCAACCGCTCCATCGCCGCGGCATCCGCGGGCAGGCCGAAACGCAGCCACCTCGGCTGCGCGTGGAAGGGCCGGGTCAGGATAGCGCGCCGCGCCAGATGTTCGAACAACTGCGCCGCATCGTCCCGCTCCACCAGCCTGAACAGTGGACAGTCGCCCCGCGCCACCAGACCATGCCGGGCGAGCAGCGCGTCCAAACCTGCTGCCTGTTCGCGAAGCGACTCTATGGTAGCGTTGATCCACCCCCTGTCACGATAGGCCGCCGTGCCAAATGCGATGGCCGCAGCCGAAACCGGCCAGTCACCCAACATGCGCCGACAGGCCGCGACGATAGCCGTAGGGCCAAGAACAAAGCCCAGCCTCGCGCCTGCCAGCCCGAAAAACTTGCCGAAGGATCGTAGGACGATCAGTTGCCGCCCCTCGCCCACGTCTGGCGCGATGCTCCCGCCCGGCATGCAATCGGCAAAGGCTTCGTCGACGACCAGCCAT
>CAMPHJ010000075.1 GCA_946885845.1 uncultured Sphingobium sp. | reverse complement strand
CGGGACTGGGATCGAAGCGTTACTGCGCACCGATCTGCTGATTATAGGCCACCTGGCAATTGGGACGCAGCTGGTTCTTCTTCCAGCATTTCTTGTCCTGCGAAGGCAGCTTCAACGAATAGCTGCGGCCAGGGTCGCCATAAAATTGCTCGCCCGCCAGGATCAGCGACTTCTTGATCGAAGCAAGCCCCGTGCGCCCGACTTCATGCAATGATCCACGGTCGGCGAAGATCGCCTGCCGTCCTACCTGTGCCGCTGCCTGGCAGAAACCACGCTGGGCTTGCACGGTGGAATAGCCTGAATAGATACGCGTGCCATATTTATCGGATGCGACCTGTCCCGGCTTGCCCTTGCCCACGGTGCGGTGGAAATAGCCAAGCAAGGCCGTCTGCGCCGAATCCATTTCCCGGTCGTGATGCGCGATCATCGCATTATAATTGCTGATCGACAGCAGCGTCGGCTCGAACTGGCACTGGAGCGCCGCGACATTGAGCGCCGCCCGCAGGTTCCAAACCAGCCCCGCGCGGATTTCTTCCGCCGTCGCACCCGGCAGGCCCAGCGCGGTGGCGGCGGTGGCGTCGGTCAATGGCGGGGCGGAAAAGTCAGGCGGCGACCAGAAAAATTGCGCTGCCGCCGGTTGTGCAATCATCGACGCGGCGGACAGGGCCAAGGCCGAACCGATACGCCGCAATGTGGAACAGGATGTCATGACTTCCCCTTTTGAACGGAACGACCGGACCGCGCGGCCCGTGTTCCATATTCTGACTTCTGCAGATACGCGCCTATATCGCGCCTGAACGCCGCTGCGATATTATTGATCCGACAATAGTTCCGTGTCTGCCTGTGCCGCATTGGTCGCGGCCTCTTCCTTCTTGTCGGCGGGAGCAGCGGAATTGGCGGCTGGCGCGGCGGAGGATATGGGCGATGGAGCCTCGCTCTGAACGCCGTCCAGGTCGGTCATCGCGTCGGTCGTGGTGCCGTCCACGACTTCCAGATCCTTCATCTGCACCGTGTTGCTGCTCTTCTCGTCCCCGCCGCATGCCGCCAGCATCGTGCATCCGCCCAGCAGTAAAGCAGTCAAGATGGTCCTTGCGTCCCCGCGCATCCAGGTCTCCTAAAGCATATGGCGCCCGGCGGCCCCCCACCTGGCGAAGGCGCAGACCCTAGCCGCCGTCACCACATTGCTCAACCCCCGCGCCGCAGCGGCGCAATCGGCTGATAAAGAGGGGGAAATGCGCCCTTAACGCCGCATCCAGCGCCGCCATGGATGCGGGCTTGCCCAATGCGGCGATGCTGGTCACCGGATATTCGGCCAGCCCGCACGGCACGATGCCTCCGAAATGCGACAGGTCGGGATCGACGTTGATCGAAAATCCGTGCAGCGTGACCCAGCGCCGCACCCGGATGCCCAACGCGCCGATCTTGGCTTCGCGGCCCTGGGCGTCATCCGTCCATATGCCGATCCGTCCTTCGGCCCGCCGCGCTGCGATGCCAAGCTCGTCCAGCGCGTCGATCATCCATCCCTCCAGATGATGGACGAAGTTGCGCACATCCTTGCCGCGATCGCGCAGGTCGATGTTGAGATAGCCGATTCTCTGTCCCGGCCCGTGATAGGTATAGCGCCCGCCGCGCCCCGCATCATGAACCGGAAAACGCGGATCGATCAGTTCCGCCGGGTTGGCGCTCGTCCCTGCCGTGTAAAGCGGCGGATGCTCCAGCAGCCAGACGCGCTCGCTCGCTTCACCGGCGAAGATCGCCGCCGCCCGCTCTTCCATGTCGCGTAGCGCCACGGGATAATCGACCAGATCGCGGTCCATCCGCCATTCAATGTCGGTCGCGTCTGATGCAGCGGCGTGGGGAGGGGGCGATGCCATGGCGTTTCCTTGACTTGGGCGAAGCGAGCGATCAAGTCTCCTCCCCGATTTTCCGGTGAAGAACAGGGCATGAAGATATGGCAGTGATGTCGATTGGCAAGGCATGGGAAGAAACAGTGGCCTTCGTCGCGCGCGAACGCAGCCTGCTGTTCCCGGTTGCGCTGCTCTTCGTCGCGCTGCCCGGCCTGATCGTTCAGGAAATGACACCGCCCGAACTCGCCAGCTGGACCATGAAAGACGCGTTTCCCGATGTCCCGGTCAGCTTCTGGCTGGCGGTGCTGCTGGGCGTCATACTTATCTGGTTCGGGTCCCTGACCCTGTTCGCGCTCGCCCTGCGCCCCGGCATCAGCGTGCAGGAAGCGCTGCGGCTCAGCCTCGCGCGCCTGCCAGTGCTGCTCGGCACGGCTTTGATGGTCGTCGGCCTGCTGGGTGCGGCGATCACCGTGGCCGCCATTGTCGTGGTCGTGCTGTCGCTCGTGGCAAAGCCGTTGGCCGCCGCGCTCGCGACGCTGCTGGGCGTCGCGGTTGGCGGCATGATGCTGTTCGTCAGCGTGCGGCTGCTGCTGCTGAACCCTGTGGTGATCGACGGCGATGCGGGGGTGATGGCCTCGCTCCGCCATAGCTGGGCCTTGACCCGCGGTCATTTCTGGCGGCTGCTTGGCTTCATCCTCATCCTCACCCTGCTGTCGGCCATCGTGGGTTCCGCCGCGCAGGCGATCTTCGGAATCATCGGCGGGCTGGTCGGGGGACCCGATGGCGCGCGCCTGACGGGCGGCATCGCCGCTGCCGCGGTGTCGACCCTGTTGCAGGTCTATATGCTGGTGATGCTCGCCCGCCTTTACCGTCAGGCCGAAGGGGCCTGACCCAGCATAGGCACGTGCGGCGCGGCGTCGGGCCGCAAATATCCTGCCAGTCGCGGATCAGCGAAGGTTTCGATCTCCCGCGCGAACGGCACAAAGCCTGACTTTATGTAAAAGGGCAGGGCCGCCGGGCTGTCCAACGTGCAACTATGCACCCAGAAGCGCTCAACGCCCTTGCGCCAGGCCAGCGACTTGGCCTGCGCCATCAGCCATCTGCCTAAGCCCTTGCCGGTCAGTTCGGGGATGAGGCCGATGAAACCCAACTTGCAATCGGGCATTGCGCGGAAATCCAGCTCCAGCAAACCCACCTCCACCCCGCGAGGGTCGGTGACGGCATAAACCTCCACCGCCGGATCATGGAGGATGGCCGCCAGTTCCGTATCGCTCATCGCCAGCCGTGAAAACCACAGCCACTGCTCACCCACCCGGCGAAACAGCGCGCGATAGGCGTCGGCTGGCGGCGCCTTCCAGGGCTTGAGCCGCAGCGGCGCGGGCGGAATCGGCGCGGGCATCGGCCTTGCCCGCATTTCCAGATGAGTCACGATCGTCGCGATCTGGTCATTGGCGACGGGTGTCAGCGGCATGGATGTCAGCTCCAGCTGGCCATCGGCGGCAGGCTCATCAGGATCGCGTCGACATTGCCGCCGGTCTTCAACCCGAACAACGTGCCCCGGTCATGCACCAGGTTGAATTCGGCGTAGCGACCGCGCCATTCCAGCATCTGGCGATAATCCGCTTCCGTCCAGCTGTCGTGCATCCTGCGGCGGACGATCGGCGGGAATGCCGCCAGAAATGCGTCGCCCACCGCGCGCGTGAAGGCGAAGCCCGCATCGAACTCCCCCTCCAGATGGTCGTAGAATATGCCGCCCACCCCGCGATGGACCTGCCGATGGGGGATGTAGAAATAATCGTCCGCCCACGCTTTGAACCGGGGATAATAGTCGGGATCATGCGCGTCGCAGGCCGCTTTCAGCACGGCATGGAACTCGCCCGTATCGTCGTCGCGCGGCAGCGGCGGATTAAGGTCCGCGCCGCCCCCGAACCAGCTTTTGGCGGTACGCAGATAACGTGTGTTCATATGCACCGCGGGGACATGCGGATTGGCCATATGAGCGACCAGGCTGATTCCCGTGGCAAAAAAGGCGGGATTTTCATCCGCGCCATGGATGGTCCGGGCAAAATCCGGCGCGAATTCGCCCGATACTGTCGATACGTTGACGCCGACCTTCTCGAAAATCTTGCCCTTCATGACGCCACGAACGCCGCCGCCGCCTTCGCCCGGCGTCAGGCCCGGCGCTTCCCGGTCCCATGGCGTGAATGTGAAGGACGCATCGCTGCCAGCTTCCCGCTCGATCGCCTCGAACTCGGCGCAGATGCGCGTGCGCAGCGATTCGAACCAGTCGCGTGCGGCCTGCTGCTGATGATCAAGGGTGATGGTCATTGCGGAAACTGTCCAGTCTGGCGAAGGGCTTCGGCAACCGCGATGCCCGTGGAAACGGCGATATTCAAGGACCGAAAGCCCGGCGCCATCGGAATGCGCACGCGCACATCGGCCAGATCGCGTACCGCGTCCGGCACGCCCGCGCCTTCCGACCCCATCAACAACACGTCGTCGGGCTGGAACCGCATGCTGGGCAGCGGCTCGGACGCGTGGCTGCTCATCAGCACCAGGCGGCGCCCCCTGGCGCGGCGCTCCTCGTCAAAAGCCTCGAAATTGGCGTGGCGAGTCACTTCCGCCGCCGCGCCATAGTCCATGGCGGCCCGTTTCAGTCGTGCGTCGGAAAAGGCGAATCCGGTCGGCATGATGATGTCCACAGGCACGGCAAAGCAGGCTGCCAGGCGCAATATCGCGCCGACATTTCCGGCAATTTCGGGTTGATAAAGGGCAATACGCATGCCCCGCCCATAATGCAGCAGGGCAAATTGTCATAGGCTTGGCCAAATTGCTGTTGGCAAAGACGGCATCCTGCGGCTATCAGGCCCGCGAACCACGCCAGGGGGAAGGCGGGGCCCGTTACCATGGGTGCCTTTTCCTGATAATCATAGCCGGCAACGGCAATGTGGTGGGTGACAGGGACGTCTTTGCAAGGGTTGATATGCATGGCGAGCGTTGAACATACGGATAGCCAAGGTTTAGCTGGCGAAGATGGAGTGCGCCGCCGCGACTTCATCAACATTGCCGCGGTCAGTTTTGCAGGTGTGGGGGCGGTTGCCGTCGTCATCCCGCTGATCGATCAGATGAACCCCAGCGCGGACGTGCTGGCGCTCGCTTCGACGGAGGTCGACTTGTCGGCGATCCAGCCGGGACAGGCGGTCAAGACCACGTTCCGCGCGCAACCGCTGTTCGTGCGCCACCTGACGGAAAAGGAAATCGCGGAAGCCGACAAGGTCGATGCTGGTGGACTGCGTGACCCGCAGACCCTGGCGGAACGCACCGTCGACGGCAAGAAGCAGTGGCTCGTCACCATGGGCGTCTGCACCCATCTGGGCTGCGTGCCGCTCGGCGCTGGCGAAGGTGAGAACAAGGGCGAGTTCGGCGGTTATTTCTGCCCCTGCCATGGTTCGCACTATGACACGGCAGCCCGTATCCGTAAGGGCCCCGCGCCCAAGAATCTGGAAGTGCCGAAGTTCGCCTTCACTTCCGACACTGCCATTCTTGTAGGCTGAGGTAAGAAACCATGAGCTTTCCCTGGGCTGAGCATTACACGCCAAAGCACCCACTGACGCAGTGGATTGACGAGAAGCTGCCGCTTCCGCGCTTCGTCTATAACGCGGTTGGCGCCGGTTACCCGGTGCCGCGCAACCTCAATTATTTCTGGAACTTCGGCGTCCTCGCCGGTCTCGCGCTGATGATCCAGATCGTCACCGGCGTGATCATGGCAATGCATTATGGCGCCAACACGCTGGTCGCTTTCGGCAGCATTGAACAGACGATGCGCGACGTGAATGCGGGCTGGCTGATGCGTTATGCGCATGCCAACGGCGCCAGCTTCTTCTTCATCGTCGTTTATCTCCACATCTTCCGCGGCCTTTTCTACGGCTCCTACAAGGCGCCTCGCGAAATGGTCTGGCTGCTTGGCCTGGTCATCTTCCTTCTGATGATGGCGACCGCGTTCATGGGTTACGTGCTTCCCTGGGGTCAGATGTCCTATTGGGGCGCGAAGGTGATCACGGGTCTGTTCGGCGCCATCCCGATCGTGGGTGAACCGATCCAGACATGGCTGCTTGGCGGCTTTGCTCCAGGCAATGCCTCCTTGAACCGCTTCTTCTCGCTGCACTTTCTGCTGCCGTTCGTGATCGCTGCGGTCATCATCCTGCACATCTGGGCGCTGCACATTCCCGGTTCGTCGAACCCGACGGGTGTGGAAGTCAAAGGTCCGCAGGACACCGTGCCGTTCCATCCCTATTACACGGCGAAGGATGGCTTTGGCGCTGGCGTGTTCCTGATCCTTTTCTCGATCCTGCTGTTCTTCGCGCCCAATTATCTGGGCCACGCGGACAACTATATCGAAGCAAACCCGCTTTCGACGCCTGCGCATATCGTCCCGGAATGGTATTTCTGGCCCTTCTACGCGATCCTGCGTGCTTTCACCGTCGACTTCTTCTTCATTCCAGCCAAGCTGTTGGGCGTGCTGGCGATGTTCGCATCGATCCTGCTGCTCTTCTTCCTGCCCTGGCTTGATACGTCGCCGGTGCGTTCGGGCAACTATCGCCCGACGTTCAAGAAGTTCTGGTGGATCCTGATCGCGGACGTTCTCGTCCTGGGCTATTGCGGCGGTGCTCCGGCGGAAGAACCCTATGTGATGATCTCGCAGGTCGCCTCGGCTTATTATTTCGCGCACTTCCTGATCATCCTGCCGTTGATCTCGCGCTTTGAACGGCCGTTGCCGCTGCCGGGCTCGATCACTGAATCCGTGCTCAACCGCCATAATATCAAGGGCGAACAGGACGCGCTTCCCGGCATGGGCGCAGATCCGCAGCCTTCGAACGCCGGTTAAGAGGGGGATAAGAGTAACATGGTTCGCATCGGCGCATTCCTCGTCGGCCTCTTCTTTGCTGGCTGGCTGCTGATCTCCTTCCTGGTCGGCGCGGTGGCATATGTCTCCGAGCCGCCTGCCAAGACGGTCGAGCATGAATTCCACAAACATCCCAAGGATGCGGAATTCTCGTTCGACGGTCCGTTGGGCAAGTTCGACCGGGCGCAGCTGCAGCGCGGCTTCCAGGTTTTCAAGGAAGTCTGCTCGGCCTGCCACAGCCTGAAGTTCGTGGCGTTCCGCGATCTCGCCGGCATTGGCTATAATGAAGCGGAGATCAAGGCGATCGCCAAGCAGTGGGCGATCAAGACGCCTGATGTCGATCCCAAGACGGGCGAAATGTCGTCGCGTGAGCCGGTTCCGGCGGATTATTTCCCCAAGCCCTTCGCGAACAATGTCGCGGCGGCGGCGGCGAACAACAACGCGATCCCGCCAGATTTGTCGCTGATGACCAAGGCGCGTCACGACGGCACCGCTTATGTCTATTCGCTGCTGACGGGCTATCAGAACCAGCCAGCCGAACTGATCAAGCATTTCCCGGACGCCAAAACGCCCGAAGGTCTGCACTACAACCCCTATTTCCCCAACCTGAACCTCGCGATGGCGCCGCCGCTCACGGCTGATGGCCAGGTGACCTATGGCGACGGGACCAAGGCATCGGTCGATCAGATGTCGAAGGATGTGGCCGCGTTCCTGACCTGGACCGCCGAGCCGAAGCTGGAAAACCGCCGCCGGGCGGGTCTGGCGACCATCGTCTTCCTGCTGATCGCGACGGCTTTGGCCTATATGTCCTACCAGAATATCTGGGCGGACAAGAAAAAGGCCGCCTGACGGCTGGG
>CAMPHJ010000074.1 GCA_946885845.1 uncultured Sphingobium sp. | reverse complement strand
GCGGCGATGACGCCGGATGATCGCTGGTGGTCCATTTCGGGCCAGCCGGTATTCAATGAATATGGCCAGTTTCACGGCTTTCGCGGCAGCGGCGCCGACCTGACCGCGATGCGCCGCAGCCAGGCGGAAGTGCAGCAGCTCGCCCAGTTCGACTCGCTGACCGGTCTCGCCAATCGCGTGCAGATGCTGCGATCTCTGGAAGAGGCTGTGGCCGGGTCGCGGAGTGATCGCGCCAGCGAATGCACGCTGATGTTGCTGGACCTCGACCGGTTCAAATCGGTCAACGACACTTTGGGTCATCCTGCTGGCGACGCCTTGTTGCGGCAGGTGAGCCAGCGGCTGCTGGATGTCGTGGGCAGTCGCGGGCTTGTCGGGCGACAGGGTGGCGACGAGTTCAAGATATTGCTGCCCGGCCATCACGACCGCAACGCGATTGAGCAGATAGCGCGGACTATCATCGTGACCTTGTCGCGCCCCTATTCCGTCGAAGGCACGGTGGTCGTGATCGGGGCGTCGATCGGCATTTCGGCCTGCCCGCAGGATGGCGTCACCGCCGACGCGCTGATCCGCAATGCCGATCTGGCGCTCTACGCGGCAAAGGGCGACGGGCGTGGCATCCATCGTTTCTATTCCAGCGAAATGCACGCCAATGCGGAAGACCGCCGCCAGCTGGAAGAAGATTTGCGCCACGCGCTTGCATCGGACGCCCTATACCTCGTCTATCAGCCAGTCGTGTCGTCCAGGACCGAAAGGATCACCGGATATGAGGCGCTGCTGCGCTGGAATCATCCGGTCCGCGGAGCGATTTCCCCCGCGCTGTTCATACCGATTGCGGAAGAAAGCGGCTTGATCGGTCCACTGGGGGAATGGGTGCTGCGCACCGCCTGCCGTGACGCCACGCAATGGATCGACGACCTTCGGGTGGCGGTGAATGTTTCCCCGATCCAGTTCGCCAGTCCGGGCCTGCCATCACTGGTCATGAGCGCGCTGGCTGCGTCGCAACTGGCGCCTGAACGGCTGGAACTGGAAATCACCGAAAGCGTGTTCCTGAACGATGACGATGGGACCGACGCGACCTTCGCCCGGCTCAAGTCATTGGGCGTCCGGCTCGCGCTCGACGATTTCGGCACCGGCTATTCCTCGCTCGGCTATCTGAAAAAATCTCCGTTCGACAAGATCAAGATCGACCAGAGCTTTGTGCGCGGCGCGGTGGCGGAAAACAGCCGCAACGGCGCGATTATCAAGGCAATCGTCAACCTGGCCGAAGCACTGGGCATGGACACTACCGCAGAGGGCGCGGAAACGCAGGACGAACTGGCCCTGATCCGGCAATTGGGTTGCAGCCATATCCAGGGCTATGTCTATGGCCGCCCGCTTGAAATGCAGGACGTGCTGGAACGGCAGCGCATTCATGGCGCCGTGGCGCTGGCGGAAGGATTCCGCTCCAGCCGCCCGGAACGCAAGACGATGCTGCGTACCGTCAACGTGCATCATGATGGCCATGTCTATACCGGGCGCATCCGCAATATTTCGTCAACCGGCGCACTGGTGGAAGGGCTGTGGAACGTGCCCGAAGGCACCCTGTTCGCGATAGAATTCAGCGACACATTGACGGTGAACGCCATCGCGCAATGGGCGCAGGATGACCGCATGGGGGTGGAGTTCACCGGAGCGATCGACCTGTCCGCCCTACGCCCACAACCCCGTTCGCTCGCCTCCTGAACCTGACCAGCGCAGGGGCTGGTCGATCCGCCCAGAGCATTTTCTAAGCAGATGGCATCATCTGCTGACTCGGAAAATGCGGAAAATCAAAGGCCAGTAGAGCATGTCCGATTCAGGATGATCGGATCATGCCCTGGAGCGTGCCGCGTCTAATCGGAGGTTGGGCGCTCTGGTTTTGTTATCGCATCCATTCACGATGCTCTAAAAGAACAGCTTGCGGAAGGATATGCTGATCCGCCGCCCCAGCGGGTCCAGATAGCCCGGCTGGTAACGCAGCGGGGTGCCGCCGCTGGCGTCCGTGACCTCCCGGCGCGTATTGAATATATTGTCGATGCCAATCGATATGCGTGTGCCCCGCAGGAAGGGATGGCTCCGCACCAGGCTGGGCATTTGGCCCAGATTGGCGAACAGGCGCAGGTTGGCGGTCGCCAGACTGCCGAAGTCCAGCCGCGATGCGCCGCCCAGTGCGCCATCGACATGCGTGCCGCTTTCCCAATCGACCCCCAGCCGCGCGCCAAGGCCATTATTGGTATAGCCAACGCGCGCCTCGATCTCATGCCGGGGCTGGCCGCCCGATGATCCCGTCGCATCGCCGTTCAACAGGTCCAGCTCCGCCACGCCGGGTGCGATCAGGACATTCTCGGTGAAATGCCACGTATGATAGATGTTGAAGCTCAGGCGTCCGCCGCCACCGCCGCCACGACCGCCGCCAAAGCGTCCGCCGCCGCCCGGCCTTCCGCCGCCGGGTCCGCGCGAACCGTCAAAGCCGCCTTCGCCATGGGGCCGTTCGCCGCCATGCTGTTCGGGTTGCGATCCAGATTCTGGTCCGCCCGCCTGCTCACCCCGTCTGCCGCCCTGTCCGCGATTGCCGAACAGCGCGCGCATGTCCTGCAGTTCCTTGGGCCGGTCCTCTGGCCTGGCGCCCGCCGCCCGCCACGCTTCGGCCAGTTTCTGAATGCGCGACTTAATCGGGATCGACAGGTTGAAACCCCAGCGCAACTGCTCGCTCTGCGACCGCAGGAAATTAATGGGACGGGCGTTGATCTGGGTCAGCCGATCGTCGGCATCGCGTATGAAACGATCCGGGAAGGCATCCTCGATCGCCGGAGTGGGTTCGGGGAAAGCGGCAATCGGATTGGTCGTCCGGCTATTCAGATAAGTCGCGGTCAGCGTCAGGTCGGGCTTGTCAAAAGGCTTGATCGTGGCGCTCAGGCGGAACTGGTCGCGCACGCTTTCCTTCAACGCCCCATTGCCCCCGGTGATGCGCGTCACGAACACGGTTTCGCCCGTTTGATAATCGAACACCGACACATTGGGCGTCGATATTTCGGGATCGTTGATCTGATTGCCGGTCGGGGCGGCGCGGTCCTGATTGGCCGATACCAGCAATTGCACGGCGGGGATGGGCCGCCAGCGCATGCCATATCCCAGGGTGGACAGCGTGCCGAAGTCGGAAAGCTGCTGAATGCCCGCATTCACATTGACGCCAATGTCGCCCACCGCGCCCAGCACCCCGCGCGCCTTGCTGGTCAGTGGCACGTCCAGGCTGACCTGACCGCTGCCGATCTGCCGGTCATAGCTGGTCTGTCGTTCCGTGCCGTTGCGGATCGACCATCCATCAAATCCGTTCGCCGACGCGCCCAGCCGAACCGTGCTGGTCACCGTGCCCGCTGGCAATTGGGTAACCGGGCCTGACAGCAGCAGGTCGCCCATCACCGCCTGCGACTTCGCGCTGGCCCGGTCGGTGCCGGATGACCGTTCCGTCCGGGTCCGCGTATCCGAAATGTCGCCATTGCCGGTCAGGGACCATTGCCATCCGCCGCCCAGATGCCCGTTCAGCGTCAGGCCCAGATGGCCGGTCGTCCCGCGTATCTGCTGGTCCAGCCTGCCCGCTTCGATGATGTCGCGATACAGGCCATCGTCGATGAAGGGCCATGTCGGTATCCCCGCCAGTTGCGCCAGCGCGGTGGAGGAAATGCCCTGCAGCGAGTCGCTCTCCGACAATTCCACCCGCCCGTTCACCGTCATCGACACGCCGCCCAGCGCGCGCGCCAAAGTGGCGTTGGCGGACACGCTCTCCGCCGCCGGGCTCAGCGTCCGAAAGCGCGTGGGATCGACAAATGCCGGGCTGACGGGCTGCGGGTCGATGCCGCGTTGACTTTCCAGCAGCGAAGCGGCGGCGCTGTATTTCACATTGACCGTCAGCCGGTTGTCGCCGCTGATCCGCAGCAGCCCGCCTTCGACAATCCCGTTTTCCCGCCCGCCGTCGGTCGTCGTCCCGGCGCGCAGGTCTGCCGTCTCCGCGCGAAAACGCTGGCGCAGGACGATATTCACCACTTTCTGCGTCGGGGCATAGCCGTAGGACAGGGCCACCTGTTCGGGCAGGATGTCGACCCGCGCCACGGCTTCCGATGGAATGTCCTGAATTTCGGAAAAGCTGGATATGCGCTTGCCGTTCAGCAGGACCACCGGATCGCCATTGGTCTGGGGCGACAATTCGGTGATCATTTCCGCGATGGATGTCACGCCCAGCGCGCGGACATCGGCGGGTGACAACTGCTGTTCGGGCTTGATATTGCCGATTACCGCTCCGCGCTGCGGCTGGCCGGTGACGATGATTTCCTCGCCGTCGTCCATTTCCACAGGCGGACCCTTGGCATCCTGCGTCTGCGCGATCAGCGCCGTGGGCGCGCAGCTCATCATCAACGACAGCAGCAGAAACGACCTGGAACGGCTCACAAATTACCCCTTCAACCAATCTTCACGGATTGACCCTTAGGGGCGACTTGTCGCAAAAATCTGGCAAGTCCAGGACAGTTTTGTCGCAAAATGTAAATGCGCCTGCTTATACAGCCCACAGCGGCTCAGCTTAACGCCCGAACTTGCGCTGGGTCTTGCCATATCGCAACTTGCGCGTGCCCGGCTTCCCTTCCGTTGCCCGGCCCCTCGGCGCGGCAACCTGCTGGTCTGCGGGCAGGCCCAGTTCCTCCGCCTCCAGCTTGCGGATTTCGTCGCGGATGCGGCCTGCCTCCTCGAACTCCAGGTCGGCGGCGGCGGCGCGCATCTTCTTTTCCAGATCCTCGATATAGGCGCGCAGATTGTGGCCGACCAGATGGGGGCGGTCGTCGATGCCGGTTTCGACCGTGACCTGATCCCTGCTCGCGACATGGGCGATGATGTCGCCGATATTGCGCTTGATGGTCGTCGGCGTGATGCCATGTTCCAGATTATAGGCCTGCTGTTTCTCCCGGCGGCGACCGGTTTCGTTGAGCGCGCGTTCCATGCTGCCGGTGATGCGGTCGGCATACAGGATCACCCGTCCGTCCACATTGCGCGCCGCCCGCCCGATGGTCTGGATCAGCGACGTTTCCGACCGCAGAAACCCTTCCTTGTCGGCATCCAGTATTGCCACCAGCCCGCATTCGGGAATATCCAGCCCCTCGCGCAGCAGGTTGATGCCGATCAGCACGTCATAAACGCCCAGCCGCAGGTCGCGGATCAACTCGATCCGTTCCAGCGTCTCGACATCGCTATGCATGTAGCGGACCTTGATCCCCGCCTCGTGCATGAACTCGGTCAGGTCCTCGGCCATCCGCTTGGTCAGCGTCGTCACCAGCGTGCGATAGCCTTGCGCGGCGACCTTGCGGCATTCGTTGATCAGGTCGTCCACCTGATCCTCGACCGGCTTTATCTCGACCGGCGGGTCGATCAGGCCGGTGGGACGAATGACCTGTTCGGAAAAGCTGCCGCCGGTCTGCTCCATTTCCCATGGTCCGGGCGTCGCCGACACGCTGACCGTCTGCGGCCGCATCGCGTCCCATTCGTTGAACCGCAAAGGCCGGTTGTCGATGCAGCTGGGCAGGCGAAATCCATATTCGGCCAAAGTGATCTTGCGCCGATGGTCGCCGCGCGCCATCGCGCCGATCTGCGGGACGGTCTGATGGCTTTCGTCCACGAACAGCAGGGCGTTTTCGGGCAGATATTCAAACAGCGTCGGCGGCGGTTCGCCCGGCAGGCGGCCCGTCAGGAACCGGCTGTAATTTTCGATACCCGCGCACGACCCGGTGGCGGCGATCATCTCCAGGTCGAAATTGGTCCGCTGCTCCAGCCTCTGCGCCTCCAGCAGCTTGCCCTCGCCAACCAGTTCCTTCAGCCGTTCCGTCAGTTCAAACCGGATCGCCTCCATCGCCTGCTTCAACGTCGGGCCGGGCGTGACATGGTGGCTGTTCGGGAAAACCTTCACATAGTCCAGGCTGGCGATCTTCTTGCCGGTCAGCGGATCGAATTCGACAATCTCCTCAATCTCATTGCCAAAGAAGCTGACGCGCCAGGCGGTGTCTTCATAATGAGACGGGAATATTTCCAGATTGTCGCCCTTCACCCGGAAATTGCCGCGCGCAAAGCCTGCGTCATTGCGCTTGTACTGAAGCGCGACGAGCTTGCGGATGATTTCGCGCTGGTCCTCGACCTGGCCCTTCTTCATCGAAAAGGTCATGGCCGAATAGGTTTCGACCGACCCGATGCCATACAGGCAGGACACGGACGCGACGATGATGACGTCGTCCCGTTCCAACAGCGCGCGGGTGGCCGAATGGCGCATCCGGTCGATGCTTTCGTTTACCGAACTTTCCTTTTCAATATAGGTGTCGGACCGCGCCACATAGGCTTCTGGCTGGTAATAGTCATAATAGCTGACGAAATATTCGACGGCATTTTCCGGGAAAAAGCTTTTGAATTCGCCGTAAAGCTGCGCCGCCAGAATCTTGTTCGGGGCCAGCACCAGGGCGGGGCGCTGCAACGCCTCGATCACCTTGGCCATGGTGAATGTCTTGCCCGATCCGGTGACGCCCAGCAGCACCTGATCCTTTTCGCCCGCCAGCGCCTGGTCCACCAATTCGGCGATCGCCGTTGGCTGGTCGCCCGCCGGTTCATATTCCGAAACCAGCCTGAATGGCCTGCCGCCCTCGCTCTTGTCGGGGCGCGCGGGACGATGCGGGACGAAACCTTCGCCGGTTTCCGGCTCGTCCAGGGTGGTGCGGATTTGAATTGTCATCGCCGCTTGATATGGTTCCCCTGATCAAGGGGTGCAACAGGGAGGATGTGCGATGCGCAAAACGGTTCTGGCGCTGGCGGGCGTAACCGCGCTGCTGGCGGGATGCGGCGACAAGCCGGCTGGCACGCCGATGACCAATGAAGAGGTCAAGGCAGAGGTGGAAAAGGTCCAGCTCAAGCCCGGCCAATGGGAAAGCAGCTTCACGCTGGAAGACATCGACATGCCCGACATGCCGGGCGGCGGCGCCCAGATGGAGGAGCAGATGAAGAAAATGATGACCCGCACCGCCATCCGTTACTGCGTCACGCCAGAGGAAGCGGCAAATCCCGGCGGCAAGATGTTTTCAGGGCAGGATAACAAGGACTGCGTCTATAAAGGCTTCAATGTCAGCGGCGGGTCGGTGAAGGGCGAAATATCGTGCAAGTCGCAAGGCGGCGCGATGACTGCCGTCATGTCGGGCAATTATGCGCCGGAAAGCTATGAAATGCGCATGGACATGAAGACCAGCGGAGCCGCCGACGGCGCGGACATGCATATGAAGGCGAAGACGACGGGCAAATGGGTGGCCGCCGACTGCACCGCGACTTGAAGGGGGCGATCAACCCGCACGCCCGATTCCTCTTGCGCTTTACGCATGGTCGGGCGAGCTTCCGCCGGTTCCGTCAAGAGAACAGGGGAGAGGACATGAAAAAGACCGAATGGATGGCAGCGCCGCTCGTGCTGGCGCTGGCCCTCGGAGCTTGCGGCCAAAAGGAAGAACCCGCGCCCGAAGCGGAGGAGACCCCCGTATTGATGAAGGCGGGCGAATGGGTCCTGACCCGCAAGACCACCGGCTACAACACGCCGACCGTCACGCCCGCGCAATATCAGGCCGCGCTCAAGCAGACGCGGGATGACAAGTCCTGCCTGACGGTCGATGCCGCAGGCGTGCCCAACGCCGATGCGCTGGCTGGGACGGAGGGCAAGGATTGCATCTACAAGGACAAGCTGGTCCGCAAAGGCCGCCTGATCGCGACCCTGTCCTGCAAGGCGGGCGAAGGCACGTCGGAAATCGTGCTCGAAGGCAACTTCACTGAGGA
>CAMPHJ010000073.1 GCA_946885845.1 uncultured Sphingobium sp. | reverse complement strand
ATGACCATTGCCGGGGGCTGACATCGACCTGCGCGCTATCGTCGGCGCGGTATCGGATGCGGCGGATCGCGCATTGACGCTCTGGGCGGGCGGGCAGACGCTCGTGCGCCAATGGGAAAAAGTGCCCGGCCATCCCGTCTGTGAAGCGGACCTGGAAATCGACGGGATGTTGCGGCGGACCCTGGGCGCGATCGATCCGGGGGCTGGCTGGCTGTCGGAAGAAACCGCCGACACCGTGCACCGGCTTGACCTGTCGCGTGTGTGGGTCGTCGATCCGATCGATGGCACCCGCGATTATCTGCGCGGTCGCACCGGCTGGGCCGTATCGGTGGCGCTGGTCGAACGGGGCGCGGTGCGCGTCGGCATCCTCGCCGCGCCTGCCCGCAACCAGCTGTGGCTGGCGCAGGCGGGGCAGGGGGCCAGCCGCAATGGGCGGGCGCTCACCGCCGGGACGCGCAACCGCCTGCCCGGCGCTCGCGTCCCCGCCGATCATCTGCCCCGCTACGACAGCGACCTTGTCACCGTTGAAAAGCCCAACAGCATCGCCCTGCGCATGGCAATGGTCGCCGCGGACGAGGCGGATCTGGTCGCCACCGTGCGTTGGGGCAATGAATGGGACGTCGCCGCCGCCGCCCTGATCGCGCAGGAATCGGGCGCGATCGTCACCGATGCTCTGGGCGACCCGCTGTCGTTCAACCGTCCACAGCCGACCGCCTTTGGCCTTCTCTGCGCGGCCCCCGGCATCCACGCCGCCGCCGCCGACCGCCTCGCCCCCCGCGCCCGCGACTTGTTGGCGCGCGGCTGATGGGCGTGTCTTAACCTAAACAAAAGCGTCTCGCCTTAATGTCCCGCCTTCGTAAGGCATGGACATCTGACTTGGCGAAGAACACCCCCTCTATTGATCTGCTGAAGGGCTTGCTCATCCTGCTGGTGATGGGTGGCCACGTGATGGAGATCACCCACGTCAGCAACCCGGCCTTCTGGATCGGGTCAGGTTTCCGCATGTCTTTGATGGTCGGCATTTCAGGCTATCTTCTGAACGTCGCACGAACACGCGAAGACGCGCCCGGCACTTTACTGTTTCGCTACGGTCGCCGGATGCTGCTCCCTTGGGCGGTCGCCACCTCCATCTATGTAACAATCAGCCATGTCCCTCTGTCCTGGACCGCACCCGTCGACCTGTTTCTGCGCCCGGTCTTCCACCTCTGGTATATCCCGGCATTATTCTGCTTCATTCTTGCAACACGACTCCTGCCCTTTTCCCCGCTCACACTTCTCGCGCTTAGCGCTCCCATCAGCCTGGCGGCGATGTACGGATTTGGCCTCGGCCATGCAGCGGTAGGACAGGGACCGCTCGCTCCCGACAGTCGTTTCCTCTATTATCCGGTCTATTTCTTCTTCGGCATGTGGATGGCCGCGCGTCCTCTCTCGCGGCAGCATATCTGGATGGCGTCGATCGCGGCGGGGCTGGGGCTTGTCTGGTGGGCGGCGCTTTATGGCAGCGGCGATCAACTCGCCTATGTTCCCGCGCGCCTGCTGATGTGCATCGGCCTTATTGCCCTCCTGCGCAGTTGGACAGAGTGGCGCTGGCGCTTTCCGGCGGTTGAGGCGATTGGGCGCGGCAGCCTGTTCTTCTATCTATGGCATCCGCTCGTCATGAGCCTGGCCATATTTGCAGGCTGCAACGCCCTGACGACGTTGGCGCTGGCCATTCTGCTGCTCGCCATGGCGCACGTCGCTACCGGGCGCAGTCCTCTTCTCGCCTTGTTGCTGGGCGCTCGGGAACGGAGCAGCGTAAAGGCGTCGCGCCAGCTTTCGAAACTGCAACCAGCGGACGCCTGAACCGTCAGAGTTTGCCGTATTTGGCTTCGAAGCCCGCAAGGTCGCCCGCCGCCAGATATTTCGCCTGGTCGACCCATTGGTCACGCACAGGCCGCCCCTTGAAGTTGCCGAGCTTCCCATCGATCGCCGCAATGTCGGCGTCGGTCCAATTCGCAATCTGGGCATAGCGAGTAACGCCCAGGTCGATCAGTTGCTGGTTGAGCTTGGGGCCGACGCCCTTCATCCTCAGCAGATTGTCACCCTCCCCCGCAGGCATGGCGACCGACGGAGAGGTTGGGATCGTGGTCGGCGCTACCACTGATTCCACCGCAATCACTGGCTCTGGAGCCGGAGAGGCAACTGATTCAGCGACTGGCGCGCGCACCGGGGCAGTGGGGACGGGGGCTGCGTCGGGGGCACTCGCCTTCAGCGCTGCAACCTGCGCATCCTCCCCGCGAACATCGGCCTTCCCGCGTCCCGCCAGCAGGAACACCAGCGCGATAGTGATCAACAGCCCGACCAGCAGCCAAAGGCCGTAGTCCATGAAGAATTCCTGCATTTCTTGGGTCCTCCCTGTTCTGGCGGCTATCTAAGAACGCCCGGCGGTCTGTAGCAAGTGCGGTCTTGCCTTTTATCGCGTCTCTCTCGCGACTTCGCGCCAGCCAATGTCGCGGCGGCAGAACCCGGTGGGAAAGTCGATGGCGTCAACGGCACGATAAGCGGCGGCCTGCGCAGCGCCGACTGTATCGCCGGTCGCCGTGACATTCAGCACGCGTCCACCATTCGCCACCAACGAACCATCCTTTTGCGCCGTCCCTGCGTGGAAAACCCATGCGCCGCTGGCTTGCGCTGCATCTATTCCACGGATCTCGCCGCCTTTTTCGGGCGTGCCGGGATAGCCATTTGCCGCCATGACGATGGTGAGAGCGGCCCGATCCGCCAGTTGGACCGGCCCCTGATCCGCCAGTTGACCCTGCGCGACAGCAAGCAGCAGCGCGGCAAGGTCGCCGTCAAACCGCATCATCAGCACCTGGCATTCCGGGTCGCCAAAACGCGCATTATATTCGATCAGCTTGGGACCTTCGCTGGTCAGCATCAAACCGGCATAGAGCACCCCGGAATAGGGCATGCCTTCGGCGGCCAGCGTATCGACGGTCGGCCGGATGATCTTTTCCATGACCTCCGCCTCCAGTTCGGGGGTCAGCACGCGCGCCGGGCTATAGGCGCCCATGCCGCCCGTGTTGGGGCCGGTGTCGCCGTCGCCTACCCGCTTGTGGTCCTGCGCCGAACCAAAGGGCAGGATGGCGCTTCCGTCGGTCAGTGCGAAGAAGCTCGCTTCCTCGCCCGTCATGAATTCTTCCAGCACGACTTCCGCGCCCGCTCCGCCCAACGCGCCGGAAAACATGAAGTCCAGCGCATCTACGGCCTCTTGCCGCGTCTCCGCGATGATCACGCCCTTGCCCGCCGCCAGACCGTCGGCCTTGATGACCACGGGCAGCCCGAAGTCATCGAGCGCGGCCATTGCTCCGCCCTTGCTGTGGACTCGCTCATAGCCCGCAGTGGGGATGCCCGCCCGCTTGCACAGGTCCTTGGTAAAACCCTTGGACCCCTCCAGTTGCGCCGCCTTCTTGCCCGGCCCGAACACTGGATAGCCTTTGACCCGCAGATTGTCGGCAAGTCCGTCGACCAGCGGCGCCTCCGGCCCGATCACGACCAGCCCAATCGACTGGCGCAGGCAGAAATCCACCACCGCGCGATGATCGCCCACGTCAAGGTCGACCAGCGTGGCGTGCTGGGCTATGCCCGGATTGCCCGGTGCTGCATAAAGGGTCTGTAGCAGGGGCGATTGCGCCAGCTTCCAGGCCAGCGCATGTTCGCGGCCACCACCGCCAAGCAGAAGGATGTTCATTTCGCCCATGTCCCCGGAATTTGAAGCTGGTATCGATGCGTCGGGCCGCCTGTTAGCCGAGGAACGGGCAGGGGACAACGCGCCGCCGCTATCGGTGAGCGAATTGTCCGCGATATTGAAGCGCACGGTGGAGGATCGTTTCGGTCATGTGCGGCTGCGCGGTGAGATTTCCGGCTTCAAGCGGGCTGCGTCGGGGCATATCTATCTGTGCCTCAAGGATGACAATGCCGTCATCGACGGTGTGATGTGGAAGGGCGGGGCGGCCCGGCTTCCTTTCGCACCGCAGGACGGCGTTGAAGTGATCGCCACCGGCAAGCTCACCACCTATCCGGGCCGGTCCAAATATCAGATCGTCATCGACCGGATGGAACTGGCGGGTGAAGGCGCGCTCATGGCGTTGCTGGAAAAGCTGAAGGCCAAACTCAGCGCCGAAGGATTGTTCGACGGCAGCCGAAAGCGGCAATTGCCCTTCATGCCCCGGACCATCGGCGTGGTGACGTCACCCACCGGCGCGGTCATCCGCGACATCCTCCACCGGCTGGAGGACCGTTGCCCCACCCATGTGCTTGTGTGGCCTGTGTTGGTGCAGGGGCAGGGCGCCGCCGAACAGGTCGCGCGGGCGGTGCGCGGCTTCAGTGCGATGGAACCAGGGGGGGCGGTGCCACGTCCTGACCTGGTGATCGTGGCGCGCGGCGGCGGATCGATAGAGGATCTTTGGAGCTTCAACGAGGAAATCGTCGTCCGCGCCGTGGCTGAATGCTCGATCCCCATCATCTCTGCGGTGGGCCATGAAACAGATACGACGTTGTGCGATCATGCCGCCGACATGCGCGCGCCGACGCCGACGGCGGCAGCCGAAATGGCGGTCCCGGTGCGCGCCGACCTTATGGCCATGTTGAAAGAGCAAGGGCTTCGCATGGAACGCGCCGTGCGCCGCTGCGCCGGACAGGCGCGGGAGCGGTTGGACATGCAGATTCGGTTGATGCCGACGCTGGACACGCTGCTCGCCCCACAGCGGCAAAGGTTGGACCAGCTGTCGGACAATCTGGGCAATGGCCTGCGCCACCGCCTCGCCGACGCCCGTGCGCACCTGAACCAGGCGGGCGGCGCCCTTCGCCCGGCGCTGCTGCACCAGCAGCTCAGTCGGGCCAGGGAGCGCGTCGACCGCCTTCGCTTGCGCCCTGATTATCTCACTCGCATCGTCCATGATCAGGCGACGGCATTCGACCGGCTGTCGCGGCTATTTATATCGGTCAATCCCGACCTGCCGCTTCGCCGGGGTTTCGCGCGGGTCATGGCGGGCGGACAATTGGTCAAATCGGTAGCGGGCGCGCAGGCCGCCGGGACGGTAACACTACATTTCGCCGATGGCGCGGTAGGTGCGGCGATCGAAGGAGGTCCGCCGTCCAGCCCCCTTGAGAAGCCGCAGCCTCAGGCTATATCCCCTGCAACCCGTCCGTCGCGCAAGCCGCGTGAGGGCGAAGAACGGCGACAGCAGGACCTGTTTTCTTGATGCCGCATGATTTGGAAAGAGGCCGATTGAACCCATGCTGATGTCCAACCGCGATCGCCCGGCCCGGCTGCATTACATGGCCTACAGCTTCCGCGTGCTGCAGGCGGGCGACCATGTCGTCTGCGCGGTGACAGGCCAGAAAATCGCGCTCGATGACCTGCGTTATTGGAGCATCGCTCGGCAGGAACCTTATGCAAGCGCTGAAATCTCTGCCCAGGCCGAATTGAAAGCGCGGGGTGAATAGACGGTTGGGAATTGCCGGGACCTACAATCGATTTGCTATGCTGCTGCGGATATTGGTCGCGGCGCTGGCGGTTTCGGCGATTGTCGCGCCATCATCGGCCTCACCGACGGCGAGCGTGGCGGACATCATCCTGTCGGGGCCAGCCTTGCAAGGCGGCGTTCTTCAGGGAACAGCGCCAGCTGGCACTGTGGACCTGCGGCTGGATGGTCAGCCAGTGCCGATAGATACAGATGGCCGCTTTCTCATCGGGTTTGACCGTGACGCCTTGCCTCAGGCACGTCTTGCGGCGCGCTTTGCTGACGGGCGGACGACAGACCGTTTGATCGCGGTGTCGCCAGGAAGCTGGCGGATCGAGCGGGTGAACGCGCCCTTGCGTGCGGGCCGGAGTAGTGAAGCCTTCCTTGCCTTGCGCCGACCCGAACTTGAACAGATCGCTGCGGCCCGAAAGAAGGTCACGGGCGCGCAGGGGTGGCGGCAGCCATTTATGTGGCCGCGTATCGGACGTATAAGCGGCCTGTTTGGGTCACAGCGCATCTATCAGGGCGTGCCGGGCTCTTATCACGGCGGAATCGATATAGTTGGCGCGACCGGAGAACCGGTCGTTGCGCCTGCCGATGGCGTGGTCATACTGGCCGCCGATCACCCCTTCACTCTGGAAGGGCGTTTGCTGATGATAGACCATGGCCACGGCCTCAGCAGCGCTTTCCTGCATCTTTCCAGAATCGACGTGAAATTGGGCGATGCGGTGCGGCAGGGGCAACGGATCGGAGCAGTCGGCGCGACTGGCCGTGCCACGGGACCGCATCTTCACTGGGGTCTGCGCTGGCACGAAGCTCGGATCGATCCGCTGCGCCTCGTGGGCGCAATGCCTTCTCAGTGACAGCTTAGTTCACCCGCAAAGCAATTTTATCGCATCTGCGGGTAGCCTGCCGAACTCAAAATTTCCTCGACCTTGTCAGCGATATAACAATGTTATTGAACTGCTGCACAACAGGCCTGCGCGCCACTTGTGGTAAATTTACGACAGTATAATAGCAAAGTGTGCAGGCTCGCCTGACGTTGCTTTACACTCTTAAAACGACTGCGCAGACTGCCCTGCAGCGCGCATGGGGAAGGGTTGCTGTCGGGCTTTCCATCCTTTTCCAGCGCCAATAAAAATGCCGCAGGACTCCCCTGCGTGCTTCCAGAGCAAGGGACTGGATCGTGAAACATTTTATCAAGTCAGCGCTGCTGTCCAACGGCGCCGCTGCCACCGCGATCGCGGTGGCGACCATGGGACTGCTTACGTCCTTCGAAGCAGTTGCGCAGGACATTGCGCAAGCTGGCGCCGTAGAGGAAGAGCCTGCAACCATCATCGTGACCGGATCTCGTATTGCCCGGCCCGACCTGACATCGAACTCCCCCATTTCGGTGATTTCGGCCGATACGATCAAATTGTCTGGCGCCACATCGGTCGAAGATGTGCTGCGTGACATCCCCCAGGCGGTTCCAGGCATCGGCGGCCAAACGAACAATGGCAATGAAGGCGCGGCGACGATCGATCTGCGCAACCTGACCGAACAGCGGACGCTGGTCCTGATCGATGGCAAGCGATTTGTACCATTCAACAATGATGGCGTTGTCGACGTCAACATGATCCCCGCAGCTTTGATCAAGCGCGTGGACGTCGTGACCGGCGGCGCTTCGGCTGTTTATGGGTCCGACGCGGTGGCGGGTGTCGTCAATTTCATCCTCGATGACGAGTTCAAGGGTTTCAAGGCAGACGCGCAATATGGCATCACCAGCCGCGGTGACGCGCGGACGTTCGACGGCAGCCTGACCTACGGCACCAGCTTCAACGAAGGGCGCGGCCATATCGTCGTGAACGGCGGCTATACCAAGCAGGCCGCTCTCAGCCAGGGGCGGCGCAGATTCTCCGAATTCGCGTTGGGGCAGGCGGATCTTCAACCCTCAGGCAGTCTGACCGACACGCCGGGCAATATCTCCGACAGCTTCCCCACCATTTGTTCGCAGGCCGATATCGACGATGGCAACTGCTACGCCCAGTTCAGGCCGAATGGGGATTTGGGGCCGCTTGTCGGATCGTTCAATTTCAATCCCTACAATCTATTCCAGGTGCCGCAGGAACGATATCAGGCGCACGCCCTGCTCAAATATGAATTTTCCGACTCTGCCCGTTTCTTTGGCCGGGTTTCCTATATCGATACCAAGGTGCAGACGGTCCTCGCGCCGTCGGGTACCTTCTTCTTCCCCTTCACCGTGAACCTCGACAATCCCTTCCTGTCTGATCAGGCCCGCAGCGTTCTGTCGCCACTGGATACCGATAATGACGGCAATGTAGACATCGCGTTCGGTCGTCGCACCACCGAACTGGGCACGCGCGATTCCATCTATCGCAACAAGGCACTGCAATTTGTCGGTGGCCTACGCGGAGACATCACCGACTCCCTCAATTATGAAGTCTTCGCGCAATATGGCCAGGTGAAGCGCAGGCAGCAGTATCTGAACGATATTGATTTCGCCAAGACGCAGCAGGGTCTGCTGGTCCGTAACGTGGGCGGGGTGCCCACCTGCATCGACCCCAGCAATGGCTGCGTGCCCGTCAACCTGTTCGGTGCGGGAAATCTGACGCCAGAAGCGGGGCAGTTCATCCGCCTCGACCTCGAAGCGAATGACAAGACGACGCAGTTCGTGGC
>CAMPHJ010000072.1 GCA_946885845.1 uncultured Sphingobium sp. | reverse complement strand
CTCTACACCGGGCAGGCGGCCTTCAACCCTGTCGAACGGCGCGCCATTTATGGCGGGTTGCGCGCTCGCTTCTAAAGGCGCGCCCGCCTCATCCTCTTAGGGGGCTGGAGCGGGCCGGGAAATGGGTCTAGGGGCGGGGCCATGTTGCGTTTGTCCGGCCTCAGACTGCCCCTGGATCACCCTGCCGATGCGATGTCCGCCGCCATCTGCGCACGGCTGGGCATCGCCTCTGCCGACCTGATCAGCCACGCGGTCGTGCGCCGGGGCAATGATGCGCGGCGCAAGAATGCGATCCAGCTCGTCTATACTGTCGACGTCGAACTGGCGGACGAACAGGCGGTGCTGGACCGTTTTGCCAAGGATCATGACGTCCGTCCGCGCCCCGACACCGACTATCGGTTCGTGGCTCGTGCGCCCGAAGGCTGGAACGGCAAGCGGCCCGTCGTCATCGGCGCGGGTCCGTGCGGCCTTTTCGCCGCGTTGATCCTGGCCCAGATGGGTTTCCGCCCCATCATCCTGGATCGCGGCAAGGCGGTGCGGGAGCGCACAAAGGATACCTGGGGCCTATGGCGACACGCAGAGCTTAACCCGGACAGCAACGTGCAGTTCGGCGAAGGCGGCGCGGGCACCTTTTCCGACGGAAAACTTTATTGCCGGGTCAAGGACCCTCGTTTTCTGGGGCGTAAGGTGCTCCAGGAATTCGTCGCGGCTGGCGCGCCATCGGACATATTGACCGAAGCGCATCCGCATATCGGCACTTTCCGCCTGGTCACCATGGTCGAAAGCATGCGCCGCCAGATTGAGGCGCTGGGCGGGGAATATCGCTGGCAGCACAAGGTCGATGAACTGGAACTGGAACGCCAGGATCAGGACACACAGCGGCTGCGCGGGCTGCACCTGTCGGACGGCAGCTTCATCGAAGCGGATCAAGTCGTACTGGCGGTCGGCCACAGCGCGCGGCCCACTTTCGAAATGCTGCACCGGCGCGGCGTGCATATCGAACCTAAGCCTTTTTCCATCGGCGTACGTATCGAACATCCGCAAAGCTGGATCGACCGGGCGCGCTTCGGCCAGTGCGCTGGACATCCCGTGCTGGGCGCGGCCGCCTACAGCCTGGCGCATCATTGCGATAATGGCCGCACCGTCTACAGCTTTTGCATGTGTCCCGGTGGCCGCGTCGTTGCCGCCACGTCGGAGGAAGGGCGGGTCGTCACCAACGGCATGAGCCAACATAGCCGCGCTGAATTCAACGCGAATTCGGGACTGGTCGTGGGCATTGATCCAGAACGCGACTTTCCCGGCGGCCCGCTGGCCGGCATCGACCTGCAGCGCCATTGGGAAAGCATGGCCTATCAGGCAGGCGGATCATCCTATTGGGCGCCGGGGCAAAAGGTCGGCGACTTTCTGGCAGGGCGGCCATCGACGGAATTGGGGCAGGTCACGCCGTCCTACAAGCCCGGCGTCACCATGACTGACCTGTCGCACTGCCTTCCCGGCTTCGTGATCGACGCATTCCGCGAGGCGCTGCCCGTCTTCGGACGGCAAATCGCCAATTATGACCATCCCGACGCCGTCATGACCGGGGTGGAAACCCGCACATCATCGCCCATCCGCATCACGCGTGGCGGCGACTTTCAGAGCATCAACGTCACGGGCCTGTATCCGGCGGGGGAGGGGGCGGGCTATGCAGGCGGCATCCTGTCCGCGGCCATTGATGGGATCAAGGTGGCTGAAGCCATCGGACAGGCAATCAGCGTGGGGGAACCGGGCTAACCCGGCTTGGATCTGAATTGAGTCGCATTCCGTAGCGTCCAGGAAAAATGGAACGCAGCCAAAGGGTTGGTAGCTGCCTACGCCTTTCGTTCGATTATTGCCGCGCTCTGTCTCTTCTTGATATTTCCTCTATGTCGATGACTTTCCTGGGGTAAAATAATTATCCGACTGCGCCGCAACGGCCTATACAGCCCGCCTGCTCTCGGCGGTCCGACGCTGCCGCAGCAGCCCCAATCAAATCGACAGATATTCAGAGGAGGCTGACATGTATGCCAAACCTGTGATGGTGGGCCTGTGCGCCTTGTTGGTCATGCCTGGCCCGGTGGACGCCCGGTGGGCGCCGGACCAGTTGACCGTCGTGGCGTCGGACCAGAGTGCGCAAACCTATGACCAATGGACGGACCGGGCGGCGCACCGGCTGTCCCGAAATATTCAAAACGCCAGTTCGCTTTATCGTGACGCGGGTTCCACCGGCTACAGCCGTGTCCAGTTCCGCCTGGACCAGGAAGGCAGGCCCCAGAATATAGAATTGGCCGGACCTTCATCCTCTCGCAGCATCGACCGCATCTCCACCCGTGCGATCAAGGCGATGGGATCGCTTTTCCCGTTGCCGCGAGAAATAGGACCCAATCGGAAATTCGAAGCGTGGATCATCGTCGCCAATGACGTCACAGACAGGGAAAAAATGCTGAGCGCCCTTCGCTCGCAACATCGCACCGAAATAATGGCGCAGGCGGTGAAGGATCGTCCTGTCCTGATCGCCCAACGCTGAAAAATCTGGGACCATGGAAGGGGAGCGCGTCGGTATGCGACGTGCTCCCTCGTTTATGAGGCGCGCCCTGGCGCCATCTGCCTTGCCAACCCAGCCATTCGATTCGCCTTGAGCGCAAACAGCTTGCAGGGCATGATCGGGGGATTGGCCGACATCGACATCAGCCATGACGTTTGCGCCGCACAAGTCTGGTTAAGCCAGGCTGTTTGTCTGCGACTGATATTTGGAGATTCTGATGATCGAACGCCATCTCATCAGGATCAAGGCCCGGCACAGCCTGTCCATGGACGAGGAACAGGCGATCCGCGACCTGGTGCCTGCGCCCCGCCACGTTCCCCGGAACAGCGTGATCGTGCGAGAAGGCGAACGGCTGGAAGCTAGCACCCTTTTGCTCGACGGGCTGCTGTGCCGGTACAAGGACATGCCGGACGGCAAGCGGCAGATCACTCAGATCCATGTGGCAGGTGACTTCGCGGACCTCCATGCTTTCACGCTCAAGCGCCTTGAACATAATATCATGACGCTGACGGATTGTACGCTTTCCCGCGTGCCGCATGAAAGCATCCGCATCCTTGTGGAACAGCAGCCCCGGCTGGGCCGCCTCTATTGGTTCAGCACCAATCTGGACGCCAGCATGAACCGCGAATGGGAATTGTCCCTTGGCCAGCGATCCGCCGCGGGTCGGCTGGCGGCGCTGTTCTGCGAGTTGCACTATCGGCTGGCGATGATCGAAATGGACGGTGAGCGGTTCAGCCTGGGCATGAACCAGGCCCAGCTGGCCGATGCGCTGGGCATGACCGCCGTGCACGTCAACCGGACGCTCCGGCTGTTACGTGACCAGAAACTGCTCGACTATCATCGCGGCGAAGCGACGATCCTGGACCTGAAGGGGCTTGAGACGCTGGCGGAGTTCGATCCAGGCTACCTCTATCTGGATGCCGACCCGCTCTGACCCTGGCCCAGCCGTTGCGGTGACGGAACCTTTTGACGGTCAGTCCGTCATCCGGGGCATGCAGGCATGTATTTTCGCTGACCCCACGGATATGGACCCGGCTGACCTGGCGCTTGGTGCGTTGCTCCATGTCTTGCGGGCGCGCGGCTATCATTTCGTGACGCCGACACCGGCCACTCACCGGCTGGTCATTGGCCGCCCGGATCGCAGAGAAGCGCGAAAGCTTGAGGATGCGCTCGGCTGGAGCCTGCCTTTTCGCGATGGATTGCTGGATCGGGAGGTGATGGACCTGCTGGAAACAGCGGGGGCATTGCGCGATGCGGGCGCGGGTTTGCGGCGCTCCGCGTTTCGCGTGTCTTCATTAAAGGGCGAATTATTTGTCCATTCGGCCTTTCCTACCGACGATCAGGATGCCGTTTTCTTCGGGCCGGACAGCTATCGGTTCGCCAATCTGATCACCGCGGAGCTACGGGCAACTGCGCCAAAAGCCGATGCGCGCATCGTTGACATGGGGACGGGGGCAGGTGTGGGTGCGATTGTGGCGCACAAGATCAGTCCGACCGCGCGGCTGTTCATGACGGATATCAATCCCAGTGCGCTGCGGCTCGCGCGCGTCAACGCCGATGCGGCAGCTGTGCCCGCGCAGTTTGTGGAGGGTGACGGGCTGGCGGACATCGGCGACCCGATTGACCTGATATTCGCGAACCCGCCCTATATTATCGACCCGGAAAAGCGGGCCTACCGGGATGGCGGAGCGCTGCATGGTGGAGCGGTTGCTCTGGACATGGCGCGACAGGCGCTCGACCGGCTGGCCAATGGCGGGCGGCTTATCCTCTACACCGGCACCGCGATCGTGGATGGGGTCGATATCCTGGGGAACGCGCTGGCTGAACTGGCAGAGGCCAAAGGCTGCGCACTATCCTATTGGGAGCTGGACCCGGATGTGTTTGGGGATGAGCTTGCCAATGACGCCTATCGGGACGTCGACCGTATCGCCGTTGTTGGTGCTGTATTCCGACGGTGATGCGGATTGGGCCGGTAATCGGTCAAGAAAAAAGGCGACGCCCTGAAGACGCCGCCCGATTTCCCCGGCCTGGCCGGATAGCGTGCCCCGCATGAAGCGGGGCGCACCGATTACTTGAGCTCGACGGTCGCGCCGGCTTCTTCCAGCTGCTTCTTGAGCTTTTCAGCTTCGTCCTTGCTGGCGCCTTCCTTGACAGCCTTCGGCGCGCCTTCGACCAGAGCCTTGGCTTCGGTCAGGCCCAGGCCGGTGATGGCGCGGACTTCCTTGATGACGTTGATCTTCTTGCCACCGTCGCCGGTCAGGATCACGTCGAATTCGGTCTGCTCTTCAGCAGCAGCAGCAGCCGGGGCGCCAGCGGCGGGGCCAGCGACGGCGACTGCAGCGGCGGCCGAAACGCCCCACTTTTCTTCCAGAGCCTTCGACAGCTCAGCGGCTTCGAGGACGGTGAGGGCCGAAAGCTGATCGACCAGTGCGTTGATGTCTGCCATGTTACAATATTCCCTTCTGGGTGGGGCATGCGCCCCAGAGATACGAGTTGAAAACCTGTCTGTTGAAAAAGGTCGTGACCCTTAGGCCGCGTCCTTCTCCGCATAGGCGTTGAAGACCCGCGCGAGCTGCGCAGCCGGTGCCTGGGTGACGGTTGCAAGCTTGGTCGCGGGTGCAACGAGCAGCCCAACGATCTTCGCACGCAGTTCATCCAGCGACGGCATCGAGGCGAGCGCCTTGACGCCCTCCGCGTTCAGCAGCACTTCGCCCATTGCGCCGCCAACGATCTCAAGCTTGTCGTTGGTCTTGGCGAATTCGACTGCAACCTTGGCGGCTGCAACCGGATCGGCCGAGGAGGCGAGGCCAACCGGACCAGTCAGCAGGTCGCTGAGGCTGGTATAGCTGGTGCCTTCAAAGGCGATCTTGGCGAGGCGGTTCTTCGTAACCTTGTAGGTGCCACCGGCTTCGCGCATTTTCTGACGCAGGACGGTCGACTGTGCGACGGTCATGCCGAGGTTGCGGGTCACGACGACCACGCCAACATCTGCCAGATGTGCGTTCAGCGCGGAAACGACCTCAGCCTTCTGATTACGATCCATGCCATTCTCCACTTCATGTCCGCCCGGAAAACCCGAACGAACGGCAAAAACCCGCGACGAATCGCGGGGCAAATGTCCGAAGGGGAGAGATCGACTGGCCCGCATCCTCCGTTGAGAACAGGGCAGACCCGACCAGGACATAAGGCCCTGCCGGTAAAGAACTTTTCCCCGTCTAGGCCGGAAATTAAGAAGGGCAGATTCCCTTCACCGACTGTCTCGGACGGAAGACCGCCGCCATTGCTGACGGGGCCTGCTGGGGGTGCGCCTACAGATTTGTAGGAGACTTGTCACGCGGATTTTCAGCGCGGGGCGTCGCAAAGGCCGGAAATGCGCGTTTTTCCGCCGAAGTTCACACCATATGCGCGCGCGTACCCAAGCGCGCGTAGGCCTGTTGGGAAACGGTTCGACAGTTCAAAGACCGGGGCGGCATAGGTGGGGAGCAGGGGTGTAGGACAGGGGAAATGGCTTTGTAGGACATATTTCGCGCAAACTGTGGCGGGGAAGTTACAGGCTTGGAAGAGCGTTGGTTGCGACCAAAGCTACGTCGCCCCGGACTTGATCCGGGGTCCCGCTCAACTCTCTGATGAACGCAAGGAAGCGGGATCCCGGCTCAAGGCCGGGATGACGGGAGGAAATGTCGGCTGACGGCCAACGCCGGTCGTTAGGCACGCCGTGCTCCTGCGAAGGCAGGAGCCTAGTTCAGACGTTGCGACGATCCACTAAGGGAGGGGCTGGGCTCCTGCCTTCGCAGGAGCACGTTTCATCCAGCGCAAACGTCCGCCCTCCACCCATCATCTCTGCCCAGTCATTGGACCCGTTGCAATCATTCCACCTTCGTCACCCCGGCCTTGAGCCGGGGTCTCGCTGCCTTTCAGGCCAGCAGGTCGAACATGTCCCGCCATTCGGGGTCTCCGCGCTCGATCAGGTCGAACTTCCATTCGCGGCGCCAGCGTTTGAGGCGTTTTTCCTGTTCTATGCAGGTTGCGACGTCCTCGCCCTGTTCAGCCCAGACTAAACGTGACAGTGGGTACGGGCGCAGAAATCCGAGCCTGTGCCGATGCGATGCTGGTGGATGCGGGACGCGAGATCGGAGGTTACGCCGACATAGAGTGTGCCGCGATAGCGGTTGCTCATGATGTAGACCCAGCCGCCTTTGGTTGCGCGTTCCATGTGTGCGGGATTGTAGAAGCGGGACCCCGGGTCAGGCCCGGAGTGACGGCAATGGGACGGGGGGTCTCATGCTCACGTCCTTCTAAACCCGGTCGGCCTGCACCACCGTGTCCAGTGCGCGCAACGCGGACAAAATCCGGTTCAGATGTTGCGCGTCGTTCACTTCCAGGTCGATCACGTCGGTATGGAACGGCCCGTCGCGGTTGACCAATTGCAGGTTGAGGATGTTCGCCTTGGTCGCGCCGAATACATTGGTGACGGCGGCCAGCGCGCCCGGCTGGTTCTTGACGATGACGGACAGGCGCGCGGTGCCGCCCTTGGACTTGCTGTCCCAGGACAGGTCGATCCAGTCGTCGTCCTGCCCCGTTTCCAGCGAGCGGCAGTCGATCGTATGCACTTCGATCGGTTCGCCGGTGCGGCGCACGCCGACGATGCGGTCGCCCGGAACGGGATGGCAGCAATCCCCCAGATTATAGGCGATGCCTGGCGTCAGCCCGCGGATCGATACCGGCGCATGCTGGCGCGGATGCGCTTCCTCCATGCCTTCCGCGCTGGTCGATCCGGGGACAAGCGCTTCCATCACTTCATAATCGCGCAGGCGGTGGGTGGCGATGGCGATCATCAAAGCGGCGCGATCATCCAGCTTCAGCCGCTTGAGCGCAGCCTTCAGCGCCTTGTCCCCCAGTTCGTTCGCCAGTTCGGGCGACAGGCGACCGACCATTTCCTCATATAGTTTTTCGCCCAGCGCGATTTCCTCGCCGCGCTGTTTCTGACGGATGAAGCGGCGGATGGCGGCGCGCGCCTTGCCCGTGACGGCGAAGGTCAGCCAGCCGGGCTGCGGTTCCTGCCCTTCGGACTTCAATATCTCGACCTGATCGCCATTTTCCAGCGTCGTGCGCAGCGGCACTACCCGACCGTTGACCTTCACGCCGACGGTCTGGTTGCCCAGCGTGGTATGGACGGCATAGGCAAAGTCGATCGGGGTCGATCCCTTGGGCAACTGGTGCAGTTCGCCTTTGGGTGAGAAGGCGAAGATCCGGTCCTGATACATCGCCATGCGGGTATGTTCGAGCAGTTCGTCCGCATCCTGGCTCTGTTCCAGAATTTCGACCAGGTCGCGCAGCCAGGGCGCGCGATGATCATCGTCCGCCTCGCGCTTTTGCTTATAGGCCCAATGCGCCGCCAGCCCCAGTTCCGCGTCATGATGCATGTCGCGGCTGCGGATCTGCACTTCGATGCGGGCATTGTCATGATGTATGACGGTGGTGTGCAGCGACTGATAGCCGTTGCGCTTGGGGGTCGAGATGTAATCCTTGAACCGGCCCGGCACCATTTTGTAGGTCTGATGGATCACGCCCAGCGCGCGGTAGCAGTCCTCGGTCGTTTCGGTGATGACCCGGAACGCCATGACATCGGTCAGCTGTTCGAAGCTGATGTGCCTTTCCTGCATCTTCCGCCAGATGGAGTAGGGATGTTTTTCCCGGCCCGAAACGGTGACGCTCAGGTCCCGGCTGCCTAGCAGCAGTTGCAGTTCAGCGCCGATCCGGTCAACCTTGCCATGACCGCCTTCCTTCAGCTGCTCCAGCCTCTTGGTGATGCTGTCATAGGCTTCGGGTTCCAGCTCGCGAAAGGCCAGCAGCTGCATTTCGCGCATGAAATCATACATGCCGATCCGCTCCGCCAGCGGGGCATAGATGTCCATCGTCTCCTTGGCGATGCGGCGGCGCTTGCCCTCATTCTTGATGAAGTGCAGCGTGCGCATATTGTGCAGCCGGTCGGCCAGCTTGACCAGCAGGACGCGGATGTCGTCCGACATGGCGAGCAGGAATTTGCGCAGATTTTCCGCCGCCCGCTCATTTT
>CAMPHJ010000071.1 GCA_946885845.1 uncultured Sphingobium sp. | reverse complement strand
GGCACATTCGACGAAATGTTCGAACTGCTGACACTGATCCAGACCGGCAAGATGAAGCCCATTCCCGTCCTGCTGTTCGGGCGCGAGTTCTGGACGCGGGTAGTGGATTTCGAAGCCCTGGCGGAAGAGGGCGTGATTTCGCCATCAGACATCAACCTGCTGACCTGGGTGGAGACAGCCGAAGAAGCCTGGGCCGCAGTGCAGAATTTTTACGAGGATAGCGACGCGCCGGGATGCGGTTAGAAAGCCGCGTGCGTCTGCGGAGGCAGGAGCAGGTCATCTGTTATCCACCCCTTGCCCTGTTTGCCGCACAGGATTAGGGCGCGGCCATGCGTGATGAGCTTGCCCATGTCGATTGCTGGATCTTCGATCTGGACAACACGCTATATCCGGCGAAAACGGACCTGTTCGCGCTGATCGATGTGAAGATGGGCGAGTTTATCCAGGGCTTGCTGGGGTGCGACCCCGTCGTCGCAAAGGCCACGCAGAAACGCTATTTCATGGAACATGGCACCACATTGTCGGGCCTGATGCATCATCATGGCATCGAACCGCGTGCTTTCCTGGACTATGTCCATGATATTTCCATGGACCGGCTGGAGGTGGATGAGGCGCTGAACGCCCATATCGCCGCCCTCCCCGGTCGCCGCCTGATCTTTACCAATGGCGACGCCGATTATGCGCAGCGCGTTCTCGACCGGCTGGGCCTGGGCACGGCTTTCGAGTTGATCCACGACATCCACGCCTGCCAATATATTCCGAAACCCGACCCGTCAGGCTATGCGGAACTATGCCGCGTGCATGGGATCAACCCATCCCGCGCCGCCTTTTTCGAAGATATGGCCCGCAACCTGAAGCCCGCAAAGGCGATCGGCATGGCCACCATCTGGGTGAATAATGGCTCCGAAGCGGGCAATCAGGACCATCATCCCGACTATATCGATTTTGAAACCGACCATCTGACGCCATTTTTGGCCGACATCATTGGGGAAAAGCCATGAGCCAAGATCTGATCGCCACCATCGACGCCGCCTGGGAAGATCGGGCCAATGTCAGCCTGACAACGCAGGGCGCCGTCCGCCAGGCGGTGGACAAGGCCCTGGCCATGCTGGACAGCGGCACGGCGCGGGTCGCTGAACCGACTGCGGATGGCTGGCAGGTCAACCAGTGGCTGAAAAAGGCGGTGCTGCTGTCTTTCCGCCTGAATGACAATGTCATGATCGACAATGGTCCGGGCGCTGGCCATTGGTGGGACAAGGTGCCCAGCAAATTCGCCGGATGGGACGAAGCCGCGTTCCGCTCCGCCGGTTTCCGCGCCGTGCCGGGCAGCTTCGCCCGCGCCGGATCGCATATTGCGAAGAATGTCATCCTGATGCCCAGCTTCGTGAACATCGGCGCGTTCGTCGATGAAGGCACGATGGTGGACACCTGGGTGACGGTGGGCAGCTGCGCGCAGATCGGCAAGAATGTCCATCTGTCGGGCGGCGTCGGCATTGGTGGCGTGCTGGAGCCGTTGCAGGCCGATCCGGTGATCATCGAGGATGACTGCTTCATCGGCGCTCGGTCCGAAGTCGTGGAAGGCGTGCGCATTGGCAAGGGTTCGGTGCTGTCGATGGGCGTGTTCATCGGCATGTCGACCAAGATCGTCGACCGCGCCACGGGCGAAGTCTTCATTGGCGAAGTGCCGCCCTATTCGGTCGTCGTGCCGGGGTCGTTGCCCGGCAAGCCGCTGCCCGACGGCACGCCGGGACCCAGCCTGTATTGCGCGGTGATCGTGAAGCGCGTGGATGCGCAGACGCGGTCGAAGACCGGGATCAACGAGTTGCTGCGCGACTGATCCACCTCTACCCCCCTCCCGCCTGCGGGAGGGGCCGGGGGAGGGTGCGATCGCGTCAGCGATCGCTTCCGCCTTCCGGGACAGCACAGAAGCTCGCTGCGCTCGTCACTCCCCTTCCCCCTCCCGTGAGAGGGAGGGGCTTATAAGATTGGCGGCCTTCGCCTACATAGCGCCCATGCCGCCATCCACACCCGACAACAGCCCGCTTCCACCCGTGTGGGCAACATTGCGGCGGTTCCTGCCCTATCTCTGGCCTGCCGATGCGCCTGCACTGCGGCGGCGCGTCGCCATCGCGATGATCCTGGTCGTGATGGCAAAGGCGATCAGCCTTGCCATGCCCTTCGCCTATAAGGGCGCGATCGACCGGATGACGCCGGGCATGGAGCCTGCCGCCGGTCTCGCCATCGCGCTGGTGGTGGCTTATGCGGGCGCGCGGTTCGGCAGCGTTCTGTTCGACAATCTGCGCAATGCAGTATTCGAAAAGGTAGGACAGGAAGCCGGGCGGCGGCTGTCCGACGATGTATTCGTCCATCTGCACCGGCTGTCGTTGCGCTTTCATCTCGACCGGCGCACTGGCGCGGTCACCAAGATCGTCGAACGCGGCACCAAGAGCATCGACACGATGCTCTATTTCCTGCTGTTCAACATCGCGCCGACGGTGCTGGAACTGACGGCGGTCTGCGTCATCTTCTTCGTCAAGTTCGGGCCGGGGCTTGTGGCGGCGACGCTGGTGATGGTGGGCCTGTATATCTGGTTCACCCGCACCATCACCGAATGGCGCAACCAGTTGCGGCGCGACATGGTGGACATGGACACCAACGCCGTCGCTCACGCGGTCGACAGCCTGCTGAATTTTGAGACGGTCAAATATTTCGGTGCGGAGGAACGGGAAGCCGCCCGTTACAGCAACGCCATGCGCCGCTATGCCGAAGCGGCGGTGAAGTCGGAAAACAGCCTGGCCTGGCTGAACGTCGGCCAGTCCCTGATAACCAACCTGATGATGGCGGGCGCGATGGGATATACCGTCTGGGGCTGGAGCCGGGGCACGTTTTCGACCGGCGATGTCGTGTTGGTGAATACATTGCTTAGCCAGCTATTCAGGCCGCTGGATCTGCTGGGAATGGTGTATCGCACGATCCGGCAGGGCGTGATCGATATGGAGGCGATGTACAAGCTGATCGATACGCGCACCGAAGTGGGCGACCGGCCCGACGCGCCCGCGTTGAACGTGACCGCTGGCGAGGTCCGCTTCGACCATGTGCGTTTCGGCTATGATCCCGACCGCGAAATCCTGCACGATGTCAGCTTTACCGTGCCACCGGGCCGGACGCTGGCGATCGTTGGTCCGTCCGGCGCGGGGAAATCGACCATCGCCCGCACGCTGTTCCGCTTCTACGACATCCAGCACGGCCAGATCATGATCGATGGGCAGGATATCGCAGGGGTGACGCAATCGTCGCTCCGCGCGGCGATTGGCATCGTCCCGCAGGACATGGTGCTGTTCAACGACACGGTCGGCTATAATATCGGCTATGGCCGCGAAGGCGCGAGCCAGGCGGAGATCGAGGCGGCGGCCAGGGCGGCATCCATCCACGACTTCATCATGCGCCTGCCGCAGGGATATGACACGCGCGTGGGCGAACGTGGCCTCAAACTTTCCGGGGGCGAAAAGCAGCGCGTGGCGATCGCGCGGACATTGCTGAAAGACCCGCCGGTCCTGGTGCTGGATGAAGCGACGAGCGCGCTCGACAGCCGGACGGAGACAGAGATTCAGGACGTGCTGCGCAACATAGCGCGCAAACGCACCACGCTGATCGTCGCCCACCGCCTGTCGACGGTCGTCGATGCCGACGAAATCATCGTGCTGGATCAGGGCCGCGTCGTGGAGCGGGGACGTCATGCCGATCTGGTTCGCGCCGATGGCCTTTATGCGATCATGTGGACGCGACAGGCGAGCGAGCGGGAGAGCATTGTCAACGAAGCGGTTTGAGCAGCTTACCTAAAGCCGCGGCGGACCCCTCCACTCGGCACGATCAATGCCATTCGACGATTGGTTCTGGCTTGTCCGGCGCGACGAACGCCACCCGTTCGAACTGAACCGCGATCAGGCAACGCGGCGCGACGGACGCGTCCTGCTGGAAACAATGAACGGGCTGGCCATCGGCAAAACCGGAAATCTTGCCTTCCAGTTGAAGCTGATAGCCGCGCGGTGACGGCGCTTCGCCTTCGGGCAGCTTGACCGTGGACGAATAGGGGCGGTCACCGCGCCGCAAAGTCCTTGGCCCGTCGGGCGAATAGAATTGCGCGATGCCCAGCCGCTGGCCCTGCGGGACGCCGACGTCCGTCAACGCGCCACCCTCGGCGGGGCATTGGTCCGCGCTGGTCCATGGACGGCGGATCCAGAAGCCCTCGACCGCATCGAATTTCATGTCGGTCGCCAACGTCTTCACCCAGTCCGTATCGGCAAGGTTGTTGGCGCGCGCGCTGAGCCGGAGCGCGCGGCTCCTGGGATTGAAGCTCCATCCCGCCCATGCGTCTTTCGCGTCGTCGGTCAATTCCCCCGCACACCCAAATGGCATGCGCAGGATGAAGGATCGCCCGACCAGCTGCGCATTGGACTGCGGCATTGCGCTACCGCTCGCCACCGCATCCGCCGCGCTCGCCGCCGCCGCCAACAGGGCCGCGCGGTCCAGCGGTGGCGGTGGGACGGGAATGACGGGGATCTTGGGAACCTCAACCCTGGGCGGCTGTTTCGGTTCAGCCTGAGCGGGCTTGGGCGATGGCGCATCTTCCCACCCGACAATGGCGATCGTCAGCGCGGAACCCGCAGCAGCGGCAATCAGGTAGGAAAGAATGCGCAACCGGATATTCTGTTCTGCCATGAAGCCAGCCTAGCAGATATGATGGCGAAAATGACCCCTAGGCTCAAGATTTTCCTCACCAATCTTCCATTTTTCCTGCTGAAAATCCGTCTTTATGCTACCGGGTTGCCATGACGCTTGAGCAACTTGTCACCCTTATCGTGCTGGCGGGCGTGGTTGCCGCGCTGATCTGGGACAAGGTTCGGGCCGATGTCGTCGCCCTGTCGGGCGCGGCAATCCTCCTTTTGACAGGTGCGGTGCGGCCCAGCGAAGTGCAGGGTGCCTTTGGCAGCCCCGCCATCATCGCGCTGGCTTCCCTGTTCGTCATCGCCCACGCCATGGAATTGTCGGGCCTGCTCGACCTGCTGATCCGCAAGGCGGTCGCGCTCTGCCGCCGGATCGGGGCGCTCGGCATCTGGCTGCTGATCCTGCTGTGCGGCGGGGCGTCGGGCTTCCTGAACAACACGCCCATCGTGGTGCTGGCCGCGCCCGTGATCCGTGACGTATCCCAATCGCTGAAGCTCGACCCAAAGCGCTTCCTGATGCCGCTATCCTATGTGGCGGTGCTGGGGGGATGCTGCACGCTGATCGGCACATCCACCAACCTGCTGGTGGACGACATGGCGCGGTCGTCCGGTCAGCCGCCCTTTTCCCTGTTCGAAATCACGCCGGTGGGCCTGATCGTCGCGGCGGCGGGCGGCCTCTACCTTTTCTTCTTTTCCGGTCGGCTGCTCGCCCGGCCCCTGCCCGCAAGCTTCGAACGGATGGAAGCCGCCCTGCCCCATCATGTCAGCCATGTGGACATCGCCGGGGATGCGGTCGGCGATCCGGGCAGTTTCGTAAAGCAAAGGCCCTTCGCTCCCGCCAAGGCTATTTCGTCCAGCCTGATCTTCCTGGGCGTCATCCTCCTCGCCGCCCTCAACATCACGCCCATCGCCGCATCGGCCTTTGGCGGCGCGGTGCTGCTGATATTGCTCCGCGTCATCCGCCCGGAAGAAGCCTATGGCGGACTGCGGCCTGAAATCCTGATGCTGATCGTCGGCATGGTCGTGATCGGCATCGCTCTGGAACAGACCGGGCTTGCATCTTCGGCCACCAACGCCTTGATCGACAAGGTGGGCGTTTTCGGGCCGTTGGGGGCGCTCATCCTGCTTTATGGCGCGACCCTGCTCCTGACAGAACTGTTATCGAACGCCACCGTCGCCGTTCTGGTGACGCCAATCGCCGTCGCGCTGGCCGAAAGCCTGAGTGTCAGCCCACGCCCGTTCCTGGTGGCAGTGATGATGGCGGGCAGCGCCGCTTTCGCCACGCCTTTTGGGTATCAGACCAACGTCCTTGTCTATCAGATGGCGGGTTACAGCTATCTCGACTTTACAAAGGTTGGCCTTCCCCTGAACCTTATCACCTGGGTCGCGGCGGTCGCCGCCATCCACTGGTTCTTCCCTTTCTAACCCAGAAAAGCGCGCTGCCTAGGCCAGCGCCCTCCGCCCGCCGTCCGCCATCGCAATCTCAGCCACATCCGCACCGGTAGGCCGCTGGAACAACCGCAGTCCGAATTGGGGCAATATGGCGATCAGGTGGTCGAAAATATCCCCCTGCACCCCTTCATATTCGTCCCAGACCGTGCTGTTGGCGAAAGCATAGATTTGCAGCGGCAGGCCATTTTCGCTGGGTTCCATCTGCCGCACCAATAGGGTCTTGTCCTGCGCGATATCGCTGCGCGCCTTCAGATAGGCATGCACATAGGCGCGGAAAGTGCCGATATTGGTGAGCCGCCTGCCATTGACCGGGTTGTCAGCGCCATGCTGCTGGTTCCAGCGGCCGATATCCTGCTGCTTGACCTGCAAATATCCCTTCAACAGCGAAAATCGCGCCAGCTGCTCCATATCCTGCTGCTCAAGGAACCGGACGCTGCTCTGATCGATCATCAACGACCGCATGATCCGCCGCCCCCCTGATTCCGACATGCCGCGCCAGTTGCGAAAGCTTTCGGATATCAGTCGATGGGTCGGGATAGTCGTGATCGTCTTGTCGAAATTCTGGACCTTCACCGTGTGCAGCGCGATGTCGATGACGTCGCCATTGGCGTCAAGCTGCGGCATTTCGATCCAGTCGCCCACGCGCACCATGTCGTTCGAACCGATCTGCACCGAAGCCACCAGCGACAGGATCGTGTCCTTGAACACCAGCATCAGAACAGCGGCCATCGCGCCCAGGCCGGACAGCAGCAGCAGCGGCGACTGGTCCATCAACGCCGCGATCATCAGGATGGTGGCGGTGGCATAGACCAGCAGCTTGGCCACCTGGACATAGCCCTTGATCGGTCGGTTCGCCGCATGGGGGCGGCGCTGGTACAGATCATTGAACAGGGCAAGCAGTCCACTGACCGCAATGGCGATTGTCAGGATGATGAAGGCGGCACACAGGCTCTGCACAAAGGACACCAGACCTGCGGGCAAATGCGGCACCGCCGCGATGCCCTGCTGGATGACCAGTGCAGGCACGATGTTCGAAAGTCGCGCGACGATGGCGCCAATATGCTGCGCCTCTATATGGAAAGGCAGGTGCCGCAGCAGCCGCAGCAGCACGCGCAGCACGATGCGCTTGGTGATCCAGTTCGCGATCCAGGAAAACAGGCCCAACAGCAACAGCGCCAGCCCGCTCTGCATCCAGGGTTCGTGCACATAGCCCTGGATCAACATGTCCACACTGTCATTGGCGATGGGAAGATTGGTGATCAAGCCTGCGCCTCCTGCGCGAATGGGTCGCCCTGCAATGACTTGCCAGCGGTTTCCGGCATGAAGCGCAGCGCGAACAGGCCGACGATACAGGCCAGCATCATCGTGAATGCAGGCATCAATTCATTGCCGGTCAGGGTGATGAGGCCACTGTTGACCGCGGGCGCGGTGCCGCCAAAAATCGACGTCGACACATTATAGGCGATGGCGAAACCGGCGAAGCGCACCTGCGTCGGGAACAGCGCGGGAAAGGTCGCCGATATGGTCGCGAGTTGCGGGACGTACAGCAAACCCAGCAGGGCAAAGCCCACGACCGCGCCCATCAGCCCCGTCCCCATGAGCAGATAGAGCGGCACCGCCCCCACCAGCAGCCCGATCAGCGACACCCGCCACATCGGTCGCCGCCCCACCCGGTCCGACAATTTGCCCGCAAAGGGCAGGAACGCCATCATGAACAGCATGCCGATGATCGGCACGATCAACGCTTCATCCGCTGAAAGGCCAATGCGCCGTTGAAGATAAGTCGGCATGTAGCTGAGCAGCGTATAGTTGACGACATTGAGCGCCACTACCAGGCCGCCCACGACCAGCATCGGCCGCCTGTAGCGCCGCATCAGCAGGCTGAGGCCAGGGGTTGGCACAGCATTCTCACGCTTGGCATGTTCACGGAAGATCGGCGTGTCCTCCATCTTCGATCGCAGATACATGCCGACCAGCCCCATCGGCCCGGCGATCAGGAAGGGTATGCGCCATCCCCACTCGTGCATCGCGGCTTCACCCAGCGTCAGGGAAAATCCCAGCATCAGCGAAGCACCCAGCGAAAATCCCGCCAGCGTACCGAACTCCAGGAAGCTGCCGAAAAAGCCCCGGCGGTCGTCGGGCGCATATTCGGCCATGAACGTGGCCGCGCCCCCATATTCGCCGCCGGTGGAAAATCCCTGTATCATGCGCAGCACGATCAGCAGCGCCGGTGCCCACATGCCAATGCTCGCATGGCTGGGGATCAGCCCGACGCACAGCGTTGCGCCCGCCATCATCAGGATGGTCAACGCCAATACGGATTTCCGGCCCAGCCTGTCGCCCAACGGCCCCCAGAACAGCCCGCCCAGCGGCCTGACCAGAAAGGAAATGGCAAAGGTCGCCAGCGCGAACAGCACCGCTTCGTCCATATCGCCGGGAAAGAGCGCAGCCGAAATATAGGTGACGCCATA
>CAMPHJ010000070.1 GCA_946885845.1 uncultured Sphingobium sp. | reverse complement strand
CCCGCCATCAACGCCGCTGTCATTAGCGCGCGGGCCTACGCACCGCTTCCCAAATTGCTTGGCTCGGCGCTGCACTTTTCCACAGATGAAACGCTTTGGGTGCTGCCAAAGGGGCGAAATGCCGAAAATGAACTGGAGGCGGCGCGCTCATCATGGCAGGGTGTGTTTCACGTGGAACGCAGCGTCACTGACGCCGACAGTGCCATCATCGTGGGGCATGCCGTCAAACCCAAGGTCAGGAAAGGTCGAGGATGATTTGTATCGCCATCGCCAATCAGAAGGGGGGGGTGGGCAAGACCACGACCGCAATCAATCTGGCTACGGGTTTGGCCGCCACTGGCTTGCGCGTGCTGCTGGTTGACCTTGATCCGCAAGGGAATGCTTCAACCGGCTTGGGCGTCAACCAATCCGACCGGACAAGGTCCAGCTATGACCTTCTGGTCGGCAATTGCGCTTTGGACGAAGCCGTTCTTTCGACGCGCGTTCCCAAGCTAGATATCGTGCCCGCAACTCAAGACCTGTCGGGTGCGGAGATTGAGCTGATCGAATATGAGCAGCGCACCCACCGTCTGGAGCGAGTGTTGAGCGAAGCCCAGCCGGGCCGCTGGGACATATGCCTGATCGATTGTCCGCCTTCTCTTGGGCTGTTGACGATCAACGCAATGGTCGCTGCGCAATTTCTGCTGGTGCCGTTGCAATGCGAGTTTTTCGCGCTGGAGGGACTGTCGCAATTGTTGCAGACGGTCGAACGCATTAGGGGGCGATTTAACCCCAATCTTTCCATCATGGGCGTTGCCCTGACAATGTATGACCGCCGCAACCGTTTGACCGATCAGGTTGCGGATGACGTTCGCGCCTGTCTGGGCGAACTGGTCTTCAACACTGTTATCCCCCGTAATGTGCGCCTTTCCGAAGCGCCGAGCCATGGCGTTCCCGCGTTGATTTACGATTTTCGCTGTTCAGGGTCGGAGGCTTATATGCGCTTGGCCCGTGAACTGATATCGCGATTGCCCGAACAGGAGGCTGCGGCTTGAGCAACGAAGTCGATAATAAGCTGAAGGTGGGCAAGCGCCCGCAAGGACTGGGACGCGGCTTATCAGCGTTGCTTGGGGATGTCGCAAGGGAAGCGCCTGTAGCGCCTGCGGAACCCGCTATTGCGTCCAGCAAAGCCATTCAGAATATCGAGGTCGCGCTGGTCCAGCCCCATCCTGAACAGCCACGCCGTCACTTTGACGAAGGTGCGCTGGCGGAGTTGGCGGACAGCATCAGCAAGCGGGGTGTCATTCAGCCCATCATCGTGCGCCCCCATGGCGGCGGCTTTCAGATCGTCGCCGGAGAGCGCCGCTGGCGTGCGGCGCAGCGCGCCCAGTTGCACCGCATTCCGGCCATTGTGCGAGATTTTGATGAAGCTGAAACGCTGGAAATCGCGTTGGTCGAAAATATCCAGCGCGAAGACCTGAACCCCATCGAAGAGGCGGAAGCCTATCGCAAGCTGATCGCGGACTTTAATCACAGCCAGGAAGCGCTGGGACGGCTGGTCGGGAAATCCCGTAGCCATATCGCGAATCTGATGCGCTTGCTGGACCTGCCCGCTTCGGTGCAGCAGCAAGTGGTCGAACAGAAGCTATCCATGGGACATGCTCGCGCGCTCATCGGTGCGCCCGATTGCGAAGGCCTGGCCCGCACGGTGGAGTCCAAGGGGCTGTCGGTCCGTGACACAGAGCAGTTTGTACGGCGTGCAAAAAAGGGTGAGGACGCATCGCCCCGCGAACGGATGGCGCCAGTTGGGGATAAGGACCCCGACATTACCGCTCTTGAGCAGCATCTGGCGGACATTCTGGGTTTGCGGATCGACATTGCCCATGCAGGCGGAGGCGCGGGCACCTTGTCACTGCGCTATTCCACGCTGGATCAGTTGGACATGCTGTGTCAGCGGCTGTCAGGCGAGCGGATTTAGGCTTCTTAAAACCCTGCAGGCCTAGCTTTTATCGCCTGTCCCACTGGCCTTTTTCGCGGTCAGTGCCTAGCTTGTCCGCATGGCTGACATGCAATCTTCCGCTGGAACCGCGCCCCTGATCGTCCACCGTCAGGACTATCGCCCGCCTGATTGGCTGGTCCCGGACGTTGCGCTTTTCCTTTCTCTGGACCCTCTGCATACGCAGGTTCGTTCCGTTTTGACCGTGCGCCGCAACGGGGAGCATGATCGGCCGCTGAAGCTGGACGGAGATGAACTCACAGCGATTGAAGTGAAGGTCGACGGTCATCTTCTTACGGCGGACCAGTGGTCCATGGAAGGCGGCGCGCTCGTCATCCCGCTTTTCGGGGCCGCGCATGAGGTCGAAACGCTGGTTGAACTCGTGCCGGAGAAGAACAGTAAACTGATGGGACTTTACGCCAGCGGCGGTCTGCTATGCACCCAGTGTGAGGCCGAAGGCTTTCGTCGGATCACTTTCTTCCCCGACCGCCCGGATGTTCTTTCCCGTTACTCCGTCCGGCTGGAAGCGGATCAAGCCCGTTATCCAATCTTGCTGGCGAATGGCGATCCGGTCGAAAAGGGCAATCTGCTGGGCGGGCGCCACTGGGCATTGTGGACTGACCCCTACCCAAAGCCCTGTTATCTGTTCGCATTGGTCGCCGGGGACCTGGCGTGCAACGCTGACAGCTTTGTCACGATGAGCGGGCGCACCGTGAAGCTGGGCATATGGGTCAAGGAAGGCGATCTGCCTAGAACCGCCCATGCCATGCAAGCGTTGAAGAACAGCATGGCCTGGGATGAGCGGGTATATGGGCGCGAATATGACCTGGAGGTGTTCAATATCGTCGCCGTTGCCGATTTCAACTTCGGCGCGATGGAGAACAAGGGGCTTAACATATTCAATTCACGCTATATTCTGGCTGATCCTGATACGGCGACTGACATCGACTATGACGGTGTCGAAGGCGTGGTCGCGCATGAATATTTTCACAACTGGTCAGGCAATCGTGTCACCTGTCGCGATTGGTTCCAGCTTTCCTTGAAGGAAGGCTTCACCGTTTTTCGCGATCAGGATTTTTCCGCCGACATGGGCAGCGCTGCGGTCAAGCGGATTGAAGATGTCCGCGTGTTGAGAGCCGCGCAGTTTCAGGAGGACTCAGGACCTCTGGCCCACCCCGTGCGCCCCGAATCCTACATGGAAATCAGTAACTTCTACACCGCGACCATCTATAATAAGGGCGCCGAACTGATCCGCATGATGGCCCTGATGTTGGGGCCAGAACGGTTTCGGTCGGGCTCGGACCTATATTTTGAAAGGCATGACGGGCAGGCGGCGACCTGTGAAGATTTTGTCCGGGCGATGGAAGATGGAGGAGGGATAGACCTTACCCAGTTCCGGCGCTGGTATGAGCAAGCAGGAACGCCGCGCGTCCGGGCCTTGCTAACCCATGACCCGGAGAGCCGGACGGCCGAACTGGTGCTGGAGCAGACCGTGCCCCCGACGCCCGGCCAATCAAACAAGCAGCCGATGGCCATTCCGTTGCGCATCGCGCTGTTCGATCGGGAAACCGGCGAAAGCCGGGGCGACGAGTTGCTGATGCTGACGGAAGCGCGCCAGAGCTTTGCCTTTAATGACTTCGCCACGCCGCCGCTGCTGTCGATCAATCGCGGCTTTTCAGCGCCGGTGGTGATCGAAACTGATCGCACCCAGGCCGATCTGGCCTTTCTATCCGCGCATGACGACGATCCCTTCGCCCGATATGAGGCGATGCAGCAACTGATGGTGAATGTGCTCGTAGGCCGGATTGGCGGGCAGATCGTTGATGAAGCCGCAGTGGTTGCCGCGATTCGGAACACCGCGACCGATCCCGCGCTGGACGATGCGTTCATAGCAGAGGCTATTCGCCTGCCGAGCGAGGCCTATATTGGCGACCAACTGGCCATGGTCGATCCCGATGCTATCCACTCCGCTCGTGATGCGCTCCAGCGCCGGATCGGGGCTGAACTGGAGCCGCTATGGCGCGATATCCACTCCAGAACCCAGGCAAACAGCTTTTCATTGTCCGCCGCGGCGAAGGGCGCCCGCAAGCTGCGCAACACCGCACTCCTTTACCTTTGCGCTTCAGGCATGGAGGAGGGCCCCACGGTCGCCTTTTCCCAGTTCAGCGATGCGGACAATATGACGGAGCGGCAGGCGGCGCTGGCCATATTGGCGAACGGGACCAGCGCGGAGCGGGAAGCCGCCCTTGATATTTTCTACAATCGCTACCGGGATGATGCGCTGACTTTGGACAAATGGTTCCAGACACAGGCCTTTGCCCTTCATCCCGATACTGTTGACCTGGTAGAGGAACTGGGCCGTCATCCTGACTTCACGTTGACCAATCCCAATCGGATCCGGTCGCTCTACGGCGCTTTTGCGGGCAATCAGTGGGCCTTTCACCATCGATCCGGCAAGGGCTACCGCCTGGTTGCCGACTGCATTATCGCTCTCGACAAGATCAATCCGCAGACGGCGGCTCGTCTGGTGCCGCCACTGGGGCGCTGGCGTCGTTTCGATGAAGAGCGTGCCGGTTTGATGCGGGCCGAATTGCAGCGCATCCTGGCCCAACCCGGCCTATCAAGGGACGTGACTGAGCAAGCCAGCAAAAGCCTTGATTGAACAAGGAGCAAACCACAGGCTTGCTGCGACCCGAACGTTGAGCCGCTGATCTACAAGGGCTGAAAACATAGTGGGGCCAGATGATCCGATGTCATCTGGCCTACCGCTTTTTTAGCGACCTGAAGCCGCCAGCCAGGCAGCGACATCGGTCGCCACCTTGTTGGCGGCGCTGTTCAAAGGCGCGCCGACGCTGGTGGCCGTGATTTTTGCGCCTACGGGGACGCTGGCGGTGAAGCGCTGGCGTGTGATGGCGGTGCCGCCTGGCCCTGCCAGGATCGCATCGAAAGTAACGATCGCGCTGTTGCTGGCTTCGTCCAGGCCAAATTCCACCAACTCCCCCATCAGCCGCTGACCCGCATCAGCCGAATATTGCCCAGGATCGAGCACGATTCGATTGCTGGTCGCGGCGATAGTTTCCGACAAAAGCCGCTGGAACAAATGGCGCGGCGTGTCCGCCCACTGCACATCGGTGACATAAGCGAGAGACGTGGGCGTGGTCCGCACCGGCACGCGCACGGTGTCCAGCAGCTTGGGCGCTTCCGGATCGGCGACTGTTATGCTGGTCCCCGACGCGGCGCTGCGCACTGTGCCTGGCGCGACCTTCTGGGCTGCATCAAGGGACAGCAACTGGGCAGGCGGCTTTCCGCCAATCGATATGCAGCCGGGCAACGTCAGGATGAGCGCGAGGGCTGCCGACATGGCGGCTTGTTTCTTGTGGAACATCATGTGGGTCCCTCTCATGGCTTGTAATCGGGCAATTTGGGCGATCCGACGATCGACCCCGCGCCCTGCTGATCGAGCTTTTCGGCGACGCCACGGAAAGCGCGCGACATTTCACGCAGGTCGCGCACCAACTGGTTCACTTCCGGCATGGTCTGGTTGCTGAACGCGCGCACGCCGGGTTGGGCTTCGGCGATGGTCTTGTCCAGCGTATCGATGCTGCGCGTGGCCGACTGCACGCTCTTGCGCAGGTCCGCCATCAACGGGCGGCCTTCGTCATTCAGCAAGCTGTCGGTGGTCGCGGCCAGCTGACCGATCTGTTCCGCAGCAATGCCAGTCCGCTGCACCGCGATGCGGGCTTCGGCAAGCGTCGCCGCGATTTCGGGGCTGCGGTCGGCCAGGGAGGCGGACAGCCGCTCCACATTGGCCAGAATGCCAGCGATGGACTGCTGATTCTTGTCGTTCAGCAGTTCGGTCAGCCGTTCAGTCAGGGTCGAAAGCCGTTCCAGCAGCTGCGGCGCATTGTTGAGCAGTTCGCCCAACGCGCCTGGCTTGGTCGGAATGACCGGCACGCCATCGGGGCAGGCGGCCATCAAATTTTGTTCCGGGCAGATGATGGGCGGCGCGCCCTTGACCGCGCCGTCGAGCACGATTTCACTGACACCGGTAAAGCCCACGCCGGCAATGGTTGCGGTGGTGCCCTGCAGCACCGGAGTGCCTTCTTTGACGGAAATGCGGACTTTGACGAAGCTGGGGTCGCGCTTCCACAATTCGATGCGCTCAACCTGGCCGGACGGCACGCCGGAATAATTGACGCTCGACCCCTTGGCGAGGCCATTCACCGACTGTTTGAAGAAGATGTCATATTCCTTGTTATCGCCCTCGGACAGGCGCGAAAACCAGAAGGCGGCGATCATAATGGCCGCCAGCAGCAGCAGCGTGACCGTGCCCACCAGCACATGGTTGGATCGGGTTTCCATATCCTATTGCCTTCCGTCCGATGGGTGTTCAGCCCGCTTGCCGCTTTCGCGGGCCACAGCTGCTGTCGCCGCGCGGCCGCGCGGACCGTTGAAATATTCCTGAATCCACGGGTGATCGGTGGCCAGCAGTTCGTCGATCGTGCCCACGGCAATGACCTTTCCGTCGGCCAGCACGGCCACCCGGTCGCAGATTGAAAAAAGCGTGTCCAGGTCGTGCGTGATGAGAAAGACGGTGAGACCCAGTGTCTGCTGCAGCTTTCGCGTCTGTTCGTCGAACGCCGCCGCGCCGATCGGGTCCAGTCCCGCCGTCGGTTCGTCCAGGAACAGCAGGTCAGGGTCCAGCGCCAGGGCGCGGGCCAGACCCGCCCGCTTCTTCATGCCACCCGACAGTTCGGCTGGATATTTGGGTCCGGCTTCGGCGGGGAGTCCGGTCATGCGAATCTTGTAGGCCGCGATCTCGTCACGCAGTTGCGCGCCGATATTGGGATAATATTCGCGGATCGGCACTTCGACATTTTCCGCGACAGTGAGCGTGGAGAAAAGCGCGCCCCCCTGAAACAGCACCCCCCACCGCTTGCGGATCGCCAGCGCCTCATCGTCCAGCCGACCGATCATTGATTCGCCAAAGACATGCACTTCGCCTTCATCGGGCGTCTGCAGACCGATAATCGACCGCATCAGCACGGACTTGCCCGTGCCCGATCCCCCAACGACGCCCAATATTTCGCCCTTGCGGACGTCGAGGTCGAGCCCCTGATGCACGACCTGGTCGCCAAAGCTGTTCTTGAGGCCACGCACGGAAATGGCGGTGCTGTCGCGTTTGACGGCTTCGTCGACCCGCGCTTCTTCGGCGACGATTTCCTCTTCCGGCGCCATCAGTTCCAGCCCAGCCAGGTGAAGAAAACCGCGAAAAAGGCGTCGATGACGATGACGAGGAAGATCGCCTGCACCACCGCCGATGTCGTGCGCATCCCCACTTCTTCGGCATTGCCCTTGACCTGCATGCCCTGGAAACAGCCCGCCAGCGCAATGATGACGCCAAAGACGGGAGCCTTGATCAAGCCTACCCACAGGTCGGTGATTGGCACGACTTCCCGCAGCCGCTGGATGAAGGTGATTGGCGGTATTTCCAGTGACACGGCGCACAGGAACCCGCCGCCGATGACCGCCATGATCGATGCATAAAAGCCGAGCAGCGGCATCATGACAACCACGGCCAAGGTGCGCGGCAGCACCAGCGCCTCCATCGGCGAAACGCCAATGGTGCGCATCGCGTCCACTTCCTCGGTCAGCTTCATGGTGCCAAGCTGGGCGGCAAAGGCGGAACCGGATCGCCCTGCGACCATGATGGCGGTCATCAGTACGCCCAGTTCGCGGAAGGTCAGTCGACCCACCAGGTTGATGGTCAGCATTTCCATGCCGAACTGCCGCAACTGCACCGATCCTTGCTGGGCAATGACGATGCCGATCAGGAAGCTCATGAGGCCGATGATGCCCAGCGCCGAGACGCCGACCACTTCAAAGCGTTGGACGACGGCGTTCAGCCGAAAACGGCTTGGATGCCGAATGACGTTCCAGCTTGCGACCAATGTGCTGCCGAAAAAGCCTAGCAGGCCCAGCAGGGTCGCTCCCGCATTGATCGTGGCTTCACCGATCTGTCCGACGACGCGCTGCCAGGGCGTCACATAGGCGGGGCGTACGCTGACGGGTTCGTCCAGCTTTCCGACCGTTTCGATCAGGCGCAGCGAGTCCTTGTTGCCGCCGACAATCTCACAGTCCAGCCGCTTGGCCGTGCGATGGATGGTCCAGGCGCCGATTGTGTCCATGTGGTGCACATCGGAAACGTCGATTGCCGCGACCGGACCGGCCAGCGCGTCCAGTCGGGCGGGCAGATCGTGCAGGCAGGCAATCGATAAATGGCCTGAAAGCCGTACGATAGCACCGCCATCGCGCGGTTCTTCCACAAGATCGGCGACATTATTCATCAAGCGGATTTAGTGGTCCATTATCGGTTGCACGGCAAGCCGAAACGGCCCATCCGCAAGGCAGAACGACGGGCAAGGGCAAAAAGTTTCGGAAACGGCATGACGCATCGAATTGCGATATACGACATGGACCGCACGGTGACGTTCACCGGCACCTACACCGGCTTCCTGATTCACGTGGCCCGTCGGCTTGCGCCATGGCGGCTGGTTCTGTTTCCCGGCGTGATACTGCTGATGCTCGCCTATGTGCTGAAGCTGATTTCGCGGCAGCGTCTGAAGGAACTCAATCAGGCGTTGATGATCGGCTATAATGTCGAACGTGCCAG
>CAMPHJ010000069.1 GCA_946885845.1 uncultured Sphingobium sp. | reverse complement strand
GCAGCGACATCTGGCGATAGGCGACGGCCTGCTTCGACAGATCGTCATAGACGATGACGGCGTGCATGCCGTTGTCGCGGAAATATTCGCCCATGGTGACGCCGGCATAGGGCGCCAGATACTGGAGCGGAGCGGGTTCCGAAGCGGTCGCGGCGACGACGATGGAATATTCCATCGCACCATTTTCTTCGAGCTGCTTCACGATCTGCGCGACGGTCGAACGCTTCTGGCCGACGGCGACGTAGATGCAATAGAGCTTCTTGCTCTCATCATCGCCGGCGTTGGCGCCCTTCTGGTTGATGAAGGTGTCGATCGCGACGGCGGTCTTGCCGGTCTGACGGTCACCGATGATCAGTTCGCGCTGGCCACGACCGACGGGGACGAGGGCGTCGATCGCCTTGAGGCCGGTCTGCACGGGTTCGTGCACCGACTTGCGGGGGATGATGCCCGGCGCCTTGACTTCAACGCGTTTGCGTTCGGTGTACTGGATCGGACCCTTGCCATCGATCGGGTTGCCCAGGCCGTCAACGACGCGACCCAGCAGGCCCTTGCCGACGGGAACGTCGACGATGGTGCCGGTGCGCTTGACGACGTCGCCTTCCTTGATTTCGGCGTCGGAGCCGAAGATCACGATGCCCACATTGTCGGCTTCCAGGTTGAGCGCCATGCCCTGAACGCCATTGGCGAATTCGACCATTTCGCCCGCCTGGACGTTGTCGAGGCCGTGAACGCGGGCGATGCCGTCACCCACGGTCAGCACGGAACCGACTTCGCTCACCTGCGCTTCGGTGCCGAAATTGGCGATCTGGTCCTTGATGACCTTCGAAATTTCTGCGGCGTTGATATCCATGTTCAGCCTTTCATCGCCTGGGCGAGACTATTCAAACGGGTGCGGATGGAGGAATCGATCATCTGGCTGCCGATCTTTACGACCAGCCCGCCCAGGATCGCGGGATCGACCTTTGCATCGAGCGCGACATCGCGACCGACGCGTGCCCGCAGATTTTTCTGCAGGGCGGCGGTCTGATCCGAATCGAGCGGATGCGCGCTGGTCACTTCGGCGCGAACTTCGCCCTTGTGATTCGACAGCAGCGTTTCATAGGCGCGAATGACGGCAGGCAGCTGCGACAGGCGACGGTTGTCGGCGAGGACGCCGAGGAACTTCGTCGTCAGCACGTCGATCCCCATCGAGGATGCGACAGCTGCGATCGTCTTGCCCGCCGCATCGCGGCTGAGCACGAGATTGTTGATGAGGCTTTTGAAATCTGCCGATTCGGCTATCGCCGCCTTGATCGCGCCGAGGCTGTTCGCCACGGTGTCGAGGGCGTTGCCGTCACGGGCCAGATCGAACAGCGCAACCGCGTAGCGTCCGCTGAGGCTAGCCTGAATGCCGCCGGTAGTCTCCACGCGCTTACCGTCCTCCGTTGGGTTCACTGGCACTTGATCTGCCGGTCATGCAAAAAGAGGGGAGCAGTGACTGCCCGTTCCCCTGTTGCCGGGCCGGTTAGCAGCGGGATTATGACTATGCAAGCCATGGAACGCGATTCCATCAGATCAGGAAAATTGACCGGCTTCGAATGCGCTTTTCAGCGAACGGAAATCGGTCAGTTTGCCGGTTCGGACGGCGCCAGCCGCCCCTTGCGGCAATGGTAGACCAGCCGTTCATTGGGCTGGGCGGGCAGCAGCGCCGAAAGGTCGGACCGCAGGCCCGCGATCCGGGCGAGCAGGGCGGGGTCAGCGCCGCAGCCCTTGACCGGGCCATCCTTTGACAAGGCCCGCGCCTTTTCCATCGTTTCGCTGTCGGGCAGCCAGCGTTGGATGCGCAAGGTGCCGGTCGCGGGTTCGAAGCGGCTGAGGGTGACGAAATTACCTGCCTCCGGCACGGTCGCGCGTTCCCAATCATTGCCCGAACTGACATATTGCGTGTCGCCATCGGCGCAGCCATTGCCGGTCCAGTTGAAGGGGATGTCGTTCGCAGCCGACACGGTGACGCGGCTGCGCCTGAGGTCGATCTGGCAGATATTTTCACCTTCCCAGGCATAGGCGCCATTCCCGGTCACCTGGTTGTCGTCGGGCAGCTTTACCCGGTCGTCGATGCTGGAAAAGCTGGGCTTCAGGAAGAACAGGGCGATCGCCCCCAGCAGCAGAACCCCGCCGCCCGCCAGCGACCATGTCGCGTGCCGTTCGCGGCGCTGGCTGTAGAACAGGCCGCCCGCGCCAAAGCCAAGCACCGCGAGCGCGAGCAGGACGGCTGCGCCAGCCATCGCATTTTCGCGGGCCGAGATGACGTCCTGCTCCGCCGTTTCGCGCGCCTTGTCGAGCGCGGCTTCGCGCGCGTCCGTCTTTCTGCGTTCGGATTGTTCGCTCTGTTGCGCCTCCCGCTGGGTAAGCGCCGCGTCGGCCGCGTCCGCTTCCGCCATTGAGCGGCAGGGCACGACCGTGTGCAGCGACGATACGCCAGCCTGCCGCAGGAAGGACGCGATTTCCCGCCAGGAAACGGCGAATCCGAATTCCGCGTCATTGCCGTCGGAGATCGATCCAAAGCTGTTGACCCCCAATACTCGCCCGCAATCGTCGACCAGTGGGCCGCCGCTGTTACCCGCCGCCAGCGGAGCGGTGTGCAGGATGGTGTCGAAACTGTGGCTGGACCGGCCCGATGAAACATTGCCGCTGGTCTTCACCGTGCCCAGCGGTTCGATCATGTCCTTGAGGCTGAGCCCCTGCGCCCGGTCTACCGTGCCGGGATAACCGATGGCGGTGACATGCTGCCCATCATCAACCGCCCCGGCGTAAAAGGTGCTGACGGGGAGGCGGCCTTCCTCCAGCTGGATCAGGGCCAGGTCGTTGCCGGGAGAATAAGCGATGACGCGGCCCCCATAGCTTTTGCGGCCTTCCGATGGGATGACGCCGATGACGAGATTCTTTTCCTCGCGGGTCAGTTCGACGACATGGGCGTTGGTCAGCACCTTGTCCGGCGCGATGGCGAAACCGCTGCCATGCCCGACGAAATAGGCTTCGCTGCCGTCGGTCGCGACGATGGCGACGCGGACAACCCCGCGCGCGGCGGCGGCGATGTCCTGCTGTTCGGCGGATGCCATTGCGGGCAATGCGAAGGCCAGCAGGGTGCAGAGGGGGCGGAGGATGGCGATCATGATCGGGCGCATTCATATGCGAACCCCCTGCGGAGGCAATGGGGAAATGCTTTGAAAGCAAGCGACGGGAAGGCTGGTCGCGCGCGCTCTGCTATTCCATATATATGAACCAGATGACCGACATTCCCGTCCCGACCCATACGCCGCTGGATGACGAATCCTGCTGGGAAGCCGTTTTGCGGCGCGACCGGACGGCGGATGGACGCTTTGTGGGGGCGGTGCTGACAACGGGCATCTATTGCAAGCCAAGTTGCGCGGCGCGCCATCCATTGCGGGAGAATATGATCTTCCTGCCCGATCCGGCGGCGGCGAGAGAGGCGGGATTTCGCGCATGTCTGCGATGTCGGCCTGATGAGGTCGGGCGGGACCGGTTGGCGGTGGAGGCGGCGCAGGCCTTCATCGCGGCAGCCCAGACGCCGCCGTCGCTGGACGAAGTCGCGGCGCATGCCGGCTATGCGCCGCATCATTTCCACAGGCTGTTCAAACGGGAGACCGGCCTGACCCCGGCGGCCTTCGCGCGGTCGTTGCGGGCGGAACGGCTGAAGGCGGCGCTGGAGGAAGAAGGCGGCAGCGTGACCAGTGCTATTTATGAAGCGGGCTATAATGCGCCCAGCCGGGCCTATGCCGATGCGCAGCGACATTTGGGCATGACTCCCAGCGCGTGGAAGGATGGAGGGAGCGGCGTGACCATTTCCTACATGGTGCGTGAAACGAGCCTGGGGCCGGTGCTGGTCGCGGCCACGGCGAAAGGGCTGTGCCGGATCAGCTTTGACGAGGACGAAGAAGCGTTGCGGCGGCGCTTCCCCAATGCGCAGATCGTGCCCGGCGATGCGGCCTTTTCGACTCTGGCGGCGCAGGTCGTGAAGTTGATCGAAGACCCGACGCAGCCGGTGGACGTGCCGATCGACATGTGCGGAACCGTGTTCCAGCAGGCCGTCTGGGCGGCGCTGCGGGCGATACCGCCGGGCGAGACGCGCAGCTATCGCGAGATCGCAGCCGCGATTGGCAGGCCCCGCGCGGTGCGCGCGGCAGGCACGGCTTGCGGCGATAATGTGCTGGCGGTGGTGATACCCTGCCACAGGGTGCTGCGGAGCGATGGGACGCTGGGCGGCTATGCCTATGGGCTGGAGCGCAAGCAGGCGCTGTTGGAGCGGGAGGCCCGGATCAGCGAGTCTTCAGCCGGTCTGTGATGGCGCGGCGTTCCGCCTTGCTCATGCCGCGCCAGCGGGCGATTTCCTCGACCGTGCGACCGCAGCCGGTGCAGATGCGGCCTGCCCTGTCCAGCTTGCAGATGTTGACGCAGGGGCTTTCCACAGGCGTTCAGGCCATCACATGAAGCTGTAGGGATCGACATCCACCGCCACGCGGGTGCCTGATTTCCAGGTCAGGTTGCCCAGCCATTCGCGGATGGCGGCCTGAACGTCGATCTGGCGCGTGGCGTGGATCAGCAGGCGGTGGCGGTGACGACCGCGCAGGACGGACAGCGGCGCGGGGGCGGGGCCATAGACGCGCATGCCGTCGATCATGGGCGCGGACTTGCCGATGAGGCGGGCGACTTGCGCGGCTTCGTCGGCATCCTCGCTGGACACGATGATCGCGGCGAAGCGACCGAAGGGCGGTGCATTGGCGCGGCGGCGATTTTCCGTTTCCACTTCGTAGAAGCGTTCCGGGTCGGCGGCGATCAGCGCCTTGATGACTTCCGCTTCGGGCATGCGGGTCTGGATGAAGACGCGGCCCGGCTTCTGTCCGCGTCCGGCCCGGCCCGCGACCTGCACGATTTGCTGGAAGGTGCGTTCCGATGCGCGCAGGTCGCCGCCCTCAAGGCCCAGGTCAGCATCGATCACACCGACCAGGGTTAGGTTGGGAAAGTGATATCCTTTGGTGACGAGCTGGGTGCCGACGATGATGTCCACGTCGCCCGCTTCCACCGACTTTACGAATTCCGCCGCCTTGGCGGGCGACCAGAGCGTGTCGGACGTGACGATGGCGATGCGCGCCTGCGGCCAGAGGGCCTTTACCTCGTCCGCGATGCGTTCGACGCCGGGGCCGCAGGCGACCAGCGAATCCTCTTCCTTGCATTCCGGGCAAAATCGGGGGGAGGGGACGACATGGCCGCAATGATGGCAAGCGAGGCGCTTTGTCAGGCGATGTTCGACCATCCATGCGGTGCAGTTGGGGCATTGAAAGCGATAGCCGCAGCTTCGGCACAGGGTGAGCGGCGCATAGCCGCGCCGGTTGAGGAACAGCAGCGCCTGTTCGCCCTTTTCCAGCGTGCCATCGATTGCCTGGACGAGCGGGGGCGCGATCCAGCGGCCCCGTTCGGGCGGGTCGGTGAGCAGGTTGATGCCTTCGATCGCGGGCATTTCCGCGCCGCCGAAGCGGGACGGCAGCTTGATTTCGCGATAACGGCCCAGTTCCACCTGATGCCGAGTTTCGATGGCGGGCGTGGCGGACGCGAGGATGACCGGGAATTTTTCCATCAGGCCGCGCATCACCGCCACGTCGCGGGCGTGATAATGAACGCCATCTTCCTGCTTGAAGCTGGCCTCATGCGCTTCATCGACGACGATGAGGCCAAGATTGGGATAGGGCAGGAACAGGGCGGATCGCGCGCCGACGACGACGGCTGCTTCGCCCGATGCGATGGCGCGCCAGGCCCTGCGCCGCTCGCTTTGGCGCAGGCCGCTGTGCCAGCTGATGGGGACGGTGCCGAACCGTTTTTCGAACCGTTCCAGAAATGGTTCGGTCAGCGCGATTTCGGGGAGCAGGACCAGCACCTGGCGGCCTTCGCGGATGGCGGCGGCGATCGCTTCGAAATAGACTTCGGTCTTGCCTGATCCGGTGACGCCGTCGAGCAGGAAGGGAGCGAAATCCCGCTGGTTCACGGCCTGCGTGAACTGGCTGGCCGCGGTGGCCTGGCCGTCCGATAGCTGCGGGGGCGCATGGTCCGGGTCGGGCCGGGGAAAGGGCGTGTCGATGCTGACTTCCACCGGTTCGAACGCGCCGATTTTAACAAGGCCGCGAATCACGGCGTCGCTGACCCCGCCGATCATGGCGAGTTCGCGGATCAGGCCCTGCCGCTCGCCGATGCGCTCCATTGCCTGTGTGCGCTGTTCGGTCATGCGGTCGGGCAGATCGCCGGTGGCGCGATATTCGATGACGGTGCGCGCGCCTTCCAGCGCCGACATCGACGCCAGCGTCATGCGCAGGACCGATGCGATGGGCGCGAGATAATAGTCCGCCGTCCATTCGATCAGGCGGCGCAGCGTTTCGGGGATGGGTGGCGCATCTACCGGAGAAACGATGTTCCGCAGGCGATTGTCGCCGACGCTTTCGACATCGGGGAAGGCGTCTTCTTCCCACACGACGCCGATGATCTGGCGCGGGCCAAGAGGGGCGACAACGATGCTGCCGGGCTTGACGGTCATGCCGTGCGGCACGCGATAGTCCAGCGGGCCAAGGGCGGCGTTGAGGAGAATGACGCGGGCGCGGGAGCTCATCTGCCCCTCCCTATCGCCTGGGGGGCGGGAGGCAAGGCGCGAAGTACGCTTTTGGCTGAAGGCTCATGCCGAGGCATTGGAGCGTTGCGTGCTCCTGCGGCTGGACTGGGTTCCTGCCTGCGCAGGAACAAGGAAGACTTCCGCCTGTCAGATCTTCCAGTTGAGCGTCAGCCAGGGGACGTGGGCCACCGCGTCGGGGCGGTCGTCGCGGAAACCTTGCTGACGCATGTAGAGAAGCTGCACGTCCAATGCCTTGCTGAGCGCGTGGCGCAGGCCCGCCTGCTGGCGCATGACGGCCAGGCCGGTCTTGTCGCTGGGCCTGGCGCGATTGAGGTGGAAGAACAGCTCGGTGGCGGCGACCAGGGTCCAGCGTCTGGCTGTATCGAGCGGGATCGACGCCTGGAAGCGCTGGCGCAGCCGCCAGCTTGCTTCGTCCGCCGTGTCGAAGAAGCGCTGCTCCATCCGGGTGCGGCTTTGAAAGATGCCGTGGGTGGCGGTCAGCTGCTGAAACAGGCGCAATTCCTGTTCCGGTTCGGAATGGAAAAAGGCAAAGCCGCCGCCGACATGAATATTTTTTGCCACGGCATGGTCCAGCGTGATGCGGGCCAATTGCTGTTCGCCGCCTGATTCGTCCCGGCGAAAACGGTGGCCGACGTCCACCACGACCAGATCGGTCGGGCTGGCCTTCATAGTCGCGGACGCGCCAAGCCATAGCTGCGTTTCATCCTCAGCGGCGTAGGCGGTAGGGGCGGTGGCCAGGGAGAGGAAGGCAAGAAGGGCAAGGGCGCGGCAGGCAACGGGAAGCGCGGGCATATAGGGGTCCTCAGGAAAGCTGCGCCGTCATAATGTTGCGGCGTTGTTTCCGAAAGGCCTGTCGCCGGCAATAATGGCTAAACCGGGGATCAGCCGCTAAAGGGGTGGCGATTCGTATATCCCGCCCGGAGCAGACCCATGAAGTTCTTCGTCGATACCGCCGATACCAATGAAATCCGTGAGCTGGCCGCGACCGGCCTGTTGGACGGCGTCACCACCAACCCGTCGCTGATCCACAAGTCGGGCCGCAAGTTCGTCGAAGTGGTCGAGGAAATCTGCGGCATCGTCGATGGCCCGGTGTCGGCTGAAGTCGTCGCTCTGGACCATGAAACGATGATGAAGGAAGCCGCCGTCCTGCGGAAGATTGCGGATAATGTCTGCATCAAGGTGCCGTTGACCATCGATGGCCTCAAGACCTGCAAGGCGCTGACCAGCGAAGGCGTGATGGTCAATGTCACGCTGTGCTTTTCCGCCAACCAGGCGCTGCTGGCGGCGAAGGCGGGCGCGAGCTTCATTTCGCCCTTCGTCGGGCGGCATGACGATAATGGCTTTGACGGCATGAAGCTGATCGATGACATCCGCCTGATCTATGACAATTATTCGTTCGACACCGAAATTCTGGTGGCGAGCGTGCGGCACCCGATCCACGTTCTGGAAAGCGCCAAGATCGGCGCGGACGTGATGACCGCGCCGCCTTCGGTCATCAAGTCGCTGTTCAACCATGTGCTGACGGACAAGGGCATCGCCGGGTTCCTGGCGGACTGGGAAAAGACCGGTCAGTCGGTTCTTTAACGCGGAGTGATGTGTTCCTGCGCAGGCAGGAACCCAGTCCTGACGCCTGAGCTGGGCTCCTGCCTGCGCAGGAGCACGGCAGATTTGAATCGCAACCTCTGGCCGCTCGCATCATTGTCTCTTCCATAAAGGAGAGGCTAGATGTTCGTCGCGGTCTATTGGTGGCGGGTGCATCCGGGTAAGGAAGACCAGTTCCGCGCTGCCTGGCGGCGTGGGACAGACCTGATCCGCGAAAAATACGGCAGCTACGGGTCGCGATTGCACCGTGACGCGGATGGACGCTTCGTTGGCTATGCCGAATGGCCCGATGAGGAGACCTGGCGCGCGGCTTTCGACCAGAAAATGGTCTATGATGAGCCGGACACCCGCGCTGCTTTTGTCGATGCAATCGCTGAAGTGCCTGCTGATGCCGATCCGATCTTTACCATGACCGTGACCGACGACCTGCTGTTGCGGGCACGGCCGGATGACAGTCCGCTTGATGGCGAATAAAGATGGGCCTGATTGGGGCTGGGGCTTTCTGGCCGCCGCAATCCTGATCGCCGGGTTGCTGATGCTGCTTTTCGGTTGGCGATTGTAGGTGGCGACCCCGGCAGGA
>CAMPHJ010000068.1 GCA_946885845.1 uncultured Sphingobium sp. | reverse complement strand
AAAGGGCCGTTCGGTCAGGAAGGGGTAAGGATCAGGCGGCGGGCCGGACAAGGACGACAGCGTCGATTTCGACGACGGCGCCCAACGGCAGGACGGGAACGCCAACTGCGCTGCGCGTGTGCTTGCCCGCGTCGCCGAACACTTCGACCATCAATTCCGACGCGCCATTGGCGACCTTGGGCTGGTCGGTGAAATCAGGAGCGCTACTGATGAACGCGCCCAGCTTCACGATCCGCTCGACCCGGTCCAGGCTGCCAAGCGCCGCCTTGATCTGCGCGATCAGGTTCAGGCCGCAGGCGCGCGCCGCCTTGACGCCATAATCCAGGTCGCGGTCCTCGCCCAGCCGACCGGTCATCAACTGGCCGTCGGACAGGGAAATCTGACCGGAGATATGCAGCAGGCCATTGGCTTCCACCGTGGCGACATAAGCGGCAACGGGTGCGGCGGCCACGGGCAGGGTGATGCCCAGTTCGGCAAGTCGGGTTTCAACGCTCATAGGAAAGCTCCATCGGTAGAGGGTGGGGAAAATGGGGCGGGGCCTTGGGCCAACCGCTCGGTGATCCATTGTTCCGCGGCGCTCCAGGTGTCGATCCGCGCATGGGATGACGGGGCGGCGGCGATCTTGGGGGCAAGTTCGGGTTCGCCGACCATGTGCAGGCGCCATACGCCCGGCGCATGGTCCGCAACCGATGCATGATGTTCGGCCAGGTCGTCGATGAACAGGGCGACCGACGGCTGGCGTTCCGCGACGATGGCGGCCAGCGGCGGCCCCTTGCCGCCATGGTTCCAGTGAACGCGATGGTGCAGCCCGTGCGCGGCCAGTTGTTCGATCCGCTGTTGGTGATGACGCTCGCCGATATTGGTCAGCACGACGATGTCGGCGATGCGCGACAGGCGGCCAAGGGCTTCGATCGCGCCTGCAATCGGTTGTTGCCGGTGCATTTCGGTGTCGAAAAAGCCGATCAGCAGTTCCCACACCAGCTTGCGCTCCAGCGGAATGCCGCTGTCCTTGTGGCGCAGCGCTTCGACAAAGCCCGGTTCGCCCATGTCGAAATGGACATTGTGCTGCTCGTCCAGCCATTGCCGAAACGGCACGACCATGTGCAGCAGGACTTCGTCGCAATCGGTGATGATAAGGGGGCGGGTCATTGGCGAAGCCGGGTCCTGATGCCGATCAAAGTGGCTGGCGCGGTTTCGATCGCTTCGGCGCAGGCGATCAAATCAGGCTCATGGTCGGCCAGGAAATCCAGCACCGCGCCCAGCACCGCCGGGCTGTCGATGCCCGCGCGCAGCGCATCGGCGTCCAGTCCCGTCAACGCCAGCAGCCGCTCGGCGCGCCGCTCATCGCTTAATGTCCAGGCCAGCGCCATCAGCGCCAGCGTGCCCGCTTCCTGGGCATCGCCTTGGCTATCCTGCTTGCCTTCGGGGTGATGGGGACGCATGGTGATTCTCGACTGGGGACAATATGAACGGCGCACATGTCGTGCGCATGGATCGAAACGCGGGTGACTGGTGGCAAAGCGCGTGCTCGTTGTCGAGGACAACGAACTCAATCTCAAACTTTTTTGCGATTTGCTGCGCGCGCACGGGCATGAAGTGCTGCCCCTGCGCGACGGTCGGGACGTGGTGACGCAGGCGCTGGAGTTTCGCCCGGACCTGGTGATCACCGACATCCACCTGCCCCATGTCAGCGGCCTTGACCTCATCATATCGCTGAAACGCGATCCGCGCCTGTCCGCCGTCCCGATCATGGCGGTCACCGCCTATGCCGGTAAGGGCGATGAAGACCGGATTCGCGGCGCTGGTGCGCAGGCCTATGTGTCCAAACCCATTTCGGTGCTGCGCTTTGTCGAACAGGTGAACGCGCTACTGTAACGACTGGGTGGTGATCGTCATCGGATCGTCATGCGGCTTTCATGGCCATGTCGCTGAAATGACGCCCTGATTTCATCTGCCTCTGCCAACTCCCTTGGCCAAGGGCGCCGCGATCCGCGGACAGCCCGATTTGCACCAGGGGTAAAGAATCATGTCTCATCTGACCGACGAAGCGCGCGCGCCATTTCGCGACAACCAGCCGACGATCATATCGGGCGACAACAGCCTGGAAGCCATTGTCGCCGCCAATCCGGGCCGCCGTTCCGTCCTGAAAAACGGCTTGCTGGGCCTGTCGATCCTGCCGATGCTGGGAACGCTGGCCGCGTGCGGCGATGACGATGGCGGCTTTGCGTCGCCTTCGCCCAGCCCCAGCCCGTCGCCCACACCGACGCCCGCGCCCAGCTACGCCATCGCCTTTGCTCCGGTGGCGGCGAACCAGAACGACACCGTGACCGTCCCGACCGGCTACACCGTCGACATCCTGCTCAAGGCAGGCGATTCCGTTGAGGCTGGCACCGCCTATTCGGGCAGCTTTCCCACCCCCGCAGAGGCGGAAAAATGGGCGGGCGGCAATCATGACGGCATGGAATATTTCGAACTGTCCGGCACCGACCCCAATGTCGGCGGGCTGCTCGCCATCAACCATGAATATCCCGACAGCAACATCCTGTTTTCGGGCAGCTACGACGCCGCAACAGCCACCGCGGATCAAAAGGCGCTGGTGCTATCGGCTGTCGGCATCTCAGTCGTGGAAGTCGCCAAGGGTACGGACGGAAAATGGGCGGTAAAGGCGGGTTCGCGCTTCAACAAGCGCTACACCGGCAACAGCAGCTACAATGCTGGCGGTCCTGCTGCAGGCCAGCTTTCCGGCACGATCAAGGGGATGCTGAACAACTGTGCGTCCGGGCGCACGCCCTGGGGCACCTACCTCACCTGTGAAGAAACGACGGACAATTATTTCGATCCCACGCAGCCAGAAAATGACTATGGCTGGGTGGTCGAAATCGACCCGTCCCAGGAACTGGCTCCCCCGACCAAGCGCACCGCCATGGGCCGGTTCGACCATGAAAATGTCGCCTTCATGGCGGACAGCAATCGTCGCACCGCCTTTTACATGGGCGACGACGCCACGCCGGGCTGCATCTACAAATTCGTGCCAGACCGCGCCTATAGCCAATCCAACCGCGCCGCGAACACGGATCTGCTGGATTATGGCACGCTCTATGTCGCGCGCTTCAACGCCGATGGCACGGGCGAATGGCGCGCGCTGGTGCAGGGGCAGAACGGCTTGCTGCCCGGCGCTTCGGACCCCGGCAATATCAGCCAGAGCACGACGCCGCCTGCCCCCACCACCATTGACTTCAACAGCCGGGCGGACGTGCTGATCAACACCAAGGCGGCGGCGCGCGTCGCTGGCGGCACCGTCATGGACCGACCGGAATGGCTGACCGTCGCGCCGGACAACAGCGCGATCTTCTGCACCCTGACCAACAATAGCGGCCGACAGGTCACGGACGCGGCCAACCCCCGCACCCGCAATCTTCACGGCCATATCATCAAGTTCAAGGAAAGCGGTGACTCGCCGCTGGCGACCAGCTTCACCTGGGAAATCTTCCTGATGGCGGGCGACCCCAGCCTTGCTTCGGGCGGCTCCAATCTGGTGGGCGACATCAATGGCGACACCTTCTCCAGCCCCGACGGCCTCCGCATCGACCCGCAGGGCCGCCTGTGGGTCCAGACCGACCATAGCGTCCCCGGAAATTCGGGCGTGACCGGCACGACCATCGACCAGGCCTTTGGCCACAATGCGATGTTCCATGTCGACCAGACCAGCAAGCAGTCCAAACGCTTCCTGGTGGGGCCAGCGGGTTGCGAGATCACCGGCATCGCCTACACGCCGGACCTCAAGACCTTCTTCGTCAATATCCAGCACCCGACTGGAGACTGGCCCGTCGCCGGACAGCCGCCGCGCTCCTCCACCATCGTCATCACCCGCGCCGACGATCAGCCGGTCGGCAACTGACGCGAGGGATAGTCAGGTCGGGAAGCGTCACATGATGCTTCCCGACGACGCTTGAAAAGGGCCGAATCCTCCCGGCTTCCGATTTCAGGCAACAACAAGGAAAGGCCCGTTCCCACATGGGGACGGGCCTTTCCTTGAAGCATGCAAATGGACCGGGACGGCTTAACGCCGTCCGCAGATCACTTGATCTTGGCTTCCTTGAACTCGACATGCTTGCGCACGACCGGGTCATATTTGCGGAAGCTCAGCTTCTCGGTCTTCGTGCGCGGGTTCTTCTTCGTGACGTAGAAGAATCCGGTGTCAGCCGAGCTGACGAGGCGAATCTTGACGGTTGCTGGCTTGGCCATGGCCCTGTGTTCCTGGTCGTAATATCGTGAAAAGAAAAGCGGCCCCAATCTTCCGAAAAAGGCCGCCCTGTTTCAGCAGCCGCCCATGAGGGAGATTCGGATCGATGTCAAGGCGAAGCAACCGCCGGGGGCGGCGGGCGTTACGCTTTACACGGCCTTAACCTCTCACGCGCATAGTGCAGGCTCAAGGCAGGGACAGGGGAAAATTCTCCATGCGACATGATCCGATGATGGCCATTCTGGCAAATCTACTCGAACGGGTCGACGGCCTCGCGGGGGAGCGCGGCCATTTGAGCGTGTCGCGCTTGCGGGACGAAGTGGATCAGGTCCGTCATCTGTCCCGCGCCTATCATATCGACAGTGTGGAAAGCCTGGCCTGCACGTTGGAATCGGCCTTGTCGTTGCAGGGCATGGGACCGGTGGTGCTGTCCTATCTCGACCTCATTCGGGATGCGATTGCGGCGGAAATGCCCGGAGCCGACGTCATTCCCCTTGCCATTGCGACGAAGCCGACGCCCTGCGCGCGCATTTCCGTCTCGCTCTGACGTTCGCCACGACCCATGGATGCACTGCTGACCGCATTGATGGGATGTTTGCTGGGCGGCATGGGCGATAAAAGCCAGCTTCTGGCGCTTGCCCTCGCCGCACGTTTTCACAATAATCGCGCTGTGATCGCCGGCGCCGCCATAGCGGTCATCGCCAACGCCGTCCTCGCTGCCATCGCCGGGTCGTTTATCGGTCCCATGCTGGGATCGCAGGCGCGCCTTCTGTTCCTGGCGCTCGCCCTGCTGATGCTTGGCGGCGGGATGCTGTGGCCGGTCAAGCCGCCCGATACGCTCGCCACCTGGCCTACAGGTCCCTTTCTGACATCAGCACTGGGCCTGTTCATCCTGGGCTTTGGCGATGGCCAGCAATTTCTGATCCTCGGCATAGCGACCCGCACGGCCGACCCCGCGATGGCTGCCCTGGGCGGTGCATTGGGCATGATGGCGGCGCTGATCCCCGCCGTGCTGCTGCGCGAACGCCTGATGGCTATTGTTCCGCTGGGGCCGGTTCGCATGATCGGGGCGCTGGTCATGATGATGATCGGACTGGGCAGCGCGGTCGCTGCGCTGGGCCTTGTGGGCTGATCGACCCGATTGATCAGACTGAGCGAGGAATTCGCCGGGAAATTTGCGCTCTGTCATGATACTTTTCGTCGATCAGATCATTATACCTCCGAAATCATTCGCTGGACACAGGAGCAACGCATGACCGCCCCTAATCTCAAGACGCCGACCGACCTGCGCAGCAACGCCACCAAATCGGTGGCCGAAGCGCTGAACGGGGTGCTGGCCGACAGCTATGCACTATATTTCAAGACCAAGAATTTTCACTGGCACGTCTCTGGCCCCCATTTCCGCGACTATCACCTGATGTTCGATGAACAGGCGACGCAGATATTGGCGACCACCGACGCTATCGCCGAACGCGTGCGCAAGACCGGCAATACGACGCTGCGGTCGATCGGCGACATCTCCCGCCATCAATCGATCAAGGATAATGACGCCGACTATGTCAGCGCCGCCGACATGCTGAACGAGTTGCGTGAGGATAATCTGCGCCTGGTCGAATCGCTCCGCGCGGCCAAGACCGCCGCCACCGACGCTGGCGACAACGCGACCGAAGGCATTGTCGATGACTGGACCGATCAGGCCGAAGAACGCGCATGGTTCCTGTTTGAGGCAGGCCGCAACGGCTGAGGGCGCTTAGGCCTTACGGATCAACCAGGGCGCGGGGAATACGGAGGGCCTCCCTCCCACTCCTGCGCCCGCGTCCCTTCAAAAATCGATCAGGATTCCTTGACAGCCTTTATCGCCAAAATCTCGACGGATTGGCCGTTGTTCCCGAAATCCAGCTGCTCCCCGACTTCAGCATCGATCATCGCGCGTGCGAGCGGTGAGGAAAAACTGATCCGTCCATCATTGGGGTCGGCTTCGTCATCGCCAACGATGGTGACCGTCCTGGTCTGGCCATTCAATCGATAGGTCACGCAGGTTCCGAACGTCACGACCTCTTCATTGGGCACCGGCTGAACCTGCGCCGTCGCCAGCCGGGTGCGCCAATAGCGCAGCTCCCGCCGCAACTTCTTGACGTCGTCCTCGGCCATGTCCGTCGTGACCACTGCCTCCAGCGCCTCAACCTTTTCGCGCGTCAGCCGCAACCCGCGCGCCGTCACCAAATTGGGACCGGGCGGAATCGGAATCTCGAACTTGGGTTCCAGATGTTCCTCATCGCTTTCGCGACGAAAGGCGACGCTCATGGCACTCTCCTGACAAATTGTAGAGATCGGAAGCGCCGGACCGGCTTTCAATCCTCGTCGAACAACCCGGCAAGCTGCTCCACCATCGTGCCGCCCAATTGTTCGGCGTCCATGATGGTGACCGCGCGACGATAATAGCGGGTCACGTCATGGCCGATGCCAATCGCCACCAGTTGCACCGGCGAACGCGCCTCGATCCATTCGATCACCTGGCGCAGGTGCCGCTCCAGATAGGTGCCGCTGTTCACCGACAGGGTCGAATCGTCCACCGGCGCGCCATCGGAAATCACCATCAGGATACGGCGTTCTTCATGCCGCGCGATCAGGCGGCTATGCGCCCACAGCAGCGCCTCTCCGTCGATATTTTCCTTCAGCAGCCCTTCGCGCATCATCAGGCCCAGATTCTTGCGCGCGCGCCGCCATGGCTCGTCGGCCTTCTTGTAGATGATGTGGCGCAGGTCATTGAGCCGCCCCGGCAAGGGCGGTCGTCCTGCCGCCAGCCAGTCTTCCCGACTTTGCCCGCCCTTCCAGGCGCGGGTGGTAAAGCCCAATATCTCCGTCTTGACGCCGCACCGTTCCAATGTGCGCGCCATGATGTCCGCGCTGATCGCCGCGATGCTGATCGGCCGTCCGCGCATCGAACCGCTATTGTCGATCAGCAGCGTCACCACCGTGTCCCGAAACTCGGTGTCGCGTTCGATCTTGTAGGACAGCGATCGCGTGGGATCGATGACGATGCGGGCCAGCCGCGCTGCGTCCAGCAGCCCTTCTTCCTGATCGAAATCCCACGACCGCGACTGCTGCGCCATCAACCGTCGCTGCAAACGGTTGGCCAGCTTTGTGACAGCGCCTTGCAGACTGGTGAGCTGCTGGTCCAGAAACCCCCGCAGCCGCAACAGCTCATCCTCGTCGCACAAATCCTCGGCCGTCACGACTTCATCGTGCAACTGGGTATAGGGCTTATAGTCGAAACCCGGCGGCAGATCGGACAGCGGCCGGTTGGGGCGCACCGGCATCATGCCTTCTTCGCCCATATCGTCGGCGCCTGCATCGCTGTCGGCGTCGAAATCGTCGCTATATTCGCTGTCGCCTTCCTCCGTGTCGCCGCCCGTATCGTCGGCGCGGGCTTCGGCGTTCATGTCGCTGTCGCCAGCCTGATCCTCGCCCGAATCGCCCTCTTCCTGATTTTCCTCTTCGTCTTCGCCCTGATCCTCAGGCTCCGAATTGTCGGTTTCGGGGGGCGTGTCGGCTTCGACCAGATGCAGATGTTCCAGCATGGCCTGGGCCATCTGCTGAAAAGCGCGCTGGTCATCGATCGCCAGCCCCAGCGCATCCAGGTCAGCGCCTGCCTTTTCTTCGATCCACTGGTCGACCAGCCCCATGCCAGTGATGGCGTCCTTGGGAATCGGCTGACCGGTCAGCCGCTCGCGGACCTTGAGCGCGACGGCAGTGGACAGCGGCACTTCATCCGCCGACCGCGCACGGCGCAGCGGGTCGGACTTCAGCTTCTGGTCCAGCGCATGGTTCAGGTTGGCGCGCACGCCTTCCATGGCGCGCGATCCGATTGCCTCCACCCGCGCCTGCTCCACCGCATCATAGACCGCCCGCGCGGTCGCATCGGCGGGGGCGGCCTTTGCATGCAGGCGGCTGTTGTGATGGCGCAGCCGCAGGGCATTCGCGTCGGCAAAGCCGCGCGCCAGCGCCACCTGATCGGCGGGCAGGGTGCGGGCGGGGGTTGGCACCTTGATCGCCTTTCCCGCCATATGCGGCGCGTCGGCGGTAAAGCCCACCTCGACCTCCGCATCGCGCGCGATCGACCGCGCCGCGCCGGACAGCACGTCCTTGAAAGCGTCCAGGGGCGATCGTTCCGCCATGTCGTCAGGCTACCCGGTGCGCCACGCTTTCGGGCAGGTCCTTGCCGAATACCCGCTGATAATATTCCGCCACCAGCGCCCGTTCGGCTTCGTCGCATTTGTTGAGGAAGCTCAGGCGGAAGGCGAAGCCGACATTCTTGAAGATCAGCGCGTTCTGCGCCCAGCTGATCACGGTGCGCGGGCTCATCACGGTCGAAATGTCGCCGTTGACGAAGCCCTGGCGGGTCAGTTCCGCCACCTTGATCATGTTCTCGACTTCCTTGCGGCCGCCTTCATGATCATATTCGCCCGACTTGGCGAGGACGATCTGCGCCTCGGTCGCGGCGGGCAGGTAGTTCAGCGTCACCACCAGGTTCCACCGGTCCATCTGGCCCTGGTTGATCTGCTGCGTGCCGTGATACAGCCCCGTGGTGTCGCCCAGGCCGACCGTATTGGC
>CAMPHJ010000067.1 GCA_946885845.1 uncultured Sphingobium sp. | reverse complement strand
TGCAAAAGCGCCCGGCGGCTGGAGCTTTGCGACGCCAGCACGATCATATGTCATTTCCTTCCGCCAACACGCGGTCATTGAACAAATTGATGATCGCGGCGGCAGCTTCCTCGATCGACCGGCGGGTCATGTCGATCACCGGCCATCCATTGTCGGCGAACATGCGACGGGCAAAGGCCAGTTCATCCTGCACCTTCTCAATATTCACATAGCTGGTTTCGGGCGCCTGATTGAGCGAAAGCAAGCGATTGCGGCGGATCTGCACCAGCCGTTCCGGGCTTACGGTCAGGCCGACGACCATCGGATGCTTCAGGGAATAGAGGCTTTGGGGCGGGGGCGATTGAAGCACCAGCGGGATATTGGCGGTCTTATACCCCCTGTTGGCCAGATAGATGGAGGTCGGCGTCTTGGACGCGCGCGACACACCGGCCAGGACGATGTCTGCCTCTTCCCAATTTTCATGACCCACGCCATCGTCATGCGCGATGGTGAACTGGATCGCCTCGATCCGCGCGAAATAGGCTTCGTCCAGGATATGCTTGCGACCGGGCCGATTGCGGGTTTCCTGGCCCAATATGTTGGACAAGGCGTCGGTAACACTGTCGAGTGCAGCGACGTGCGGAAGGCCCAGTGCGCGGCATCGCGTCTCCAGCCGCCGCCGCAACTGGTGATTGGACAGGGTGAACAGCACAAGGCCCGGATTGGCCGCGATTTCCTCCATGATCCGGTCCAGATGGACATCCGAGCGGACCATCGGCCAGAAATGGCGCACCGCCTCCACATTTTCGAATGCGCCGATTGCTGCCTTGGCAATATTTTCCAACGTTTCGCCGGTGGAGTCCGACAGCAGATGAAGATGGATGCGCGACATGGAGCATATCTCTGTGTGGAGCCTGTGGATAAAGCAAGGGATAGGTTGCGGAGAAAATCGAAGCCATTTCCCTCTCTCCGATCAGCCTGTTTTTATCCACAGCCCTTCAACAAACCCTCATTTTCATCCACATGCTGTGGATAATGGGAATAACCATCGTGAATCGACGGGGTCGAACCGCCACTAAAGAGTCAAGCTGTTGGCAAAACCGGGCGCAGCGCATAAACCCCACTGCCAAGCGGCCTACTATCTCCATCATCCTATTTAGAATCTAATTAAGAGAGTATATGTCGGGACCAGATATGGGCCATATAAGCGGTTCTTCACCCAAGCCGCTGCTTTCCGTTCTGAAGGGTAATCGACCCACCGTGCCGCCAATGTGGCTCATGCGGCAGGCGGGGCGATATCTGCCTGAATATCGCAATCTGCGCGCGGAAAAGGGCGGTTTCCTCGAACTGGTCTATGACAGTGCGGCGGCTGCGGAAGTCACGCTGCAACCGTTGCGCCGGTTCGGCTTCGACGGCGCGATCCTCTTTTCCGATATATTGATCGTCCCCTACGCCATGGGTCAAAATCTGTGGTTCGAAACGGGGGAGGGGCCACGGCTCGCGCCAACCCTTGATCAAACCGACCTTGCCGCGCTGAAACCCGATTTTACCCGCTTCGACGCAATCTATGAAACGGTGCGGCAGGTGAAGGCGGCACTTGACCCTAATGTGACCTTCCTCGGCTTTGCAGGCAGCCCCTGGACGATCGCTACCTATATGGTCGCAGGGCAGGGCAGCAAGGATCAGGGCGCAGCCCGGCGGCTTGCCTATCAGGACCCTGCGCACTTCGGCGCGATTATCGATGCTATCGTCGACGCAACCGTGACCTATGTGTCCGGGCAGATCGATGCGGGCGTAGAAGCCGTGCAGCTGTTTGACAGCTGGGCCGGCAGCCTTGCGCCGCTACAGTTCGACCGCTGGGTGATTCAACCCAACCGTGCCATCGTGGAAAGGTTGAAACGCCTGCACCCGAACATTCCGATCATCGGCTTTCCCAAGGGTGCGGGGGCGAAACTGGCGGATTATGCGACGGGCACAGGCGTCGATGCCGTGGGCGTTGACGAAACCGTCGATCCCCACTGGGCTAACCGCACTTTGCCTGTCGGGCTGCCGGTTCAGGGAAATCTCGACCCGCTCGCACTGATCGCTGGGGGACGTGCGGTGGAAGATGCGGTTGACAATATCCGGGCTGGATTCGCAGGTCGCCCGCATATCTTCAACCTGGGCCATGGCATCCTGCCCGACACGCCGATCGCGCATGTCGAAGCCTTGATCGCCTATGTCCGGCAAGGAGGAAGGGGCTGATGCCTTATCTCGGCGCTGCTTATCTGTGGGTGAAGGCCGCCCATCTGATCTTCGTCATCTTCCTAATGGCGGGATTGTTCATGATGCCGCGTTTCTTCGTCTATCACCATCAATGCCCAGTGGGATCGAAAGAGGACCGCAAGTGGATCGATCGGGAACGGCGGCTGCTCAAGATCATCCTCAACCCCTCGCTGATATTGGTCTGGGTCTTTGGCCTGATGTTGATGGTCGAAATCGGCGCGTGGAGTTTCGGCTGGTTCCACCTGAAACTGCTCTTCGTCCTGGGTCTGTCCGCCTATCATGGCTGGATCGCCAGCTATACGAAAAAGCTGTCCCAGGGCTTGCGGCCACTCACCGAAAAACGGTTGCGTCTCTTGAACGAGATACCCGGCGTGGCCGCAGCCGTCATTGTCGTCGCGGTGATCGTCAAGCCGTTCTGAAGCTGATCAGGCCGCCGGGTTGACGGCGATATTGTCGATCAGCCGCGTGCGCCCCAGCCTGGCCGCGCCCAGCAGCCGGGCCGGTCGGTCCAGCACCGCCATCGGTTCCAGCGTTTGCGCGTCGCACAGGCTCACATAGTCTACCGGATCGAATCCATGCGCGGCCAGCATGGCGATTGCCCTGGCAATGGCCGCATCGACCGCTGCGCCCTTTTCCATCTGCCGCGCGGCTTCCCCCAATGCGCGGGGGAGGGCCAGGGCATTGTGCCGTTCGTCTTCGCTCAGATAGGCGTTACGTGATGACAGGGCCAGCCCGTCCTCGGCCCGTTGGGTCGGCACGCCGACGATCTCGATGGGCAGGTCCAGATCGCGCACCATGCGGCGGACGACGGCGAGCTGCTGATAATCCTTCTCGCCGAACAGGGCGACATTGGGCTGCACCTGATTGAACAATTTGGTGACGACGGTCGCCACCCCGTCGAAATGGCCGGGGCGCGCTGCCCCATCCAACCCTTCGGTAACCCCAGACAGGCTGATGTTGGTGGCATGTCCATCGGGATACATGACTTCGACCGTTGGAGCCCATAGTATCGCCACCCCGGCCGCCTGGAGCATCTGCGCATCCTTGGCTTCCCTGCGGGGATAGGCGTCCAGATCCTCATTCGGCCCGAACTGGCGTGGATTGACGAAGATCGACACGACGACATGGTCCGCGTGGCGGCGGGCTTCCTCGACCAGGGCGATATGGCCGTCGTGCAGCGCGCCCATCGTGGGAACCAGGGCGACGCGCCCGTCCCGTTTCAACATCTCGACGGCGGATCGCAGGGCGGGAATATCACGGAAGATTTGCACGGGACGAGGGGCTCCGATAAGGCATCAGCCAAGGGGTTATCCTTGCTAGGCATGGCCGGGCAGGACGGTCAAGAATCATGCGACATTCAAAACGGGGTTAACTAGGTCCGATGGCGAACGCCCAAACGCATCACATCGTTTTCGCCAATGAAAAGGGCGGAACCGGCAAATCGACTACAGCGGTGCACACGGCGATCGCGCTGACCGCGCTTGGCCATCGGGTCGGGATGATCGACCTTGATCCGCGCCAGCGCACCGTCACCCGTTATCTGGAAAATCGGGCGGAAACAGCACGGCGACGCGGGATAGACCTGCCCGCCCCCGACTTTGCCGTGCTGAAAGGCGATAGCATCGAAGCGCTGGAGGAAGAGGCAGGAGCGATCGCCGAGGGCAAGGATTTCCTGGTGGTGGATACGCCGGGTCGCGACGATCTGTTCGCACGGCACATGGCGGCGCGCGCCCATACGCTGGTGACGCCGATGAACGACAGCTTTGTCGATTTCGACCTTATCGGCCAGGTGGATGCCGAAACCTTCAAGGTCCGCCGCCTGTCCTTCTATTCCGAACTGATCTTCGAAGCACGCAAGACGCGGGCGAAAGCTGACGGCGTATCGATAGATTGGGTGGTGTTGCGCAATCGTGTGCAGCATCATGACGCCCGCAACAAAAAGCGTGTGGGCGACGCGCTGATGGAATTGTCGCGCCGCGTTGGCTTCCGGGTGATCCCCGGCCTGTCCGAACGCGTGATCTTCCGTGAACTTTTCCCCTCTGGCCTGACCTTGCTGGACAAGGGACATCTGGGCGAACTGGGCGTCAGCCACATCGCCGCGCGGCAGGAATTGCGCGAAATGGTGTCCGGCCTGTCCCTGCCCGCGCGGGAGGAAACGGCGTCCGTCGACCTGCTCGGCGCAGCCTGATGGGGCTGTTTGCCTTTTTGTTCGTCGGGTTGGCTGCCTGGCTCATCTGGACGGGACGGCTGCAGCGCATGAGCATGAAGGACGGGATGGTGCTGGGCGCGGCGCTGGTTGGCGCGGTGATGGCGGCCAAGGGGAAACCGGTGATGGGCGCACCTCTGCTGCTGGGCGCGGCGCTGTTCTTCTTCATGGAAGGGCAAAAGGACAAGGCGCACCGTCGCAGGGTCAAATCCCCGCCAGCCCCCGATCAGGATGACGTGGCTAAGGCCCGCGCGCTGCTGGGCCTGGCCCCGGATGCCGATGCGGCGGAGATTCGGGCGGCGCATCGCAGGCTGATCGCATCCGTCCACCCCGATCGCGGCGGCACCGAAGCGCTCGCCGCCCAGCTCAACGCAGCGCGCGACCTGCTACTGGCGCGCCTTGCTGAACGGGATGCGGCGCCAAAACCCTGATCGGGGGACAAAGGGGGACGCATGACGCATTGCTTCCATCCATCCTTGCTGCGTGAATATGACATGCGTGGCATCTTCGGCGACACGCTGGGCGCCGCGGATGGCTATGCCCTGGGCCGCAGCTTTGCGGCGGTCGTCAGGAAAGGGGGCGGATCAAGGGTCGCGCTCGGCCATGATGGCAGACTGAGTTCACCCTTATTGGAGGCCGAGGTGGTGCGCGGCCTTGCCGATGGCGGCGTTGATGTGCTGCGCATAGGTCTTGGCCCCACGCCAATGCTCTATTATGCGGAAGCGGTCCTGGATGTGGATGGCGGCATTCAGGTAACCGGCAGCCATAATCCCCCCGATCACAATGGCTTCAAGCTGGTACTTGGCCATCAACCTTTTTTTGGTGCGGACATTGCGCGGCTCGGCGAAATCGCGGCGATGGGTGACTGGACGACCGGCGACGGGCGGGTCGAAACCGTCGACATCATGGACCGCTACGTGGCGCGCCTGGTCGAACGGTTCGATGGTCCCGCCTGCCGCATCGGCTGGGACGCAGGCAGTGGCGTCGCGGGACCGGTCGTGGAAAAGCTCGTCAAACTGCTTCCGGGTGAGCATCATACGCTTTTCACCCAGGTAGACGGTAATTTTCCCCATCATCATCCCGATCCTACAATCGAGGAGAATCTGGAGCATCTTCGCGCCCTTGTCCTCTCTAACAAGCTCGATTTCGGAGTAGCTTTTGACGGAGATGGCGACAGGATCGGCGTGATCGACGGGATGGGGCGTCCGATCTGGGGCGATCAGTTGCTGGGCCTGTTTGCCGAGGTCGTGCTGCGGAAAATGCCCGGCGCCACCATCGTCGCGGATGTAAAAGCCAGTCAGGCCCTGTTCGACCGGGTGGCGCAACTGGGCGGTCGACCGCTCATGTGGAAAACCGGGCACAGCCTGATCAAATCCAAAATGAAGGACATCGGCAGTCCCCTGGGCGGTGAGATGACCGGCCATATCTTCTTCGCGGACGACTATTATGGGTTTGACGACGGACTTTATGCAGCGGTGCGGCTGATCCGCGCGCTGGCAACGCTGGATAGCAGCGTGACCGCGCTTCGCGACGCCATGCCGGTCCTCCTGACCACCCCCGAACTGCGATTCCCGGTTGAGGAAGCACGCAAGTTCGCCATCGTCACCCGGATACTCGACCGTCTCCGCATGGCTGGGGCCGAGGTCGATGAAACGGACGGTGCGCGGGTGACAACCCCGGACGGATGGTGGCTGCTACGCGCGTCCAACACCCAGGCGGAGCTGGTAGCGCGTGTCGAATCCCATGATCAGGCTGGATTGGACCGGCTGATGAATCAGCTCGATTCGCAGCTGGAGGAATCAGGGGTTCTCCCCGCCATCGGCTCGACTGAACCGCCACGAACCGGCAAATAATCGCTGCCCTACATTTTTTCACAACCGTCTGACCCTACGGAAAGAAGAGAATACGGGAGCGATTGCGCTGAACGCAATCGGCGACGCGGCTTTCGCATTTGCGAGAATCTTTGCTGCAACGCAAAAGGAACGGGCCTTTCAGGCATCCTCTCCTAAAACTTCCAAGCCGTCCTTCGGGGCGGCTTTTTTTTGTTTTTGGCGGCTGGTCGAACCATGAACGGGATTTTAACCATGTCCGATTAACTGAGATCAAAATCCCGGTCCGGCGCTGCGCCGGCATCAGATCAGACTTGAAGAGGATTCTCATGTTCCTGCGTCGCCGTTCTATCGCCAGCCTGCTGCCCATGGTCATCGCGATGATGCCCGCTCCGGCCTTGGCAGGCGGATTCTATCTGCAGGAACAATCGCCCAAGGAAACGGGCCGGGCGCTGTCCGGCGGCGCGGCGGCGGCGGATGATCCATCGATTGTCTATTTCAATCCTGCTGGCATGACCGCCTTGCCCGGCGTGCAAATATCGACAGGCGGAGTGCTGTTGTCCGTCACCGCGCGGCAAAATGATCTTGGTACGACCAGAACGGTGCCCGGCGCGCCCGGCGAAATATCCGTCAGCGGCGGTTCGGGCGGCAAGCCCTTCGCCAGCCTGATCGCGGTCCCCAGCTTCCATGCCACCGCGCAAGTAACCGACCGCCTGTGGCTGGGCGTCGGCGTAACCGCGCCGTTCGGATTGAAGCTGGACTATGATGAAGATTTTTTCGGGCGCTATGACTCCCTCCACACCGAACTTAAAACCTATAATGTTCAACCTTCCGCTGCCTTCAACCTGACCGAAAACCTGTCGATCGGCGGCGGCGTGGACGTTCAATATGTAAAGGTGGTGCTGACCAACGCCTTGCCGAATCTGTCGCCCGTCGCCACCGACGGACTGGCCCGGATGAAGGGCGACGACCTGTCGATTGGCTGGAACGCCGGGATGTTCTATCATGCTGGTGGCACCCAGTTCGGGCTTCACTATCGGTCGGGCATCAAACATAGGATCGAAGGGCTGGCAACGCTTTCAAACCTGGAGGGATCGCTCGCCGCCCTTAACGGAACGTCGGACCTGGTCGCGCCTCTCAGCCTTCCCGACATCGCTACGGCCAGCGTCACGCGTCGACTGACGCCGCGCGCACGGGCGATGGTGACGGCGCGTTGGTATAATTGGTCAATGTTTCAGGCCATCACCATCCGGTCGGGCACCGGCACATCGGTCAAGCAGGTGCGCTATCGCGACAGCTACAGCGTCAGCGCGGGCGGCGAATATGATGTGAGCGAACGGCTGACCTTGCGCGCGGGCACGATGTTCGACCGCACGCCGACCAATCCGCAATATCTGACCACGCGGGTGCCTGATGGTGATCGGGTCTGGCTTTCGGGCGGAGCGACCTGGAATCTGTCGCCCTCCCTGGCGCTGAACCTCAGCTATGCGCATAATTTCATTCAGTCCGTGACGATCAACCGTCCTGACCATTATTATGCGGGCGGCGCTGCCGTGACGACGACGACCCGGTCACGGGCTGGCGGCAATGTGGATCAGCTTGCCGCATCGGTCACGGCGCGGTTTTAACCGGCGGCATATATCTCTATAGGGGCCTCATCATATTGGAGCCCCATTTTCCATGTCCGACCATAATCCCGGCCTGCGCCCCTGGCGCGACATAGCCCGCAGGCCCAGCCGCCAGATCATGGTCGGCAACGTTCCCGTTGGTGGTGGCGCGCCGGTCACGGTGCAAACCATGACCAACACGCTGACATCCGACGCGCGCGCGACGATCGACCAGATCCGGCGCTGTGAAGAAGCGGGCGTCGACATCATTCGGGTGTCCTGCCCGGATGAAGAATCGACCGCCGCGCTCAAGCAGATCGTCCGCGCAGCGCGCGTACCGATCGTCGCGGACATCCATTTCCACTATAAACGCGCTCTGGAAGCGGCGGACGCGGGCGCGGCGTGCCTGCGTATCAACCCCGGCAACATCGGATCGCCCGCACGCGTCAAGGAAGTGGTGGACGCGGCCAAGGCGAATGGTTGCGCCATACGCATCGGCGTCAACGCAGGCAGCCTGGAAAAGGATCTGCTCGAAAAATATGGCGAACCCTGCCCCGAAGCGCTGGTCGAAAGCGCCCTTGACCATATCAAGCTGCTGCAGGATCAGGATTTCCACGAATATAAGGTCGCGGTGAAGGCCAGCGACGTATTCCTGGCGGTCGCCGCCTACATGCAACTGGCCGAAGCGGTGGACTGCCCCCTGCATCTGGGCATTACCGAAGCGGGCGGGCTGATCGGCGGCACGGTGAAAAGCGCGATCGGCATCGGCAATCTGCTCTGGGCCGGGGTCGGCGACACGATCCGCGTCTCCCTTTCGGCTGAACCGGAGGAGGAGGTGCGCGTCGGCTATGAAATCCTGAAATCGCTCGGCATCCGCACGCGCGGGGTCAAGGTCATTTCCTGTCCCAGCTGCGCGCGGCAGGGCTTCGACGTCATCCGCGCGGTGCAGGCGCTGGAGGAACGGCTGCAACATATCCACACGCCCCTGTCGCTGTCCGTGCTTGGCTGCGTCGTCAACGGCCCCGGCGAAGCGCGCGAAACCGACATCGGCCTGACTGGCGG
>CAMPHJ010000066.1 GCA_946885845.1 uncultured Sphingobium sp. | reverse complement strand
CCCCTAGCCCCCTCCCGCCTGCGGGAGGGGGAAAAATCTTACGCAGCAATATGCATCGGTTCGAGGCCCGCAAGCCGCGTCACCACCGGCAGTTCCGGCACGACGCGAGGCTTGTGCCCCTCAAGCGCCTTCGCTACCGCGCCGATATGCGCGGGCGTCGTGCCGCAACAGCCGCCGACCATGTTCACCAGCCCCTCATCCACCCACTGACGGATGAGCGAAGCGGTCGTTTCCGGCAACTCGTCATATTGCCCCAGTTCATTAGGCAGCCCGGCGTTGGGATAGGCCAGGATCAGCGTGTCGGCATTCTTCGCCAGCTCGCTCAAATAAGGCCGCAGCAAATCCGCCCCAAAGGCGCAGTTCACGCCGATCGTCAACGGCTTCAAATGCCGCAGCGAATACCAAAAGGCATTGATGGTGTGCCCCGACAGATTGCGCCCCGACATGTCGGTAATCGTAAAGCTCAACATCAGGGGCACTGGCCGTCCAGCCGCCGCCTCGGCCTCGCGCGCCGCCATCCCCGCAGCCTTGGCGTTGAGCGTATCGAAACATGTCTCAACCAGCAGGAAATCGACCCCACCTTCGATCAGCGCATCGCACTGTTCGCGATAGTCGGCCTTCAGCGTATCATAATCGACCTCGCGATAGGCGGGGTCATTGACGTCAGGCGAGATGGACAGCGTCTTGTTCGTCGGCCCGATGGACCCAGCGACGAAGCGCGGTCGCCCGTCCTTGGCAGTGGCCTTCTCACAGGCCTGCCGGGCAAGCTGTGCAGCGGCGATGTTGATGTCCCAGACCAGATGTTCGCAGCCATAATCGGCCATCGCGATCTTCGTAGATGAAAAAGTGTTCGTCTCGATCATGTCCGCCCCGGCGTCGAGATAGGCGGTATGAATGCCCTCGACGATGTCCGGCCGCGTAAGGCAGAGCAAATCATTATTGCCCTTCTGGTCCTTCGCCAGGTCGAGTGAGCCGCGATAATCCGCCTCGGTCAGCCCATGTTTCTGGATCGACGTGCCGTAGCCACCGTCAAAGATCATGATCTTTTCCGCCGCGACAGCGCGAAAACGTTGTTCAGCGGTCATGCCGTCTTCTCCTGTTTCGGTCGAAGCCCCAGCAAGTGACATATCGCATAGCTCAGCTCCGCCCGATTGAGCGTGTAAAAATGAAAATCACGCACGCCGCCCGCATAGAGCTTGCGGCACAATTCAGCCGCCAGCGTGCCCGACACCAGCTGCCGTGCGGCGGGCAAGTCGTCCAGCCCTTCGAACAGCTTGCCCATCCAGCCAGGCACGTCGGTATTGCACATCGCCGACATGCGCTGCACGGCGCCGAAATTGCTGACCGGCATGATGCCAGGAATGATGTCCGCAGTGATGCCAGCCGCCGCCGCCGTGTCGCGGAAGCGGAAGAATGTTTCCGGCTCGAAGAAGAATTGCGTGATCGCCCGCGTCGCGCCCGCATCCAGCTTACGCTTCAAATTATCGATGTCGCCCTGCGCGTTCGCCGCATCGGGGTGGGTTTCGGGATAGGCCGCGACGGAGATTTCGAACGGATGCCGCTTGATCAGCCCTTCGACCAGTTCGGCCGCACCCTGATAGCCATCGGGATGGGGAACGAATTTCGTCCCCGCTTCGGGCGGATCGCCACGCAGGGCGACGATATGGCGCACGCCTGCTTCCCAATAGCTGTCGGCCACCTCGTCGATTTCCGCTCGACTCGCAGCAACGCAGGTAAGGTGCGCGGCAGCCTGCAGAGATGTCTCGCGCGATATGCGGGCGACCGTATTATGCGTGCGCTCCCGCGTGGAGCCGCCCGCCCCATAGGTGACGGACACGAATTTGGGGCCAAGCGGCGTCAGCGTCTGGATCGCCGACCATAGCTGCTCTTCCATCTTTTCCGTCTTGGGCGGGAAAAATTCGAAACTGACATTCAGGTCGCCCGCAAGATCGGCATAAAGCGGCGCTTCAAGCGCTCGCCGCGCCTCTTCGACGGATGGGAAGGAAAGGGTCATGCGGAAATACGTCCTTCAATCGGCAGGACATGCGCGCCGCGACGCCGCCCCAGCCATAGTTTCACTGTCAGTTCATGGCCCGGCAGGCTTTCCACCCGATCAAGATCAAGTCCCGCCTGCGTAAACCAGCTTTCCATCTGTTCATCGGAAAAACCAAGCCGCGCATGCTGATCACGCAGCCGCAGCTCTTCCCGCTCATGGGCGGCGAAATCCGCGATCAGCACCCGGCCGCCCCCTGCGGTCACCCGCGACGCCTCGGCTATCACCGCCTCCGGCGCCTGCGCATAGTGCAGAACCTGATGCAGCACCACGGTATCGGCATCGCCCGGATTGAGAGGCAGCGCGCCAAAATCGCCTAGCACCAGAGCATATTTGCCTGCGTCCTCCGGCAACTTGGCGCGGGCGATCCGCAACATGTCAGGGCTGCGGTCAAGGGCAGTGACCTGCTCAGCCAGTGGGCCGAACAATTCGATCATCCGCCCCGTACCGGTGCCGATGTCGAGCAAATGGCCGATCGGCTCAGCCTCCAGCAAGTTCGTCATCGCACGCTCCACATCCCGTTCGGGCACATGGAGCGATCGGATGGCGTCCCATTTTTCAGCATGTTCCGCGAAATAGCTGTCCGCCGCGCGCGATCTGTCCGCACGCACCGCCGTCAGCCGCGCCAGATCCGCCTTCTGCCACAACTGCTCACCTTCCGAAGGTGAAAGCTGGTCGAAGAGGGCAAGGAACGGTTCCATCCCCTGATCCCGGCACAGACGCAGGAACACCCAGTTGCCTTCCTTCCGCCGCTCCACCAAACCCGCTTCCGACAGGATGCGGACATGACGGGACACGCGCGGTTGGCTTTGCCCCACGACCTGCGCGATTTCGCCTACGGCCAGCTCCATCGCCCGCAACAGATAGATGATGCGCAATCGCGTGGGGTCGCCGAGCGCCCGGAAAATGTCGAGTGCCGCACTCATGCAGGGATATATAAAGAAATCTTTATATGCGTCAATGCTTGTTCCCCGAACGCCCGATGAAGGCATGTTCGGTCCCTTGCGCAGGAATGGGATTGCCTTGAGTCGCCCAATTCACTACGAATCGGCTCCGCAGGCGCAAAGGGGGGTGAACTTTTCTCCGAGAGTGGTCTGCGCAGTTTTTTCTCTGAGAGGGGTTTGCCCATGTCCAAGTCTATTGCTCTTTCGCTCGTTTTCGCCGCTTCGCTGGGCCTCGCTGCCTGCTCAGGCGGTTCGGAAAACGCCGCGAACGTTGCTGACAACGCCGCTGAAAACGCCGCGAACGCTGCTGACAACGCGATGATGGCTGCTGAAAACGCCGCCGCCAACGCTTCGAACGCTGCCGACAACGCCGCGAATGCAGCTGACAACGCCGCAGCGAACGCGATGTAATTCCCTTTAGGGAATGATATTTCAGGAAGGGCCGCGCCGGAAACGGAGCGGCCCTTTCTATTTGAAAGCCATCACAGCCATGACGATCAGCGTGCGGTCCCTGGTCTTTTTACCGCTTTTTCTGGCAGCTTGCGGCTCGGCAACCAGCGACGACGCTGGAATCAGCCCCGGCGAAGCCAGCACGCTGAATGAGGCTGCAGCCGAACTGGACGCCCAAAGCGCCCTCCAGCGGCAGGGCAAAGGGCTTAACCCAGCCGCGATGAGCGCGGCACGCGCCGACCGCCAGCGAACCGATCCATAAAAAAGGGCCGCCCGAAGGCGACCCATTTCTTTACAATGTCATTCCGCCAACCGGCTTTAGCAGTCCCGATCGATCGCCCGACCGGCCAGTGCGCCCACGCCCGCGCCGACGATAGCGCCTGTGGTGCCGTCACCCTGGCGTCCATAACGCCCGCTGCCCTTGCCGATCTCATTACCCAGCAGGCCACCAGCGATGGCTCCGATGATCGTCCCGCCGGTGCCATTGTCACGGCAGCGATAACCACCGCGATAGCCGCGATAGCCATTGCTCCGATAATAGCGCTCGCCGCGATAGCCGCGATAATGGTCGCCACGATAACGGCGATCGCCCCGGTCACCGCGATAATAATCGCCGCGATCGTAACGGCCCCAGCCGTCGCGAGCCTGTGCCGGAACGGCGGTGGCGACGAGGGAAGCTGCGGTCATGGCCAGCGCTGCCCCCATATTGATCAGAAACTTGGTCTTCATGGCGTTGCTCCTCGCATATTCTTGCCGATCGCTGCTGCCGCTCGGCAACTGCATCGATTGCCCCCTTTTGTGCGATTCGCGTTGAGCGAAGCCTGAATGGGCGTGTCAGCCGCCGTTCAGGCAATTGGCCAACGCCGTCGACCTATGCAACGGCGACGGGCTTGAGCACGATGGCGGTTGGTTCTGCAACCCGGATTGCCTATGGCGAACATATGCGCCGAATCCTGATCGTATTGTTGCTCGCGATCCTTCTGTTGCCGGCGCCGCACAAGAACAAGCCGGAACTGTTCGGCCCCGGCCCCTTGCTCGTCAGGATAAGGCCGCTCCCGCTCAGTTCAATCGACGCTTCGATCCGTACCGTCGGCGCGCTTGATTATATGGGCGGATGGCAGCTCAGCAGCCCGCATCGCGGCTTTGGCGGCATATCGTCTCTGCTCGTCGATTCTGCGGGGCAGGTTTTGGCGCTTAGCGATTCGGGCACTCTCATGGGTTTCGCCATCCCGCCCCGACCCGAAAGCCGCCACCCGTTCATTGCCCCGCTGCCCGTGATGGGCAAGGACAAGCACCAGCCTTGGTGGGCGTGGGATTCAGAAGCATTGACCCGTGACCCGGCGACAGACCGCTATTGGGTCGGGTTTGAAATGCTCCAGAGGATTTGCCGCTATGCGCCAGGTTTCGCGCGGGCGGAGGCATGCCGGACCTGGCCGCAGATTGAGGCATGGCCTGAGACCGGATCGATCGAATCCATGACCCGCCTGCCCGACGGCCGCTTCCTGGTAATCGCGGAGATGGGCATGACCGCCGATGGGAGCCACGATACGCTGCTGTTCAGCGGAGACCCGGCGGATAGTGCGACACCCGCCCCGATCCACCTGCGCTACGTCCCGCCGCGCGGCTACCGTCCGACCGATGTGGTCGCGATCGATGATCGTCGCCTGCTCTTGCTCAACCGCAGGGTGACCTTACAGGATCTCTTCACGGCGACGCTGGCCATCATCGATTTGCCCGCAGCGCCGCGCCCCAATCACCAATTGAAAGCGCGCACCTTGGCGCGGCTGGCGCCGCCACTGCTGGCCGACAATTATGAAGGCGTGGCTATCAGCCATGAGCAGGGCCAAACGATGGTGTGGATCGTGTCCGACGACAATCACGAATTTTTCCAGCGCACTCTGCTGCTGAAATTCGCGCTTCGCCTCTGATCAGCCGCGCCCCGATCACCCCCGTCCGAATCATGGACATCGCGAAAGATGAACGCAAAAAAGCGGCCTGTTTCCAGGCCGCTTCATGCCGAAGCAAATCGAACCGATATCAGGCTGCGGCTGCAGCCTGCTTCTTGGAGATGTCGCGCTTCAGGCGGCGAGCCTTGAGCGACAGCTTCTCGTCGTTGGTCTTCAGCAGCCAGTTGTCCAGACCGCCATTATGTTCCACCGAACGCAGGCCGTGGGTCGACACGCGCAGCTTCACAGAGGTTTCCAGCGTTTCGGAAATCAGCGAAACATTCTGCAGGTTGGGCAGGAACACACGCTTGGTCTTGTTATTGGCGTGGGACACGTTGTGACCCACCTGGCGGCCCTTGCCAGTCAGCTCGCAGATGCGCGACATAGTCAATCAACCTTGTAATACATGTTCGATCAGAAAGCGGCGCGGATAACGGGATTCCCCTTGGCCGTCAACCCGACGAAGGCGGCTAAAGACCAGATTGCGCAACCCTTCGCCACACCGGGCGTTTGTCATCCATATCGCGAAGGAGGGTGAAATGCGATTCATTGGTGGCTTGTTGCTGATTATACTGCTGATCCTCGCTGGCGGCATCGTCACCGGCTTTATTGATCTGCAGCAGACCCAGGAGGGCAAACTGCCCGTTATCGCCGTGCAGGGTGGCAACCTGCCGAAATATGAAGCGAACGTGGCCAAGGTAGAGGTCGGCTCCCGTAATGAAACGGTGGAAGTGCCAACCGTCGATGTGAAAAAGCCCTGATCATTTCGTAACGTCTCACGATCCTGTATGGGGCGACGATGGCGTCGCCCTTCCCCCTTCCCCTGCCAATGCGCCGCGCACTTGAACTGGCGCGGTCGGCCGAGGCCGCCGGTGAGGTGCCAATCGGGGCCGTCGTCACATTGGACGGCGGGATCATTGGCGAGGGCGAGAATCGCAACCGGCGCGACAATGACCCCACTGCCCATGCCGAAATTGTCGCTCTGCGCGCTGCAGCCCTGCATCTGGGCGACTTCAGGCTGACGGGTTGCGATATCTGGGTGACGCTGGAACCCTGCCCGATGTGCGCGGGCGCCATATCCCACGCCCGGATTGCCCGTCTCTACTACGCTGCCGCCGATCCAAAGGGCGGCGCGATCGAACAGGGGCCTCGCCTCTATACCCAGCCCCAATGCCTCCACCGCCCGGACGTATATGGCGGGATCGCTGAAAAAGAGGCGTCAGCGCTGCTGCGGGACTTTTTCGCCGCCCGCCGCTGAATAATCTATGCGGTAAAGCGTATAGGGCAGGTCGACGCCGCTGCGCAGGGGTACGGGCTTTAGCCAGGTCGGCACTTCGCCCCGAATCAGTTCAGCATAAAATCCTTGTGGGCTGCGTGCCTGATAGACGGTGCCTTCGGGAAAGCCGGGGCAGATCAGCAGATAGGTGGCGTGATGGCGGGCGGCGATGGCGCGGAAATTTTCCGGTGATCCGTCGAAACCATGATGGACATCCAATATTGTTTTGCCATTGCGATGATAGGGTCCGGCAAGGGCGCTGTGATGGGTCGTGGCGATCAGCCGGGGTCCCAGGTCGACCATGGTGAAGATCGTCGCGGCGGGTAGCTGATCCAGCGCCGCCAGCGCGGGCAGGCTGCGGCAGCGGGCGTTTGCCTTGTTGATGATCTTGTGCCGGGCGGCCACCACCGCGCGTCGGGGCTTGCCCACTTCGCCGGTCGTGCTGGCCCACAGCTGATTGAGTTGCGGATAGAGGGGCGTCGCAAAGGCGGCTACGGCCAGGATCGCCGCGCCCGCCACGCCTAATATCCGCGCGACCGGGCGGCCAGTGAAAATCACCTGGATCATCCGATGCGCCGCCCAGGCAGCGGCGGGGATGGCAAGCAACTGCGCCGCCGGGCCAGCGCGCAGCTGCCAGAAAAGGAGCGAGGTGGAAAACAGCATCATCAGGCCGACGGTGGCCCAAGCCCAGCATTTGTCGCTGTCGCTGCGCGCATCCCACAGGCCCCAGATCAATCCCGCCAGCCCGGCCAGCGGGATCGCCATCAGCGGCACGACCATATTGCGCGCCTGCGCCGTGATGGGCTTTGCCTCGCGGATGTTGGACAGCCACAGCTTTTCCAGTTCGGGCGATATCTGATAGGCGCCGGACAGGCATTGCGGCCAGTTGAGCCATGCAAAGGCAGCGACCGCCGCCCCCACGATGATGCCGGCACCCAGACGGCTAGGCCAACTGCGCAGGGGCAACAACGCCAGCAGCGTCATGCCCGCGCCGACCGCCGCGAATATGGCGACCCAGATGGGGGACAGGGCGTCGCACATCATCTGCCGGTTGGCATAGCTGGCGAACAGCAGGAACAATATGGAAACGCTGCCGCCCAGGGTCAGGGCATAGGGCAGCATCCTGCGCCCTGCCCCATCCTTGAACACCCAACGCAGCGCGATCAACGCCCCGCCCGCCGCCAGGTAAACGATCATTTCCATGCCGATCGCGATCGACAGGGCGCTGCTCAAGCCCGCGACCACGCCCCCGCGCAGCCAGTTGCGGTCGACAAGCCCCGCCAGCATCAGCACCGCCAGCGCCAGTTGCCAGCCATGATGGTCGACCCGCATGGGCATGAACATGCTGATGCCCATCTGCGCGGCGAAGGGCGCCAGCGCCGCGAGTATCCAGCCATTTCCGCCCGCCAGCCTGCGCCCGATAAAACCCAGCCCCAGCATCAGCGGCAACAGCGGCAACAACGGTGCAATGCCGCACGCCAGCCGATCCGCCTGCCCCTGTTCGACGAAAGCGCGGAAGAACAGCATCAGGCCGGCGAGCGGCAGATCGACCAGCCGCGACCAATGAATGTCGAATCCGGCGGGAGGGTCGAGCCGATATTGCCGCAAATCGTACCAGCCCTGCCCTGCCAGCCAGTCGCGCACCTGCAGATAACGGATATTGTCGTCCGTATCGTTCAACGTCAGCCAGTGGATCGCGGGCCAGCGCATGACGAGGAAGCAGACCATGGCGGCCACCCACATCAGGAAGACCATCCATTTCCAGTGCCGTTCCGTCCAGTTGGTCAGACAGGCGAGCATGGGCACGAAACGGCCACGTAGAGTGACGCTGCTTTGCAAGTTCATGGCGTGTGGATTAGAGGCTCCGCAACAAAGCGCAACGGGGCGAACCATGAAAATCCTTGGCCACTGGTCACCAGAGCGACAGGCCCTGTTCTGGCAAATCGTGCGATACGGCGTCAGCGGCCTGTTCATCACCGCCTGTCAGGCGGCGATCTACTGGACCCTGGCCGCGCCGGTCGGACTGCATCCCCAGATCGCCAACGGCCTGGGATATGTGGCGGCGGTGATGATCGGCTATATAACCCACAGCGCCTTCACCTTTCGCGGGCATGGCGGCCGAGACAATCAGGCCGCCCGCAGCGTCAGGTTCGTGGCCGTGTCGCTCATCAGCTATGCGTTGAACGCGCTCTGGGTGTTCCTGTGCGTCACCTACATGCAGTGGCCGCTATGGTCGCCCATTCCGGCAATGCTGTTCGTGACGCCCGCGGTCGTTTTCAGCCTTAACCGGCAATGGGTGTTCCGGTGATTGTTGATGTTGGGCGGTTTCGAGTGCCTTCGCAGGAGCACATGGTCGCCTGGCGTGTTCCTGCG
>CAMPHJ010000065.1 GCA_946885845.1 uncultured Sphingobium sp. | reverse complement strand
CCTCTAATGGTAAGAGAGCGGACTCTGACTCCGTCAATCAAGGTTCGAATCCTTGTCGGGCATCCATAACGTTCAGTATAGGCTAGCGGCTCGTCGAGCGATGAAGCCCGTTTAGCGCAGCAGTCGGCAGCGCAAGTTCGACACCAACCGCGCCACCCTCTCCCTAGTCGCAAGATATCCGGCAGTGGTCGGTTAATCTGCGCAAATGATGATGATAAGGTTGCTAGAGCGGGCTTCGATCTGATTGAATCAGATCGGCGCTCCAAGGTCTTTGCTTTCCGCGATTTCCCAAGCAGCGATCGGTCCCGCTCGCTTGGAAAATCGTTTTGGGCTTCAGGCAGTCTGGCCGGGTCTGTTCATAAACCGCATCGAACATTTCGCTTTGCTGCAAGCTCGTTCATCGGGGGGAAGCGCCGTTAAGGGAGAGAACCGACCAGACAAGAGCCGCCGCGCCGTTGCGTATCGCAGGTCGCGCCGCCGGTGCGTACAGGGGTGAATGATTGGTCGGAGGGGCAATGCCCTTCGCCTTGTAAGCGGCAAGCGCCTCTGGCTGGTCACTTCCAATCATCAAATAAGCGGACGGGATGCCCTTTGCAGCAAATTCCGAAAAATCCTCGCTGCCCGAAAAGCCCGGAACACTGGCGGGGATCGATATTACGCCCTGCCCGAACGCGGATTTGAGCGCGGGCGCTATCCGGGCCATCAGTTCCGAATCATTCTGTGTGGCCGCCGATCCATTAAGGCGCGTGATCGTCGGCGCAGGCGCGCCCGCCATCATCGATACGCCATAGGCTGTCTTTTCAACGCCATTCAGCAGAAGCGAACGCACCTCCGGCGTAAAGGATCGCAGGCTGAGACGCAGCGTAGCGGTATCAGGTATGATATTTGCAACGCTGCCGGCCTGGAACGCTCCGACCGTGATCACGCCGAATGTCGCTGCATCCTTCTGCCTGCTGATGACAGTCTGGACATCGCTGACGAAATGCGCGCCCATGACGATCGGGTCGATCGCCGAACTGGGGGCCGAACCATGCGCACCGCGTCCGTTGAATATGATCTCAAGCGCGTCGGATGCTGACAGGATGACCCCTTCCTTCATCACGACAGAGCCGATCGGCATGCCTCCGCCCACATGGGCGGCCAATGCGAAGTCAGGTTTGGGGAAACGGGTCAGCAAGCCGTCATTCAGCATCGCCCTTGCTCCGCCAAGCGACTCTTCAGCAGGCTGTGCAATGAACAGCAACGTTCCTCGCCATTGCTGCTTCAGAGCGACGAGCGCCTCGGCGGCTCCGACCCACCAGGCCATGTGCACGTCATGACCGCAGCTGTGCGCCACAAAAGTCCGTTTGCCGTCCAACAAGGCGTGAGCGCGGCTGGCGAAGGAGAGCGAGGTCTTCTCCTCCATTGGCAAGGCATCCATTTCCGTCCGCACCAGCGTGACCGGGCCAGGACCATTCCGATAAATGGCCACGACGCCTGTCTTGCCCACATTTTCAGTCACTTCGAACCCCAGCGTGCGCATCCGCCTGGCCAACAGCCTGGCCGTCCGATGCTCCTGGAAACCCAGCTCCGGGTGCTGATGAAGGTCGCGATACAGGGCCTCCAGGCCATCCAACTTTTCATCAAGTATGTGATCTACCGCGACCTTTTCCGCGACTCCAACAACATTGGCGGACTGATCGGACGTGCGTGGTGAAGGCTGGAACGCCATGGCCTGCGCAGGATCGCCGGTCCCCCAAAGCAGCGTCAGCGCTGCAATAGCTGAAAATCGCTTCACATATCCTCCCAGATATTCTCATCCGTCTATCCGGGCATATCCGACGGCGGCATGGCGCGCGCGCATCGTCTACTCATAGCTATAACCTTCGGTAATGCGTTAACGCAGCGATGATCTTATAATCTTCGCCAACAGCGCACCGCCTGGCGTCAGCAGTTCCTCATCCTTGCAGACAAGCGCGATGTGCATGTCGGGCAGATCAATATTCAGGTCGAGGCGGGTGAGGCCCCCGCTTCGCAGCTTCAGGCTCAGGTGCGGATTAGTGATCTCGGCCCAATGGCTGATGAGGGCCGACTGTTCTGCAAGATCGAAATAAACTGAGATCGACGTGCAGCGAGATATGCGCTGGGGCAGGTTTCGGCCCAGCCGGTCCGCCACAATGGGAATATAGCCGTGATGATAGTCGGACAAGTCGCCCGTGATCCATTCCATCGACCAGAGCTGTTCGACTGTTTTTGGAAGCACGGGATCGCGTCCTCCCGTCGCCAGCATTGTCCTGTAGGTTTTGAGTGTCACACATTGCAACCCGGCCAGGTCCAGGCTGCCATAATGGTGCACAATGCCCAGATCCAGGGTGCCACAACGAACGGCGTCAAAAATCTGCGCCGGGCGCAACTCCAGCAGGCCCAGTTCCACCGAAGGCTGACGCTGGCGAAAACTCGCGACGACGCTGGCTATGCTGGCGCCCGCAACCGGTGGAGATATGCCAACCAGCAATCGCCCGCCCAACGTACCCTTTAGCCATTCAACTTCTTCCCGCGCCTTGTCGAGTTCCTTCTGAATGCTGTCATGGCGCTTGGAAAGTATCACACCGAAGGGCGTCAGAGTGGTGCCGGTTACGCCGCGGACCAGTAGTGAAACGCCCAGTTGCCGTTCCAATTCCCGGATCGACTTGCTGAGCGCCGGCTGAGACACGTGCATCGCACTGGCCGCCCGCTGGATGCTGCCCGCCCGCGCGACCTCGGCCAAGGCACGAAGTTGATGGAGTTTCATAGGGGTTTCCGCATTCAGTGACTCCCGCAAGGGTAACATGTCTGCGGTGACGTTCCCTCAATTCGGGAGCTAATGGAAGTCATGGTGGCAAAAGCGCCAGATACGTATTTTCGGCGAAGGTTTACGGCAAAGAACATCTGCTGCCCTGTTGAGAGGCATCAGGTTCGCATAAAACCGGCATCACCTTACAATGCACCCACTCGCACCGAAAAACTGAGCGTCATGAATTTGCTCATGTGCTGTCGCCGCGCGCGTCGCTATAGGCTGGAATAAATCAAGGCAGCTGAATCGACATATGGCCCGAAAACATTCGAAATACGATCCCTATGACCATCTCCCGCAAGAGGATGATGCACCGGCAGCGCCAGTGGCCTGCTGGCTTTGCGGTCGACCGACAGGCAAGACCATCGTCTGGCATCATCCAGTGCCCAAGAGCCGCGGAGGCCGCAATGTCGTGCCCATGCATCCAATCTGCCAGCAGACAGTGATCGCCAATTTCACAAATTCCGAACTTCAACGTCACGGGATGGAGGTGGCGGGCCTGCTGGACAATCCGAACGTGCGCAAATTCGTGGACTGGGTGGCGAACAAGGACCCGGACTTCACGGCGACCATCGCCAAGAAGCAGCGCTGAAGGAGTTGATCCCCTGACCGGTTCGTCTTCCTCCATCTGCGTTGCCGCGCTCTACAAGTTCGCCCGGCTGGACGACTGCGAAACGGTGCGCCGCGAACTGGCTCGGCTGTGCTGCGCCCAGGGTGTGAAGGGAACCCTTTTGCTGGCCAGCGAAGGCATCAACGGCACGATTGCCGGATCCAACGCTTCGATCGACAATGTCCTGGGGTTCATCCGCAGCTTGCCGGGGTTTGGCGACACAGAGGTCAAATATGCCACAGCGGAGGCGATGCCATTCCATCGCATGAAAGTGCGGGTAAAGCGCGAAATCGTGACGATGGGCCAGCCCGACATCGATCCCCTCACCGGGGTCGGACATTATGTGTCGCCGCAGGACTGGAACGCCCTGATCAGCGAACCCGGCACAATCGTGATCGATACGCGTAATGATTATGAGGTCGCGGTCGGCAGCTTTGCCGGGGCAATTGATCCAAAGACCGCCAGCTTCCGCGATTTCCCTGCCTGGTTCCGTGCCGAACGTGAGAAGCTGCTGGGCGCTGGCGATCAGCCTAAGGTTGCGATGTTCTGCACCGGCGGCATTCGCTGCGAAAAGTCGACCGCCTTCCTGAAGGCCGAAGGCATCGACAATGTCTATCACCTCCAGGGCGGAATCCTCAAATATCTGGAGACCATCCCGCCCGAGGAAAGTCTTTGGGAGGGAGAATGCTTTGTCTTCGATCAACGCGTCGCGGTCGGCCATGGCCTTGAAGCTGGGACCCACATTCTGTGCCACGGCTGCCGTCGGCCAGTCGGCAGCGCGGGCCAGGCTTCACCGCTTTATGTGTCCGGGGTGAGCTGTCCCGCCTGTCATGCGACGCGCACCGATGCCCAGCGCGCCGGCTATGCCGAACGCGACCGGCAGGAACAGCTCGCCAAGGCGCGGGGCGTCGCGCATATCGGCGCCAACGCGGCCAAGCGGCGTGCGAAATAGGCCGATCCTCTACAGCTTCCGGCGCTGCCCCTATGCCATGCGCGCCCGCATGGCGCTGCTGATCAGCGGCACGGCCTGTCACATTCGCGAGGTGAAGCTGTCGCGCAAGCCCGATGCACTGATCGCCGCGTCTCCCAAAGCAACGGTCCCGGTGGTCGTACAGACCGACGGCGAAGTTATAGACGAAAGTCTGGCGATCATGCGCTGGTCGCTGGCGCGCAACGATCCCGAAGGATGGCTGGAACGCGAAGACCGCGCCCTGATCGAAGCCAATGACGGCCCGTTCAAGCATCACCTCGATCGCTACAAATATCCCGATCGCCATGCGTCAGACCCGGCGGAGCATCGCGCCGCGGGACTGGCGATGCTCCAGTTGCTCGAACTGCGCCTGGCTAAGCGGCGCAACCTGTGTGGAGACCGGCGCGGCATTACCGACATCACCATTTTCCCCTTCGTGCGGCAGTTCGCCGAAACCGATCGCACGTGGTTCGATATTCAGCCGCTTCCCGGCGTGCAAGCATGGCTCCGCGATCATCTTCAGTCGGATCTGTTCCACGCGATCATGGCTCGCCTGGATCCTTGGCAACCGGGCGATGCGCCGCTAGATTTCCCGAAAAGCTGAAACAGCCTCGGTCGATCACGCTGCCAGCCGTTGCCTTACCGCTCTGCATTCTCCCTGATTTCGCGATAGGCCGCCTCACGCGTTTCACCGGCCAAAGACTGAAGGTAACGGGCCGCTTCCTTATAAGTAAGGAACAACCCGCCAGCGGTCGCCACGGGCGTTGTCCGACCGTTGAAAATCCGGCGGAGCAGCCGCCTTTGTGGTCGGCTCAGCGATTGGTCTTCTACTTCTTGCATCGTTCACCAGTCAGTCTGGTTTCGAGCCGTGCGGCTTTTACTGAATGCTTTTGTCGACGCGGCCTAGAAGCGACTGCGATGTCGCCAGAACTGCTTCCTTTACGGGCCTGAATGAAACTCCCGTAAGTTCGGACACATATTCAGCATTGGCTAAGGACCGGATGCCGACTTCCGCGCGAATAGTCCTGACGCTTGGTACGAGAATCTTCATCAACTTGACCAGCAAAGGAGAAAATTCGGACTGCGGTATTTTACTCTTAAGCTCTGGATACTCTTTACTCAGAAGCTGGGCTATCTCCCCAAACGACATGGTTCCGCTGCTTCCAATCAGGCGTCGCCCACCCGCCTCTTTCAAGGTCATGGCAACAACATGCAATTCTGCAAGGTCGCGAACATCCACCAGTGGATTGGCTATTGGAAGGGTCTTCGGCATGGTGCCTTCCAGCATCATCTTGATGATCTCGGTCGATGTGCTGCCGTCCTTGCCAATTGTGGGCCCCACCACGACTCCGGGATTGATAACAGCTAGCTTTTCTCGTCCCGCCTTCTCTGCCCAGTCCCATGCCGCGAGTTCAGCCCTGGTCTTGGAAACACTATAAGGGTGCGTTTCAGACCACTCTGGATCGGTCCAATCTTTTTCAGAAAAATGAAACTCAGTTTTCGGGCGTCCGGCCCGATACATCATCGCCGCGATTGATGACGTCAATACCACGCGTTTGACATTTGCCTTAAGCGCAGCATTCAACACACGCATTGTTCCGCCAAGCGCCTCTGGCACCAATGCTTCTTTATGACGGGGCTGCTCCAGCGGGAACGGCGACGCAACATGCTGTACATAATCGCAACCTTGGACCGCGGACTCCCATCCGTCATCTGATGTCAAATTCGCAACAAAAAAGCTGAGATTTTCGACATTTGCGCCAGCTTCAATCAAATCATTGCGGACATCATCTTCCTTTGCCGATGAACGCAATGTTCCTCTTACATTATAGCCCTTCCGCAGCAAAGCTAAGGCCACATATTTGGCAACAAACCCACTTATTCCTGTGACGAGTACTGTTTCTCTCACTTCACTCTCCAGTTACAAATAGGGTGTCCTAGCCTGGCCCGCACCACAAGGCTATCGTATGTCGGCTTTCGGAGGAAGGGCGAGACTGCGTGGAAGCCAGAAAGCGACCGAGGCTGTGTAAAACGCGAGCTTATGATATTCCACACAGCACCTACGCCGGCACCATTTCGTCCCAGCGCTTCACCCACTGGGGAGCTGTGGGATCAAGCCAAAGACACATACAAGGCCACCTCAGCCATAAGCCGAAAGGCACTTTCGCTAGGTTTTCCAGGAGGTCCCTGCTGAAGATGCCAAGGCTACTTAGCGCCGGTTTATGTAGCACCCCGGAAATCCTGGTCCGATCGGCAATTGTGCTACTTAATGCGCCGTAACAACTCAGCGATCCGCTACTTAACGTTGGTGCATTGAAAAAAGCAATCTCGGGTCCTACCCCGCCCATATTGCCTAGCCGACTGCGCCCGCTACAACGATGTCGCCCCTCCCCGGAGACAGCCGTTGATCGACCCGAATACCCGCCTCGCATTTTCCGTCGTCGAAAATCCTGGCGTCTACGCGCTCCTCCTCGGATCAGGCATATCCCGCGCGGCAGAGATACCGACGGGGTGGGACATCACCCTCGATCTCGTCCGGCGGGTTGCCGCCGCAGAGGGTGTGACGGATGAGTCCGACTGGGCAGCATGGCACGTGGCGAGGTTCGGCGGCGAGCCCGGCTATTCTTCGCTGCTCGACGCGCTGTCGGCCACGCCGACGGAGCGCCGGTCGATCCTACACCATTACATCGAGCCGTCGCCCGACGATCTGGAGGCCGGGCGACGCATCCCAACGCCGGCGCACCATGCGATTGCCCGCATGGTGCAGGCGGGTTTCATCAAGGTCGTGGTCACGACGAATTTCGACAGATTGCTGGAGACAGCGCTGAGCATGGTGGGCGTCGAGCCGATTGTCATCAAGTCGGTGGACGATCTCGCTGGCGCAAGCCCGCTTCCCCACAGCCGCTGCTATCTGCTCAAGATCCACGGCGACTATCTGGACAACCGCATCCTCAATACCGAGGACGAACTGGCTGCCTACCCCAGTGAGTACGACGCTCTGCTCGATCGCATCCTCGACGAATATGGATTGATCGTATCGGGCTGGTCCGGTGATTGGGATCCGGCGCTGCGGTCAGCGCTGACGCGTGCGCCGAACCGACGCTATCCGACATGGTGGGCATCACGGGGCGGACCGTCCGCCGCCGCCGGTGATCTGATATCCGCCCGCGCCGCGACTGTCATTCCGATCTCCGACGCCGACAGCTTCTTCGTCCAGTTGGCCGATGGGGTGGAGGTTCTGGAGAAGTCCCGGCGGCCAGCGCCCGAGACAATCGAGATGCTGATCGCCGCCACGAAGCGGAACCTCGCCTCCCCCGAGCGGAGGATCGAACTCGCCGATGCGTTCGCGAACGAGGCGGAGCGGTTGATCAGGCGGATCCGGGGCGAGGAGTTTCCCGTCCACCACTCCAGCGTCACGAACGAGGTGCTCATCGAAAGATGGCAGGCGCTTGAGGGCGTTAGCGAACCCCTTGCCCGGATGGGCGGCATCGCGGGGCGATGGGGTGAGGGGAGCGAGTTCGAGCACGTGCGCAGCGCATTGAAGGCGATCGTTGGGAGCCAGCCCGACAACGGCAATCAGGCTCTCATTGGCATTGCGAACTATCCAGCCTATCTGCTCTATCACACCTATGCCCTCGGCATGACCAGGGCGGAGCGCTGGAAGGACCTGTTCCGGTGGTTCACGATGCCGTTGACCCGTCGACACCGACAGACTTCACAGGCCGTGAGTTCGATCTTCCTTTCTTTCTGGGATGGGGTCGAGACGGACTGGTGGAAGCGATGGCCTGGTCTGGACCGGCGCAAGACGGCGTGGGCGGACCACATGATCGATGCGATCGTTCCCTGGTCGCGCGACTTCGGGCTGATCGGCGGCGAGGCAGTCGACAACTTCCATACGCTTGAGGTTCTCGGCGGCTTCGCCAATCTGACCGGATCTGAAGCAGACTATCTCTCCAATTTGAGCGATCCCATCTGGATGCCGTGTGGCCAGACAGGCTGGAACGTCGACGCCCGCGCCGCCATCGTGGAGAGGCTCCAAACACCCGACGTCCAGCCGCTGATCCTTGGTGCCGGCTTCTGCCGCGGATCGACCGAGCACTGGGCCGGATGCTTGAACGCGTTCAACCAGCTGAGCCGGCGCATGGGGTGGTGGTGACGATGACCACGGTCAGAACGGCACCTCCCACGGGCGCGCCCACGGCACCCTCCACTCGACGGGCGCCGCTTCGAACCTGATCAGGGTCATGCGGGCGGTGCGCGGCCGCGGCACCTCCACGATCGGATAGGGGCGCCCGACGAGGATCGGATGCTCGACGGCCCGATCGAGCGTTGCCCCTACGAGGTCGGCCCGCTCGGCGTCCGCAAGCACCCGGGGCAGCGAGAGGATGCCGCCCCGCAGCCTCGTCACTATCGAGAGCGAGCCGACGCTAAGCATCATGTGGGCCGTGTTGCTGCCCATCCGCAGGACAAGCTTCTCGAGCACCTCGAACCCTTCGCCGGTCATGCGGTTGACTGCGCTCACGCGCCTGGGATCGTCGCGACGGCTCACGGCGGACCAGCCGCGCACCGCGATCCGGCCGTCCGGTCCCTGCGGCCAATGGCGACTGGGCTTCACCCGCCATGCCGCCTCGTCCAGCTCCTGCGACGTGCAGGCGTCGATCAGCAGCGGCGACGCCAGCCGGATCGAGCGGGCCAGATGGTTGCGGTAGATCTGAACCCGACGCGC
>CAMPHJ010000064.1 GCA_946885845.1 uncultured Sphingobium sp. | reverse complement strand
ATGGATCAGCCAGGGTGCTGGTATCGCCCAAAGCCTGCGCCGACACTTCGCCTTCCGCGATTTTGCGCAGGATGCGGCGCATGATCTTGCCAGACCGCGTCTTGGGCAGGCCCGGAGCGAACTGGATGACATCGGGGGTCGCAATCGGCCCGATTTCGGACCGAACCCATGCGACCAGTGTCTTGCGAAGATCCTCGCCCGGCGCTTCACCGCTGTTCAGCGTTACATAAGCGTAGATGCCCTGGCCCTTGATGTCGTGCGGGAATCCGACCACCGCTGCTTCCGCCACGGCTTCATGCAGCACCAGCGCGCTTTCGACTTCCGCCGTGCCCATGCGATGGCCAGATACGTTGATGACGTCATCAACGCGGCCCGTGATCCAATAATAGCCGTCCGCATCGCGCCGTGCGCCATCGCCGGTCGTGTATTTGCCGGGGAAGGTGGTGAAATAGGTCTGGAAAAAGCGTTCATGGTCGCCCCAGACGGTGCGCATCTGCCCCGGCCAGCTTTGAGCGATCACCAGATTGCCCTCTGCCGCGCCTTCCATCACCTTGCCGTCGCTATCGACGATCTGCGGCACGACGCCAGGCATCGGCAATGTCGCGGATCCGGGCTTCAAATCGGTTGCCCCCGGCATCGGCGCGATCATCGCCGCGCCGGTTTCGGTCTGCCACCAGGTATCGATGATCGGGCAGCGGTCTTCCCCCACGACATGGTGATACCAGCGCCACGCTTCGGGGTTGATCGGTTCGCCCACGGTTCCCAACAGGCGCAACGATGTGCGGCTGGTGCGGGTCACATATTCGTCCCCTTCCTTCATCAGCGCGCGCAGGGCGGTGGGGGCCGTGAAGATGGTCTGCACCTGATGGCGGTCCACCACTTCCCAGATGCGGCTGGGCGTCGGATGATTGGGCACGCCTTCATACATCAGCGTCGTCGCGCCGTTCGCCAGCGGGCCGTAGACGATATAGCTGTGGCCCGTGACCCAGCCGATATCGGCCGCGCACCAATAGATGTCGCCGGGACGATAGTCGAAACACAGTTCGTGGGTCAGGCTGGCCCACAACAGATAGCCGCCCGTCGTGTGCAGCACGCCCTTGGGCTTGCCGGTCGATCCTGAGGTGTAGAGGATGAACAGCGGGTCTTCCGCATTCATCGGTTCAGGCGGGCAGTCGGGCGAAACCCTGGCCGCTTCTTCATGCAGCCAAAGATCGCGGCCATCGGCCATGTTGATCGTGCCACCCGTGGCCTTGACCACGACGACCTTCTTAACGCTGGGGCAATCCTTCAGCGCCGCATCGACATTGGCCTTCAACGGCACCTTCTTGCCCGCGCGGCAGCCTTCGTCCGCGGTAATCACCAGTGTCGAATCGCAGTCGATGATGCGCCCCGCCAGCGCTTCGGGCGAAAAACCGCCGAACACGACGCTGTGGATCGCGCCGATCCGCGCGCAGGCGAGCAAGGCGAAGGCGGCCTCTGGGATCATCGGCAGGTAGACGGTGATGCGATCGCCCTTTTTCGCGCCCGCGCCTTTCAGGACGTTGGCCAGGCGGCATACTTCCTCATGGACCTGTTTGTAGGTGTAGCGGCGCGGTTCAGCATCGGGCGAATCGGGTTCCCAGATGATGGCCGTCTGTTCGCCGCGTTCGGCCAGATGCCGGTCGATGCAGTTGGCGCTGACATTGAGAATGCCGTCGGAAAACCACTTCACCCCGAAATCGGCCTCGGCAAAGCTGCTTTCATTGGTTTTGGTGGGAAAATGCATCCAGTCCAGCCGCTTGGCCCGCTCCAGCCAGTAGGCGTCCGCATCTTCGATCGACCGGCGATAATCCGACGCACGTCCGTCCCGGTCGAGCAGCGCGGAGGCTGCCCATTCAGAAGGAACCGGGAAAAAATCGTCAGACATCAGGCATCCTTTCCATTGCGAAACCCTCGCTGCGCTGACCTCTAGTGCATCAAGTGCGAAAGGGGGACCCGGTTTGTGCGAAAATGGCGTCGTCAGGCTCTGGCGCCGGGAATCGGCAGCGCGCTTTGAAATCCACCATGTCGATCGACGGGGCGGGGCGCCTTCATTTCATCAATTTGAACGCCGCTCACCATTTGCCGCTTTTCGCGCTGACCGGCTCCGCTTAACAGGGGCGCATATGTGGCAACTCTTCCAATTCCCCCTATGTCCCTTTTCGCGCAAAGTGCGCCTGCTCCTCGGTGAAAAGGGCGTCGGCTACGATCTGGTGCGCGAATCGCCTTGGCTGATGCGAGACGAATTTCTGGACCTCAATCCTGCGGGCACCACGCCGGTGATGGTGGATCAGGAAAAGGGCATCACCCTGATCGACAGCCAGGCCATCTGCGAATATTTTGAGGAGACGGTGGAAAAATTCCCGCTGATCTCCGGCACTGCCGCGGGGCGGGCCGAGGTGCGGCGGCTGACCGCCTTTTTCGACCAGAATTTCTATGGCGACGTCGTCGGCCCCCTGCTGCATGAACGGATGAAGAAGCGGCTGATCGAACGGGCGCCGCCTGACGCCCGCGTGCTGAGAGAAGCGATGAAGCGCGCCAATGTCCATATGGATTATATGGACTATCTGCTGGATCATCGCAGCTGGATGGCTGGAGGGACGCTCAGCCTCGCCGATATCGCTGCCGCTGCGCATATTTCAGTCGCGGACTATCTGGGCGGCATCGACTGGGCCGGGCATGAGACGGTGAAGCGCTGGTATGCGGGCTTCAAATCGCGTCCTTCCTTCCGTCCACTGCTGTCTGAACGGATGGAGGTGATCACGCCGCCCGCTCATTATGAAAAGCCGGACTTCTAAGGCGTTCGCCGGGGCTTGGCGGCTCCTTGACGGACGGACCTATTCGGCCTCCAGCGCCAGATATACGCGGTTGCGACCATGTTCCTTGGCCAGGTAAAGCGCCCGGTCCGCCGCCTTCAGCGCGCTGCGTGGATCCTCGTAGAAGAACACGTTGGCGACCCCCGCTGAAAAGCTGACCCGCTCCATGCGTTCGCCATTGCTGCGATTGACCAGGCTGCGGGTGGCCAGGTCCTCGCGCACGCCATCGACCGCCTCGCAGGCCTCCGCCGCCGTCTTGCCCCGGAACAGCATGACGAATTCCTCGCCGCCGTGCCGCGCCACATGGCAACGATCATTGCTGATTTTCGCGAGCAACCCGGCGACGAATTTCAGGACGCGATCGCCCGTGTCGTGACCGTGTATATCGTTGATCTGCTTGAAATGATCGATGTCGCAAAAGGCCACCGACAACTGCTCATTCTGTTCCTTGGCCAGCGTCACTTCCTGCTGCAGCGCCGCTTCAAAGGCGCGCCGATTGGGCAGGCCGGTCAGGTGGTCATGTTCGGCTGCGCGACGGGCGCTCTCCAGGCTGGATTTCAGGGCCAGGTTCTGTTTTTGGTTCTGACGCAGCTGGTTTTCGACCTGACGCGTCTTTTCGACCATGGACCGGGTCAGCGCTACCAGCCGACTAAGCACTGGTTCGTTGTTCCCGCCGGACGCCAGGCCCTTCACCTCTTCCTGCAGGGCCGTACCATAGTCCTTCGCCGAATTGCGCGATTCGACCATCAGCCCGGTGAATTCGGTCAGATTCTCTTCCACCTTGCTCAGCATGGTGGCCAGCGCTTCGGGTGTCACATCATCGGTGCGCTGTTCGGCTACCACGGTTTCGACCCAACCGTTGGTGATTCTGCCGCGTTCGGTAAGAACAGCCTTCACGGCCTTTTCCACCCCGATATGGGATCCGGTGATATAGTCGTGCGCCACGCCGAAGTTGAGCGGCGTCAGGTCCAGATCATGCGCGAACAGGAAGTCGCCAATATCTTCGTAAAGTTTGCGCCTCCGGGTAATTTCGCGATGCGCGATGCTGCCCAGTCGGGATCGGTGAGGGTCTGAATCCTCAACGTCGCTTTGGATCTCGCTTTTGCCCGAAAGACCTCTTGCCCAACGTGTCAGCCTGTCTGTCAGGCCGTGCTGCGGGCTTGCCGCCGATGATGATGCCGCGTTCATGAACCCTATAACGGAACGGCGCAGCCAGGGTTAAGTCCTGGGTAGGCAAAAATAGACAAGCTGTTTGAAGGGCTGGAATCTTTCGCTGTCAGATATCCGCCCCGACCAGCCAGTCCCGAAAAATGCGCACGGCACGCGTTTGAAGCGCGCGGGGACGACATACGAAGAAATAGCGGTAGGGGCTTTCCACCCGATGCTCAGGAAACAGGCGCACCAGTCGTGAATCTTCGGCTTCGTTGAAATGGCTGGCGTGCATGACTGCAACGCCCAGCCCCTGCGCCGCCGCCTCCAGCATCAACTGGCCGGAATCATAATTGTCGATGGCCAACGGTTGAAGATCGGGCAGGCCCACCGCTTCCTTCCAGGCCTCGAACGCCATCACCATGTCGCGGTGGAGCAATATGGTGTGCTGGGCGAGGTCGGCGGGCGATGCCAGCGCCTGCGCCGGTTCAACCAGCGCCTTGCGGCCTATCAGATAGACTTCGTCATGGTCCAGCTCATGCGCATAAAGCGCGGGGTCGATATCCTTGGCTAGCACGATCGCCGCATCCAGGCCTTCGCCCAGTCGCGCGACGGCATGGGGCGTGGTTTCGATGTCGATATGCAACTGCGGATGCCTCTCCCGCAATGCTCCCAGATGCGGGAACAGCCGCTGCGTTGCGAACAGCGGCATGACCGCCAGCCGCAGGCGCAACTGGTTGCCGCCACTCTGGATATTTTCCAGCGCCTGGCTCATCGCATCCAGTGCGGGGGCGATGTCGTCCAACAGCCGTTGACCGTCGGAGTTGATTTCCAGCGCCTGGTGCTTCCGGTCGAAAAGGGCGCGACCGATGAAGCGCTCCAAAGCCTGGACACGTCGGCTGAGCGCAGGCGTGGACAGCGCGAGTTCTTCCGCCGCCGCCTTCACCGAACCGAGGCGAGCGACCTGAACAAAAGCCTCAAGGGCGGTAAGGGGCGGCAATCTGCGCATAATAGGTCAATCTATATCAGCGATGCGCTGCGACGCGGCATCCCTTCCTCTCTAACGAACTGTTCCAGCTTTCTTTCTTATCCGCTCCCCCATGAGCAGTAAAATCGCCTGTTTGGCAAGATGCAAAAGTTGCAACTCCTCCATCCTTTTCGCACTTGCGAAGATGATTTGCGCCGGGCAGAGGGACCGCGCCTTTCAGGCATCCTCTCCTTAACCTTTTTGGGCTGGCCTTCGGGTCGGCCCTTTTTTTGTTCGTGCCGCCTGCGGGTTCGGGCCTTCTCATGGCGTGCAACGTTACCTATCTCGTTACGCGGCGACAAGAATGGGGATGGCGATGGCCGATCAAGAAAGTCCGGGACGAAAGATTCAGGTGGCCAACGCACGGCCGGAAGATGCGGGGCGCGGACTCGCGCGCCTGCCCGTGGCGGCGATGGCTGAACTGCAACTCGTCGAAGGCGACGTGGTCGAAATTGCCGGAAAGCGCTCCACCCCCGCACGCGTCGTGCGTCCTTATAAGGAAGATGAGGGGCTGGACGTGCTGCGGCTGGACGGCCTGCAACGGGCCAATGCCGGGGCAGGATCGGGCGATTTCGTCCATATCCGCAAGATAGAGCCCAAGGCGGCGCAACGTGTCGTCTTCGCGCCTGCACAAAACAATTTGCGGCTTCAGGGCAACCCCGATGGGCTGAAGCGCGTCTTTTTCCAGCGCCCCCTGGCCGCGGGCGACGTGGTTGCAACGGCGGGGCAGCAGCAGGTGCCGCCTAACGACATGCCCCCTCATCTGCGGCAGATGCTTGCGGCCCCGGCCTATGCGCTCCAGGAAATTCGGCTGGTCGTCGTGTCGACCGTGCCCAAGGGCTTTGTCCAGATCGATGCCGATACTGAGATAGAGTTACGCGCGGAATATGAAGAGCCACGCGAATCGCGGCGCGCCGACGTCACTTATGATGATGTGGGCGGCATGGCGGACGCCATTGATCAGCTGCGCGAGATGGTGGAGCTGCCGCTGCGCTATCCCGAACTGTTCGAACGGCTCGGCGTGGACCCGCCCAAGGGCGTATTGCTGCACGGTCCGCCGGGAACCGGCAAGACGCGGCTCGCCCGCGCCGTGGCCAATGAATCGGAGGCTGAATTTTTCCTGATCAATGGGCCGGAAATCATGGGCTCTGCCTATGGGGAATCGGAAAAGCAGCTGCGTGAGATTTTCGAGGCCGCCACCAAATCCGCGCCATCGATCCTGTTCATCGACGAGATCGATTCCATCGCTCCCAAACGCGGGAATGTGACCGGCGAGACGGAAAAGCGTCTTGTCGCCCAGTTGCTGACCCTGATGGATGGGCTGGAGCCTCGCACCAATCTGGTCGTCATCGCCGCCACCAACCGGCCAGAGGCAATCGACGAAGCCCTACGCCGACCCGGACGGTTCGACCGCGAAATTATCGTCGGTGTCCCTGATGAGCGCGGGCGGCGGGAGATATTGGGCATCCATACACGCGGCATGCCGTTGGGCGAAGGCGTGGATCTGGGTGAACTGGCCCGGATGACCTACGGCTTCGTTGGCGCTGATCTGGCGGCGCTGACCCGTGAGGCAGCGATTGAGACCGTGCGCCGATTCATGCCGCGCCTTAATCTGGAGGAGGGAACGATTCCCCCCGATGTGCTGGAGGAATTGTCCGTTTCCCGCGACGATTTCATGTCCGCGATCAAGCGGGTTCAGCCGTCGGCCATGCGCGAGGTGATGGTGCAGGCGCCCAATATCGGCTGGGCTGACATTGGCGGCCTGGACGATGCGCAGATGCGCCTCAAGGAAGGGGTGGAACTGCCGCTGAAGGACCCCGACGCCTTTCGCCGGATCGGTATCCGCCCGGCCAAGGGGTTTCTGCTCTACGGCCCGCCCGGCACTGGCAAGACATTATTGGCAAAGGCGGTTGCGCGGGAAGCGCAGGCGAACTTCATCGCCACGAAATCGTCCGACCTTCTGTCCAAATGGTATGGGGAAAGCGAACAACAGATCGCCCGGCTGTTCAGCCGTGCCCGACAGGTCGCTCCTACGGTCATCTTCATCGATGAACTCGACAGCCTTGTCCCCGCGCGGGGCAACGGGCTGGGCGAGCCGCAGGTGACGGAGCGGGTGGTGAACACCATCCTCGCCGAAATGGACGGGCTGGAAGAGCTACAGTCGGTGGTGGTGATCGGCGCGACTAACCGGCCTACGCTGGTCGATCCGGCATTGCTGCGGCCGGGTCGTTTCGACGAACTGATCTATGTACCTGTGCCCGACGAAAGCGGACGTCGCCGCATCCTGGCGATTCACACTGCCAAGATGCCGCTGGCGGACGATGTCGATCTTGATCTGCTTGCAGCGCGCGCGGAACGCTTCACCGGCGCTGATCTGGAAGATCTGGTACGCCGGGCGGGCCTGTTCGCATTGCGTCAATCGATGACGGTGGAAAGGGTCACTCAGGCGCATTTCCTGGCCGCGCTGGATGAAACCCGTGCTTCCGTCACTGCCGAGATGGAGCATGAATATGAAAAGATACAGTCCCAACTGAAGCAGAGCGCAATGCGGGTTGATCCGATTGGTTTCGTATCGCCCGGCATGGTGCGGTCGCGTGAACGGGACGCTTGATCGGGTCGCGCGGTGGCGGATTGAACCGATCCGCCGTCTGCGCGTTCGCTTAGCCAGTCGGAAAACCCGGTCTTTTGTCCGGGTTCCTTGTAAAGCGGCTTGCAAGCCATGCCGCGATTTGCAAGGCCGTGAAAAGAAGGCAATCAGGCGAGGGTAAATGGCCTCCACTCCCGTGAATAAAGACAGGTTTTCGGCACGTGGCCGGGATGGTTCCACGACCTTCCTCAGCCAGTGGAGCATGTTTTTCCGCCAGTTCGTGAAGCATCCGGGCATGATCGGATCGATCATTCCGTCTTCATCCACGCTGGTCGACAGCATGCTGTCCGGCGTTGATTGGCACCGCACGCGCCTGTTCGTGGAATATGGTCCGGGGGTTGGCACCTTCACCCGCACGATATTGGACCGGATGCACCCGGATGCCACGCTGATCGCGATCGATCTCAATCTGGATTTCGTCGCCTGGCTGGAGGCGCGCATCGTCGACCCGCGCCTGCGCGTCGTACATGGATCAGCTGCCGACGTTCGCCGTTTCATCGCGGAGGCCGGGCATCGACAGGCGGATTACATCCTGTCCGGCATCCCATTTTCCACATTGCCTGACGGAGTCGGCGATGGGATCTGCGCTGAAACGCGCGCGGCATTACGGCCCGGCGGAGAGTTTCTGGTTTATCAATATTCCGCCTATGTGCGGCGGCTTCTTTCCGCCCAGTTCGATGACGTCGTCGAAAAAGTGGAATGGCGCAACATTCCGCCATGTCGCACCTTCCGGGGGCTTGTGACGGAAGGGCTGGCACAGGCGGCCTGACCGTCGCTAGCCGTGTTTTCTGCCGTTCCGTTTCGTTTGGCTTTCATGCTAAAGGCGCGGGCGAAAGGCACGAACCATCATGAACGACCTTACTCAGACTCCCGAAATGTTGATCAGCGGCATGGGCGCCCGTGCACGCGCCGCCGCAGCCATTCTCGCGACGGTAACCGACGCGCAAAAGATCGACGCCCTGCGCCGCGCAGCGCAGGCCCTCCGGGATCAGGCGCCGCAAATCCTCGCCGCGAACGCGCGCGACGTGGAAAATGCCGCTGCCAATGGGCTGTCGCCAGCGATGCTCGACCGGCTGCGCCTGGACGAAGGCCGGGTGGCGGCGACTGCGGCGGGGGTCGATCAGGTCGCGACGCTGGACAATCCCTTGGGCAGCGTGATCGACAAGCAAGTCCGGCCCAACGGCATGGAACTGTCGCGCGTCCGCGTGCCCTTGGGCGTGATCGGCATCATCTATGAAAGTCGCCCCAATGTGACCGCCGACGCCGCCGCCTTGTGCCTGCGCGCGGGCAACGCGGTCATTCTGCGTGGTGGCAGCGAGGCGAAGGAAAGCAACCGCGCCATCCACGCCGCCATGGCAGAGGGGATCGCCGCCGCTGGCCTGCCCGCCGACGCGGTGCAACTGGTCCCCACGACCGACCGCGCCGCGGTTGGCGCGCTGCTGAAGGCGTCGGAATTCATCGACCTTATCGTCCCGCGCGGCGGCAAGAGCTTGGTCGCCCGCGTGCAGGAAGAAGCGCGCGTGCCCGTGCTCGCGCACCTCGACGGCATCAACCACAGCTATGTCGATGGCGCTGCCGATCCCGACATGGCCATGAAGCTGGTCGTCAACGCCAAGATGCGCCGCACCGGCATTTGCGGCGCGACCGAGACCGTGCTGATCGACAAGGCGTTCGGCGCAGCCCCCGCCGTCGT
>CAMPHJ010000063.1 GCA_946885845.1 uncultured Sphingobium sp. | reverse complement strand
TTCTTAAATTGCGCACCATGCCAACGCGAAAACCTAATAAGTCTGCATCGGGCATCTGATTTTTATGCCGGTTACGGCACCACCATTTGATAGCTTCCGCCGCGCTCGTTCGGTAGCCCCCAAATACGAAATGAACTGTTACATTCTGCGTAACGAATACAGCTGCGGAATGCCCAGATCGCGGGCTTCAGGCGGTTTTGTTTGGTGGTCGCTCGACATCTTAAAGGTAGCATCGAGAAACATAAGGAAACTCCGCAGCTTCCCGGTCTGGTAAGCAGACCGCTGGTAAACTGCGAATATGCCCTCATTGCCGGCACGGGGCTGGATAATCTTATGGTTGGGCAACAGGCGGATCAGGCTCCCGTCTGCTATTTCTCGCTCAATCTCTTCCAGCGGCATGATTCCGATTCCGACGCCCGTAAGCAGCGCGCTGCGGTTCATTCCTCCATCATTCACGCTCAATTGTCCCGAAGGCATAACCCGCGAGGTGGTGCCGTCAGGGCCAGCGAACTCCCAAACCGTCTTTTCAGACTTGGAGCCGTACAAGATCGCCGAGTGGTCGGATAAATCGTTGACCACCGACGGAGCGGGTCGTTTGGCAAGATAGGCTGGCGAAGCCAAAAGCACCAACTGAGTCATCGGCCCTAGGCGCCGGGCAACCAACTCGCCGCTGTCGGGAAGATCGAAGCGAATATCGACATCGATATTCTCGGCAACGAGGTCCATCTTTTCATCGGTGGAAATTTGCAGATCGATCTGAACGCTTGGATGCGCTTCCAAAAATGCTGGCAATGCGGGCATAACCCGTTGAGATGCAATTAAACCGCGAATTGCAACACGGAGCAAACCTCGCGGTTCTGCTTCTAACAGCGAAACGCTGTCGAATATCTCGTCCATCTCACCCAGCAGCGGAAGCATACGCGCAAGTAGAATTTGGCCAGCCTCCGTGAGTGTCAGAGCGCGCGTTCCCCGGTTAAAGAGCCTGACGGACAAACTTTTTTCGAGCGCACTTATTTGCCGAGACATTGACGCGTTGGAGAGCTGAGCCTGGCGTGCGGCCGCTGCAAAGCTTTTATTCTGTGCCGCAAGAACGAACAGTCTCAAGCCTGACAGATCGCGCAATATATCTCCTCCCGCCCCGAAACCGCTCGCTTTGGAAACGCTCTAGCGAACGCGGATGGTCACGCGGCCGATTTTTGCGCCTTCGATCGGATAGCCAAGCCCCGCATCGGCGGGATAGCTACCCACCGGCGCTCCAGTGTCCAAGCCTACACCAAAGGTTTCGTGTATGCTGAACAGGTAAGGGGTGGCAGGAATGCTGTCGGAGGAGACAGGTTGATCGTCTACCGCCATCTTCAATGTGCCGCCCTTCCCATAACCTCCTCCGACATAGTCGAAGTCCACCTGAATGGAATGCTTGCCCGGTGTCAGTGGGCCTGGACCCACAAGATCGACCGTTTTGACGTCAAACAGACGATATGTGAATTTCGGCCTTCCATCGCCATCCAGATACAACGCCATCCCGGCGTCCGTGCCGCCCAAGGCCGCGACGACGCCACGCGCCCGATCAGTCGTATCGATCGTCGCGCGCATGGTCCAGGAACGACTGAACATGCGGGGAAGAGCGACCTCTGGCACGCCGATATCGCCTTGGCGATAATCGATTGACTCACGACCTCCTGATGGGTCCGGCAAAGTGCCCTTGCCCGGCGCCTGACCAGCCAGCGGCAGCACCTGGTTTGCAGACGCTTCTGCCGTGAAGAGCGCCTTCAACTCTTCGAGCTTCTTCGGGTTCTTCGCGGCAAGATCCCTGGACTGCGAGAAGTCGGTCCGAAGATCATATAATTCCCATTTGTCCTCTTCGAAAGGACGTCCATTATCCGCTGACACGGTCCAAGGATAGCGGCTGTGGAAGGCCGATGCCATCCAGCCTTCATGATAGATGGATCGGTGGCCAAAGACTTCGAAATATTGTGTCGAATGCCGTTCTTGAGCTTTCGGGTCGTTGAACGTGTAGGCGAGGCTGACGCCATTCATTGGTTTTTGCGGCACGCCGTCCACCTCTGCGGGGGTGGGGATGCCGGTGACTTCCAATATTGTCGGAACGATGTCGTTCACATGGCCGAACTGGCTGCGCATGCCTCCCTCTCGCTCTATCCGGGTCGGCCAGCTGAGCACCATGGCATTGCGCGTTCCCCCAAGATGGGACGCGACCGCCTTGGTCCACTGGAAGGGGGCGTCTGAAGCCCAGGCCCAGGCCGAGTTGATGTGGGCATAAGTTGACGGTCCGCCAATCTCGTCCTCACGAGCGAAGGCCTTTGCGTCGGGTGCGGGAGAAATGCCGGTGAGCCTGCCCATATAATCCAGGCTGCCTTCCAGTCCGCCTTCAGCGCTGGCGCCATTGTCGCCCACCACATAGATGAAAAGCGTGTTGTCAAATTCGCCGTTCGCCTTGAGGTCGTCTACCAATTTGCCGACCTGGGCATCGGTATGCGCAAGATATGCAGCGTAGGATTCCATCAAGCGCGAGGAAAATCGCTTTTGTTCGGGCGTGAGGCTGTCCCAGGCCGGAAGCTCTGCCGGACGAGGCGTCAATTTGGTGTTGGCCGGGATCACCCCCAGCTTCTTCTGACGCGCGAAAACTTCTTCGCGTAACTTGTCCCAGCCCTGGTCAAACTGGCCGCGATATTTATCGATCCATTCCTTGGGAACCTGGATCGGGGCGTGGATGCCGCCGGTTGCGAAGTAGAGGAAGAAGGGCCGCCCGGGGCCTGACGTGCGCACGGTGTGGAGCCAATTTACCGCACGGTTGGCGAGATCTTCGGTCAGGTGATAATTGTCGCCTGCGGGCCGCATCACCGGGGCCGTGCCTTGATATAATGTGGGGTTGAACTGATCCGTTTCCCCACCCTGGAAGCCGTAGAAGGTGTCGAAACCTGCGCCCGTCGGCCAGCGATCGAACGGCCCAGCCTGAGTCAGTTCCCAGTCAGGGGTCTGATGCCATTTGCCAAAAGCCCCGGTGGCATAGCCATTTTCGCGCAGGATCGTGGCGATCGTGGCGGTGTCCTTCCCCTGGAATCCGCTGTAACCCGGCCGCGCATCTGATGAGTTCATGACAGCGCCGACGCCTGCGGCATGGGGGTTCCGCCCGGTAAGCAGGGACGCGCGTGTCGGCGAGCAGATGGCCGTCGTGTGAAAGCGATTATAGCGCAGCCCATCGCGCGCAAGCCGGTCGAGCGTGGTCGTCTGCGCCGGGCCGCCGAAGGTCGAGGGGGCTCCAAAGCCGACATCGTCGAGCAGCACCAGGACGATATTGGGCGCGCCCTTGGGAGCCTGTCGCACATATTCAGGGGCCGCGGACATGGTTGAAGGTGCCGGGGCCTGAGCATGGGCCATCGCCGCGATTCCGCTGACCGACAAAGCCAAAGATCTGAGGATTCGTCCGCTTTTCGTGCTCATTTCGCATCCATCCTTCATCGATCCGTTTAATCGAAAAAATGCCAGATCTGTTCTGGTCTTGAGTTTGCCCGCAATATTGTGGCCGGGCCTTCAGGCTAAACAGAATATTACCGCATCAATTGCGGCGCTTCACTTTGAAGTCCAACCGCGCCGAGTGAGATGTCTACGCGCTGGACGCCATTGAATACGCCACCTTCGGGATAGTCCGAAGTCATCTGGGTTGAGGTATCCATGCCGACGTCCAAGGTGTCAGTCATTTCGACAAGTCGGGAAATCGATTTGTCGATACGACCGCGCATAATCTCCTGCCCATCGCGCGAAATACGCATTTCACCGCCGCCATTGACGCCGCCATCATAATCAAAATTGTAGGTCAACGTAGCGCGCCCCGGCGGGAGCGCCTGTGTCGCGGCGACCCGGAACTGATCTTCGCGATGTTGCGATGCCGCCACCATTGCGACTGGCCGATTGTCCTTGAGATAGAAACCCCATCCGCCGAACGCACCGCCCAGAGCAAGGATGGAACCGGAAACAGGCTGTTGCGGAACGATGATATCAGCCCTCAGGGTGAAGGAACGGTTGAACAAGGGCGCGGCCTGTCCTGAAGGAATGGATACGCCTGAACCCCAGTAGGTATAGTGATCACGTTGTGGCTTTGCGCTGTGCGCCGCAAGGAAACGCTCTGCGGTCATCCTGTCGTCGAGCGGAAACACATTGTTCTTCTGTGCCTCAGAAACGAATATAGCCTGCATTTCGCGCAGCTTGTCCGGTTGTTTCGTGGCCAGGTTGTCAGCCTGCGCGAAATCGCGCTTCAGGTCGTACAGTTCCCATTTATAATCGCTCGGAAGCCCACTGCTCTTGTTCCATGTCCAGGGCAGTCGGCCAGGCGTTGTATTTGCCCACCACCCATCATGATAAATGGCCTGATTGCCCATCATTTCAAAATATTGCGTCGTCTTGCGTTCCGGCGCTTTGGGCTGGTCGAACGTGTAGGCGAAACTTATCCCGTCCATTCGCTGCTGCGGAGCGCCATTGACCGTAGCGGGCGCGGTGAGGCCGACCTCTTCCAATATGGTCGGCACGATGTCTGTGACGTGAGTGAACTGCGATCGCGTTCCGCCGCCCTGAATATGCCCCGGCCATGACACGACCAGGCCATTGCGCGTTCCGCCCAAATGCGAGGCATATTGTTTGAACAAGGGGAAAGGGGTGCTCGTCAGCCAGGCCCATCCAAAACCAAGACTAAGATTGGCCTTCGGTCCACCAAAGTCGTCAATGGCAGCCAGAAGCTGTTCGTCTGTTTCCTGAAACCCGTTAAAACCTGCCAAGGCGTTGGTAGCGCCATTCACGTCTCCCTCGGCGGCGGCGCCATTATCGCCCTCGATGAAGAAGATCAGCGTGTTTTTCCCCTCGCCCGTGCGGTCGAGTTCGTCCAGGACGCGGCCTATCTGTGCGTCCTGATAGGCCAGCATCCCGGCATACACCTCCATGGCGCGCGCATTGACCTTTTTGAGGGACGGCGAGAGAGTTGACCAGGCCGGGATCTCCGCAGGCCGCGGCTGCGATCTGGTGCCCTTGGGAACCAGCCCCTGCTTTTCCTGCCGCGTCCGAATCTCCTTGCTCAGTACGTCCCAACCGGCGTCGAATTTGCCGCGGAACCTGGCGATCCATTCTGCCGGAGCCTGCAGCGGCGCGTGGGTCGATCCGGTCGCATAATAGAGGAAGAATGGCGTGTCCGGCGCGGCCGCATTCTGGTTGCGGATCCAGTTGATCGCATCATCAGCAAGGGCCTTGTCCAGCACACCGTCCTCCAAAGTCGGTATCGGCGTTATTCCGCGATAGAGGGCAGGCTTGAACTGGTTGGTCTCGGCGGCGACGAAGCCATAAAAATAATCGAAGCCCAAACGGGTCGGCCAGTTATCGAACGGCCCAGCTGCTGAAACGACGCTTTCCGGACCCATGTGATGCTTGCCAAACATGGCCGTATTAAAGCCGTTGAGCCGCAATGTCTCGGCGATGGTGGCCGCGCTGCGTGGCATTTCCGACCAGTAGCCGGGGAACCCTGTCGTCAGGTTGGCCACGATGCCATTACCAACCGCATGATGATTGCGCCCGGTTAGCAACGCTGCGCGGGTGGGAGAACACATCGCCGTCGTGTGAAAGCGGTTATACCGAAGGCCCTGGCTTGCCAGGCGATCGAGATTAGGCGTGGGAATCAGCCCGCCAAAGGTGCTGGCGGCGCCAAAGCCCACGTCATCCGTCATGAATATCACCACATTGGGTGCGTTTGCGGGCGCGGCGACGGGTTTGGGAAATGCCGGTTCAGAATCGGAATAGTTGGTGCCGATAATGCCGCCAAAGGGCGCAGCGGGGGCGGGCAGCGCGACAGGGCTGCTCGCACCCGTCTGGGCAATAGCCGGTACAAACGGCAATGTACCAACAAGGGCCCCGGATAGCGCCGCCTTGAGCCATTTCTTCATGCTTGTCTGCTCCCCACAATCCTGCCGCGTGCAGTTCCAAACAGCTTCCCAGTTTTTCTGTGTGGAAAAGCTTATCTGCTATATGCCGTCTTGCTGTACTGGAAATTATCGTACATATCAATGGCCGGTCTTCAGCGCTGGCGATCCGGCGCGAGAGGTGGCACCGAACGGTCCAAATTATTGGAGCGGGCAATTTATGGCTGATACAGCCGACGAACGTTTGAAGACCGTCGCCCGTCAGCTTTTCCTGCGGAGCGGCTTTGAAGAGACCGGGATTGATCTGATCGCTCGGGAGGCACGCGTTAGCAAACAGAGCATGTACGAACTTTATCCGACGAAGGTGGATCTGTTCGGTGCGGTCATGCGGGACGTGATTGCCTCGATTTCAGCCGAAATACCTTCAGAGCTTTCGATTGCGAGCGGCGACCCGGCGACGGTGATCGGCGATGTCATGAAGAGCTATCTCGCCCATTTTCTGTCTCCAGAGAATATGGGCCTCACGCGCGCGCAACTGGTCGCCACCCGATGTTTTCCGCATCTCGCGACCGAACTGCATAACCGCACGATCAGCGGCGCGCCCGCATTGGCTCATTACCTGGCGTCGCTTATGCAGGATGGCATATTGCAGGAATGGGACCCCGCAGCATTGGCGCGCCGGTTTGGGAGCGTCGCGACCCAAGGCACCCGCTTCCTCATGGGGTTTCCGATCCATCGGCAGCGGCAGTATGACCAAGCCAGATATTCGATTGATCTGCTCCTTAACGGCTACCGGAGAGCCGCTCAGTTCAGCGATGCGACACTGGACGATCCCCTAAGTGAGGAGCCCCGGTTTGACGAAATCCAGAAGAAGCGAAGAATAACGCCCCAGCGCATCGAGGATTTGATGGATGCGGCGAGTGATGAGTTCCTCAATCAAGGATTTCGCGGCGCGAGGATTGATCATATCGTTGAAAAGTCGGGGGTGGGAGCTGCGACCATTTATCGCCAGTTTGGCGATAAACGGGGCCTTTTCCAACAAGTGCTGATCCACCTCGGCAGGCCAGGTGATGTTACAGACGCGCCCAGAGCAGAATCGACGGTTGGGGCCACCCTCCAGCGGCTTGCCCGATGGTTGCTGGATCGGCACCTTCATCCGCGTAATCTTTTGTATCAAAGGCTTATGATATGCGAAGCCGAACGCTATCCTGACATTGCCCGGTGGGCGTATGATGGCCAGGTGGCCTCCACAGCCTCAGTCCTGACCCAACGACTGGTTGAGTTCGGCATGCCCATACCTTCCCTCCTTGCAAGTCGGACCTTCTACAACTTGGCAACGTTTGGGGTGCGGTTCGTGGTGACGGCCGAAAATCCCGACTCCTCGCAGCGAGCCGCTCTTTCGCGCGAGGCGACAACGCTTTTTCTCAACGGTACTCGTGAACGTTCGCGATGAAGCCTGCGTAAAGGTGATCTAATTCCGTTGGTATAGGAGGACTATCCGACCCAAGCCTCGCTTCTTCTATTTAGGCGCTTCGGTGAGATAACTGCTCCGGTGCGCGGCACTTCGCAGCGTCGTGCAAGCGATTTATTCACGATGGCAGAAGCGGCGCTTACGGCGACAGGCCGCCCTCCCTATTTACCGCGCTGGCCGGACCACGCAGCGGAAGCCGACATGACTGGTGGTTGTGTCGATCGGCTGGGCGTACCGGGCGGCGGGTCGGTAACGCTGGCAATAATTTTCCGCGCAGAGGTGCGAGCCGCCCTTCATAACCTTGCGCGGGATGCGCGCGAGCGCACGCTTGTCGAAGCTGCCGCCGCGTGTTCCGCCGCGCGGATTTGCCGGAATGCAGCAAGCGCCCTTTGGCTTGCGCTCGATTTTGGGCTGGGCATACCAGTCGGCGGTCCATTCCCACACATTGCCGATCATGTCATAAAGGCCGTGGCCGTTGCAGGCATAGGTCCGCACTGGCGAAGTGCGTAGATATCCATCGTCAAGCTGGTTGTCGCGGGGGAAATCGCCTTGCCAATAATTGGCCATGAATTTCCCACCGGGCGCTAGTTCGTCACCCCAGGCATAGTCTGCGCCGTCCAGTCCGCCACGCGCGGCGAATTCCCACTCCGCCTCAGTTGGCAGCGCCTTGCCCGCCCATGCGGCAAAGGCTTCCGCGTCCGCATAGGCGATGTGAACGACGGGGTGATCCTCGATCCCCTTAATCGAACTGCCAGGTCCGAGCGGCGCGCGCCAGTTGGCGCCGATGCGGAACTCCCACCAATCGGGCGCCGCAAAGTCGACGGACCCGGCGCTCATCTCAAAAACCGCCGATCCTGGCTGTGCCAGTTCCGGCAGCAAGCCAGGATAATCCCTGCAATCAGGCGCGATTTCGGCAAGGGTGATATATCCCGTAGCATCAATGAAAGCGGCGAAGGCAGCGTTGGTGACTGGCGTCTCATCGATCCAGAAGGCATCAACCCGGACCCGACGAGCAGGTTTCTCCTCAGGATACCAGTTGTCGGCTCCCATCTGGAAATTGCCGGCAGGGATGAAACGCATGTCGGAATAGACTTCCTTATCCATATATTTTGTCTATCCAGGAGAGCACGGCATTACAAATTTGAACTCGCGCTCGTGGCTGCACCTTCAAAATCACTCTGCCGCTCGCGGCGGTAAGACGCTTAAAGGACGTGCGGAGATATCTGAATTCGTCAAATAACTAGGCGGGAGCGAGGCCGGATCTTCAGGAGACCATCGTTTCGCTGCTGTGCTTTGTCCGGCCGATCCAAGCGAAGATGATTGCCGCCCCGCAAGACACTGTCATGAGGAGCAACATTGCCAGATTATAATTGTTCATCGTATCGCGAAGCCATCCTGCAACCGGAGCGCCGAAGGTAAACGGCAGGGTGAAGGCGCCCAGAAACCCAACAACGCGAGGAAACGCCGCAACTCCGAAGAGTTGAGCGACAAGAACGGTAACCAGCGGAAAAATAGCGGCGCCCGATATGCCCATGATGATCATCGCCAGGGCGAGCGCGGGGAACCAGCCACTCATCGAGATCACCACCCAACTGGCTGTCAATCCGGCGCCTGCAACGCTCAATGTCCGCGAAGCTCCGAATTTATCGCAAGCCAGTCCTGCCAGGATGGACCCAAAGATGCTCGCTAAACCCTTGATGGACAGGAGCAGCGCCGCGGAAGAGGCGGCCACGCCATATTCGGTCGCTATGGCGACAATATGTGCCGAACCGGTGATGGTGCTTGCCTGGAGTACGCCTTCGCCAACCAAAATCGCCCAAAATAATGGCTGCGACAGAATAGCAGGCCTTGAAGCCGGATTTACGGCCACATGTTCTGGTTGCGCGCATTCAGGCGGCTCCGAAACCCCCAGCAGCACCGGCAGCAGACAAATGTGCAGCCCCGCCAGCGCAAGGAACAGCGCCGGCAGCCCAAATCGCTGCATGATCATCAAGCCAAGCAACGGGATCACCGTCACGAACAGCGGAATATAGGCGATCCCGACCGCTCGCCCCCGCGCGTGCGGATGCCAGTTGCCCGCAAGAATACTAGGCGGCAGACCTCCGAGCAGCGAAGCGCCCGGACCAATTGCCAGGGTGCAGATGACAAGCGTGGCTTCAATCGACTGAACAAGGGCAAGCAGAACATAGCCTGTCACCGACAGCGCAAGGCCGAGCATCATCGTGCTGCGCAGGCCGATGCGGGAAATCAATCCTGCCACAAGCGGTCCCAGCCCGCTCATGGCCAGCACGGTCAGCGCAAGAACCATCGCGGCCATGCCCCGCGTCGTATCAAAACGGTCCTGGATCGCTAATATGCTGACGGCGAACCCACCAAATGCGGAGCCTGTAGCCACATTCTGGGCAAGGAACGCCCGAACAAGCATCCTGCGCGCTTTGCGTCTGTCCGGGTCTGCGGCGGCGCGGCGCTGCGCAAGGCTGCTCATATCGTGGCGATCCCCGATGAATGTATAGCGAGAAGTCGAACGTGCCCGCCGGACCAAGCCCGGCGCGCTGATACGTTATCGACGACCACTCCCTTTATGATTTCCGCAGCGATGCGTTATCGATGACGAAGCGGTAGTGGACGTCGCCCTTTTCCATAC
>CAMPHJ010000062.1 GCA_946885845.1 uncultured Sphingobium sp. | reverse complement strand
GTTCAAGCTCTTGCTGTTCGTGCTGGTGGACGGATGGGCGCTGACGATGGGCAGCCTGGCGGGGTCGTTTGCGACATGAGGGGGAAGCGACCCTATCCTCCGTTCACCCTGAGCCTGTCGAAGGCTTTATCTTCTGTTCTGGAAGTGAAGGGCTTCGACCAGTTCAGCCCGAACGGTTTCCTGGATCCGACGTAAAAATGGAAAATGCCGATTTCTTCATGGGCCTGGCCCAGCAGGCGCTCTGGATTACGGCCCTGGCCGCCGCGCCGGTGCTGATTCCCGCGCTGATTGCTGGTGTGCTCATCGGCATGGTGCAGGCCGCAACATCGGTCAATGAACAGACGCTCAGCTTCATCCCCAAGATCATCGTGGTCGGCGGCATGCTGGCATTGTTCGGCGGATCGATCATGGTGCTGATCGCCGACTTTACCCGTGAAATCTTCGAACGGATCCCGGACCTCCTACAATGATCGCGCCGGGCTTCGCGAACGTCGAAACGCAGCTGTGGGTCTGGCTCATCGCCATGATCCGGCCCGGCGCGGCGTTCATCGCGGCCCCGGTATTCGGCGCACCGGCTGTGCCGTTGCCGCTGCGCTTCATCCTTTCGCTCGCGCTTGGCATGGCCGCGCTCAACAGCGTCACCATCCAGCTGCCGCAGGATGGCGTGGCCAGCTTTCAGGGGGTAATGCTCGTCGCGGGCGAAGTGCTCGCGGGCCTTGCCATGGGGTTCGCGGTCCAGATCGGCTATGCCGCCGCCTTCGTGGCGGGTGAGGCGATCGGCAACGCCATGGGCCTGAACTTCGCCGCCATGGTCGATCCTTCATCAGGTCAGACGACGCAGGCGATCGGCACTTTCCTGTCGATCCTCGCCACCTTCCTGCTGCTGGGCATGGACGGCCACCTGATGCTCGCCAGCTTCGTGGTGCAAAGCTATCAGGCGCTGCCCCCCGGCGGCGCGATGCTCAGCAACGATGCGGTGTGGAGCCTGGTGCAGTTCGGCGGATCGCTGCTGGGCGCGGGGGTCACGGTCGCACTGCCGGTCGGCTTTGCGCTGGTGCTGGTTCAAATCGTCATGGGCATGCTGGCACGCAGCGCGCCGTCGCTCAACCTCTTTGCGGTTGGTATGCCGGTGGCGTTGATGGCGGGCCTCATCCTGCTCGCCGTGGCTGCACCCGTCATGGGTGAAGGTCTGACAGCGTCGCTCAAGGCCGGGCTGGATCAGGCCCAGTCCATCGCGGAGGGTCGCTGATGTCGGGCAGCAGCAACGGCGGCGGCGAAAAGACCGAAAAGCCAACCCCGAAGAAATTGCAGGACGCCGCCAAGAAGGGCGACATCCTTCAGTCGAAGGAACTGGCGACCGCGCTGGTGGTGATGGCGGGCATCGGCTGGATCGCGATTACCGGACCCTCGGTTGTCGATTCCCTGTCGGAAATGCTGATAGAAGCGCTGCGTTTCCGGCGAGAGGACATTACCGACTTTGCGCCCGCTGCCCGCGGCATGAGCCTGCTGACCGGCATCGCCCTGCCGGTGGGCGGTATATTGCTGGCGACTACGCTTGCCGCGATTGCCGGTCCTGCGATCCTTGGCTCGCTTGGCTTCCGTCCAGGGGCTTTCGCGCCCAAGGCGTCGAAACTCAACCCCGCCGCCGGTCTCAAGCGCATGTTCGGCATGCAGGGCCTGATCGAACTGCTCAAATCGATCGCCAAGGTCGGCTTGCTGGGATCGATCGGCGTCTGGGTGATCTGGGACCGGCTGACCGCGATCATCGGCCTTGGCAAGGCGGGCATCGCCCCTGCCATGTCGGACCTGGGTAACATGTTCATCATGACCTGCCTCATCATGGCGGGTGGCCTGTTCGTGATCGCGGGCATCGACGTGCCTAGCCAGATCATGCAGCGGTCCAAACGGCTGGGCATGAGCAAGCAGGACATCAAGGACGAACATAAGGAAAGCGAAGGGTCGCCAGAGCTGAAAGGCCAGATCCGCCGTCGCCAGTTCGAAGTGCTCAGCGGGTCGGCGCGTCAGGCTGTGGCCGAATCCAGCGTCGTCATCACCAACCCCACCCATTTCGCCGTCGCCCTGCGCTACAAGCCGGGGCAGGACGCCGCGCCCGTCGTCGTTGCCAAGGGTTGCGACGCCATCGCTGCGGCTATTCGCGATCTGGCGGACCAGAATGGCGTGACGGTGCTGCAATATCCTGATCTTGCCCGCGCCATCTACTTCACGTCGCGGCCCGGCCATATCGTCAACGAAGGGCTGTATATGGCCGTCGCCACGGTGCTGGCCTTCGTCTTCCGCGTGGAAAATCGGATGGCGAGCGAGATGGACCGACCCTTCATCCACGTGCCCGACGACCTGCGTTTCGACGCGGATGGCCGCAAGCTCTGAAAAATATTCTCAGGGTGAACTAAATCTTAGGCATTGATCGCCGTACTCTGTTCATGGGGACGCATTAGGATGGTGCGTCATGAACGAATATATGTCGCGGAACGACTTAACGCGGGTCGATCGGGTTTCATCCCGGTTGCCGTCGCCCGTGTCCGCAGTCCAGTCAATCGCCGTCAATCAGCGGCCTGCCATGCAGCATGGTAACGGCCAGGGCGGGCAGCATCCGCCGAGCGACGCGGCGACTTCAGTCTCCGAGGATGATCTCGCCAGCGCGGCGGAATATGCGAAAATGCATGCGCGCGTCGCCGACATTCTGGCGGACCTCAGGGCCTATGGTGGCGAAGTTTCGGTCGAGGCGGCGGACGCGGCGATTCAAACCATGTTGCCCACGCCGATCATCCTGGTGCCGCTGCCTCCCGCATCGAAGGAAGCCGTTGAAAGCGCTGTCATGCTGGGCAAGCGCATCGCGGAGCAGGCCAGCTATGCCCATGCCGCACAGGCGCATCTGAAGCGCGGAGCGGTCGACCAGATTCTTTCGTCAGGATATTGAGAAGGACCGTCTGCGGACGAACTTTCGCGCTCAATGAAAATCATTCCTAAAGGTCTTTCTCCTATCGCCGTTCTCACTTCTGAAAGGACGGTGGATGACCTCGGTAAGCGGCAGCATTTCGACGGCTCTGGGCATTGGCTCGGGAATCGACACGTCGGCACTGGTCTCCAGCCTGGTGAGCGCCGCGCGCGATCCCAAGCAGAAGATGATCACCGACCGCCAGAGCCTGAACAATGCGCGCATATCCGCGCTGGCTTCGGCCTCCAGTTCCCTGGACAGCTTCGCGGACGCGCTCAATAGCCTGCTCGCCGGCACTGGCTATGCCGGAACGCCCGCCTCCAATGATTCCAGCATCGCCGCCGTCAGCCTTCTGCCCGGCGGCACGCCACGCCTGCCTGCCCAGCTGGAGGTGCGCCAGCTTGCCGCCGCGCAGACCATTGCGTCCGCTCCAGCCGTGGGCGCGACAGCAGCGACGGTGATCGGCGATGGCAGCTTTTCGCTCCAGGTGGGCAGCGCCGCCGCTGTTCCCATCACGCTCGCCGCCAATGCCACCTATTCTGACCTGGCCGACGCGATCAACGCGGCGGGCACCGGCGTAACCGCCAGCGTGATCACCGACAATCAGGGCACGCGCCTGGTCATGAAGGGCGCGACCGGGGCGGCGAACAGCTTCACCTTCACCAACACATCGGCCAACACTGCGCTCGACGCCTTCACTTGGGACGGAGCGGCTGGGGGCATGACGCGCGAGGTTCAGGCGCAGGATTCGATCATCCGCCTGGATGGGGTCGAACAATATTATAGCAGCAACACGATCGACACAGCGATCGCCAATCTGCGCATCGACCTGAACAAGGCCGCGCCCGGCACCAGTGTCACCCTGGCCACGACCGAACCCACCACGACCATGCGCGACCTGATGGTTGAGTTCGTGGACGCCTACAACACGTTGATGAAGGCGCTGAACACCGCGACTTCGACCGGCGCGGATTCGTCCAGCGCGGGCGTGCTCAACGGCGAAACGTCGATCCGCGACATGAAGCGCCAGCTTTCGCAGATGACCTCAGCGGTGCTGACGCCTACGGGAACCTACGCCACCCTGTCGTCCATCGGCGTCAGCACGAACCGGGACGGCACGCTCAAACTGGATACGGCTGTGTTGGACAAGGCACTGTCTACCGACGCTGCGGCGATCACCCAGATGCTCAATCCGACCGTCAAGTCGGCCACGACGCCGGGTCTCGCCGGACTGATGGACGGCGTGCGCGATGCGATCCTGCAAAAGGATGGTCCGCTGGCCTCGGCCAAAAGCAAATATGAAAAGCTGGGCAAGTCGCTGGCCGATCAGTTGGAAAAGCTGAACGAACAGATGACTGATTATCAGGAACAGCTTTCAAAGGTTTATAGTGCGATGGACAAGCGCCTTTCCGCGCTCAAGGCCACGCAGAGCTATCTCGAACAACAGGTCGCCATGTGGAACAAGAGCGACAATTAACAGGGGTCTTCAATCATGTTCTATAGTCAGGGCTATGCAGGCAATCGCGCGGCGCGCGGCTATGCGGCCGTTCATTCGGGCAGCCGCATCGAAGGCGCGACCCCTCATGCACTGGTCAAGGTGCTGTTCGACGAACTGCTGATCGCTCTGGAAGCGACCGGGCTGGCCGAACGCAACAATGATCGGCTCAAAGTGTCCGACAAGCAGGCGCGCGCCATGTCGATCCTGATCGCGCTGGAATCCAGCCTGGATTTCGATCGCGGCGGCGACGTCGCCATGGGCCTCGCCCAGATCTACCGGGAAGCGCGCCGCCTTCTGCTGGTCAGCGCAAAGGAGCGCGATCCCCAGCCGGTCGAACAGGCGCGGGACATGATTGCGGAGATCGCCGACGCGTGGGGCCAGATCGGCTGAGAGCGCTTTAGCAAGACTTGCACCGCTCTGGCGGCTTGGTTATAGGCATTGCTCGCATAGGGCGGCCCGGCGGGGGCCGCCTTTTTGCGTTTTGGACTTTTTGTATCAGCCCAGCCAAGGGAGGGCCTCATGTCGATCACGCCGCTCATGCCCGTTTACCCCCGGTGCGACGTCCGCCCGGTGCGAGGCGAGGGTTGCTATCTGATCGGCGAGCGTGGCGAGCGTTATCTCGACTTCGCCAGCGGCATTGCGGTCAATATCCTCGGCCACGGGCATCCCCGGCTGGTCAAGGCGATTGCCGATCAGGCCGCGACGCTGATGCACACATCCAACCTCTATGGCATGCCGCTGGGGGAAAAGTTCGCCCAGCGACTGGTCGACACGACCTTTGCCGACACGGTTTTCTTCACCAATTCGGGCGCGGAAGCGGTGGAGTGCGCGATCAAGACCGCGCGCCGCTATCACTATGTCAACGGGCAGCCTAACCGGCACCGGATCATCGCGTTCGACAACGCTTTCCATGGGCGGACGCTGGGTACGATTTCCGCGACCAGCCAGCCCAAGATGCGCGATGGGTTCGAACCCTTGCTCCCCGGCTTTACGGTGGTGCCGTTCAACGATCTGGAAGCGGCCATCGCGGCTGTCGATGGCGACACGGCGGGCTTCCTGCTGGAACCGGTGCAGGGCGAAGGCGGCGTTACCCCCGCGACCCAGGCGTTTTTGTCGGGCCTGCGCAAGCTGTGCGATGAACAGGGGCTGCTTCTGATCCTGGACGAGGTTCAGTGCGGCTATGCCCGCACCGGCACCTTTTCCGCACATGAACAATATGGCCTGACGCCCGACATCATGGCGGTCGCCAAGGGCATCGGCGCGGGCTTCCCCTTGGGCGCCTGCCTCGCAACCGAAGAAGCGGCCAAAGGCATGGTTTTCGGCACCCACGGCTCCACCTATGGCGGCAATCCGCTTGCCATGGCGGTCGGCATGGCGGTGCTGGACGAAGTGCTGGGCGACGGTTTCCTTGACCATGTAAAGGCGATGGGTTCGCGGTTGCGTTCGGCGCTCGAACAGCTGATCCCCAACCATGACATGTTCGAAGATGTGCGCGGCATGGGCCTGATGCTGGGCGTCAAGCTCAAGGACAGCCACGACGCCCGCAATTTCGTGGCGCATCTGCGCGATCATCATGGCCTGCTGACCGTTTCAGCGGGGCAGAATGTCGTGCGCATCCTGCCGCCGCTGGTGATCGATGAAAGCCATATCGCCGAGTGCATCGAAAAACTGTCGGCTGGCGCGCGCAGCTTCGGCACGGCCGAGGCGGCCTGAAACCAGCCATTCGACCAGCAACTCCCCCCGTTCGCTTCGAGCCAAGTCGACAAGCGGAACACAGCGCATTCCGACACGCTTGAAACGAACGGTGGCAAGGAGAATGAGGGTAATATGACCAGACATTTCCTGAACCTGTCCGACGCAGGCGGCGAAGCCATCGCCGCGATGCTGACCGACGCTATCGATCGCAAGGCCGCGCGCCGGGGTCAGCCCAAGGGACGGGCCGATGCCGACGCGCCGCTCGCCGGGCACACGCTGGCGATGATTTTCGAAAAGAATTCCACACGCACCCGCGTCAGCTTCGACATGGCCATTCGCCAGCTGGGCGGATCGTCGCTGATCCTGGATGGCGCGACCAGCCAGCTGGGCCGGGGCGAAACCGTGGCCGATACCGCCCGCGTGCTCAGCCGCATGTGCGACATGATCATGATCCGCACCGACGACCATGCGAAGATTGAGGAGATGGCGCACCATGCGACCGTCCCGGTGATCAACGGCCTGACCGACCTGTCCCATCCCTGCCAGATCGTGGCGGACCTGCTGACCGTGGTGGAACATGGGCTGGCGCTGCCGGGCAGCCAATGGGCGTGGTTGGGCGATGGCAATAATGTCCTCCATTCCATCATAGAGGCTGCCGGTCTGCTGAAGTTCGACGTCCGGGTTGCCGTACCCGAAGGCTATGAACCGGACGCCGCCTTTGCCGATGAAGCGCAGGCGGCGGGCGCCCGTGTCACCCTGACTCGCGATCCGGTGGCCGCCGTCACGGGCGCGGATGTCGTCGTCACCGACACCTGGATTTCCATGGGCCAGGCGCATGCCGAAGAAAAGCTCAAGGCGATGATGCCCTATCAGGTGACGCCCGCCCTGATGGCGCATGCACGCCCTGACGCCCGCTTCCTGCACTGCCTGCCCGCCCATCGCGGCGAAGAAGTGGTGCCAGAGGTGATTGACGGGCCACAGTCGCTCATCTGGGACGAGGCGGAAAATCGCATCCATGGGCAAAAGTCAGTGCTGCTGTGGGCTGCTGGCCGTCTCGGTTGAGTTTGCCGGACAAGGTCCTATCTAGCAGCGAACCGACCGCGCGCTAAAGCAGCGGACGTTGCATATTCCCCGCCCGCAAAGCGGGTCAAACGGAGCTTGCCTTGACCTCATCCGCCCATATCGACCAGGCCCTGGGCTTCACCATTCCGTCCCGCCATGCGCGCGGGCGCATCTTGCGGCTGGGGCCGGTGCTGGACGATGTGCTGGCCGCGCACGCCTATCCTCCGGCGATCGAACGGCTGCTCGCCTCCGCGCTGGTGCTGGCCGCGTTGCTGGGCACCACGCTCAAGGATGCAGGCGGCCAGCTCACCCTGCAGGCGCAGACCGAAAGCGGCGTCGTCAGCCTGCTCGTCGCCGACTATAAGGGCGGCGAAGTGCGCGGCTACGCCAAGTTCGACGCGGATCGCCTGGCGGAACTCGGCCCTGACCCGACGCTGTTCGGCCTGTTCGGTAAAGGCTATCTGGCCATCACCTTCGACCAGGCGGTAACGGGTGAACGCTATCAGGGCATTGTGCCGTTGGATGGCGATTCGCTGGCCAGCGCGGCGGAACATTATTTCTTCCAGTCCGAACAAATCCCCAGCGTCGTGCACATCGCGACCCGGCATGAAGCGGGCGAGGGGTGCCTGGCCGCTGGCATGCTGCTCCAGCATCTGCCGGAAGGCGAGGTGGGGCGGGATCGGCTGCACACCCGCCACGACCACCCCGAATGGGAACATGTGCAGGCCCTTGCCGTGACGCTGCAAGACGGGGAACTGACGGATCCGGCGCTGCCTTTGACCGACATCGTTTGGCGGCTGTTCCACGAAGAAGATGTAGTGCGCGTCACTGACCCGGTGGAACTGACCAAGGGATGTCGTTGCGACATCGATCATATCCGCAGCGTCATAGGCCGATTCCCCGCCAGTGAGCGCCTGGAAATGGCGGATGATAATGGCGTGATCGGGGTGGATTGCGCCTTCTGTTCGCGGCTATTCCCGGTTTTGCTGGACAGTTTCGCGGAAGGCTGACACCAAGTTCGGGCGATTTTGCAGGGGGTTGCTGCGTCAGCGGGGGCTGCGCATCAAATGGCCGCATTTCGGGTGCATCATGGCGCAATGCCGGATGATGCTCCGGCGGACCCAATGCGCTTCGCTGATGATGGGGGCTAAGGAATGACAACCGGTCTGCGCGCCACGACATGCGCATTTGCGATGCTGGTCCTGGCGTCGCCTGCCATCGCACTGGCGCTGCATGCTCCGACGGCTGTCAGCGTGGAGCCGGGCGAATGGGAATTGCGGGAAAGGGGCAGCGAGCGCGAAAGCGACAGCCCGCGAAAGCTCTGCCTTTCCCACTTGCGCCAGTTGGTTCAGCTCCGTCATCCGCGCGCCAGTTGCAAACAGCTGACGCTTGAACAAAGCGCGACGCGTCTTTCCGTCAGCTATGATTGCGGTGGCGCGGGCAGCGGTCGGACCGACCTTCGCGTCGAAACCCCTCGGCTGGCACAGGTCCGTTCGCAGGGCATTGCCAATGGCGCGCCCTTCGCGGTCGATATGGAAGCGCGGCGGATTGGCGCCTGCCGCTGATCGCTTGCACAGTGCGGCGCGGGTTGTTAGCGCGGGGCCATGGTTGCCAATAAGGGAAAATTCGCTGTCGTCCTGCTTTCGGGCGGACTGGACTCCATGGTCGCGGGCGGGCTCGCGCGCGAAGCTGGCTATCATGTGCTTGCGCTCACTATCGATTATAATCAGCGTCATCGCGTCGAACTTCAGGCCGCGGCGAAGGTTGCGGCGGCGCTCAACGCCATGTCTCATATCGTCCTGCCGCTCGACCTCACCGCCTTTGGCGGTTCCGCGCTGACCGCTGACCTGGAAGTTCCCAAAGGCGGCGTGGGGTCCAGCATCCCGATCACCTATGTCCCGGCGCGCAACACGATATTCCTGTCGCTGACGCTGGGCCTGGCAGAGGTTTCGGGCGCCAGCGATATTTTCATCGGCGTCAACGCGCTCGATTATTCGGGCTATCCCGACTGCCGCCCCGAATTTATCGACGCCTTTCAGAAGATGGCGACCCTGGCGACCAAAGCAGGCGTGGAAGGGCGCCCGCTGCGCATCAACGCACCGCTCCAGCATATGAGCAAGGCCGACATCGTGCGGGAGGCTCAGCGGCTGGGCCTGGACGCGGGGTTGAGCTGGTCCTGTTATGATCCCGCGCCCGGCAACCGGCATTGCGGGCTGTGCGACAGCTGCCGACTGCGGTCGAAGGGTTTTGAGGAAGCGGGCCTGCCCGATCCTACCGATTACGCCGCAAAGCCCTGACCCGATGACCTACGCCGTCAAGGAAATGTTTCTGACGTTGCAGGGCGAAGGCGTGCACAGCGGCCGCCGCGCCGTCTTCCTCCGGTTCGCCGGGTGCAACCTGTGGACTGGTCGGGAAGAGGATCGGCGCAAGGCGGTTTGCCAGTTTTGCGACACGGACTTTGTCGGCACCGATGGTGATGGCGGCGGCAAATTTGCCGATGCCGCCGCGCTCGCCGACGCGGCCCTGGCCTTTTGGGGCACAGGCGGGGAGGGGCGCTATATCGTCATTACCGGCGGCGAACCCATGCTCCAGATCGATGACGCCCTTATCGATGCGCTGCATGCGCGGGCTTTCACCATCGCAATCGAAAGCAACGGCACGATTCCGGCGCATCCGGCGATCGACTGGGTGTGCATCAGTCCGAAGGCGGGAAGCGACGTCGTGCAACGCGCCGGTAATGAATTGAAGCTGGTCTGGCCTCAACCCGGCCTTGGCCATAGCCTGGCCGATGTCGAAGCAATGGAGGACTGGGCTTTCGACCATCTGCTGGTCCAGCCCCTCGACGATCCCAACGCGGCCGCCAATGTGCAGGCCGCCATGGACCTGGTGATGGAGCGACCCCGCTGGCGGCTCAGCCTGCAAACCCACAAATATCTGGGTCTGCGCTAAAGCATCGCTTAAAAGGATGCGATAGCAA
>CAMPHJ010000061.1 GCA_946885845.1 uncultured Sphingobium sp. | reverse complement strand
ACGCGCGCCGCGATCAAGGAGATGATCGTACCCAGCCTGCTGCCGGTGCTGGCGCCAATCATCGTCTATTTCGCGATATCGGCGGTGGCGGGAACGTCCAATGGCTTTGCCGCCCTGGGCGCCCTTTTGCTTGGGGTGATCGTTTCGGGCCTGTTCGTCGCCCTTTCGATGACATCCGGCGGCGGAGCGTGGGACAATGCCAAGAAATATATCGAGGACGGCAACCATGGCGGCAAGGGATCGGAAGCGCACAAGGCAGCCGTGACCGGCGACACGGTAGGTGATCCCTATAAGGATACTGCTGGCCCGGCGGTCAATCCGATGATCAAGATCACGAACATCGTCGCACTGCTGTTGCTCGCCGCGCTGGCGCACGGGGGCTGAGGCATGACCCGCCCCTATCGGGGGCGGGACGAGATGGTGGGCGGGGCGGGCCGAACGGCTTGCCCCGCTCCATAATGCGGGCCTATAGGCCGCCCATGACCAGCGAACCCTTCCGCTCGCAACTTGCATCGCTTGAGCAGCGCGGTCGCCTGCGCGCGCTGGCTCCACGAGCAGGTAGAGATTTCGCTTCCAACGACTATCTGGGACTGGCGTCAGACCCGATCATCGGTCAAGCGGTCGCCGACGCGGTGGCGCGTGGCGTGCCCGTGGGTTCGGGCGGGTCGCGGCTGCTGCGGGGCAATGCGCCCGAACATGAAGGGTTGGAGGCGAAGGCCGCCGCATTTTTTCGCACTCAGGCTGCGTTGTTCATGGCCAATGGTTTCGCCGCGAACCTGGCGCTATTTTCCACCTTGCCCCAGCGTGGCGACCTGATCGTCGCGGACGAGTTGATCCATGCCAGCGTCCACGACGGCATCCGCATGTCAAAAGCCGCGGCTGTTTTCGCGCGCCACAATGATGTGCAGAGCTTCGCAGACCATATCGCCATCTGGCGTACCAACGGAGGAAAGGGGCGGATCTGGATCGCGGTCGAGACGCTTTATTCCATGGATGGCGACATGGCTCCTCTGGCGGACCTTGCCTTGCTCGCCGCCAAACAGGATGCCATGCTGGTCTTGGACGAAGCGCATGGTACCGGCGTGTTCGGACCTAATGGGAGGGGGCTGTCATCAGGCCTGGACGGGCTTCATAATGTCGTGACGCTCCATACATGCGGCAAGGCGATGGGGGTGGAAGGCGCGCTGATCTGCGGGCCGCGCATCCTGATCGATTATCTGATCAATCGAGCGCGTGCCTTCATCTTTTCGACCGCTCCGTCACCGCTGATGGCCGTAGCGGTATCTGCGGCGATCGACCGGATCGAGCAGGCCGACGATCTGCGCGCGCGCCTTGGCACATTGCAGACCGACGCCGCCGAAGCGATCTCCGCGCCGCTTGGCCTGCCCAAACCACGCAGCCAGATCATCCCGGTTGTCCTGGGCGATGACAAACGCGCGATGGCGGCGGCATCCGCCTTGCAGCAGGCAGGGTTCGACATACGTGGCATCCGGCCGCCAACAGTGCCGCCGGGCACCAGCCGCCTGCGCATTTCGCTGACGCTGAATGCGGGACGGGCGGATGTGTTGGCACTGGGCGACGAATTACGAAGGATATTGGCGTGAGTATATTCATCGTCACCGGAACGGGTACGGGGATCGGCAAGACAGTTTTTGCCGCCGGTCTCGCTGGGGCGCTCGGCGCTCATTATTGGAAGCCGATTCAGGCGGGTGTTGACCCGGAAGGCGACAAGGAAACGGTGGCCCGATTGTCCGGCCTTCCGGCGTCTCACGTCCTGCCCGAAGCCTATCGACTGATGACACCGGCGTCTCCTCACCTCGCCGCGCGCCTGGATGGCGTCGAGATCGAAATCGACCGGCTGGCCTTGCCTCAGGTCGACGGCCCACTGGTGATCGAAGGAGCAGGTGGCGTCCTTGTCCCCGTCAGCGAAACCATGCTGATGGCCGACCTTTTCCAGCACTGGGGGGCGCCCGTCATCCTGTGCGCTCCCACGGAACTGGGTACGATCAACCACAGCCTGCTCAGCATAGAGGCGCTGCGAAGCCGTGGGGTGCCGATCTCTGGAATTGCCTTCATCGGCGAGCCGCACACGGAAAATGAGCGCATCATCCCACTATTGGGCAAGGTAAGGTCCCTGGGCCGCCTGCCACATCTTGAGACGCTTGATGCCCCAGCGCTGGCGAGTGCGTTTGCGTCTGCCATCTCCTTGCCTTGAAGGCATCACCAAGCCTCAAAAAATAATGTGGGCTTGAAAGGCAGTCGACTGCACCCCAACTGGCAGCGGCAACCAATTTCAGTTGCTTATTGCAACCTTGATAGGGGAATATATGGCCAGCTTGCTAGATCCCGTTCAACTGGGGGCCGTCCCAGCATCCAACCGTGTGCTCATGGCGCCGCTGACGCGCGCCCGTGCCACGCGCAACCATGTACCAACACCGATCATGGCGGATTATTATCGGCAGCGCGCATCCGCCGGTCTTATTATCAGCGAGGGCGTGGGTGTGTCCCAACAGGGGCTGGGCTGGCCGTATGCGCCCGGCATCTGGTCCACACAGCAGGTCGAAGCGTGGAAGCCGGTCACACAGGCTGTGCATGATGCTGGCGGTCGCATCTTCGCCCAGCTTTGGCATATGGGGCGGCTGGTCCATTCCAGCGTGACGGGACAACAGCCGGTGTCGTCCAGCCCGATCACTGCGCCCGGTCATGCCCATAGCTACCAAGGCAATCTGCCCTATGAACAGCCCCGCGCCCTGGCGGTGGAGGAAATTCCGGCGCTGATCGCCACTTATGTGACGGCTGCGCACAATGCCAGGACAGCGGGCTTCGACGGGGTGCAGATCCATGCCGCGAATGGCTATCTGATCGATGAATTCCTGCGCAACGGCGTCAACCAGCGCGACGACGGTTACGGCGGCAGCGTCGAAAACCGCGTTCGCCTGCTACGGGAAATTACCCAGGCGGTGGCCGACGCCATCGGCGCGGACCGAACGGCGGTGCGCTTGTCGCTCAACGGCGCGTCGCAGGGCACTGACGACAGCGATCCGGCTAGCCTGTCGCGCGCAGTGGCACAGGCACTGGAACCGATCGGCCTTGCCTTTCTGGAAATGCGCGAACTCAAACCCGGCGGCACGAGGGGCGCGTCCGATGTGCCGCGCCAGTCGCCAGTCGTCCGCCAATATTTCACAGGGCCGCTGGTGTTGAACAGCGACTATGACGCAGCGAGCGCTCAAGCCGATCTGGACAGCGGCCTTGCTCAGGCAATCAGCTTTGGTCGATCATTTCTGGCCAATCCCGACCTGCCCGACCGACTGGCGACTGATGCGCCGCTTAATGAAGCGCAGGTCGATACCTTCTACACGCAGGGTGCTGAAGGCTATGTCGACTATCCGCCGCTGGAACGGGCTGCCTGACATGGAGGGGGGCCGCCCGGCTCAGGACGGCTCCCGCATCCCCCCTGCTCAGCTATATCCTGCCCTTTGCGGGAGGATCAGATAGCGCCGAAGCGTTCGCGAAGCGCCAACATGGCGATCGCCGCCCTGGCGGCCTCACCGCCTTTGTCCTTTTCGGTGCTCTTGGCGCGGGTCAATGCCTGCGCCTCATCTTCGACCGTCAATATGGCATTGCCAATCGCGATCCCATCCATGCTGAGCGCCATCAGGCCCCGCGCGCTTTCATTGGAAACCACTTCGAAATGATAGGTTTCACCCCGGATCACCACACCGATAGCAACGAAGCCGTCATATCGCCCGGTTTCGGCGGCCAGCGCCACGGCACCGGGGATTTCCAGCGCGCCCGGAACGGTCACCACTTCATATTTATGCCCAGCGTCCTCCAGCGCGGCAGTCGCGCCTTCGATCAGCAGATCGTTGAGATGGTCGTAGAAACGGGCTTCGACGATCAGAAACTTGGCCATGGCCCTATCCTTCCTACTTCCTACAGTTCGACAGGCCGGTGCCCAACCACGGCGAGGTCATAGCCGTCAAGCGCGATCAGGCTGTGATGCGAGTTCGTAAGCAGCACCATGTCATGCACGCCCAGTTCCGCCAGGATTTGCGCACCCACCCCATAATCGCGCAGTTCGTCCATCTCGCTGCCCGAACGCTGCCTCAGAATTCGGCTGACGAAATCGCCAGGTGTGCTGGGTGTCAACACCACGATAACACCGGCGCCTTCCTGCGCGATAATTTCCATCGACTTGGCGAGCAGGTTCGAACGGGAGCCGGTCGCGCCATAGACATCGTCCAGCAAGGAAAGCTGATGCATGCGAACCAAGGTGGGCTCATCGGGCAGAACATGGCCCTTTTGCAGCACGAGCTGTTCACTGTGGGTGGCCCGATTGTAAAAGCTGATCGCCTTCCAGTCGCCGCCCCATTTGCTCTGGAAACTGGCCTCCGCCCGTCGTTCGACCATATGGTCGTGACGACGACGGTAGGCGATGAGGTCACGGATTGTCCCGATCTTCATCTTGTGCTTCTGGGCAAAGGGGATGAGGTCGTCGAGCCGGGCCATGGTGCCGTCGTCCTTCATAACCTCGCAAATGACGCCGGACGGATTGAGGCCAGCGAGCCGCGCAACGTCGACTGCCGCTTCGGTATGGCCCGTCCGCACCAGGACGCCGCCGTCCTTCGCAACCAGCGGAAAGACGTGGCCCGGCGTCACAATGTCCTGCGGTCCTTTCGACCCGTCAATCGCGACGGAAATCGTGCGTGCGCGATCAGCGGCGCTGATTCCCGTCGTCACCCCTTCGCGCGCCTCGACCGATACGGTGAAGGCGGTTTCGTGGCGGGTGCCGTTGTTGCGGCTCATCAGGCCAAGGCCCAGATGTTCGACCCGATCCTTGGTCAGCGCCAGACAGATGAGGCCACGGCCGTGGGTTGCCATGAAATTGATCGCGTCGGGAGTCGCCATCTGCGCGGGGATGACGAGATCGCCTTCATTTTCGCGGTCTTCGTCATCGACCAAGATGAACATGCGTCCGTTCCGGGCTTCGTCGATAATCTCTTCGGGAGACGCCAGCGCCGTGCCGCCTTCGCGGCGGAGCAGATAGGTTTCCAGCTTGCCCAGCGTCTCAGCGGTCGGGTTCCAGTCGGTTTCGCCCAGTCGACGCAACGAATTGGCATGCAGCCCGGCGGCGCGGGCGAGGCCGGAGCGAGACATGCGGCCGTCGTTGACGAGTGTGCGGACGGTGTCAATGAGCGAAGAAGACATAGTATAGACTCCTGAACCAAATCGGCCCTGCTCATCGTTTATCACATTGTGGTGTGATAATGGCAAGCGCCAATCACACAGCAGGCTGGCGAAGAGTCTGCATCCGGTCCAGATAGCGGGCGAGCACGTCGATCTCCAGATTGAAGGCGCGTCCGGGGACGAGCGTGTCGAGCGTGGTCGCCGCCGCCGTATGGGGAATGATGTTCAGCCCGAAATGCACTGAACCGTCGGCTTGGTCGTCCACGCTGTTGACCGTCAGGGAAATGCCGTCGATCGTGATCGAGCCTTTCGCCGCCAGCGCCGCAGCAAGCGCTGCCGGAGCCGCGACGACCAGCCGGGTCGAATCGCCTTCAGGCGTGGCGGACACCAATGTGCCGATGCCGTCGACATGCCCGGTGACGATATGGCCGCCCAGTTCATCGCCAACCTTGAGCGCGCGTTCCAGATTGAGCCGCCCGCCCTGTTCCCATAATCCCGGCGCCGTACGCGCCAGCGTTTCAGCCGAAAGATCGACCGCGAACCAGTCCGCGCCCTTTTCCACGACGGTGAGGCATGCGCCTGAACAAGCGATCGACGCGCCGATCGCGACGCCGTCCATGTCGTAGGCACAGCCGATGACAAGGCGCAGGTCACCCCGCTGATCGGCGGCGCGGATTTCGCCTATGTCGGTGATGATGCCAGTGAACATGGGTCTGCAATCCTGCTGGGTCCAGCCGCGCTCTAGAGCATCGCGCGGAAAAGTGGGAACCGGTTTTCCGTCAAAAGCGATGCGACAACACAGAATTAGAGCAAGCTGCGCGTTTCAGATATCGGGCCGCTTGCTCTAGGCGCTGCGCGTCCTTTCGTAAACCTCCAGCCGATCGTCGCCCAGCCGCCGTTCATCGGCAAGGCGCCAGCGGCCATGGGCATGGGCGAGGTCGGCAAGGCCAATGTCTGCCACGCCAGCCCGGCCCCCGCCGATGACAATAGGCGCGCGGTACAGCAGCAGCCGGTCGACCAGATCCGCCCGCAGGAAAGCCGCCGCCGCTTCCGATCCGCCTTCGACCATCAGATGATCGACGCCGGACAGCGCGGCAATGTCTTCCGGCCGGGCAATGCAATCCCAACCTGAAGGCGCGGGAAGGCGGCTGAGCAGCAGACGCCGGGGCGATCGACCCTCAAGACCCGCAAGTCGCACGTCCAGACGGGGGGCGTCCGCCCGCAGGGTGCCGCCGCCCACCAATATCGCGTCATGGCGGGATCGTTCCATATGTGCATGGGCGCGCGCAGCGTCCCCGGTTATCCAGCGGCTGGTCCCGTCGGCAAGGGCAATGCAGCCGTCAAGCGACAGCCCAAGTTTCAGCGTGACCGCAGGCCGACCGAGCGTCTGGCGAAGCACAAACCCCCGCATGGCCGCCGCAGCCTCCTGCGCCATCAGGCCCATTTCCACTGCGACGCCGTGCGCACGCAGATGCGCCGCACCCTGACCATCGGTGCGGGGGTCTGGATCGCGCAGGGCAATCACGGCGCGGGATATTCCAGCGCGCGCCATCAGGTCGGCGCAGCGCGGTCCACGCGCGGACAGATGGAAACAGGGTTCCAGCGTCACATAGGCGGTTGCCCCGTTCGCGCGGTCCAGCGCCTGGTCCAGCGCCTGCGCTTCGGCATGGGGCCGTCCGCCCTTTTGCGTCCAGCCGCGCCCGGCGACGATGCCGTCCCTGACGATCAGGCAGCCAACGTTGGGATTGGGCGTGGAAAGGCCGCGACCGCGTTCCGACAGCGCGATGGCGGCCTGCATGAAGCGGCGATCGTCGGCGGCGTCAACGCGCATGGACAAAGATCAGGGTTGTCCCGCCGGTGGCGCGTCTTTTTCCATCGCCTCCGCCTTTGCGAGTCGGGCGTCCAGTTGCCCGTTGATCTGCTTTAGCGCTTCCTTTCGCCGCGCGCTGTTACGCGCTTCTTCCGCGCGCCAGTCGATGCCGAAAACATCGGCGACACCCTGCATCTTTCGCTGCTGCCCCTGAAGCGCGGCTTCACGTTTGGCGAGGTCGATTTTCTGCTGCAGGATCACCGCCGCATCGGACCGGTTCGCGTCCCAGCTTTGGACATAGATGATCTTGTTCTGTCTCGGCATGGTGTTGGTGTTGGCATCGACGATAAACGCCCAGACGATGACCCAGGTCATCGCCGCCGAAAGGCCAAGCAGCGGCCATTTATGCGCCCTGTTTTCGAGAAAATAGCTCCACAGGTCGCTGAGCGCGCTTTTGGGGGATACTGGACGGGGGAAAATCGTCATCGCGGACATATAGGATAAGGCGGGGCCGGATGCAAAAGGACGCTTGGCCAGTCACCCTTTTTGCTCCGCCCGCCCCCTTTCAGCGCGGTCCTTTAGCGATCGGCGAGCCGAAAATGGACCGTCAGAACCTTGGCGCCGCCCGTCGGCACCCCGTCGCGAGTCGCCGGGCGGAAGCGCCATTTGCGCAAAGCGTGACGCTGTGTCGCGATCCAGAAGGCGTCATCCGTCGCCGACAGCCGCTCGATCGCGGTGACCCGGCCATCCGGGCCGATCGTGACGCGAACCGTCACTGATCCTTCAAGCCCCTGCCGGACCATCGCGCCCGGATAATCCGGCTGGAAGGTCCGCAGCGCACCGGGGTCGATTCGCGGTTCCACCAATATGGGGTCGCGTGGGTGATCGAGCGGCGGAAGGACGCCAGCGTCGTCGAAAGTCCCGCCGGGGATTCCATCGGAAATCGGATCATCCTTGGTCACGAAAAGGTCAGCGGTCATATCGGCGCGAGTGGGCTGGGTTTTCGGACGGGGATCGATGACGGCTTTGCTGTCCGGCTGCGGTTCGGCCGTTTCAGGCGGCGGCTGATCCAGCGGGATTTGATTGCCGATCAGGATTTGCGGCACATAGGGGGTAAAGGTTTCACGCGGCATCAGAACAAACGCAGCTGCCAGCAGCCCGTGGACGGCGATTGCGCCGCCAATGCCGACAGGGGAACGTTTCGCGCCGCCATATCCCGACTGCACAGGCCCGCCGGTCGCCGACATGGTCATGAAACCCATCGCATCCTCCATCCTTCGCTCTATTCCGCCTCTTTGGGCAGATGCATGATGTTACATCATATCAGATGATATGTTGCAACATTATATTGAGCGCGCGCCCCAGCTGGCTGATGCTTGTGCAGGGGGCAGCGCCGCCCTACCATAGGAGGATGACCCAGACGCCCGAAGATCTGACATTGGACGAAGTACGTGCGCGGATTGCGCCGATCCTGCCTCATCATGCCGCTTTTGACGGCTGGCGGCCTGAGGCGGTGACCATGGCGGCGGCTGAGGCGGGGATCGATCCCGACATCGCGCGGCTCGCCTTTCATGAAGGCGCGATGGACATGATCGATGCGTGGTTTGCCAGCGTTGACGCCGGTATGACGAACGCCGTGGCGCCAGAACAGCTTGCCACCCTGTCGATCCGGCAGCGTATCACGTCACTGGTCGACGCGCGGCTGGCGCTGCTGGCGCGGGACCGGGAAGCGCTGCGCCGGGCGATTGCCATCATGGCGATGCCGCAAAATGCAGCGCGCGCCGCGCGACTGGGCTGGCGCGCTGCCGACGCAATGTGGCGCGCGGCGGGGGACGATGCGACTGACCTGAGCCATTATAGCAAACGTGCGACGCTGGCAGGCGTCTATGCCGCGACGCTGCTGGTCTTCATCGATGACGAGAGCGATCATTATGAAGAAAGCCGTGCCTTTCTGGCCCGCAGGATCGAAGGGGTGATGCGCTTTGAACGGGCAAAGGCGCGCTGGAAGGGCATGGGCGGCGGCGAACGGTTGAGCCTGGCGCGCTTTATCGGACGGTTGCGCTATCCAGCGGTGTGATTGCTGCTGTGATCGGGGGCGGGTCCGTGATTGGGTCTGGCCTTTTCCTATCGGTATTGATAGTCACTCGCAGAAGTTTTGAATGAGTGATTTTTCTTGCGCCTGACCGACCTGCCGTTGCGCCAACCCGCTTATGTGGACGTGATCGATTGGAACGCCATTTCGGCGACCGATGGTCAGCGCCTGCGTGAGTTTGGCCTGATCGAAGGGGCGGATGTCGAAGCGCTGCACCATGGCGGACTGCTGGGTCGCGGTCCGATTGCGTGCAAGATCGGGCGGATGACGATTGCCATGCGTCGCGCCCATGCCGCCGCTATTTCGGTGCGGATCGGTGATAGGGGCGCGCACCCATGAGCGGATTTCCCCTGGTCGCGCTGGTCGGAAACCCCAATGCCGGGAAAAGCGCGCTGTTCAATGCGCTGACCGGGGCGCGGCAAAAGCTGGGCAATTATCCGGGCGTCACGGTCGAGCGCAAATCGGGGCGTCTTTCCCTGTCTGATGGCCGGCCGGTCGAACTGGTCGACCTGCCGGGAACCTACAGCCTTGATCCCACCAGCCCGGACGAGCAGGTCACGCGCGACGTCGTGCTGGGCAAGCAATCGGGTGAGCGGCTGCCCGATGCGCTGGTGGTCGTCATCGACGCGTCCAACCTGGACAATCATCTGCGTTTCGCGCTGGAACTGCTGTCGCTGGGGCTGCCGACTGTTGTTGCGCTGAACATGGTCGACCTTGCCTCACGCGATGGGCTGGAAATTGACCCGGCGATCCTGTCGCGCGAACTGGGCGTGCCGGTGGTTCCGACCGTCGCGGTGCGCAAGCGGGGCATGGACGACCTGCGCGGCCAGATTGAAACCCTGCTGAACGCCGCGCCTGCGCGTGAAAGGGGCGTGCCGGGCGACTTCAACGCCGTGCGGGCAGAGGCCAGGCGTATCGCGAAAAGCGCGGTGATAAGCGAAGCCCCGTCGCGGCGGCTGACCGCGGCGGTCGACCGGGTCGCGCTGCACCCCGTTTTCGGGCTGATCATGCTGCTGGGGCTGTTGTTCGTCATGTTCCAGGCGGTTTATGCCTGGTCCGAAGCACCCATCGCCATGATCGAAGGATTGGCGGGACTGCTGAGCGAGGCGGCCACCGCCACGCTGCCCGACGGCCTGGTGCGATCATTCCTGGTGGATGGCGTCATCAACGGCGTCGGGTCGGTCGTCGTTTTCCTGCCGCAGATCCTGATCCTCTTCTTCTTCATCCTGATGCTGGAAGCGACCGGATATATGGTGCGCGCCGCATTCCTGATGGATGGATTGATGGCGCGGGTGGGCCT
>CAMPHJ010000060.1 GCA_946885845.1 uncultured Sphingobium sp. | reverse complement strand
AGGAAAACGGCCAGGTCGCAGCTTTGATCCGTCGCGATTGCGCTTTGGGTCAGGGCTTTGGGGCAGCGGCCAACAGGCGCGCGGGCGCGGCAATGGCTGTAGATTCAGGGGGCGACAGAAATGGGAAAAAGTCACTCATGCCATATACTGGCAGATATGGTGACCCCTACGGGAATCGAACCCGTGTTTCAGCCGTGAAAGGGCCGCGTCCTAACCGCTAGACGAAGGGGCCGCAGGCAAAGCCGCGAGGCGGCGTTGCGAAGCGAGGGCGGCTTTAGGGGGGGAGTTGGAAACGGTCAACCCCCCTTGCATCAGGAAAATGATATCGCCCTTCAATCCGCCCAGGCCGCATCCTCCAGATGCAGCTCGGCGGCGGGACGCGAACCCCAATCATCGATCTTTGCCCGGCCAGCGACCCACAGTCGCCGGTCGCGCGGTGCACCCAATATCGCCTGGCCAAGGTCGGTTTCAGCCTGGCGGAAGGCGACGGTCTTGATGGAACGGCCATCTTCACCGGCCATCACCGCGCGCAGATGGCCATTGCCCACCACATCAGCCTTGATCACGCGCATGGGGCCAGCCGCGACCAGCGGGGCGGGCCATCCCGCGCCATAGGGGCCGCCCGCTTCGATCGCCGCGACGAAATCGGGGTTGACCCCGGCAGGGGCAAGCACTGCGTCGATCAGCAGCGCCCGGTCGTCCCGCGCCCGCGCCACCGCAGTCGACAGGCGTTCGTCGAGAAAGTCGGCCAGCGCATCGATCCGGTCCGCCGCCACCGTCAGGCCCGCCGCCATCGCGTGGCCTCCGCCCGCGACCAACAGGCCGCTGTCCTTCGCCGCCAGCACCGCCGCGCCCAGATCGACGCCGGAAATGGAGCGGCCCGACCCCTTGCCGATCCCGGCTTCGTCCACAGCGATCACGATGGCGGGACGGCGTGCCTTCTCCTTGATCCGGCCAGCGACAATGCCGATGACGCCGGGGTGCCAGCCGGGACCGGCGATCACCGCAACTGCCCGATTGTCCTGCGCGGCGAGCAATGCTTCCGCCTGTTCCTGCACCAGTGCTTCGATGGCGCGGCGTTCTTCGTTGAACTGTTCAAGTTCGGCTGCGATCTGCGCCGCTTCCAGCGGGTCTTGCGTCGTCAGCAGGCGCACGCCCAAGTCAGCTTTGCCGACCCGCCCGCCGGCATTGATGCGCGGCCCCAGCGCGAAACCAAGATCATGGCACAGCGGCGCGCGAGTCAGGCGACTGGCGTCGATGAGGGCGGACAGGCCGACATTGCGCCGCTTTGCCATCACCTTGAGTCCCTGAGCGACGAAGGCGCGGTTCAGCCCGCGAAGCTGGGCAACGTCGGCAACGGTGCCCAGCGCGACTATGTCCAAAAGTTCCATCAGTGCAGGTTCGGCCCGGCTGGCGAACCAACCGCGGGAGCGCAGCACCCGGATCAGCGCCGCGCCCAGCAGAAAGGCGACGCCTACCGCCGCCAGATGGCCATGGGCGGCGGCTTCCTCACATTCATCCAGCCGGTTGGGATTGACGAGGGCAAAGGCTTCGGGAAGCGCGGCGGCGCATTTATGATGGTCGACGACGACGACATCGACGCCGGTCTGCTTCGCCATCGCCAGCGCCTCGAACGCCTGCGCGCCGCAATCGACGGTGACGATCAGCGTGGCCCCCTCCCCCGCCAGGCGCACCAGTGCTTCGCCGGACGGGCCATATCCCTCCATCAGCCGGTCGGGGATGTAAGCGCGCGCCGGGAGGCCAAGGTCGCGCAACAGGCGGATGAGCAAGGCGGCGCTGGTCGCGCCATCGACGTCATAATCGCCAAAGATGCACACATGTTCGCCGCGCTGCACTGCGTCGGCCAGCCGTTGCGCGGCGGCATCCATGTCCTGGAACAGGCTGGGGTCGGGCATGAAGTGCCGGATGGTGGGATTGCGATGCGCCTCCACCGCTTCGCGCGGGCAGCCACGTGCGATCAGCAGCTGCGTCACCAGATCATCAGCCAGATAGCCAGGCGCGCGCGCATCCGCGCCCTGCCCGCGCCAGCGCCAGGGTTGGCCAAGGATGGATCGGGAAACATTGAGCGCGACGGTCATGTCCAGTCCCTAGACCGCCCCGGTCGCCATGGGAAGCACGGCGCAATGCGAAAACAAGGGGAACCAATGGCCGTGGCCAAGCGTATTCCCCGTCCCGCGCGCACGCGTTGGGATGCTAAAGGGGCGGCGCGAAGTTCATGGTGTCTAGGCGGGCGAAATATATCCGGCGTGCCTTGGGCTTTTTCATGATTGCGGCCTCTCCCCTCCCCTTGATGGCTCAGACCCTTCCGGCCCCTGGTCCTGCGTCTGAAGGGGAGGAGCCGATCCTGCCCGACAGCGAGTTCGAGACCCGATTGCCCAAGGCGGGTGATATCGATGCGGCTGGCGAACCCGGCACGCCGTTGCCATCTATCGACAGCTGGATCAACCAGCAGATGCCGCAGGCGAGCGTGCCGCAGGATCTGCCCCCCGCCATCGAGCCAGAGGAAGAGCGTGAGCTGGCACAGCCGCTGCCCCCGCTGAACAGCGTGACAGTGCCGGTTCAGGTGGCGACGGACAGCCCGGATGAAAAGACGCCTGAGGTCCGCTATGCCGTCGACATAGAAGGGTTCGGCAAGACCGGGCTGGAGGATCAGTTCCGCGATGCGTCGGCGCTGGTCGATGGTAATGGCAAGGCCGAAACTGCCGCCATGGTGCAGGCACGGGCGCATGAGGATGAAGCGCTGGCGGTCCGGTTGCTGTATTCGGAAGGCTATTATGATGCGACTGCGCTCGCGTCGCTCGACCAGACGGGCGAAGGCGGGTTGAAGGCGGTGGTGTCGGTCACGCCGGGCAAGCGCTACAAGATCGGCGAAATCGTCATCAACGCGGCGGCTACGGTGCCGCCCGGCCTGGTTCGTGACAGCCTGCCGCTTCAGACCGGCGATTATATCGTCGCCGCCACAGTCGAAAGCGCCGAAGCGAATGTCGGTGTGAAGCTGCCCGAAAATGGCTATCCCTTCGCCAAGGTGGGGGAACGCGACATATTGCTGGACCCTGCAACCGTCACCGGCGCCTATACGCTGCCGGTCGATGTGGGGCCGCGCGGGTCCTTCCGTGGAATCACGACCAGCGGGCGCAAGCAGGCGTTCGGCGCGGATCATATGAAGGTCATCAGCCGCTTCAAGCCGGGCGAACTCTATGACAGCCGCAAGGTCGACGACCTGCGTCGCGCGTTGGTGGCGACCGGCCTGTTTTCCAGCATCGCGGTCGATCCAGTTCGCACCAATGAGCCGGGACCCGACGGCACGGAATATGTCGACCTGCATGTCGATCAGGAGGCCGGACCGCCACGCACCCTGGCGGGCGAGGTCGGCTATGGCACCGGCCAGGGATTCCGCGCCGAAGCGACATGGACCCACCGCAATCTGTTCCCACCCGAAGGCGCGCTGATCGGCAGCATCGTGGCGGGGACGCAGGAACAGGGTGTTTCAGGCACGTTCCGCCGGTCCAACGCGGGCAAGCGTGATCGCACATTCCAGGCGGGCGCGCTGCTGAACCATCAGAATTACGATGCGTTCGAAGCCTATACAGCTGGCCTCAACATCAGTTGGGCCCGCCAGTCGACGCCGATCTTCCAGAAACGCTGGACCTATACCTATGGCGCGGAAATCCTGCTGTCGAACGAGCAAACGACGGTGGACCCGGCGACGACGGAAAAACGGCGGCTGACCTATTTCATCGGATCGCTGCCGACGCAGATCGGCTATGATCGTTCCAACGACCTGCTGAACCCAACCAAGGGATTTCGCGCCAATCTGCGTGTTTCGCCCGAAGCGTCGTTGCAGGGAAATGTGTCGCCTTATGTCCGCGCGACCTTCGACCTGACGGGCTATTATCCGGTGTCGGACGCGCTGGTTATCGCCGCGCGCACAAGGATCGGGACCATCAGCGGCGCGGCGCGCGACCAGATCGCACCGTCACGCCGGATCTATGCGGGTGGTGGCGGGTCGGTGCGCGGCTTTGGCTATCAGGAACTGGGGCCGAAAGACGCCAATGACGATCCGGTCGGTGGCCGGTCAGTCAACGAATTCGCTGTGGAGGGTCGCTACCGCTTTGGCGATTATGGCGTCGTCGCCTTCGTCGATGCGGGGCAGGTCTATGAAAGCTCTATGCCGGGCTTTTCCGACATTCGCTATGGCGTCGGGCTTGGTGGCCGTTTCTACACCAATTTCGGCCCGTTTCGCGCCGACATCGCCATGCCGATCAACCGGCAGCCGGGCGAATCCAAATTCACCCTCTATATCGGTATCGGGCAGGCATTTTGATGGCGGAAGAAACACCCCCGCCCGCTGTCGAGACGGAAACGGCTGCAGTTCGTGAGGGCCGCCCCTTGTGGCAAAAGATTGTCATCGGAGCCGCCGGGCTGGTCGCTGCGCTGGCCGTGCTGGTCGCTGGGCTGCTGCTGGCCCTGAATACCCAACCGGGCAAGAAATTCCTGATCCGCCAGATCGCCGCGCTGAAACTGGAATCAGGCATGGCGATCGAAGTGGGTCGCATCGAAGGGTCCATCTATAGCGACATGGTGATCCATGACCTGGTGCTGCGCGATCCCAAGGGGCCGTTTGCAGTGTCCCCGCGCGTCCATGTCGTATGGAGTCCGTTCCGTTACCTGAACAACCATATTTCCGTCCGGCTGCTGGAAAGCCCGCTGGTGGTGCTGGCCCGAAGTCCGCAATTCAACGTCACGCAGAGCGACCCTAATGCGCCGATCCTGCCCGACCTCGACATCGACGTCGACCGGTTGAAGATCGCCCGTTTCGTCCTGGCCAAGCCGGTCATTGGTGAGAAGCGCGAAATCGCCATTGATGGCGTCACCCATATTGCCGACGGGCGCGCTCAGCTGTCGGCCAACGCGGTGGTCGATAGCGGCGACCGGCTGCAGGCATGGCTGGACGCCGTGCCCGATCAGAACCGGCTGGCGATGAAGGGGATGCTGACGGCGCCCAAGGGCGGTGTGATCGCCAAGATGAGCGGCCTGACCGACGGCATGACGGCAACGCTGGACGGTAAGGGCAGCTGGCAGGCGTGGGACGGACGGATCATAGCCAATACCCCCAAGGGCGAACTGGCGAACATTGCGCTGGCCGCACGGGACGGCAATTTCACGGCGAAGGGCCCCGTGCGACCGGGGCTGGTCTTTGCCGGGACGGTGGACCGGCTGACCGCGCCCGCGCTGATTGTCGACCTGTTCGCCGGGCTGAACGAACGGCGCGTAAATCTGAAAGGATCGCTGCGATCGCCAGCGCTTGCGGCGAGCGCGCAGGGACTGATTGACCTGGGCACGAGCAGGTTCAGCGGTCTGAAGATCGACGCCGCGCTGCTGACGCCCGGCGCGATCATGGAAAAGGTGCGCGGACGGGATGTGCGCGCGTCGGTCATTCTGGACGGGCCGATGGCCACGCCCTTCATCGATTATGACATCACCGCCGCGATGCTGGCGTTCGACCAGACCGGCATCGAAGGGCTGAAGGCGAGCGGGCGGGCGGTGATCGACGCCGACCGCATCCGTATTCCGGTGAATGCAACCGCCAGGCGCGTGACTGGCCTGAATGCCGCGGCAGGCGGGCTGTTGCACAATCTGCGGGTGAAGGGCGATTTTGCCTATGCCGCCGGAAAGCTGATCAGCGACAATCTGAAGATCAATAGCGACCGCGTGGATGCGACGGCTATCGTGCTCGCCGACCTCGACAACGCCATTTATCGTGGGGCGCTGAAGGGCCGGGTCAATGATTATCGCATCGACGGCGTGGGCATCGTCAACCTGACGACCGACATGGAGCTGATCCCCGGTCCCAAGGGCGGGTTCGGCCTGTCGGGCAAGTTCGGGGTGCGAACGGCGCGCTGGGAAAATGCGTCGGTGCGCGACTTCCTGGGCGGCAACGCGGTGATGTCCGGGCGCGTGGGCATGACGCCTGAGGGTAAGTTCACGCTGGCCGGGCTGAAGGGTGCGGCCCCCAATTTCCGCATCCTTTCAGGGTCGGGCAGCTATGATACCGACGGCGCGATTGCATTCGATGCGCGCGCGACGTCCAACCAATATGGACCGTTGGCGCTGACCGTGCGGGGGACGATGGAACGGCCCCGCGCCATATTGCGCGCCGACCGCCCGAATGTCGGCGTGCAATTGACCGATGTCGTCGCCAAACTGAACGGCGAAGCGGCGGGATATCGACTGGAAGCGACGGGCGGATCGCCCTATGGACCCTTTTTCGCCAATGTGCTGATCCGCACGGCCAGGGGGCCGCTGACCATCGACGTTAGCCGAGCGCGCTTTGCCGGGGTCGATATGAACGGGCGCTTGCAGCAGAGCGCAGCCGGGCCTTTTGCCGGGCAACTGGCGATGAACGGGTCGGGCATCAATGGCACTGTGCGCCTTTCCGCCGTTGGCAAAGCGCAGGGCATCAATGTCGACGCCACCGCCAGCAATGCGCGGCTGCCGGGCGAAGCGCAGGTCGTGATAGGGCGCGCCATCGTCACCGCATCGATGGTGCTGACCGACCAGCCCCGCATCCTGGCCGACGTCCAAATGGCCAACGCCGCCTATGGTGAATATGTCGTACGCAAGGCGCGCGGGCGGATCGATTATCAAGGCGGGCGTGGCCGGGCGCAGCTGGTCGCCGACGGTTCGACCGGGGTGCCTTTCTCCATCGCCGTCAACGCCGCCCTGCGTCCCAGCCTCTATGCCGTCGCGCTGGAAGGCAAGGCAAGCAACATCCCGTTCCGCTTTGCCCGCCCGGCGATCATCCGCGTCGAAGGCGATGGATATCGGCTGGAACCTGCCACGCTGGTGCTGCCGCAGGGGCGGGTCGACCTGGCCGGGCGTTTCGGCGGGCAGACGGCTTTGCAGGCCCGGTTCAAGGATTTCGACCTTGCGATATTGAACATGGCGTCACCGGGTTTGGGCATCAGCGGCAAGGCGACCGGATCGCTGGACTTCGCGCAGAGCGGCAACGCCTTCCCCACTGCGACCACGCGGCTGGCGATCAGCGATTTCCGCCGTTCCAGCCTGACCGCCGTATCCGACCCCGTATCCATGGCGATGGAGGGCAAGCTGTCGGGCGCGGGCGGCGACCTGCGCGGCCTGATCCGGCGCGGCAATGCGACATTGGGCCGCTTCGTAGCGACGCTGGCGCCGCCGGGACCGGGCGCGGGATGGGTGCAGCAGCTCCAGTCGGCGCCTTTGGATGGTGGCATCCGTTATGCGGGACCAGCCGATGTGCTATTTTCCTTCGCCGGGTTGGCCGACCAGCAGTTGACCGGACCGATTGCCGTGGCGGCCGATTTCGGCGGACGGCTGGGCGCGCCGCGCCTCAATGGCCTGGTGCGCGCCAACGCGCTTACTTATGAGAATGAGACGTTCGGCACCCGCGTCACCCAGATGCGGCTGGACGGGCGCTTCACCAACGACCGGCTCGACATACGCGACTTTTCCGGCCGCGCGGGCGACGGCACGGTGCAGGCGCGTGGCACGGTGGGGCTGGCGGCGGACAGCGGTTACCCGATGGACATTGCGGTAAAGCTGGACCGCGCCCGGCTCGCTCGCAGTGAAGCGATCACCAGTGTTGCGACCGGCACGTTGAACATCACCAACAGTGCGGCCAATGGCGGATTGATAAAGGGCGACCTGTGGCTGCCCGAAACCCGCTATCGCGTCGCATGGCAAGGTGGGGCGGAAATCCGCCAGCTGACCGGCGTGCGGCGCAAGGGCGAAGGCAGCGATCTGCTGGATCAGCGACTGGCCGGACGGCAGACGGCAGCACGGCCCGCCAACTGGAAGCTCGACATTCGCGTGCGCGCCGACAATGAAATCTACGTGACCGGCATGGGGCTGGATTCCGAATGGAAGACCAGCATGCGCGTCACCGGCACCACGGCAGACCCGCGCGTCGTCGGACGGATCGAAGTGATCCGGGGCCGCTACAGCTTTTCTGGCCACCAGTTCGAACTAGAACAGGGGATCATCAACTTCAACGGGCCGATGATGAACCCGACGCTGGCGATCCGCGCGGAAACCCGGATCGACACGGTCACGGCAGGGATCGCTGTTAGCGGAACCGCGCAGCGGCCCGACATAAGCTTCGTATCGACGCCAACACTGCCGCAGGATGAAATCCTGTCGCGCATCCTGTTCGGCGACAATGTCGCGAACCTGTCAGCGACACAGGCGGTGCAGCTGGCGGCAGCGCTGAACGGCCTGCGTGGTGGAGGCGGTGGGCTTAACCCGATGGGCAAGTTGCAGAATGCGTCAGGCATCGACCGGATCGGCATCGTCGGCGGCGACGATGCGACGGGGCGCGGCACATCGCTCGCCGTGGGGCAACGCATTTCCAACAATATCTATGTGGAGATTATCACCGACCCCAAGGGCTTCACCGCGACACAGCTGGAAATCTCGCTGTCAAAGACGCTGAGCCTGCTGTCGAAAACCGGCACCAATGCCGGATCGTCGGCCAACCTGCGCTATTCCAAGGATTATTGAGGCCGGGATTATTCCAAAGCTCAATGAAAGTCCCGCGACTTGGGTAGTATCCGCACGTTGCGGGGGTGACTGGACGTGCGTGGATGCTGGGGGTGAACGAACTCGTCAGCCCTGGAAAGGGCGATCTGCGGTCGATGCGTGTCCGACAGGCGCGACAGTTCGGCAGTGCGATCATGCACGCGGGTCGCCATCAGGTGGACGACGCCTTCCTTGCTCCGTTGCACTTCACCTTCGACCAGCATCAGCCGCGACGCCATCACCGGCCGCCGTTGCATTTCGAACAGGCGCGCCCAGAGCAGGATGTTGGTGACGCCCGTCTCATCTTCTATCGTGATGAAGACCGCATTGCCCTTGCCCGGTCGCTGGCGCACCAGCACCACGCCCGCCGTCCGCACCTTCGTCCCGTTTTTCGCGGCCGATGTTTCCGCGCAGCTGAGCACCCCCTCGGCTGCGAAGACCGGACGCAGGAACTGCATCGGATGCCCTTTGAGCGACAGCCGCGTCATCTGGTAATCAGCCGCGACCTGTTCGGCGAGTGGCATGGCGGGCAGCATCGCGTCCGGTTCCTGCCCCAATTCTCCCGCCGCCTTCTGGTCCCGCCTTCGCGCAGCGGCGAACAGCGGCAATTCATTGGACGGCGTCCGCCGCGCTTCCCACAACGCCGTCCGCCGGTCCTGTCCCAGAGACCGGCAAGCGTCAGCATCCGCCAACAGCCGCAACGCTCGCGCAGGCAACCCAGCCCGCCGCGCCAAATCCTCCAGGCTGGTGAACAGGCCCCCCTCCCGCGCCTCGACCAGCTGCTCCGCCCAACTCTCCCGAAAGCCATCGATCTGGCGGAACCCCAGCCGCAGCGCCAACGCTCGCCCTTCCCCTTCACCCCGCCGCGCGTTCCGCGAACGCAGCAACGGCTCCAGCGCATTGTCCCACCCGCTCATGTTCACGTCCACATCATGCACGGTAACGCCATGTTCCCGCGCGTCCCGGACGAGCTGCGCGGGCGCATAAAAGCCCATGGGCTGGGAATTGAGCAGCGCGCAGGCGAACACGGCGGGCTGATGGCATTTGATCCAAGCCGACACATAGACCAGCCGGGCAAAGGACAGGGCATGGCTTTCAGGAAAGCCATAGCTGCCGAACCCCTCGATCTGGCTATAGCAGCGCTCGGCGAAATCGCGTTCATAGCCGCGCCGCACCATGCCGCCGATCATCTTCTCCTTGAACTTGTCCATACCGCCTACCTGCCGGAAAGTCGCCATCGACCGCCGCAGCTGATTGGCCTGCGAAGGCGTAAATTCCGCCGCGACAATGGCAAGCTTCATCGCCTGTTCCTGGAACAGGGGGACGCCGTAGGTATACTTCAGCAACTCTCGCAATTCGTTGGGATTATGCGGTGGGCTAGGCGAAGGAAATTCCGGCCTCTCAATACCTGCCCGGCGTCGCAGATAGGGGTGCACCATGTCACCCTCGATGGGGCCGGGCCTTACGATCGCAACCTGCACCGTCAGGTCGTACAGGTTCTCCGGCTTCAGGCGCGGCAGCATGTTGATCTGCGCCCGGCTTTCCACCTGGAACACGCCGATGCTGTCCCCCTTCTGCAGCATGGCATAAACAGCAGGGTCTTCGGAATCGAGATCGACGGTCAGGTCATGATCCCCCAGATCATGACGCCGCATCAATTCATAAGCCCTGCGAATGCAGCTCAGCATGCCCAGCGCAAGCACATCGACCTTCATCAGGCCCAGTGCATCGATATCGTCCTTGTCCCATTCAATGAAGCTGCGATCGGGCATCGCGGCATTGTGGATGGGCACTGTTTCGTCCAGCCGGTTCTGGGTCAACACAAAGCCACCGACATGCTGGGACAGATGCCGGGCGAAAGGCGCACGGATCAGCTGCTGAACCAGCGATCGCAACCGCACGATCTCCGCATTGTCGAGGGAAAAGCCCGCATCGATGAAACGCCCATCCCCCAGATCGCTTGAATAACTGCCCCAGACGGTACTCGACAGGCGCGCCGCGATATCTTCGCTCAGACCCAGCACCTTCGCCACTTCGCGCAAAGCGCTGCGCGACCTGTAATGGATGACGGTCGCGGCAATGCCTGCCCGCTCGCGCCCGTAGCGGCGGTAGATATATTGCATCACCTCCTCACGCCGCTCATGCTCGAAATCGACGTCGATGTCGGGCGGTTCGTTGCGCTCTTCCGACACGAAACGGGAAAAGAGCAGGTCGTGCTTCATAGGATCGACGGAAGTAACGCCCAGCAGGAAGCAGACGATGGAATTGGCCGCAGACCCCCGACCCTGACAGAGAATGGGAGGCTTTTGCGCGCGGGCGAAGCGGACAAGATCGTGAACGGTCAGGAAATAATAAGCATAGCGCTGCATTCGGATAAGGCGCAGCTCCTGTCCAATCAGCGCCCTTACCTTGGGAGGCAATCTGCGCCCGTAACGACGCTTTGCCCGGCGACGCACCAAATCCTCCAGCCAGCCATCGGGTGACCAGCCGGACGGCACCGGCTCATGAGGATATTCATATTTTAGGTC
>CAMPHJ010000059.1 GCA_946885845.1 uncultured Sphingobium sp. | reverse complement strand
TCGGTCTTTCCGTCCCTGGTCACGGACAGCTTGCCCTTGCCGGTCAGCTTGCCCTCACCCATGTGAACGGTGATCTTGTTCTTCTTCATCAGGTGCGTGACGCCCTGGTTGAGCAGCTTGGCGACACCACGCGACCGCTTCACCACGGCCTCGATGTCGGCGCTGATCTTTTCAGCCGCCAGTCCATAGTCCCCGGCATGCTGCATATAATGATAGATTTCAGCCGACCGCAGCAACGCCTTGGTCGGGATGCAGCCCCAGTTGAGGCAGATGCCGCCCAGATTTTCGCGCTCCACGATGGCGGTCTTCAACCCCAGCTGGGCCGCGCGGATCGCGGCTACATAGCCGCCGGGGCCGGAACCCAAAACGATGAGATCGTAATTCTCAGCCATGGTAATTTCCTTTTACGCAGGAAGATCAAGCCGCCGCCGATGGCGTCAAAGGCGGCACGGAACGGGGTTGGCGATCCTCACCGATCGCCACGAATGTGAAGGTCGCCTGGGTGACCCGATAGGACCGGTCGTCATGGCGCGTCCGGCGCCACGCTTCGACATCGATCTTCATCGACGTGCGTCCTACCGACTTGAGCGTAGCGAAAACCGAAACTTCATCGCCGACCACGACCGGACGCAGGAAGGTCATGCCCTCCACCGCGATGGTGACGGCGCGCCCATGACTGTGCCTGGCCGCCACCGATCCAGCGGCGGAATCCATCAGGCTCATCAACCAGCCGCCGAAAATATCCCCGTAAGGATTGGTGTCGGCAGGCATGGCTATTACCCGCACCGCTGGACTTTGGTCAGGCGGCGTTTCGTCCGGCCGCGCCATCAGGCCAGCATACCGAGCGGATTTTCAACCAGTTCGCGGAATGCCTGCATCAGGCGGGCGCCGTCCGCTCCGTCGATGGCGCGGTGGTCGAAGCTGCCGGTAGCCGACATGACCGTTGCGATCTGCAGCGCGTCATCCACGACGAAGGGCCGTTTCTCGCCCGCGCCGATTGCCATGATCATGCCCTGTGGCGGGTTGATGACGGCTTCGAACTGCTTGATGCCGAACATGCCCATGTTGGACAGGGACGCGGTGCCCCCCTGATATTCCTCCGGTGCCAGCTTGCCGTCCTTGGCCCGGCTGGCCAGGTCCTTCATGGCGGTTGAGATTGCCGACACGCTCTTGCTGTCGGCCTCGGTGACGATTGGCGTGATCAGGCCGCCGGGGATGGACACCGCGACGGAAATGTCCGCGCGCTTGAACTGCAGCATCTGGTCGCCCGCGAACTGCACATTGCATTCAGGCACCTGCACCAGCGCGACGCCCAGCGCCTTGATCAACAGATCATTGACCGACAGCTTGACGCCACGGCCCGCCAGCCCGGCGTTGAGGTCCGACCGGAGCTTCAGCAGCTTGTCGAGCTGAACGTCCACGGTCAGGTAGATGTGGGGCACCTGCTGCTTCGATTCCGTCAAGCGACGCGCAATCGTCTTGCGCATGCCGCTCAGCTTCACGACCTCATGCGGAATGCCAAAGTCCTGGGCTGCTGCCGGAGCAACGGGGGTGGGCGCAGCGGCAGCAGGCGCAGCGGCCTGGGCAGCCTTCGGCGCGCCCTTGTCCGCGCCTTCCAGATCGGCCTTCACGACGCGCCCATTAGGTCCGCTGCCTTTAAGGCTGGCAAGGTCGATGCCCGACTGCTCCGCGATCCGACGCGCCAGCGGGCTTGCCTTGACACGCTTTCCGTCCTGCTTTGCAGGCACAGCATCCACCTTGGCAGCGGGAGCCGGATCAGCGGCGGGCGCTGCAGACGCAGCCGCTTTGGCCTTGGGCTTGGCATCCGCCTTGGGCGCGGCTGCATCACTCTGTGCTGCCTCCGCCAGATCCTCGCCTTCCTCGGCGATGATCGCGATGACCGTTCCCACCTTCACGCCTTCGGATCCTTCGCTGATCAGGATCTTGGCGATCTTGCCTTCATCAACGGCTTCGAATTCCATCGTCGCCTTGTCGGTCTCAATCTCCGCCAGCAGGTCGCCCGATGAAACGGTGTCGCCCTCCTTCACCAGCCACTTCGCCAACGTTCCTTCTTCCATCGTGGGCGACAGGGCGGGCATCTGGACTTTTTTGCTCATGAGCGATGGCCTCTCTTCTTTTCCGAACCGTGGGGCGGCGTTGTCAGCCGTTTTCACCCTTTGGCCGGAACGGTCAAGGCCATGCCTTGCATAGCGGGCGATAATGAGTCACATCTCACCAGACCGGTTCAAGATTTTCCAAATCGGTTCAAGAAGCAAGAGCGGCGCTGGTCGGCCTGCTCCCGATCCGGGGTTTCATTCCATGCGGACTTATCTGGTCGTCGTAGACGAATCACCCGAAGCGGAGACTGCGCTGCGCTTCGCCGCCCGTCGCGCGGCCAAGACGGCGGGCGCCATTCGCATCCTCGCGCTGATCCCGCCCGCTGAGTTTGTCCAGTGGGGCGGCGTGCAGGCCACGATGGAGGATGAAGCGGTTCAACGCGCCGAAGCGCTGGTGACGAGCGCGGCTGGCACCCTGACCGAGGAATCGGGCATCCGCCCCAGCATCACCGTGCGGCAGGGGGAACCGGTCGCCATCGTGCGGGAAACGCTGAATGAAATGACCGATGTCGCCGCGCTGGTCCTGGGCGCAGCGGCCAGCGGCCCGCCCGGTGCGCTAGTATCGCACTTTGCCGGCGCGGATGCAGGCAAGCTGCCCTGCCCAATCATGATCATCCCCGGCGGTCTGGATGCTGAAGCCATCGACCGCCTGAGCTGAAGGCACACGCCCTACGGCTACCGCCGGTGCTTGCACCGCTTTGACCCTGCATGCCGGATGTTGGCCGGACGGCCCCGCTTGATCCCCGGACGCATCCTGTCCTTCTTGAAGCTGGGCCGCTGCGGCGGCGCGTCCGGCAGTTCAAAACGCAACACTGCGTTGATTGGGTCGGCTTCCACCAGCCGGAGCGGCAGCCGCTGCCCCGACGTGTAACGATCGCCGCTTTCCACTCCCTCCAGCGCGCGGGCGGCTTCATCATAGAAAAAGCGCTCGTCTCCCAACGTCGACACCGGCACCAGCCCATCGCCGCCCAGCCCCTCGACCGTGGCGAAAAAGCCGAAGCTTTGGACGCCGGTGATGCGCGCGTCCACCACCTCGCCTACATGGGCGGCCAGGAATGCGGCGACATAGCGGTCGATGGTCTCACGCTCCGCCTCCATCGCGCGGCGCTCATATTGGCTGATCATCTCGCCAATGCGGCCCATATTCTCGAAATCTTCGCCGCTAAGCGCCGTCCTCTCTGGAATGACGCTGCCCTTGGGAGCGGGCAGTTCCAACCCATAGGCGCCGACCAACGCGCGATGAACGAGCAGGTCCGCATAACGCCTGATGGGCGACGTGAAATGGCCGTATGATCCCAGAGACAGGCCAAAATGCCCCATATTCTGCGGGCTGTAATAGGCCTGCGTCTGGCTGCGCAGTATCTGTTCCATGATCTGCGGCTTTTCTTCGGTATCCTTCACCCGGTCGATCAACCGATTGAAGGTGGCGGGCTTGATGACCTGGCCCAGCGCAAATTCCATGTCGAATGTTGCCAGAAAATCCTTGAGCGCAACCAGCTTCTCGCGGCTGGGCGGCTCATGCACCCGGTACATGACCGGCGCTTTCTTCGCCTCCAGCGCTTTGGCCGCCGCGACGTTGGCGGCAATCATATAATCTTCGATCAACATGTGAGCGTCGAGCCGCTCGCGCACCGCGACGCTGACGATCTTGCCATTGTCGTCCAGCACCACGCGCCTTTCGGGCAAATCCAGCGCCAGCGGCTCGCGCTTGTCCCGCGCCTTGCGCAGCAGTTTCCAGCATTCCCACAAGGGCTTCAGCGCGGGTTCGAGCAGTGCATTATCCTGCCCGCCGTCCATCGCCGCCTGCGCATCCTCATAGGCCATGACCGCTGCGACGCGGATGACCGCTCGTGAAAAGCGCCAACTGGTGACATTGCCCGAAGCATTGACGACCAGATGACAGGCCATGGCGGCCCTATCCTTTTCGGCACGCAGCGAACACATGTCCGACGACAGCTGATGCGGTAGCATCGGAACCACCAGGTCAGGAAAATAAACGCTGTTCCCCCGCTTGCGGGCTTCCTTGTCGAGTGCACTACCGGGCCGGACATAATAGCTGACGTCGGCGATGGCGACGATCGCGCGATAGCCCCCCGGATTGGCTGGATCATCATCGGGCGCGGCCCAGACCGCATCGTCATGATCGCGCGCGTCGGCCGGGTCGATCGCGACGATAGGCAAGTGACGCAGGTCCTCGCGCTTGTCCTCATGAAGCGGCAGGTCAGACGCAACGACCGCTTCTTCCTCCGCCCGTTCGGGGAAGACATGGGGAATGCCGTGTTTGTGGATAGCGATCAAGCTGAAACTGCGCGGAGCGAAGGGATCGCCCAATATGTCAGTGATGCGGGCGCTGATCCGCGGTGGCCTGCCGACCGGCTCGGCCAGCACGAGGTCGCCGGGCTTGGCGCTGCCGACATCGCTGATGGGCGTGTCCTTGCGAATGCGCTTGTCGACCGGGCGCAGCCACAATTTCCCGCCATCGCCTTCTTCCACCACGCCCAGCAGTTCCTCGCTGGCCTTGGCCAGCTTCTTCATCGGGTGAGCGACGAAGCCGCGTCCCGCCTCTTCCGTCCGGGCCAGGATACGATCGCCGATGGTCAACGCACCGCGCTTGCCGCGCTCCACCACCCGCAGCCGCGGCGCGGGCTGACCTTCGGCTTCCCACCGTTCGGGCGTGCCGATCAAAGTTGCGCCATCGACATCCACGATGCGAAGCACCGTCACCTTCGGCAATCCGCCCATCTTGTGAAAGGCGCGCGCAGGCCCAACGTCGATCAGCCCCTCATCCGCCATATCCTTAAGGAGCGCCTTCAGCGCAATCTTGTCCTGCGCGTGAAGGCCAAAGGCCTTCGCAATCTCCCGCTTGCCCGCAGGCTGGTCGGACGAAGCAATGAACTCCATCACTTGATCGCGGGTCGGCAGGCCTGCGCGCCGCACCTTGATTGATTTCTTCTTTTCGGTTGATGCCATGACGCAGCTATAGGGAGCCGCTTCGTCCCTTACCAGATGCCAGTATGTCGGGACGTAAACAGATATCCACTTGGCTTCCTACCCCGACAGTTTGCGGGCACGCTCCCGCCACACTTCGGCAAGGACAGTCATGCCCGCCAGCGCGCGCACCGCGTCAGGCTCCGCCTTGTGCCCGCCGCCGATCAGCAATCGAAAAACGCGCGCGATGGGCCATTCCGGCAGCACCCGCTCCAACAGCTGCATCCGGGTCCCGGCTTCTGCCTCCCCTTCGCGCAGCACCCGAAAATACAGGCCGGAACGTGCCGTCTTCACCATCGCAGCCATCACATTGCGTTCGCCAAAGCGATGATCCAGCTTCCAGCATGGCTGACGCCCGTGGCTCACTTCAACGATAGCGCTGCCCAGCGAAAATCGATCGCCCAGGCAGATTTCTTCCTCCGTCATACCGCGTGAGGCTATATTCTCGCCAAAGGCGCCGGGTGCGTTCAGCAGCGGGTGGCCCGGCTTGCGATCCTGCCACCAGCTATAATGATCCTGCGGATAAAGATGTATGGCCTTGTCCCACCCGCCATGGTGGATCAGGTCAGCAACATTGTCCCCGTCCAATCCCATCCAGCCGATCCGAACCGGGCCGGTCGCAGGTTGCTTAGCAATGGCACTATAGTCCCCATCGCGAAATGGAACCGGCGCGCCAGTCAACAGCGCCTCGATCATCAGGAAATCCGCCATAGCGTCCCTATGGCATGCACCTGATCGATTGGCGATGGCTCACGATCAGGCGCGGCTAAGCTCCGACCCAAGTTTCAGCACTTCGCCGTCATTGTCGGTGCTGACAAGATAGGCGGGGTTCCTGGCTGAACCGTTGCGCCGGATGAGCGCCCCTTGGATCGTCCTTTCAACCGGCCGGTCGAACCGTTCAGCCACATGTCCCCAACCGACGCCCTGTCCCCAATTCCACCTGACCCGCATGCCTTTGCGAAAGCCTTCGGTCATTCCCATTCTCTCCTTCGCGGCACAGCCGCGCCGTCCGCTCAAATCTCCATTGATGGCTGCAAAAATCCCAATCGCGCACGGGGTTCCCTTGGGTTTTGCATTCGGCTGGGTTAAGGGGCGACAGATGGATGTAACCGGCCTTCGCGTCGCGCTGTTCAGCGGCAATTATAATTATGTGCGGGACGGCGCGAACCAGGCGCTCAATCGCTTTGTGGGATATCTGCTGCGTCAGGGCGCTGCGGTGCGCATCTATTCGCCCACGACGGATACGCCGGCTTTCGAACCGACCGGTGAACTGGTCAGCGCGCCATCCTTTCCCGTGCCGGGTCGGCGGGAATATCGCGTGTCCTATCGCATGTCCCGTCACGTCCGCCGGGACCTGCGGTCATTCCGCCCAAACCTTGTTCACGTTTCCAGCCCCGACCCGTTGGGGCATCGCGCTGTCAGCTGGGCCCGAAACGCAGGACTGCCCGCTATCGCATCGGTGCATACCCGTTTCGAAACCTACCCACGCTATTATGGCCTCGCATTTCTGGAATCGACGATCGAATCCATGCTTCGCCGCTTTTACCGGCGCTGCGACGCGATTGTCGCGCCATCGGAATCCATGGCGCAACTGCTACGCGAACAGCGGATGAGCTATGACGTGGGCATCTGGACGCGCGGGATAGACCGGGACATTTTCCGCCCCGCCCGTCGCGATCCTGACTGGCGGCATTCACTGGGGATTGCCGACGACGAACCCGCCATCGGCTTCATTGGGCGGCTGGTGATGGAAAAGGGGCTGGACGTCTTTTCCGACACCATCGATCAGCTCGCGCAGCGTCAGGTCCGGCACAAGGTGCTGGTAGTGGGCGACGGCCCCGCGCGCGAATGGTTCCAGAACCGGCTTCCCGATGCGATCTTCACCGGGTTTCAGCAGGGCGCCGACCTTGGGCGAGCCGTTGCCAGCATGGACATGCTGTTCAACCCGTCGATCACCGAAACCTTCGGCAATGTGACGCTGGAAGCGATGGCTTGCGGCCTACCGACCGTAGCCGCCCGCGCCACCGGCAGCGAAAGCCTGGTCAGCGAAGGCAGGACGGGCCGCCTCATACGTCCGGGCGCGATCGGCGCCTTCGCCGACGCGCTCGCAACCTATTGCAACGACGCCGACAGCCGCGAAAAGGCAGGAGCCGCCGCCATTGCGGAGGCGGAACATTATGGCTGGGATCAGGTGAATCAGGCACTGGTCGACACCTACCTCCGCGTAATCCGCCAACGCAGTCAGGGCGCTCCACCACGATCCAGCCCGGTTCCATGACCGACCATGCTATCCTATATCGGCATGATGGCTGACCTTTTCATTCATCTCGTCAAAGCGCCGATAAAGGCCATGGCGCGCCGATGACCGGCACTTTGTTCACCCATAGCGCGTCGAAGCCGCTCGCCGAAACCCTGCGCCCGTCGTCCATCGCGGACGTGATCGGGCAGGAACATCTCCTGTCTCCCGACGGTCCTTTAGGCCGGATGCTGACGAACAAGCGACTGTCGTCCTTCGTCCTGTGGGGCCCGCCCGGCGTTGGCAAAACCACCATCGCCCGGCTGATCGCGGCGGAGGCAGGATATGAATTCACCCAGCTATCGGCCGTATCCACGGGCATCGCTGACCTTCGCAAGGCTATCGCCGCTGCATCAGCGCTGCGCGACAGCGGCGGACGCCCCACCGCCGTGTTCATCGATGAACTTCATCGCTTTTCCCGCCCGGTGCAGGATGCCATGCTCCCGGCGATCGAAGACGGCACGTTTGTCCTGATCGGCGCCACGACCGAAAACCCCAGCTTCAGCCTGGTATCGGCTCTGCTGTCCAGAGCGAAAGTCTTCACGCTCAATCGCCTGGGAACGGATGATCTGTCCAGGGTGATCGACCGCGCGGAGCGGCACTACGCCAGGCCCCTGCCACTCATCCCCGGCGCGCGGAATGCGCTCATCGCCATGGCCGATGGTGACGCCCGCTATCTGCTGGGCCTGTGCGAAGAATTGATGACCCTGACGGCCGACGCGCCGCTCGATACCGACCAGCTCGCATCGATCATCCAATCGCGCGCGCCGCTCTACGACAAGGGCAAGGAAGAGCATTTCAACCTGCTCAGTTGCTTCCACAAAAGCCTGCGCGGCAGCGACGTGGACGCGGCTCTATACTGGGCGGCGCGAATGCTGGTGGGCGGCGAAGATCCAGCGGTCATCTTCAGACGGCTGTCCTGCGCCGCATCGGAAGATGTTGGCATGGCCGATCCGCAGGCCATGGTGCAGGTCATCACCGCATGGCAGGCGTTCGAACGGGTCGGCCTTCCCGAAGGCAGGCTGTTTCTGGCTCAGGCTATCAACTATGTCGCGACCGCTCCCAAATCAAATGCCTCCTATCAGGCGCTCGACCGGGCAATGGCATTGGCGCGCCAGACAGGATCGCTGCCACCGCCCAAGCACATATTGAACGCGCCGACCGCCCTGATGAAGGAACTGGGCTACCATGTCGGCTACCAATATGATCATGATCAGCCCGACGCCTTTTCAGGCCAGGAATTCTACCCTGATCAGATCGCTGCTTCTCATCCCGACCCCCTCTACGCCCCCAATGAACGGGGTTTTGAACGGGATATCAGGAAACGCCTGGCCTATTGGTCGAGCAAGCGGAAATCGGACCGCTAGTCATCGTTAGCGCGGAGCCATGCGCAGCGCACCGTCAAGCCGGATAACCTCACCATTCAGCATGGGATTGCGCACGATCGCTTCAACCAGCTGCGCATATTCGGCGGGCTTCCCCAGCCGGGCCGGGTGCGGCACCGTAGCCGCCAAGGCATCCTGCACCGACTGTGGAAAGGATTCGAGCATGGGCGTTAGGAAAAGGCCCGGTGCAATGGTCATCACGCGGATCTTGTGCTGGGCCAGATCGCGGGCGATGGGCAGGGTCATGCCAACCACGCCCCCTTTTGACGCGCTATAGGCCGCCTGCCCGATCTGCCCGTCATAGGCTGCGATTGACGCTGTGTTGACGATGATCCCGCGCTCGCCATCAATCTCATCAGCAGCGGCCAGCCGAGCCGCGAATTTCGATATCATGTTGAACGTGCCGATCAGGTTGACTGATATCGTCCGGGCAAAAATGTCGAGCGGGTGCGCCATGTCACCCTTGCCCACCGTCTTGACCGCCGGTGCGACGCCCGCGCAGTTGACCAGGATGCGGGCCACGCCATGCTGTTTTTCAGCGGCCTCCAATCCGGCATCCACGCTAGCGTCATCCGCCACATCGACCCTCACGAAAATGCCGCCAATGTCCTCAGCCACCTGCCGACCGATTGCCTCGTTCAGGTCAAAAATCGCAACTTTGGCGCCTTCCCCAGCCAGCTTGCGCGCCGTCGCCAGTCCCAGGCCCGATGCCCCGCCCGTGATGATAGCCGCCACGACATTATCGATGTTCATCATTCATCCTCTTGAAGTTTTGAAAGGAGGCCGGGCGCTGCCTCAACCATCCTGCTCCACGCGCCTCAATATCTTCCGCGCCTGGGCAAGGTGCGGTGCATCGACCATTTTTCCGTCGATCCTCAAAACACCTGCATCCGGCGCGGCTGCAAAGGCGTCCACGATGCGGCGCGCGGCATCGACTTGCGCCTCGCTGGGCGTAAAGGCTGCATTGATCACCGGCACCTGCGCCGGATGAATGGCCAGCATGCCGGTAAATCCATCATAGGCCCCGCGCAGGGCGTAGCTTTTCAGCCCCTCCATATCGTCAATCGCCGGATACACCGTCTCGATCGCCGCGACGCCCGCTGCATGAGCGCCGAACAGGGTGAGCGAACGCACCATCTCATAGGGGGCAGTGAAGGACCCGTCAGGGTGGCGGTTGGAAACCGCACCGACTGCCGCTGGCAAGTCTTCCGCGCCCCAACTGAGACCACATAACCGCTCTGCAACCCTGCCATAGCTTCCCAGTTCGAAAATCGCTTGCGGCGTTTCGGTCGCTATGGGCAACACGCGCAGATGCGGCGCCATATGCGCAATCAACATTTCCACCGTCGCCGCCCCCTGTGCCTTCGGCAAGACGATCCCGTCGGCCCGCACGGCGCAGGCCAGGTCCTGCTGCCAATCGGGGCCATCAACTGGGTTGATCCTCACCAACCTGTGCACAGGGGCAGTGTTCGCCAGATGGCTTGCAACAGCCTCTCTCGCGCGCTCCTTTGCCTGAGCAGAAACTGAATCCTCAAGGTCCAGAATGATCGCGTCCGCACCGCTCGCTTCGGCCTTAGCAAAGCGGTCGGGCCGGTCGCCCGGTACGAACAGCAGCGACCGCAGCCTCATGCACCGCTGCCTTTGATCAATGTCATGCGCAAGCATTGGCACACAATCTCATCGCGTTGATTGAACATACGGTGCGAAAATGTGACGACGCCCGCGCCCGGTCGGGATTTGCTGGCGCGCAGTTCCACCACCTCGGTCTCCGTGCGCAAAGTGTCGCCCAGGAATACGGGCTTTGGCATGACCAGCTTGTCATATCCCAGATTGGCGATCAGCGTTCCCAGCGTCGTATCGCCAACCGACAAACCGATCATCAATGCGAAGGTGAAGGTGCCGTTGACCAGTATCTGGCCAAATTCGCTCGCCTTCGCAGCTTCCGCATCGATATGCAGCGGCTGCGGATTATGCGTCATCGTGGAAAAAAGAAGATTGTCCGTTTCCGTCACCGTGCGCCGGATTTCATGGACGATCGTCTGGCCAACCGCCCACTGATCGAAAAACCTGCCCCCCATCAACTGTCCTCCGCCTTCTTGATCTGCACCAGCAGTGCGCCTTCGCTCACCTGCCCGCCTTCGGCACCGTTTAGTTCAGCGACCACGCCATCGAAAGGCGCAACCAGGCCATGTTCCATCTTCATGGCCTCCAGCGTCACCAGCTTCTGGCCCTTCGCCACCTTGTCTCCCACAGCCCCCGACACGGAAATGATCCGCCCCGGCATCGGCGAGAGGATCGCGCCATCCGACGCCTCACCCCCGCCCTGCCCACCTGCCCGCCAAGAGGTCAGCTGCCAGCTCTGCCCGCCTTCCCCGACGATGATGCTGCGTGCAGCTTTGCCATCC
>CAMPHJ010000058.1 GCA_946885845.1 uncultured Sphingobium sp. | reverse complement strand
CCGCCCTGTGGTCAAGGCGCGACGGGGTGATAATGCCCGATTGCGCCAGAGGCCGAAGTGGCGAGCGGGATCATGCGATAGAGGTCGATTGCACCCATATGGGCTTTGCCGTCGCGCCCGAAGGCATATTGGCGGTGGGCCGCGCGCTGGAAGTTATGCGCGGCTGAGCCGCCGGACGGCTTCATCCTTCCCGATCAGCGGCAGCAATTGCCCCATGTCCGGGCCGTGATCCACCGCGGTGAGCGCACGCCGCAACGGCAGGAACAGGGACTTGCCCTTGCGGCCCGTTTCTTCCTTCAGCTTGTCCGTCAGCGTCCGCCAGATGTCCGCATCGAAATTTGCCTGTGACAGCGCGCTGGCCGCCAGCATCAGGAATTCGCCATCTTCCGGCGCGGGCGCGGGTGCTTCGACCGGCCCGGTGACGATCCGCCACCAATCCCCTGCCTGCGCCACGGTTTCCAGATTGGGCCGGATCACATCCCACGCCCTGGCATCCATGCCGGACGGAAGCCGGTCCGCAACCGCCGCATAGGGCAGCATATGCACGATCTTTTGATTAAGGTGAGACAGTTCGCCTTCATCGAAACGTGCTGGAGCGCGACCGAACCGGGCGAAATCGAAACTGTCGATCAACGGCTGCGGCTGGGCCAGTGGCTCGATCGCCATGCTGGTGCCCAGCCGGGCAAGCATCGCGACGATGGCCATGGGTTCAAGGCCGATTTCCCGAAAATGCGCTACGCCCAGCGACCCCAACCGCTTGGACAATTTTCCTTCGCTTCCGGTCAGCAACGCTTCATGCGCGAATTGCGGCACGGGCGCGCCAAGGGCAGCGAACATCTGTATCTGCGCCGCCGTGTTGGTGACATGATCTTCGCCGCGCAGAACATGAGTGACGCCCATGTCGATATCGTCGATCACGGAAGGCAGCATGTAGAGCCAGCTTCCGTCCGCGCGCCGGATGACCGGGTCTGACAGCAGCCTGGGGTCGAAGCGCTGATCCCCACGGATCAGGTCGGTCCAGACAATCGGCTGGTCATGATCGAGCCGGAAGCGCCAGTGCGGCTGGCGCCCGTCAGCCTCATGAGCAGCGATCTGGTCGGGGGTCAGCGTCAGCGCGGCACGGTCATAGACCGGCGGCAGGCCACGCCCCAAAAGCACCTTGCGGCGCAATTCCAGTTCCTGCTGCGTTTCGTAAGCCGGATAGACATGGCCCGTCGCCTTCAGGGCTTCGAACCTTTCTTCATAAAGGGCGAACCGGGCGGACTGGCGCTGTTCATCATCCCAATCGAGGCCCAGCCAGCGAAGGTCGGCGCGGATCGCGTCGGCATATTCCGGGCGCGACCGTTCCTGGTCGGTGTCGTCCAGGCGCAACAGGAACTTGCCACCGCTTTTGCGCGCCCACAGCCAGTTGTGCAGCGCGGCGCGGATATTACCGACGTGAAGATTCCCGGTGGGTGAAGGGGCAAAGCGAGTAATGACCGTCATGGGCTACAGCGTCCGAAAGGCGTTGGTGATCGGATAGCGGCGATCCCGCCCGAAATTGCGGATGCCCAGCTTCACGCCGGGCGGCGACTGGCGGCGCTTATATTCAGCGACGTAGAGCAGGCGTTCGATCCGCGCCACCAAATCCCGGTCGAAACCGCGTGCGACCAGTTGTTCGACCGACAATTCCTCTTCCACCAATCCATAGAGTATGGGATCGAGAATGTCATAGGGCGGCAGGCTGTCTTCATCCTTCTGATCCTCACGCAGTTCAGCGCTTGGCGGCTTGGTGATGACGCGTTCGGGCATGACGGGGCCAGCGGGGCCCCTGCCTTCGCCCAAGGATGGCACATTGGCATTCCGCCAGCGGCTAAGATCGAACACGGTCGTCTTATAGGCGTCCTTCAGCACGGAATAGCCGCCCGCCATGTCGCCATAAATGGTGGCATAGCCGACCGACATCTCGCTCTTGTTGCCGGTAGTCAGCAGCATGTGGCCGAACTTGTTGGAAAGGGCCATGAGCAAGACGCCACGAATGCGCGACTGGATATTTTCTTCGGTAAGGTCACGCTGCCGTTCTGCGAAAACGTCGCCCAACATCGCATCGAACGCCGTAGCGCCAGCTTCGATCGGGATGATATCATAGCGCACCCCCAGCAAGCGGGAGCATTCCACCGCATCGTCCAGGCTGTCCTGGCTGGTGAAGCGCGATGGCATCATCACGCACCATACCCTGTCCGCGCCCAGCGCATCGACGGCAACGGCGGCGGACAGCGCGGAGTCGATACCGCCTGACAAGCCCAGCACCACGCCGGGGAAGCGGTTGCGGTCGACATAGTCGCGCAAGGCAATGACCATCGCATTGTAGATATCGGCGGGGCGTTCATCGAGCGCGTGACGCTCACCAGGCATGCATACCCACTGACCATCCCATTTTTCCCACTGCGTCAGGACCAGCGCCTCTTCCCAGTCGGGCAGTTGATGCGCGATGGAAAGGTCCGCCCCCATGACGAAGGACGCGCCATCGAAGGCCAGTTCATCCTGCCCGCCAACCCGGTTGACGTAGATCAACGGCAGGCCGGTTTCGCGCACACGGGTCCCGGCGACTGCATTGATGCGGCGGTCGTCCTTATCGATCTCAAACGGGCTGCCATTGGGGCTGATCAGCAGTTCCGCTCCCTCAGCGCGCAGATGGGCGGTCACAAAGGGAAACCAGATGTCTTCGCAGACCGGGACGCCGATTTTGACGCCCTTGAAATCGATGGACGCTGGCAGAGGGCCGGGCGCAAACAGGCGCTTCTCGTCGAAGGTGCCATAGTTGGGAAGTTCACGCTTCTGCCGGATCGCGGTGACCGCGCCGTTTTCCAGCAGCGCGACAACGTTGAACAGCACGCCCTGGGACGCCACGACCGTGCCCACCAGCATGGCGGGACCGCCGTCAGCGGTCGCCTGCGCCAAGCGGTCAAGTTCCTGGTTGGCCCGTTCGACCAGCGCAGGCTTTAACACCAAATCCTCCGGCGGATAGCCGATCAGTTGAAGTTCGGGGAAGACGATAAGGTCGGCTTCCCTCGCGCGTTCGCGCCATTGCAGCATCGCATCGGCATTGGCGGCAAGATCCCCCACTGACTGGGTCATCTGGGCCAGGGCGATCACAAGTTTGTCGGTCATAGGCCAGCGCCCTAATCCATTTTCCTGCAAGGCGCAAAAGCGCCTTTCCAGTCGCGACAACGCCCGCTAAAGGGGCCGCGTTTCTCAGCGTCATCAATTCGTCACGGGGGTCCAGGCCATGAAACTCATGACCGGCAATTCCAATAAGCCGCTAGCGGCCGCCATTGCGGACTATATCGAAATTCCCCTGACCGACGTGAGCGTCCGCCGCTTCGCCGACGAAGAGGTTTTCGTTGAAATTCATGAGAATGTTCGCGGCGAAGACGTGTTCGTCATTCAGTCGACCAGTTACCCGACCAACGACAATCTGATGGAATTGCTGATCATGATCGATGCGTTGAAACGCGCGTCGGCCAAGCGAATCACGGCGGTGATCCCTTATTTCGGCTATGCCCGGCAAGACCGGAAGCCCGGCCCCCGCACCCCGATTTCGGCCAAGCTGGTGGCCAACATCATCACCACGGCGGGCGCTAACCGCGTTTTGTCGGTCGATCTGCATGCCGGGCAGATCCAGGGCTTCTTCGACATTCCGACCGACAATCTGTTCGGTGCGCCGGTCATGTCGGCGGACATTCAGGCGCGTTTCGGCGACCGCAACTTGATGGTCGTATCGCCCGACGTGGGCGGCGTGGTGCGCGCCCGGGCGCTGGCCAAGCGGCTGGACAACGCCCCCCTGGCCATCGTCGACAAACGGCGTGAACGGGCGGGCGAATCGGAAGTCATGAACATCATCGGCGACGTGAAGGGCCGCTTCTGCATCCTGATCGACGACATTGTCGATTCGGCAGGCACGCTCTGCAACGCGGCTGCGGCGCTGAAAGCTGCGGGGGCCGAGGATGTGGTCGCCTATGTCAGCCATGGCGTGCTGTCGGGCGGCGCGGTGGCGCGGGTCGAAGCGTCGGAGCTTAAGGAACTGATCATCACCGATTCGATCCAGGGCGTGGATGCGGTGTGTGGCTCCAAGAGCATCCGCCATCTGCCCATCGCCCCGTTGCTGGGTGAAGCGATCAAGCGCATCGCCGACGAAAGCTCGGTATCCAGCCTGTTTGATTGATCGAAGTTGCGCCGCGCGACTTTGCGCCAGCGCAGTGGGGGACTTGTCAGGCGGCGGGCATCAACACCAGCGGCAGGCTGAAAAGCAGGATCAGCGCGGTAACGATCCGCTGGGCGCGGGAAATTCCCAGCGGCTTTTTCTGCCACAGCATCGGACAGGCGAGCAGCGCCAGCAGGAACAGCATGTTCGACAGGCTGAAAGAACCGCCCACCGGCATGTCCTGCCGCAGCGCGAGCGCGCCCAGCAGGGCAGCGAAACTCAAAGACCAGCCGATCAACGCCACGCGCAACTCCTTGCCTGCTGACCAAGTTCTACCGCAGTGACGTTGCCGAAGCCTTAAACCGATTTTGCCCAAGGGTCGTAGGTGCCAAAGCTCCAAAGATTGCCCTCTGGATCGAGCGCTTCATAGCCACGCCCTGGATAGCCGACATTGTCATGAGGTTCGGAAACGACAACCGCGCCCTCGTTCCGCGCATGAAGGCAATGGGCGTCGGCGTCGGGCACCACGACATAGATGCAGCTGGTAACGCCCCCTAATTCTCGGGGGATCGTCCAGCTGTACAAGGATTCGCCCTGCCCGGCGCGCGCGCTGCCCAGCATGATCATGCCATCGCCCAGCACCAGCTCGGCATGATGGACCATGGTAGGATCATCCCGATCCTCATAAGAAGCGTGCACTTCAAAGCCGAACGCCGAACAGAGGAAGGCAATGGCGGCGGGTGCGTCGGCATAGCGCAGGCCGGGGATGACGGGTGAGCCGGGCATTGTTCGCTCCTTCATCGTCAAACAGGCCCCAGCCTAGCGCGAGCAGCCCTTTGCCGCTAGGGCGAACCGCATGACCACTCGCGACGACCTGAACCTTGCCAACCGCCTTGCCGACGCCGCCGCGGCGGCGATCCGCCCTTTTTTCCGCGCAGGTTACGACACGGAATTCAAGTCCGACCAATCCCCGGTGACCGAAGCCGACCGGGCCGCCGAAGGGGCGATTCGCGCGATATTGGAAAAGGAACGACCGCAGGACGGCATCATCGGCGAGGAATATGGCGCCACCCGCGAAGATGCGGAGCGGGTCTGGGTCCTCGACCCGATTGACGGCACTCGCAGTTTCATTGCGGGGCGACCGATTTTTGGCACCTTGATAGCCTTGACCCAGGCAGGCTGGCCCACGATCGGCATCATCGACCAGCCCATCGCGAAGGAACGCTGGGCCGGGATGGTTGGGCAACCGACAACCTTCAACGGACAGCCGGTAAGGACGCGCGCCTGCCGGGCGCTGGAAGACGCGATCCTCGCCAGCACCGGCCCGCAATATTTCCCCGGCTGCACGGGTGAGCATTTTTCCCGGCTGGCGGGTCAATGCCGCGATACGGTGTGGGGCGGCGACTGTTATAATTACGGATTGGTGGCGTCGGGACATGTCGACATCGTCATCGAAGCGGGCCTGAAACTGCACGACATCGCCGCGCTGGTCCCAGTGGTGGAGGGTGCCGGCGGGCGCATGTGTGACTGGACGGGCGAACCAGTGACAACAGAGGGTGACGGTCGGGTCATTGCAATTGGCGATCCGGCCCGGCTGGAGGACGTGCTGGAAGCGCTGGCCGAAGGACATCATCACCATTGACGGCGCAACAGGCCGTTCTTCCAACGAAGAATGGTGACGGCGGTTTTCGGTTTCGAATCGCTTGCTTTCCCGCGCTCAGCCGACTATGCGCCGCCCTTCGCGATATTTGGAAGGACCGCCCGGCTAACTAGGGCTGCCGGGGCTGTCCATAATCGTCGCGCTGAAGAAGGAGACGAAAATGCCCAAGCTCAAGACCAAGAGCGGTGTGAAGAAGCGCTTCAAGTTCACCGCTTCCGGCAAGGTCAAGCACGGCGTCGCTGGCAAGCGTCACCGCCTGATCAGCCATAACGCAAAATATATCCGCCAGAACCGCGGCACGTCGGTATTGTCCGACGCCGATGTTTCGCACGTGCGCCTCTGGGCGCCCTACGGCCTGAAGTAAGGAGTAGAGGCACATGGCACGCGTAAAACGTGGTACGACCACCAAGGCGAAGCATAAGAGGATTCTGGATCAGGCGAAGGGCTATTATGGCCGTCGCAAGAACACGATCCGCATCGCTCGTCAGGCCGTCGAAAAGGCCGGGCAATATGCCTATCGCGACCGTAAGGTTAAGAAGCGGTCCTTCCGCGGCCTGTGGATCCAGCGCATCAACGCTGGCGTTCGCGCCGAAGGTCTGACCTATTCGCAGTTCATGCACGGCCTGAAGCTGGCCGGTGTGCAGCTGGACCGCAAGGTTCTGGCCGACATTGCGATGCACGAAGGCGAGGCGTTCAGCGCCATCATCGCCCAGGCGAAGGCTGCGCTGCCCGCGGCTTGAGCCGGAACGGTCGCAGGACCGTACAAAAGGGCGCCGGGGCAGATGCTTCCGGCGCCCTTTTTGTTTTTCCGGGCTGCGCTCGCCAACTTTGCGGTGAAGAGCGGGGAGATATGCGCTGTCCCTGCGCCCTATCCCCGGCCACTGCCATGTGCGCGAGCCTTTCCTTGCGCGGCGCGTCCCGCTAAGGCCCAACCAAATTTTCCGCCGATCGGGAACGACGAAGCCTTATGAGTGAAATAGCCAATCTGAAAGCCGGCCTGATCTCGGACATTGCCGCCGCCGATACGTTGGAGGCGCTGGAAGCCCTGCGCGTGGGCGCCATGGGCAAGAATGGCGTGATTACCGGACTACTCAAGACGCTGGGGCCGATGAGCCCGGATGAGCGGTTGGAAAAGGGTCCGCCAATCCAGGATTTGCGGGAAAGCGTCGCTGCTGCGCTTGCTTCCCGCAAGGCGGCGCTGGAGCAAGCGGCGCTGGACGGTCAACTGGCCGCCGAAAAGATCGACATGACGCTGCCCGCCGACACGGGCCCACAAGGATCGGTGCATCCTGTATCCCAGGTCATGGACGAACTGGCGGAAATCTTCGCTGACCTCGGCTTTTCGGTGGCGACCGGGCCGGAGATCGAGGACCAGTGGCATAATTTCACGGCGCTCAACATGCCCGAAACGCATCCTGCGCGCGCCATGCACGACACTTTTTACCTGAAGGCCGCCGAGGGCGAGGAGCCCAAAGTGCTGCGCACCCACACGTCCCCGGTGCAAATCCGTACGATGATGAACCAGGAACCGCCGATCCGCGTCATCGCGCCAGGACGGGTCTATCGATCAGACAGCGACGCGACACATACGCCGATGTTCCACCAGATCGAAGGTCTGGTGATCGACAAGGGCATCACGCTGGGCCACCTTAAATGGACGCTGGAAACTTTCCTCAAGGCTTTCTTTGAACGGGATGACATCGTGCTGCGGCTGCGACCGAGCTACTTCCCCTTCACTGAACCGTCAGTGGAAGTCGATGTGGGCTACACGCTGACGAACGGGCAGCGCGTGATCGGTGGCGATGGCGACGCACCGGGTGGCGGCTGGCTGGAAGTGCTGGGCAGCGGCATGGTGAACCGCCGGGTGATCGAGGCCTGCGGGCTCGACCCGGATGAGTGGCAAGGCTTTGCCTTCGGCACGGGCGTCGACCGACTGGCCATGCTGAAATATGGGATGAACGACTTGCGCGCTTTCTTCGATGGCGATCTGCGCTGGCTGCGACATTATGGTTTTTCGGCGCTGGATGTGCCCACGCTGAGCGGAGGAGTGGGCGCATGAAGTTCACCCTGAGCTGGCTCAAGACGCACCTCAACACCGACGCCGACCTGAGCGCCATCCTGAAGGGCCTGACCAATATCGGGCTGGAAGTCGAAAGTGTCGAAAGCCCGGCGGAAAAGCTGGAAGCCTTCCGCATTGCCCGCGTTCTGACCGCCGATCCCCATCCGCAGGCCGACAAGCTGCAGGTCCTGACCGTCGATGCGGGGGATGGCCCATTGCAGGTCGTGTGCGGCGCGCCCAATGCGCGCGCGGGCTTGATCGGCGTGTTCGGCTCCGAAGGTGCGGTGGTGCCGGTCAATGGCATGGTTTTGAAAAAGACCGCCATTCGCGGTGTCGAATCCAACGGCATGATGTGTTCGTTCCGGGAACTGGAACTGGGCGAGGACCATGATGGCATCATCGATCTCGATCCTCAGGCCCCGGTCGGGCAGGTTTATGCACAATGGGCAGGGCTGGACGATCCCGTCATCGACGTGTCGATCACCCCCAACCGGCAGGACTGCATGGGCGTGCGTGGTATCGCGCGGGACCTGGCGGCAGCGGGTCTGGGCACGTTGAATGCTATTATCGTGCCTGTGATCGATGGGGTCGAGCCAGGCCCCAACGTGCGGACCGATGGCACAGACGGCTGTCCCGCTTTCTTCGCGCGGACGGTGAAAGGCGTCACCAATGGGCAGTCGCCGGAGTGGATGGCGCGACGGCTAAAGGCGGTCGGGCAGAAGCCGATCAGCACGCTGGTCGATATCACCAACTATCTGATGATCGACCTGGGGCGACCGCTGCATGTCTATGATCTGGAGATGTTGAAGGGACCTCTGGTCGCGCGCAAGGGACGCGCGGGCGAAGAGGTGCTGGCGCTCAACGGCAAGACTTACACGGTCGATGAAACGATGACCGTCATCGCCGACGATGTAGCGGTGCACGACATTGGCGGCATCATGGGCGGGGAACATTCGGGCGCGCAGGACAGCACCACGGGAGTGCTGATCGAATGCGCCTATTTCACGCCCGAACGGATCGCGATGACGGGGCAGAAGCTGGCCCTTACATCCGACGCGCGCGGGCGGTTCGAGCGTGGGGTCGATCCGGCCTTCCTGGACGACGGCCTGTCGATTGCGACCGATCTGGTGGTGAAGCTGTGCGGCGGAACCGCCAGCGAGGCAACACGCGCGGGCACGCCGCCTGCAGAGGTGAAGATCGTTCGTTACGAGCCGTCGCAATGCCTGTCATTAGCGGGCGTTTATGTGGGGGACCAGGAACAGAAGCACATTCTGGAGAGCCTGGGCTTTGGCGTCGAGGAACATGACGCCACCTTCGACTATCAGGATGGCGTGCCGGTGACGTCGGCGGCGCACTGGACCGTCAGCGTGCCCAGCTGGCGGCGCGACATCGATGGCTGGCCTGATCTGGTCGAGGAAGTCGTGCGAATCGTCGGGCTGGACCAGGTCCCTTCCACGCCACTGCCTCGCACACCGGGCGTTGCCAGGGCGACGGCGACCGCCGAACAGCTGGTGGAACGGCGGGTGCGGCGGACGGCGGCGGCGCGCGGACTTTCCGAAGCGATCAACTGGTCTTTCATTTCCGAAAAGGAAGCGGCTAGCGTCGGCGGTGGCGACTGGACGCTGGCTAATCCGATTTCGGAAGAACTGAAAGTCATGCGTCCGTCCTTGTTGCCCGGCCTGTTGTCGGCCGCGCGGCGGAACATGGATCGTGGCGCTTCTTCGGTGCGGCTGTTTGAGTTGGGGCGTCGGTATTTTTACGACCGGGAAAGGGCTACCGTCGGCTTTGTGTTGGCGGGGGAAAAGCTGTCCCGTAACTGGCAGACGGGTAAGGCGCAGGCGTTCACGGCGTTTGAAGCCAAGAATGAAGTATTGAATTTATTGAATGCGGCGGGAGCGCCGGTGGGGAACCTGCAGAGCTTTGGCGGGGCGTCGGCGGCGTATCATCCGGGGCAGTCGGGCACGTTGCGGCTGGGGCCCAAGACGATGCTGGCCGAGTTCGGGGTTTTGCATCCTTCGTTAGCTAAGCAATTTGGTTTGACGGGTGCGGTCGTAGCCGGGGAGATATTCCTGGACGCCATTCCCGCCAAACGGAAGACCGGGTTCATGCGCCCACCCTATGCGCCGCCCGCGTTACAGGCGGTGAAGCGCGATTTCGCCTTTGTCGTGGACGATGCGGTCGAGGCGGATGCGCTGGTGCGCGCCGTCAAAGGCGCGGACAAGAAGAACATCGTCGATGCGCGGGTGTTTGACGTGTTCGCCGGGCCGGGGGTCGATGAGGGCAGAAAGAGCCTGGCCATCGAAGTGACCCTGCAGCCGGGGGAAAAGAGCTTTTCCCAAGAAGAGCTGGACGCCATCAGCGCCAGCATAGTGAAGGCGGCGGAGAAGCTGGGCGGCGTGCTGCGAGGGTAAGCGTCACGATGCAGGTCGGGGCGGTCCATGCCCCGACGTTTTTCAACTGCGCTGTAAAGCGGACGGAGGTTTGAGTGGGGGAGCTGGTTTCGATCGCGTCGGACGGCCTGACCGCCAGCGTCAATCCGATGGGCGCGGAGCTGTGGTCGTTGAAGGACGCGCAGGGACGCGAGCTGATGACCGACGCCGATCCGCGATGGTGGACAGGGCACGCGCCGCTGCTGTTTCCATTTGTGGGCCGGTCGCGGGGAGACGCCTATCGGCTGGACGGGCGCGACTATCCGATGCCGCAGCATGGCTTTGCGCGCCGCATGGCCTTTAGCCAAATAGAGCATCTGCCCGAAGCGACGACCTTTCGGCTGGAAGCGGATGCGGAAACGCGGGCTGTCTATCCTTTCGATTTTCGGCTGGACATGCGGTTCGGCCTCGTCGGCGCCACGCTGATGATGACGGCCACGGTGACGAACCGGGGCGCGTCGGACATGCCCTTCGCCTTTGGCTATCATCCCGCCTTTGCCTGGCCCCTGCCCTTTGGCGGTTCCGTGGACGACCATCGCATCGAGTTCGAAAAGCCCGAACCCGCGCCCCTGCGCGCGGTCGGCGACGAGCCGGGCCTGATCGCGCGGTATGCTGTACCATCCCCGGTCGAAGGCAGGTTGCTGGCCCCGACCCACGCGATGTTCGAGGGCGACGCGCTGATCTGGGACGATCTGAACAGTCGCAGCCTGCACTGGGGGGTGCCGGGGCGCGCGCGTTTGCGGATCGATTTCCCCGATACGCCGTGGCTGGGGCTGTGGCAGAAACCGGGCGCGCGCTATCTGTGCGTCGAACCGTGGGCGGGGATGGCTGACCTGGTCGGCTTTGACGGGGACGTGTGGGACAAGCAGGGCGTCATGCGGCTGGCGCCGGGCGCAGAGCGGCGGTTCCGCATGAGTGTGACCGTGGTTGAGGGGTTGGGGAGCGACCCTGCGTAGGCAGGAGCCTAGTTCCACCTGCGGATCTGGGCTCCTGCCTGCGCAGGAGCACGTTGGAGGAAGCCGCCTGTCTCGTTGAGTGCCTGCGCAGGAGCACGTTGGAAGGGTAGGCAAGCCCAGTTCGACATCCTGACCTGCACTGCACAGGAGCGCATTGAAGCGTAGCTGGCGAATCCCCGGAAGATCGCTATATGGCGCGCCATGACCATCCCATCTCGCCGCACCTTCGCGATCATTTCCCATCCTGACGCGGGCAAGACCACGCTGACCGAAAAGCTGCTGCTGGAAGGCGGTGCGATCCATCTGGCCGGAGAGGTGAAGGCGCGCGGGGCGAACCGGCGCGCGCGGTCCGACTGGATGAAGATCGAGCAGCAGCGCGGCATTTCGGTGACGTCGTCGGTCATGACATTCGAACGGACCAACGCGGACGGGTCGGTCGTGACCTTCAACCTGCTGGATACGCCGGG
>CAMPHJ010000057.1 GCA_946885845.1 uncultured Sphingobium sp. | reverse complement strand
CGCTGATCGAACAGGCCGAACAGGGCGTCGACTATTTCACCATCCATGCGGGCGTGCGCCTGCCTTACATCCCGATGACGGCCAAGCGCGTCACCGGCATCGTTTCGCGCGGCGGGTCGATCATGGCGAAATGGTGCCTCTCCCATCACAAGGAAAGCTTCCTCTACGAGCATTTCGACGAGATTACCGAGATCATGAAGGCGTACGACATCGCCTATTCATTGGGCGACGGCCTGCGTCCCGGCTCTATCGCCGACGCCAATGACGAAGCGCAGTTCGCCGAACTCTACACGCTGGGCGAACTCACCAAGCGCGCCTGGGAGCAGGATGTGCAGGTGATGATCGAAGGGCCGGGCCATGTGCCCATGCACAAGATCAAGCAGAATATGGAAAAGCAGCTTGAGGCGTGCGGCGAAGCGCCCTTCTACACGCTCGGGCCGCTTACCACCGACATCGCGCCGGGGTACGACCATATCACCAGCGGTATCGGCGCCGCGATGATCGGCTGGTATGGCACGGCGATGCTCTGCTACGTCACGCCCAAGGAGCATCTGGGCCTGCCCGACCGCGATGACGTGAAGGTCGGCGTGGTGACCTACAAGCTAGCCGCCCACGCCGCCGACCTGGCGAAGGGTCATCCGGCGGCCAAGGTCCGCGACGATGCCCTCTCCCGCGCCCGCTTCGAGTTCCGCTGGCGCGACCAGTTTAACCTGTCGCTCGACCCCGACACGGCGGAGAAATATCACGACCAGACGTTGCCCGCCGAAGGCGCGAAGACCGCGCATTTCTGCTCCATGTGCGGGCCAAAGTTCTGCTCGATGAAGATCACGCAGGAAGTGCGCGACTTCGCAGCGAAGCAGAACCAACCCGCCGACGCATTCATCGCGGCGGAAGACGCGGAAAAAGGCATGGCCGAAATGAGCGAGACGTTCAAAGACAAGGGCGGCGAAATCTACCTGCCCGCGGCGGAATGACCGAAGGGACGGGGCGAAGGCGATCAAGGTCGCTTTCCGCCCCGTCCAACGTCGCCAGCGGATGCCGCGTCAGCAGACGTAGCCGCTGCGACTAGGTGCGTTGCGTAAAATAGCGCGCACGACCCCCACCACTTGTTCCATCCGTACATCGGCAAGGACATCCCGACTTCGGCGAAACTGTGCCTGTTTCTACCCGGACGGGACCAGGAAATGGCTTGCTTATGGGCGGTTGGCAGGTTGACCTTGCTCCCCCGATAGCGGAAAGCGGGCACAGTCGCTCCGCGTTCATCGGCAAACGCACTCACGATGCCGCTCTCAGGCGCCGCGCAGGGGGAAATTTTTGCATCTGGTCCTGCTCATGTTGTTGCCCTTCATCGGCGCACTGCTGACGGCGATTGCGGGCGGTGCGCATCGCAACATGGTGGCCGGGATTGCTTGCGCACCCGCGCTGATAGGCCTGGCGCTGCTCGCACTGCTCGCGCCCGGCGTGCTGGCGGGGCAGGCCGCCCAGTTTCGCGCCGACTGGGTGCCCGTCCTGGGACTGGATATCAGCCTGCGGGTCGATGCCCTGGGCTGGCTGTTCGCGTCGCTCATTCTGGGCATCGGCCTGCTGATCGTCATCTATGCCCGATTTTACCTGCCCGCGAATGAACATATGGGCCGTTTCCTTGCCCTGCTGCAGCTGTTCCAGGGGGCGATGCTGGGCATTGCGCTATCGGGCAACATCCTGTTGCTGCTGATCTTCTGGGAATTGACCAGCCTGTCCTCCTTCCTGCTGATCGGTTTCCGCAATGACAAGGCGGAAGGCCGCCGGGGCGCGCGCATGGCGCTGGCGGTGACGGGCGGCGGCGGCCTGGCGCTGATCGCGGGGCTGCTGTTGCTGGGACAGATAGCCGGATCGTTCGAACTGGCCGACATATTGGCGAGCGGAGACGTGATCCGCTCTTCGCCGCTCTATCCGGCGGCGCTGCTCCTGTTCCTGCTCGGCTGCTTCACCAAGTCGGCGCAGTTCCCCTTCCACTTCTGGCTGCCACACGCCATGGCGGCCCCCACGCCGGTCAGCGCCTATCTCCATTCGGCCACCATGGTGAAGGCGGGGGTGTTCCTGCTCGCCCGCTTCTGGCCAGTGCTGGCGGGGACGGACCTGTGGTTCTACCTGGTATCGACCACGGGGCTGGTCACCATGCTGATGGGCGCTGCGGTCGCGCTGTTCCGCCATGATCTGAAGGCGATCCTCGCTTATTCGACCGTCAGCCATCTTGGCCTGCTGACCATGTTGTTCGGCTTCGGCACGCCTGCGGCGGCGATGGTCGGCCTGTTCCATCTGCTCAACCATGCGCTGTTCAAGGCGGCGCTGTTCATGAACGCCGGCATTGTCGATCATGAAACGGGAACGCGCGACATCCGCCTGCTGGGCGGCCTGGCGGGCCTGATGCCGGTCACGGCGTTGCTGGGCGTGATCGCCGCAGCGTCCATGGCGGGACTGCCCCCGTTCGGCGGTTTCCTGTCGAAGGAAATGATGCTGGAAGAAACGGCCCATATTGCCTGGGCCGGACAATATTGGCTGATTCCGCTGCTGGCCGTGACCGGCGCGACGCTCTCTGCCGCCTATTCGCTGCGCTACATCTTCCACCTCTATCTGGGTCAGCGCCCCGCATCCTACCCGGCCAAGCCGCATGATCCGCCCGCTGGACTATGGGCGCCTTCCGCCGTGCTGGTCATGCTCACCGTCCTGGTCGGCCTGTTCCCCCAGACCCTCACATCCGGCCTGATCGTTCCGGCGGCCGCTGTGGTTACCGGCGGGACCGCGCCTTCGTTCAAGCCTGCGCTCTGGCATGGCCTGACCCCGGCGCTGGGCATGAGCATCCTGGCCGTTGCTATCGGTGCGGCCTTGCTGTGGCGGCACCGCTGGCTCCAGCGGGGCTGGGACGCGGCACGCCTGCCTGATGCCCGGCACCTGTTCGAAACGGCTGTCGATCGGCTGGTGCGCTGCGCCAACGCGATCACCCTGGCCATCCACAATGGGTCGCTGCAACGGCAGCTATCCCTGCTGTTCATCGTCGCAATCCTGCTTGGCACGGTGGGGGCGTGGACGGGCGGCTATACGCCCGGCACCCGTGCGACCATAGCCGCGCCGCCGGTTGCAATCATCGCCTGGCTACTGCTGCTGGCAGCGGTCGCCGCGGTGGTGAAGGTGCAGCGGCAACGTTTCCTGACCTTGATCTACATCAGCGTGATCGGCCTCATCGTCTCGCTCGCCTTCGCCTACCTGTCCGCGCCCGATCTGGCGCTGACCCAGATTTCCGTCGAAATTGTGACGATCCTGCTGCTGCTGCTCGCGCTCAACCTGTTGCCCAAGAAACCGGCCCGCGTGTCCAGCAATGGCCGCAGGCTGCGCGACGGGATGATCGGGCTGGCGGGCGGCATGGCAACGGGCCTTGCGGCATGGGCCGTCATGACCCGCGCGCCCAATGATCCGATTTCGGCCTATCACTGGGCCAATTCCTATGCCCATGGCGGCGGGACCAATGTCGTCAATGTGACCCTCGTCGACTTCCGCGCCTTCGACACTTTTGGCGAGATAACGGTACTAGGCATTGCGGCCCTCACCATCTTTGCGCTGCTGCAACCGGCCACGCGCGGCATTTCGGGGCGACGGCTGCGCGAATGGATCGCCGACCTGCCCCGATCCCCGGAACGCCACCCGATGATGTTCGCCGTGGCGGCGCGGCTGCTGCTGCCGCTGGCGACGATGATCGGCCTCTATATCTTCCTGCGTGGGCACAACATGCCCGGTGGCGGCTTCATCGCCGGCCTGGTCGTGTCGATCGCGATGCTGATGCAATATATGGCGTCGGGCTTCGAATGGGCTGACCAGCGGCGGCAGATCGATGAACATCTGCTGATCGGTCTTGGCGTCATCATCGCCGCATTGACCGGCCTTGGCTCGCTATTGTTCGACGCGCCGCTGTTCACCAGTTCCTTTGGCTATTTCACCCTGCCGCTGATCGGCACGTTCGAACTGGCGACCGCGATGCTGTTCGATGTCGGTGTCGCCATGACGGTGATCGGCGCGGTGATGCTGGCCCTCGCCGAACTCAGCCACGTCGCGCAGCGGGTGCAAAAGGAACCGGACGACGACGAAGGCCCGATGGACATCGATCCCGCAACGCTGCGGGGGGCTGACACATGAGCATCGAATTCCTGGTTGCGTCGGCAATCGGCGTGTTGACCATGGCGGGCATCTATCTCTGCCTGCGCGGTCGCACTTTTCCGGTGGTGCTGGGCCTCGCCATGCTGTCCTACGCGATCAACCTGTTTCTGTTCGCCATCGGTCGCCTGGTTCTGAACCGTCCGCCGCTCTACGAAAAGGGGCTGACGGAATATACCGATCCGCTGCCACAGGCGCTGGTGCTGACCGCCATCGTCATATCCTTTGGCATGACCGCCCTCGCCGTGGTGCTGGCGCTGCGCAATTTCCTGGAAACGGGGACCGATCAGGTCGACGGCGTGATGGAGGCTGATCCGCCCCGGCCCGACCCGGAGGCGCGGCCATGATGGATGCGCTGATCGCAGCCCCATTGCTGCTGCCTGCCTTTGCCGCCACCGCCAGCCTGCTATTCTGGCTGCGCTATCGCTGGGCTGGCGCGATCGTGTCCATTGCATCCGTCATGGGGCTGATCGGGGTCGCGATCATGTTGATGTCGCGGGCGGCATCGGGTGAAGCCATCGCCTACGCATTGGGGGACTGGCCTGCGCCATTTGGCATCGTGCTGGTGCTGGACCGGCTTTCGGCGCTGATGCTGCTGCTGACGGCTTTGCTGGGGCTTGCCGTCGCGGTTCATGCCACGCTGACCGGGGTCGATCGCAAAGGCTGGCATTTCCATCCCCTATTCCAGTTTCAATTGCTGGGGATCAATGGCGCCTTCCTGACCGGCGACCTTTTCAACCTCTTCGTCTTCTTCGAAGTGCTGCTGATCGCGTCCTACGGCCTGATGCTGCACGGGCAGGGCGCGCGAAGGCTTAGCGCCGGGGTCCAATATGTGGTCGTCAACCTGATCGGGTCGATCCTGTTCCTGATCGCGCTTGGCCTGCTTTACGGTGTTACCGGGACGCTCAACATGGCCGACATGGCGGTACGCGCCGCCGCGCTCCCCGCGGGCGACCGTGGACTGTTGCGCGCCGGCGGCTTGCTGCTGACCCTGGTCTTCGCGCTCAAGGCGGCGCTGGTGCCGGTTCACCTGTGGCTGCCGCGCACTTACTCGGCGACCGCGCCAGCCGTCGCCGCGCTGTTTGCTATCATGACCAAGGTGGGCGCATACGCGATCATTCGCACCATGCCCCTGATCCTGGGCGATGCGGGGGCAGGGGCGTTCCTGCTGCCTGCCGCGCTCGGCACGATGCTGCTTGGATTTATCGGCCTGCTCGCCGCGCGCGGTTTGGGCGACATGGCTGCGTTCGGCCTTATCGGTTCGACCGCAACATTGCTGACCGCGATTGCCCTGTTCGACGGGCCTGCGCTGGCTGCGGCGCTCTATTATCTTCCGCATACAACCCTGTCGGCGGCCTTGCTGTTCCTGACCGTGGACCTGATCATCCGCTGGCGCGGGGGGGAGCATGAAGGCATCGTGCCCACGCCCCGCTATCAGGGGCGGGGCTGGCTGGGCTTCCAGTTCCTGGCCGCCGCCGTCGCGCTGGTGGGGCTACCCCCACTTTCCGGCTTCATCGGCAAGCTGTTGATCCTGCAAGCGGCTGCCTCCTCACCCTATATGGGCGTGATCTGGGCAATGGTCCTGGGGACCAGCCTGATCGGATTGATCGGCCTGTCGCGTGCTGGCAGCGACCTGTTCTGGAAAGACGCCTCGGCCCCGCCGACCATCAGCGACCGTCCACTGGCCCGTGCGGGCGAAGCGGTCCCTGCCGTCTTCTTGGCTGTCCTGCTGGCCGCGCTGACCGCCGCTGCTGGTCCCATCACCGCCTATATGCAGGCGACCAGCGCCCAGGTCCTTGATGCGCAGGGCTATATCGCCTCCGTTCTCGGCCCCGATGCGGGAGGAGCGGGTCGATGAAGCGCCTGTTTCCCCATCCCGGACTGACGTGGCTGCTGATCGTCATGTGGATGCTGGTGCTCAATGAACTGAGCGTCGGCGGCTTTCTGCTGGGCGTCATATTTGGCACGCTGGTGCCGCTATTTACCGCGCCTTTCTGGCCAGAGCGCCCGTCGGTGCGCTATGGCTGGCCGCTGATCGCCTATCTGCTGCTGGTCATCGGCGACATCATTGTCGCCAATTTCCAGGTGGCCCGGCTCATTCTCTTCCGCCGCAACCGCGACCTGCGGCCCTGCTGGTTGACCATCCCGCTCGACCTGCAATCGGCTGAAGCGATCACCGTGCTGGCTGGCACGATCAGCCTGACGCCCGGCACGGTATCCACCGACATATCGACCGATGGTCGCCACCTTCTCGTCCACGCGCTCGACACTGGCGATGCCGGGGCCGAGGTCGCACGGATCAAGTCCCGCTATGAACGGCGCTTGCTGGAGATTTTCCGATGATCGACCTGGCGCTGACGATCGCCTTCGCCTGCATCGCTCTTGCCGTGCTGCTGAACCTCTATCGGCTGTTGCGCGGGCCGACCGCGTCCGATCGCATCCTTGCGCTGGACACGATGGTAATCAACGCCATCGCCCTCATCATCCTGTTCGGCATCATGGAAGAAACCACCGTCTATTTCGAAGCAGCGCTGCTGCTGGCAATGGTCGGCTTTGTAGGAACGGTCGCCTATGCCAAGTTCCTGCTGCGTGGCGACATTGTGGAATAGGGTGGGGCAATGGCTGTAATTCTTGAACTCATCATCGCCTTTCTAATCATATTGGGCGGCGCTTTCGCGCTCATCGGCAGCTGGGGCCTGGCGCGCCTGCCTTCACTGATGACCCGGTTGCACGGCCCGACCAAGGCCACAACGCTAGGCGTCGGCAGTTGTTTGATTGCTTCTATGATTTACTTCCCAACCCACGAACTTTCATGGTCCGCCCACGAACTTCTGATCACCTTGTTCCTGTTCATCACGGCACCGATAGCGGCCAACATGATTGCCAAGGCCTATATCCACGGCTGTCATGTGGCGGGTGGCAGGGCGGACGTGCGCGACGATCCAAAGCCGCAACCTCCGCATGCGGGCGCGGACTGGGCCACCTTCGGCGCTCCGCCCTATGATGACCGGGTGCAGGACTGAGCGATAGGCTTTATCGGACCACCAATACCGGGACATGGCCGTGCGCCACGACTTCCCAGGTCTTGCTGCCAATAACAATACGACCGATCCCGCGACGCCCGTGCGATCCCATTACGATCAGGTCGCACCCGCGTGAATTGGCTGTTTCTACAATAGCCTCCGCAGGCTGTGCCTCGGCCACGTGCACAGTTTCCGCCTGGATGCCAGCGTCATGAGCGGCTTGGCTTGCGGCGGCCAGTACGGCCTTCGCGGTTTCTTGCTGACCAGCTCCAAAGTCGGAGATCGTTGTCCCGCTGGGCGCAAACCCGAAATTGGCGCCGGAATAGATGGGGAAAGGTTCGGTTACGGTCAGAATGGTGGCGCGCGCGTTCAAATCCCGCGCAAGCGAAAGCCCATGCTCCATCCCCCGCTGCCCCAGTTCGGATCCGTCAGTTGCAATCAGGATATGCTTGTACATGCCTCTCTCCCACTACCACTACCGCCAATATGTAGCATGTAGGCGCAACAGCGTTTAGTCCAGATGAGGTTTGGGCGATGGATGATCCGGAACATCCTTGAGAGTTCAAGCGGAGGCGGAAGCGCCTAAGCAAGGCTTATAACCGGCAAGATCCCTTGTTCTCAGCGGCCAATGCTCTTTGCCCTATCGAATGATGTGGGGCTACAAGGTTGAGCGGAAGAGTGCGCGAGGCCAGTTTTTGGGATGCTCCAATATCCCTCGGTGCCCTTTTCACGAGATGCCATGTGCTGAGGACGCTTGAACCAGGCCGCAACATGGAGTTACCCCTGTGTCGACATGGTAGCGACACAGAATGAGGAGACGAATACGCTTCGCCCCAAGGGCGCTTATCTCATCGATTTAATGAAGAAAACTGGAGCGGGCGAAGGGATTCGAACCCTCGACCCCAACCTTGGCAAGGTTGTGCTCTACCCCTGAGCTACGCCCGCTCTGGCGGCCGGAGGATGTGTCCCTCTCGGCGGGTGAGGCGGGCAACTAGCAGCGGTTCCTCGAACGGGCAAGGGGAGAATTGGGCTGGGCTAGAAATTTTTCGGGCCCATGTCGGGATTGGCACTTCCTTCTAGCGCGACTTTGGTAAGGTGTTGGCTCAAGGCGCCAACTCTTTAAATGGCGAGGGGACATAAAGCCTTGGCCGGCACGCATCCGCATAGCGTGGTGCCATGGATGGACGGTATTATTTGGGCATGCGGGATCATCCCCGATCATGCTGCGTAGTGGTTTCAGGCGCGCAGGAGGAAGCGGACATGTCATCCGACCATTTGAGTCGTCGTGGGTTGCTGCAGGCCACTGGCGCGACGGCGGTCATCGTTCCGGCGATAGCTCAGGCGCAGGGCAAGCGTGAAGAGGGGCCGCAATTGAAGAAGGGAGAGGGCATGAACGCCGTCGAATTCACCGTGAACGGTCGGGAAGTGCATCTTCAACTGGACCCGCGCACCACCCTGCTGGATGCGCTGCGTGAACATCTGCACCTGACTGGCACCAAGAAGGGATGTGACCATGGCCAATGCGGCGCCTGTACAGTGATTGTCGAGGGGCGGCGAATCAACAGCTGCCTGACGCTGGCGGTGATGCATGAAGGCGAGAATGTGACCACGATCGAAGGGTTGGGCACGCCGGAACGGCTGCATCCGATGCAGCGCGCCTTTATCACCCATGACGGCTATCAATGCGGCTATTGCACCCCAGGGCAGATCTGTTCAGCCGTTGCAATGCTGGAGGAAATTGCGGCGGGGGTTCCCAGTCACGCAACGCATGATTTGCGTCAGGTCGCGTTTTCCGATGCTGAACTGCGTGAGCGGATGAGCGGCAATATCTGCCGTTGTGCGGCCTATCCGAACATCATCGCGGCCATTCGCGAAGTCGCGGGGGAGGATGAGGCATGAAACCCTTCACCTACAATCGTGCGACCAGCGTCGAGGAAGCGGCCCGAACCGCCGCCAGCGTCCAGGGCGCTCGCTTCATTGCAGGCGGGACCAATCTGCTGGACCTGATGAAACTGCAAATCGAAACACCTACCCATCTGATCGATGTCAATCATATCGGCCTCGATAAGGTGGAGACGACGAAGGAAGGCGGGCTGCGTATCGGCGCGCTGGTCCGCAATACCGATCTGGCTGCCAATGATGTTGTGCGGCGCGACTATGCGGTGCTCAGCCGCGCGCTGCTCGCCGGAGCATCGGGGCAATTGCGTAACAAGGCCACGACTGCGGGAAACCTGCTTCAGCGCACGCGCTGCCCGTATTTTTACGATACACGCATGCCCTGTAACAAAAGGAAGCCTGGCAGTGGTTGCGCGGCGATGAAGGGCGTCAGCCGGGGCCTGGCGATTGTCGGCACGAGCGACGCCTGCATTGCGCAGCACCCGTCCGACATGGCGGTGGCGATGCGCTTGCTGGACGCAAATGTAGAGACGGTGACGGGTGACGGCGCGCGTAGATCCATTCCCATCGCCGACTTTCACCGTTTGCCGGGCGACACCCCGCATGTCGAACATGGACTGGCACCGGGAGAGCTTGTTACTGCGGTGACCCTGCCCCCACCCATCGCGGGCACCCATATTTATCGCAAGGTGCGCGATCGCGCCTCATATGCCTTCGCACTGGTGGCGGTGGCGGCGATATTCGGGAAGGACGGGAGCGCGCGTTTCGCCTTTGGGGGGATCGCTCCCAAGCCATGGCGCGTGGATGCGGCCGATGCCGCAGTGACTTCAGGGCCAAAGGCTGTGGCCGATGCCGCTCTGGCTAACGCGCGTCCGACGGATCAGAACGCGTTTAAACAAAAGCTGACCGTCCGAACGCTTGCGTCCATTTTTCGTCAGAAGGAGGCGCGGATATGAAGTTCGATACGCCTGCTACCGCTAACCCCATCGATCGCGGCCGGGTGGTGGGTGTCGCCCATGACCGCATTGAAGGCGCCGCGAAGGTTACGGGCACCGCGCCCTATGCCTATGAACGCCATGATGTCGCGCCCAACGCCGCCTACGGCTGGATCGTGGGTTCCGCCATTGCGAAGGGGCGGATCGCCGCCATGGACTTGACCGCAGCGGAGGTCGCGCCGGGCGTGCTGGGCATTGTCACCCATCAAAATGCTGGTCCACTGGGCAAGGGAAACCGAAACACCGCTCATTTATTGGGTGGGCCTGCGGTCGAACATTATGACCAGGCGGTGGCGCTGGTGATCGCCGACACGTTGGAAAACGCCCGTGACGCCGCCCGCCTTCTCAGGATCGATTACAACGCCGAAAATGGAAAGTTCGACTTAGCCGCCGCGCGAGGCAGCGCGTCAAAGCCGGAGGACGGTTTTGGCGGCCCTGCCGACACGAGCGCGGGCGATTTCGACGCCGCCTTTGTGCGCGCGGCGGTGCAGATCGACCAGAGCTACACCACGCCCGATCAAAGCCATGCCATGATGGAACCGCACGCCACCACGGCGGCCTGGAATGGCGATCGGCTGACATTGTGGACCAGCAACCAGATGATTGCTTGGGCGGTTGGGGACATGGCCAAGACGTTGAAGATTCCCAAGGACCGCATCCGCATTGTTTCCCCTTATATCGGCGGGGGGTTTGGTGGAAAATTGTTCCTGCGTGCCGATGCGCTGCTGGCGGCGCTGGGCGCGCGGGCCGTGGGCAGGCCGGTGAAGGTTGCCATCGCGCGGCCGCAAATCCCCAACAATACCACGCATCGGCCCGCCACGATCCAGCGCATACGCATTGGCGCTGACAAGGATGGGGTGATCGATGCCATCGCGCATGAGGTCTGGTCCGGCGACCTGCCGGGCGGAGGCCCTGAGACAGCGGCGCAGCAGACGCGGCTGCTTTATCGGGGCGATCATCGCCGGACGGCGCATCGTTTGGCGACATTGGATCTGCCGGAAGGCAATGCGATGCGTGCGCCGGGGGAGGCGGTTGGGATGTTGGCGTTGGAAATTGCCATGGATGAATTGGCCAATTGCTGCGATATTGATCCGGTAGAGTTACGGATCCGTAACGATGTGCAATATGACCCGGAAACGGGGCCAGAGCGACCCTTTTCCAGCCGCAAATTCGTCGAATGCCTGCGCCAGGGCGCGGCGCGGTTCGGGTGGGACAAACGCCATGCCCGACCGGGCCAGCAACGCGACGGACGATGGCTGGTCGGCATGGGCATGGCGGCAGCGTTCCGCAACAACCTGGTCGCCCCATCGGGCGCGCGCGTGGGCGTGGACGGGCAGGGGCGGGTGACGGTCGAAACCGACATGACCGACATCGGCACGGGCAGCTATACCATCATCGGCCAGACCGCCGCGGAAATGATGGGCGTGCCGCTGGAAGCGGTGACGGTCCGGCTGGGGGACAGCCGTTTTCCGGTATCGTCCGGTTCGGGCGGCCAGTTCGGCGGCAACAGTTCGACCGCCGGCGTCTATGCCGCCTGCGTCGCCCTGCGGAAGAAGCTGGCCGAACGGGCCGGCTTTCCCGCCGAACAGGTGATTTTCGAAGATGGTCTGCTACGCCTGGGCAATCAGTCGCAAGGCCTGGGCGCGACCGCCGGGCCTGACGGGTTGTGGGCGGAAGACAAAATCGAATTTGGCGACCTGACCGAACGCTATGCCCAAGCGACGTTCGGCGCGCATTTCTGCGAAGTGGGGGTGGATGTCGATACGGCGGAAGTGCGCATCCGCCGCATGGGCGGAGCCTTTGCCGCCGGGCGCATCCTCAATCCAAAATCGGCACGCAGCCAGGTGATCGGCGCGATGACGATGGGCGCGGGCGCGGCGTTGATGGAGG
>CAMPHJ010000056.1 GCA_946885845.1 uncultured Sphingobium sp. | reverse complement strand
ATTCTTCCTCGAAACTTGGTCCGAGGGAGGGGCGTCCCGTTTATGTTGGCGACCGTCTGTTTCGCTGCTCAGTGGCGGCGTCCCGTCCGGTGAGAGGCCATCTAGGGTAGGCTTCCTGAACCGTCAAACACTTTTTGCACTTTTGTTTCAGAATTTTTTGGGGGTTAGGCGATACAGGCTAAGCGACCGCCACACGGGGCATAGGAAGAAGAACCGAATGAATTTGCAGGATGCTGACGCGAACGACGCTGGTTTCGGCGCGCGCATAAAGAGCGCCCTGCTATGGCGTTCGGGGAGCCAGATCGTATCGCAAATGATCAGCTGGGTCGTGACGCTGGTGGTCATTCGCCTGCTCGATCCAGCCGATTATGGCCTGTTCGCCATGACCCAGGTGATCCTGAACTTCGCCACCTTCCTTAATGGCTATGGCCTGGTGAGCGCGCTCGTTCAGTCAGACACACTCGATTCGCACCGGTTGCGGCAGGCATTCGGGATGATGTTGCTGCTGAACGGCGGGCTGGCCGTGGCCCAGTTGCTGATCGCCCCAGTCGCGGCGGACTATTATGATCAGCCGCTGGTCGCCGATTTGCTGCGGGTGCAGGCGCTGCTCTACCTTACCACCCCATTCATCTCGATCCCCGAAGCACTGATGGGCCGGGCGCTGGATTTCCGGCGGCCAGCGGTCGTCAACCTGATCGCGGCCGCGGCTTCGGCGGCCGTCGCCTTGACCGGAGCCTTGCTGGGATGGGGCGTGTGGACATTGGTGTTCGCGCCGATGGCGGGGTTCTGGGTCAAGGCCGTGGGCTATGTGCTGGCGACCGGTTTCCGACCCATTCCCAGTTTCGACTTTCGTGGCACGGGGGCGATGGTCACCTATGGGGCATCGCTGCTGGGCGGGCAGCTGTTCTGGATCGTGCAGAGCCAGGCGGACATATTTATCGGCGGGCGGATGCTCGATCCCCATGAACTTGGCCTCTATGCCGAGGCATTGTTCCTGACCCAGATATTCGTGTCGAAATTCATCCCCCCACTGAATGATGTCGCCTTTCCCGCCTATGCGCGGATGCAGAAGGACCCTGGCCGAATCGCATGGTCCTTTTGCAAGGCGGTGCGGCTGCTGCTGCTGATTTCCTGCCCCGTCTATCTGGGCATGGCGGTGACGGCACTGCCCTTGGTCGAGACGCTGTTCGGTGAAAAATGGCTGCCAATGGCGCCCTTTGTCGCGATCCTTGCGCTGGCGATGCCGTTCATGACGCTGCAGGTGATGTTCGCGCCAGTGAGCAACGCGCTGGGCCGTCCGGGTTTAACCGCCCGAATCGCGGCAGTGGGCGCGGTGCTGATGCCGACGGCGTTTCTGATCGGCATCCAGTTCGGCGCGATTGGCCTCGCCTGGGCGTGGCTGTGCAGCTTTCCCCTGTTGACTGCCGTCACCGCAAAGCTGGCGGGCGGGCCAATGGGGCTGCGACTGAGCGACCTGGTGCGAGCGGCCGCGCCGGGCCTGGGCTGTTCGATATTGATGGCGGGCGTTGTGATAGCGGTCGATTCGATGCTTCCGCCCCTCCCCTCTATCGCGCGTCTTGGCCTATTGGTCCCGACGGGCGCGGTTGCCTTCCTGGCCGCACTGACGCTGTGCGCGCGCGGCACATTGATGGAATTGGTTGCGCTGGTGGTCAGGCGAACACCACCGGCTACCGCCGCGGCGTGAAAGGTCAGGCCGACTGGATGTAATTGCGAAGCGCGTCAGCGTCCGCTTCAATGCTGTCGATACGGAATTTGACGAGATCACCGATCGAAACCAGCCCGATCAGCGCGCCATCGACCACCACGGGCAGGTGCCGAACCCGCCTTTTGGTCATCAGCGACAGACAGTGGATGACGGGCGTCTTTTCATCCGTGGTGATTGCCGGGGCGGTCATGATGTCGCCCACCCGACGGTCCAGCGCCGCCGCACCGTCACGTGCGACATGGTGGAGCAGGTCGCGTTCCGAAAAAATGCCCAAGACCTTGCCATCATCCACCACCGGCACGCAGCCGATCCGCTTTTCCGAAAGCAGCCGCACCGCCGAAAGCACGCTTTCCTGGGAACCGACCTGAATGACTTCGCGTCCCTTGCCCTGCAAAATCGCGCTGATCGTCATGGCCCCATCTCCTCGTCTTACGGACATCATGCCCCCGTGACTTGATGATCCCACTTTCAGTCCCCAAAGAAAAGGGATGAGAGAAAAGAAGGCCCTCGACGACCCGCGAATCGCGACGGCGGCATGGACGCGCTTTCGCAGGATCATGCGATGGATGGCACTGGGCGGTGCGGTCTGCGTCGGGCTGGCCTTGGCCGTATTGCGGATGTGGCACGGGCCGATGCCGCTGCACATGATTCTGGCGACGATCCTGGGCGTATGGTTGACTTTCATGCTGGGCACCGGACTGATGGCGCTGACATTCCTGTCCAGCGGGACCGGCCATGACCAACAGGTCATCGACCCGATGAAAGACGAGGTATCCATCGATGATTGAAGACAAGGGCGAGGTAGTGCTGCGGGTCGTGCCGCACCTTAGCCAGATCAACACGAACGGCCATATTTTTGGCGGATGGATATTGGGCCAGATGGATATCGCCGGTGGCATTGTCGCGGGCAGGATCGCCGATGGCGCAGTGGCGACCGTCGCCATCGAAAGCATGAAATTCATGTCGCCCATGTTGGTGGGGGACATTGTGTCCGTTTACGCGCGGGAGGAACGGCGTGGGCGCACCTCCGTCGGTGTGCGGGTGGATGTTATCGCGACCAGGGGCAGCGAACAGCAACAGATTGACCTTACTAGCGGTCTGTTCACCTTTGTCGCGCTGGATGAAAATCACAGGCCCCGTCCGCTGCCGTCGAGATGACCCTGGCATCGATCATCTGAACGATTGCCTGTCACGGGCACGGGAACAGCAGGACCCATAAAAAAGGGACGGCGCATTGCGTGCCGTCCCTTTTTTTCTTTCCGCCTGCGTAGACCGAAGCGTTATTCAGCCGCTTCCGCCGCAGGGCGTGCCCGGCGGGTCCGCTTGCGCGGTGCTTCCTCGGCAGTTTCAGCATCATTGTCGGCGCGAGCGATCGACGGCGGCAATACAGCGACGTCGAGTCCTTCCTCAGCGCCGGATTGCGTCGCGTCCACCTTGCGCGGACGACCGCGCCGGGGACGAGGCGCTTCGGCTTCGACCTGGGGTGCCGGTGCGTTTTCGATTCCAGGGGCTTCTGGCGCTACGGCCTCCTGCCCAGACCGATCATCTGCGTTGGCGTAGACTGGCCGTTCGCGACGACCGCGATCCCGGCGGTTCTGGTGATCGCGATCGTCCCGTTGATCCCGCTGCTGATCGCGCGGCTGTTCACGGCGGCGATCACCTTCGAACGAACGTTCGCCCTGAGGCTGTTCGGAACGGCCTTCCTCGCCGGTATATTCCGACGTGTCGAAATCGTCACCGTCATAATCGAGATTTTCATCGGGACGGCGGAAACGCTGCTGCGGCTGCTGTTCTTCCTGTCGGGCGCGATTGTCGGCCAAAACGCGGAAATAGTGATCCGCGAACTGCAGATAATATTCCGCGTTCACCCGATCACCGACCATTTGAGCGTCGCGCGCCATATTCTTGTATTTTTCAAGAAGCTGGGTCGCGTTACCGCGGGCGCGGTTGTCGATACGATTGCCGCTGTCGCCACCACCCCGGTTGCCGCCGCTGGGACGACCATTATTGTTCCGGCCGCGATTACGGCGACCGGCCTGCCTGTTATTGATCAAGAGCTGGTCCTTGCGTTCACTTTGCCATCATTCACTGAAAACACTGTCCAGTAGCCATCCTAAAGCACCGCCTGCTCATCAGGCCGGTAGGGCTCCGCAAGACAGAGGCCGCAAGACAGCCCTTGTCTTTCATGCTGCCAGAGGCGTCTGCGCAGCAGCGCCATCGTGACTTTGAAGGAGCGGGTAAACGGCCTCTTCCAGTCGCGGCCCCAACAGGGCTGATCCTCAGGATAGTGCCGTCCCTGCGTCTCATGTAGTGGGTCCGCGCCGATAAACCAAGCGATTTCACTCAACCCGGCCGCAATTTCATTCATCAGCCAGTGCTGCCATAGCGAGTCGCGATCAGGCAGCGGCTATGGCCTGCCAGATCACGGCGCACGGCGACACCAAGCCCTTGATTTGAAAGCAATGTGGACACGCTCTCGCGCTGGTCATGGCCGATCTCGATCACCGCGACCCCGCCTTCCGCCAGCAGGCCCGGCAGGATGGGTGCGATCCTTCTGTAATCGTCCAGCCCCTCCGGCCCCGCGAACAGCGCACCGCTTGGTTCGCGCAGCACATCGCCGAACAGGGGTTCGTCCTGCGCGATATAAGGCGGGTTGATGAGGATGAGGTCAAACCTGTCCGTCACCCCTTCCGCCCAGTCCCCTTGCTGGAAAACCGCCCGGTCGGCCATGCCCAGCCGTTCGGCATTGCCGCGCGCGACCGCCAGCGCCGCGGGCGAGATGTCCACGCCCCGGCCCTGCGCCGCTGGCCACTGGTCCAGCGCGGCCAGCAGCAGCGCGCCCGACCCGGTGCCCAGGTCAAGGAGGCGCTGCGGCGAACGCACGCCGAAATGTTCAATCGCAGCCTCGATCAATGTCTCGCTGTCGGGGCGCGGGATCAGGACATCGGGCGTCACATGGACGCTGATCGTCCAGAAATCCCGCACGCCGGTAATATAGGCGACAGGTTCACCGGCCAGGCGGCGATCCACCAAGTCTGCAAAACCGGGCGGCACCGTCAGGTCATGCTGGTCCAGCAGCAACATGTTGCGGGGGATGTCCAGCGCGTGGGCCAGCAGCAATTCTGCATCCAGTCGGGCGGTCGGGCTGACCGGCTGCAAGACAAGCGCCGCATCCCGAAGCGCCTGCGCAACGCTCACCCAATACCCTCCAACTGGGCGATCCGCGCGGCCTCATCCTGGGCCACCAGCGCGTCGATGACTTCGGCAAGGCCGGGGCCTTCCAATATTTCAGGCAGGCGGTGGAGCGTCAGGTTGATGCGGTGGTCGGTGACGCGGCCTTGCGGAAAATTATAGGTGCGAATGCGCTCGGACCGGTCGCCCGATCCCACCATCGCCTTGCGCGCGCCCGCCTGCTCGCTCTGCGTGCGTTCCCGTCCCGCTTCATACAGGCGCGCGCGAAGCACCTGCATCGCCTTCGCCTTGTTCTTGTGCTGGGATCGTTCATCCTGCTGGGTGACGACGATGCCGCTGGGCAAATGGGTGATCCGCACCGCGCTGTCGGTCGTGTTCACATGCTGCCCGCCCGCGCCCGACGCGCGGTAGATGTCGATCTTAAGGTCGCTGTCGGCGATCTGGACATCGACTTCTTCCGGTTCGGGCAGCACCGCCACCGTCGCGGCGGACGTATGGATGCGGCCCCCGCTTTCGGTCACCGGCACGCGCTGGACGCGATGGACGCCGCTTTCGAACTTGAACTTGGCGAAGACGCCCGTGCCCGTAACGCTGGCCACGACTTCCTTGAAGCCGCCGACTTCAGCCGCATTGGCGGAGATCATCTCGACCTTCCACCCCTGCGCGTCGGCATAGCGTTGATACATGCGGAAAAGGTCGCCCGCGAACAGCGCGGCTTCGTCGCCACCCGTCCCTGCCCGGATTTCCAGCATGGCAGGGCGCGCGTCGGCGGAATCCCTGGGCAACAACTGGAGCGCAAGGGCGCGTTCCGCTTCCGGCAGCTGGCCCTTGATCAGCCGCATTTCGTCCTGCGCCATTTCGCGCATCGCGGCGTCGGCGTCGGCATCTTCACCGCCCGCCATATATTCGAGCGCCTTCAATTCCTGCCGCAGCCGCCGCACTTCATGCGCCGCCCGCGCCACCGGCTCGATTTCGGCATATTCCTTCGACAGCCGCACAAATTCCTCGGGCGGCAGGTCCGCGCGCGTCATCGACGCCTGCACTTCATCCCGGCGCGCCTCGATCTGCGCGATGCGTTCGGCGGAAATGTGCATCAGAGAGCCGTGAACTTTTCGATCAAACGATCAAGGGCCACCGCCTCCTGTTGGCCCGATTGAAGATCCCGTACAGCCGCCTCGCCCCGTGCCAGTTCGTCGTCCCCCAGGATGATGGCGAAAGCTGCACCAGATGCATTGGCCCGCTGCATCCGCTTTTTCATGTTGCCGCGATAGCCCATGTCGCAAGCCAGACCGGCGCGACGCAGGTCGGCGATAATCCCGACAGCCTTCGCCTCAGCCGCATCGCCCATCGGGATCACGGCAATCGCGGGGGCCGCGAGTTGCGGCGCATCAATCAACATCGCCAGCCGTTCGATCCCCGCCGCCCAGCCAACCGCGGGCGTCGAAGAACCGCCCAGATTTTCGATCAGCCCGTCATAGCGGCCACCGCCCAGCACCGTGCCCTGCGCGCCCAGCCGGTCGGTGATGAACTCGAAAGCGGTGTGGCGGTAATAATCAAGGCCGCGCACCAGCCGGGCGTTGCGTTCCCACGCCACGCCTGCCGCATCCAGGCCCGCCGTCACCTTTTCAAAAAAGCCGCGCGCCTCATCGGTCAGATAGGCGTCGATGTCGGGGGCGCTGTCGGCCACCGGGCGGTCGCGTGGATCCTTGCTGTCCAGAATGCGCAGCGGATTGCGGTGAAGACGGTCGATGCTTTCTTCCGAAAGCTGGTCGCGATGCGATTCGAAATGCGCGATGAGCGCTGCGCGCCACGCTTCGCGACTTTCCCCATCGCCCAGCGTGTTGAGGTGCAGCGTGACGCCTTCCGACACGCCCAGTTCGCGCAGCAGCTGGTCGGCAAAGACCAGCAATTCGATATCGGCACCCGGCTCACCCGCGCCGATAATTTCCGCATCGAGCTGGTGAAACTGGCGGAAGCGGCCCTTTTGCGGGCGCTCATAACGGAATAGCGGGCCGTGGGTCGCGACCTTTAGCGGCGCATATTGCTGCCAGCCTTCGGTGATGTAGGCGCGGGCAATGCCGGCCGTGAATTCGGGGCGCAGCGTGATGCTGTCGCCGCCGCGATCGTCGAAGGTATACATTTCCTTCGACACGACATCGGTGCTTTCGCCGAGCGACCGCGCGAACACAGCCGTCGATTCGAAGACCGGCACTTCCACCCGGTGAAAGCCATAGAGGCTTCGCACCCGGTCAAAGGTCGCCACGACATGCGCGAAGCGTTCCTGGAACGCTTGCGCCGTGCCCCCCAGCATGTCCTGCGTGCCGCGCACCGCATTGGGTGTCTTTGGGCGCGGGTTTTCGATTTTCGCCATGGGAATGCGCCTTTAGCGGCAAAGAAGGGCTAAGGAAACGCGCTTTTTCAACACATCATTTTACAACTCTTCTTCGGGGTGGACGTGGACTACTTCGCTCGTCATGCTGACTTCATAAGGCGTTCCAGCCTCATCCTTTTTTGGAGACAGCCATGATCCGCAGCCTTGCTGCCGCCCTTCTGCTTTCCACCGCCATCGCCAGCCCGCTTGTCGCCCAGGATGCCGTAAGGTCAAAGCCGGTCGCCCTGCCGGTCAATGACGCAAGTCCGGCGCCGCGCGACATTCCTTATCCCGGCGGCACCATCAGGCTGGAGGTTGACGCAAGCGATACGACCCAGCGCATCTTCCGTGTGAAGGAATATATCCCCGTCGTTTCGAGCGGCCCGATGACGCTGCTGATGCCCAAATGGCTGCCAGGCAATCATGCGCCCCGCGGGCAGATCGAAAAGATCAGCGGCGTAACCTTTACCGTGGATGGCAAGCCGCTCAGCTGGAAGCGTGATCCGCTCAATGTATACGGCTTTGTGATCGATGTGCCGCAGGGCGCTCGTGAAGTCGTGGCGTCGTTCCAGTTCCTGTCCGCGACCCAGCCCAATCAGGGCCGCGTGGTGGTGACGCCCAAGATGTTGAACATTCAGTGGGAATCGGTTTCGCTCTACCCGGCTGGCTATTACACGCGGCAGATCCCGATCCAGGCGACCGTGACCTATCCCGACGGATGGCAGGCCGCGACCGCCCTGCGTGGCAGGCAAAGCGGATCGACGGTCACCTATGACCCGATCGATTATGAAGCGCTGCAGGATTCGCCCGTCTTTGCCGGACGCTATTTCAAGCCAGTGGACCTTGGCCACAATGTCACGCTGAACATCGTTGCCGACGATGCGGACGAGTTGGACGCCAAGCCTGACCAGATCGCGAAACACAAGAAACTGGTGGATGAGGCGCAGGCGCTGTTCGGCACGTTTCATTTCGACCATTATGATTTCCTGTTCGCCATCACCGACGAGATGGGGGGCATCGGCCTGGAACATCACCGATCTTCGGAAAATCAGGTCGATCCGGGTTATTTCAGGAAATGGAGCGAGAGCGCGGCGCTGCTGGACCGCAATCTGTTGCCGCATGAATTCGTCCATAGCTGGGACGGCAAATTCCGCCGCCCCGACCTGCTATGGACGCCCGACTTCAACGTACCGATGCAGGACAATCTGCTGTGGGTCTATGAAGGGCAGACGCAATTCTGGGGCTATGTGCTGGGCGCGCGATCGGGCCTGTTCACCAAGCAGGAAACGTTGGACGCCTATGCCCATATCGCGGCCAAGCTGGACACCACGCGGGGGCGCGAATGGCGGCCGATGGAGGACACAACCCATGACCCCATCATTTCCGCCCGTCGGCCCAAGGGGTGGTCCAGCTGGCAGCGGTCGGAGGATTATTATAATGAAGGGCTGATGATCTGGCTGGAAGCCGACGCGATCATCCGCCGCCAGACCAGGGGCGCAAAGGGCCTGGACGATTTCGCCAAGGCGTTTTTCGGCATCAATCCCGGCGACTGGGGCCAGGTCGTCTATAACCGCGCGGACGTCATCAAGACGCTGAATACTGTCGCTCCATCCTATGACTGGGCTGGATTTTTTGCACGATATGTCGACGGCACGACACAGGAAACGCCCAAGGGCGGCTTTGCCATGGGCGGCTACCAGCTCGTCTATGGCGACACGCCCAACGCCTTTACCAAGGCGGCCGAGGGCAAGAATGTCGATCAAAGTTTCGGCGTCGGCCTGATCGTGAAGGGCGATGGCGAAATTTCGAACGTCGTCTGGGACAGCGCGGCGTTCAAGGCGGGACTGGTGACGGGGGCGAAGATCGTCGCGATCAATGGCGATGAATATTCAGGCGATGTCTTCAAGGCTGCGCTGAAAGCCGGAAAGCCGATGCAGATCATCCTCCGCCAGGACAAATACTATCGCACTTTGACGCTCGCTTATTCCAGCGGGCTGCGCTATCCGCGCCTCGCAAAAATAGGAGAGGGTGAAGGCAGCCTCGACCGGCTGCTAAAACCAAGGACATAATCACCCGCAACGCGAACGTGCATCAAAAGGCTTGAAGTCCATGAATATCGAACTGATTCCGGTCGGCGACGATCCGCCCAACAGCCTGAACGTCATCATCGAGGTGCCGATTGGCGGCGAGCCTGTGAAATATGAGTTCGACAAGGCGTCGGGCGCGCTGTTCGTTGACCGCATCCTCCATACACCGATGCGCTATCCGGCCAATTACGGCTTTGTGCCGCACACCCTGTCGCCCGATGGCGATCCGCTGGACGCGTTGGTCATCGCCCGTTCGCCCTTCGTCCCCGGATCGGTCGTGCGCGCTCGTCCGATTGCAGTGCTTAACTTGGAAGATGAAGCCGGCGGCGACGAAAAGCTGGTCTGCGTTCCCGATAACAAGACCTTCCCCTATTATAGCGACGTCGATGAAAAGGACGATCTGCCCGGTATCGTGATGGAGCAGATCGAACATTTCTTCACCCACTATAAGGATCTGGAAAAGCAGAAGTGGGTGCGCATCGGCACCTGGGGCGGCGCTGAAGATGCGAAGCGCATCACGCTGGAAGCAATCGAGCGCTACAAGGCCGATAAGAAAGCCGCCTGAGCCCGATCGACGTTAGAAAAAGAGCCGCGCCGGGATGACCTGCGTGGCCTTTTTTGTTGTCCTTATAAATGATTCCGCCGCGTCAGCCTGCGACAAGCCGGATCGAGGCGCTGGAGACCCAACCGCTAAGGCAAGGCCCGTCATAAGGCTGCTTGCGATCTACCGGCCCGGACACGCCGCAATCCACATCGCCAGACGCTGCCTCGCCGGAATCTGGCTGGGATGGTGGCGGCGCCACGACGACGCCAAGCCATCTTTGGTCGATGCTGCGGGTGCAGACATGGGCGCGCGAGCCTTCGCCCAAGCGCCCGATCTCCTGCGCTTCGGTAAAAGGCGCCGCCCGCAGGGCAAGGCCGGACGGGCCGACGCGGACGACCTGCCCCATCGCACCGCAGGCGTCCAGACGCGGCCCGTCTTCGCCGATCGTCACGGGGCGCGTGATCCTGGCTTCCAGCCGGGTTTCGGGCATGGCGTCCCGCGGCGCTCCAGCGATTGAGCTGTTGGGCAACTGCTCCAGTACGTCGCTGCTGTCGGAACAGGCGCAAAGGAGGAAAATCAAGGACAGGACGCTGCGCATATCCAGCGTGATAGCCCCTGGCCGGGCGGGGCGAAAGCCGCCATGTTTCGCTTTAGTTTCGCGGCCCAATTCCCTATATGCCCGCCATGAGCGAGGAAAGTCAAAACAGCCCGAACAACAACGCCTATGGCGCCGACAGCATCAAGGTCCTGAAAGGCCTGGACGCGGTGCGCAAGCGGCCCGGCATGTATATCGGCGATACCGATGACGGATCGGGCCTGCACCATATGGTGTTCGAGGTTTCCGACAATGCAATCGACGAGGCGCTGGCCGGACATTGCGACCGCATTCTGATCACGCTGAACCCGGACGGTTCCGTCAGCGTCGAAGATAATGGGCGCGGCATCCCGACCGGCATCCACACGGAAGAAGGCGTTTCGGCGGCGGAGGTCATCATGACCCAGCTGCACGCGGGCGGCAAGTTCGAGAATACGTCGGACGACAATGCCTATAAGGTGTCGGGCGGCCTGCACGGCGTGGGCGTCAGCGTGGTGAACGCACTTTCCGAATTTCTGGATCTCAACATCTGGCGAGATGGCAAGGAGCATTATATGCGCTTTGCCTACGGCGATGCGGTGGCCCCTCTCAAGATCATCGGCGACGCCCCTGAAGGCAAGAAGGGCACGCGCGTCACCTTCCTTCCTTCGACCGAAAAAGTGCCCGGCGACGGCGGCACCTTCAAAAATCACACTGAGTTTGATTTCGAAAAGCTGGAGCACCGCTATCGCGAGCTGGCTTTCCTCAATTCGGGCGTGCGGCTGTTCCTGGCCGATGCGCGGCATGAGGAAAAGAAGGAGGTCGAGCTGTTCTACGAGGGCGGCATTGCGGCCTTCGTCAAATATCTTGATCGCAACAAGACGCCGCTGATGCCCGATCCGATTGCGATCTCGGGCAGTCGCGACGATGTGACCATCGATGTCGCGCTGGAGTGGAACGATTCCTATTATGAGAATGTCCTCTGCTTCACGAACAATATTCCCCAGCGGGACGGCGGCACCCACCTGGCTGCCTTCCGCGCGGCGCTGACCCGCACGCTCAACAATTATGCTGACAAGTCGGGGATGCTGAAGAAGGAAAAGGTGACCCTGACCGGGGAAGACATGCGCGAGGGGCTGACCGCCATCGTGTCGGTCAAGCTGCCTGATCCCAAATTCTCCTCACAGACCAAGGACAAGCTGGTCTCTTCCGAAGTACGCCAGCCGCTGGAAAGCCTGATGGCCGACAAGATGGCGGAATGGCTGGAAGAAAATCCCGGCCATGGCAAGATGATCATCCAGAAGGTGATCGACGCCGCCGCCGCCCGCGAAGCTGCAAAGAAGGCGCGCGAGCTGACCCGGCGCAAGGGCGTGATGGACATCGCCTCCCTGCCCGGCAAGCTGGCCGACTGTCAGGAACGCGACCCCGCCAAGTCCGAACTGTTCCTGGTCGAAGGCGATTCGGCAGGCGGGTCGGCCAAGCAAGGCCGCAACCGGCACAATCAGGCGATCCTGCCCTTGAAGGGCAAGATCCTGAACGTCGAGCGCGCACGGTTCGACCGGATGCTGTCGTCGAAGGAAGTCGGCACGCTCATCCAGGCGATGGGAACCGGCATCCGCGACGATTTCAATCTGGAAAAGCTGCGCTACCACAAGATCGTCATCATGACCGACGCCGACGTCGA
>CAMPHJ010000055.1 GCA_946885845.1 uncultured Sphingobium sp. | reverse complement strand
CGCGAACTCGCCGATGGGACGGAAATGGTCCAGCACACCAGCATGGATGAGGTCTATTCCGATCAGTCCATGTGGTTCGCCGATGTCGAGGACAGGGCGGATGATGTGATGGAGCGCGAATCACTGAAAGCTGCTCTCGCCAGCTGCATCAGTGAACTCCCGCAGCGCGAAGCCCTGGTGCTACAACTCTACTTTGTGGAAGAACTGAATTTGGAAGAGATTGGCCAGGCGCTGGATATCGGCGCTGCTCGCGTGTGCCAGATCAAGAAAGCGGCGCTTGAAAAGCTGCGGGAAAAGCTGCGCGACTGGGATTGACGCCCCTGTGCTCCTGGGTAGGCAGGAGCAGGCGATTCTAGCTATCCTTCGCGATCGCGGGCGGCACCCTGACAGACGCCCTTACCGGCGCATCGTCAATCGACGTCAGCCGATGATGGATCGGTTGGAAATTCTGCGCACGCCACCATGGCTCAGCCACCTGAAACAACCCGCTTTGCCCGGCTTTTTGCCCCAGATCCTTGCGCGCGGTCAGTGCCGCCAGAAAAGGGGCCAGCAGCAATCCTGCAACTACCGGCAGCATCCACCCGATCGACGTGCCCGCCTTCACCGCCAGGACGGTTAGGCCGCTGCCCAGCATGATATGATATTTGAACAGCCAAATCGCGCTCGCCATCGCCATGCCGTCGCGGTCGCGCGTTTGACCATTCCACGCGCTTTTGCGGCCCATCAGAATGCCGAACAGGTTGATCGTCTGCGTCAGCATCGTTACCGGCGCCATCAGGATCGACAGCATTATGTCGGTGATCAAACCTCGGCTCATCCGCGCCGCCCCGCCAAAACCGATGCGCCGCGCCGGATCCAACATGGCCCACAGCATCGCCAGCAACTTGGGGCCAAATAGCAGGACCGCCGTCAGCGCCAGCAATCCTCCAGACGGCAAAATCGCGCTGGGTGGCCACACCCCGGTCAGCGCACCGCCCAGCACCACCAGCATCAACGCCAGCCAGAGCGGCGACGTGCAATAGGCCGAAGCGCCCACCAACAGTTGGAACCGGCTGACCGGATGCAGCGCCTTGATCCTGGAAATCAGCGGCACATGCTGGATATTGCCTTGGCACCAGCGCCGGTCGCGGGTCGCCAGGTCGGGAAGGGACGGGGGAAATTCCTCGAAACTGTCGTCGGCCATCACCATGTGGACGTCCCACCCGCGGCGGCGCAACAGTGCGGCCTCGATCATGTCGTGGCTCATGATGTGACCACCGAATGGCGCCCGACCCGGCAGTTCGGGCAATCCGCAGCTCTGCGCGAAGGCTTTGGTCCGCAGGATCGCGTTATGGCCCCAGAACATGCCTTCCGAACCCGCCCACCAGATCATGCCAGCGGCGGAGATAGGGCCGAACAGGCGGCTGGCAAACTGCTGCCAGCGCGCAAAAAAGGTAGATGCGCCGACAACGGTGGGGACGGTCTGGATCAGGCCCACATGCGGATGGCGCTCCATGTCCGCCGCCAGCCTGGCCATCGTCTGCCCGCTCATCACGCTGTCCGCGTCCAGCACGATCATATAGTCGTAGCCGCCGCCGAACCGCTCCACCCATTCGGCGATGTTGCCAGGCTTGCGTCCGACGTTCAGCGCGCGGCGGCGATAATGGACCGGGCGCGAAAAACCATCGCGAATGTCCAGATAGGCGCGCCGCTCAATTTCGCCATTGGCCGCGTTGGAATCGCTCAGAATGAAGAATTCGAACCGCTCGCCGCCCATCACCTGGGTCAGCGACGCTTCCATGATCGACAGCCGGTCCAATACTTCCTGAAAATCCTCGTTGCATACCGGCAGCAGCACTGCCGTCCGGCCTTTGAGCGGCGTTGCGAATTGCACATGATGACGGCGCACGCCCGCGCCTTTGCCCATGGTCAGGATCAGGAATCCGATCAGGCTGGTCGCAAATCCAAAGGCGATCCAGGCGAACAGCGGGATGAACAGGGCCAGGTAGACGCCTTCCCACATCGAAATGCCGTCCAGACCGATCGATCGCCGCATCTCATGCGCGGCCATGGATGCGGGGAGCAGGGCGAGCAGCACCACCAGAATGCGCCGCGCGACCTGGTCGATGTTGAATGGCCGTCTGGGGAAGTCGCGGGGTGTCGCGCCGAAATCCTGTTCCGGCATGGCCAGGGGCATTTCGGCTGGCACAAGCTCAAATCCCCGGTTCATTCCTGCCTCGCCGGACTTGTCCCCAATATGCGTGCCGCCGCTTACCGTCATCTCATTTCCATTGATCGGGAACCTGGGCATTTGCCGGGAACATAAGCGTGTCCTTTGCCATACAGACAGGACCCATCAAGCGCCGACGGGATAATGCACATATTCGCTGAAAGGCCGATTGCCATTCCTAAGTTGGACCCGAATATCCATCGGTTTGGCGCTATTGCGTCGGGCGTCAAGCGCAACGCGGAACAAACCGGGCTGGTGAAGCACCGGATACCCCCCTTTCTTGACCAGTGTGCCGTCGGCAACATCGACCCAGATTTCGGGTCGGACATCCTGTGGCACACCGGAAAAATCCAGGACCAGCCGGTCGATCCCGGCTTCGCCCGCTTGGCCTGACCAAATATTTTCCAGCAAGGCGACGCCGCTCGCCCCCGGTGACCGCGCCGACGACCAGTCCAACCGATAGCTGGCATCGATCCGCCGACCCGCGCGGACAGGGGCGGATGGCGTCCAGTAGGCGCATATATTATCGACATATTCGCTGGTCGTCGGAAATTCGTAAAGGCGCATCTGCCCGGTCTCCAATGGCTTGCGCGGGGCCGCCCATAGCGAGGGACGGCGTTCGTAGAAAACCCCGTCATCCTGATAATGATCGAAATTCCGGTCGCGCTGCAACAGGCCAAATCCCTTGGGATTACGCTCTGCAAAGACGCTGACCCGCGGGGCGGTCGGGTTGATGAGCGGACGGCCATGCGCGGCTCCGTCAGCACTGACAAATGAAAACAGGTCGGAATCATGGATTTCCGGCCGCCAGTCGGTACGGGTGGCCCGGTTCGCCTGATCATACCAGAACATGCTGGTCATCGGCATCAGGCCCAGTTCGGCGATGGAGCGGCGTGGGAACAACGCGGTATCCACATCCTGCCGCACGCCCTGCGGCGTCAATTCGCTGACAAAGCGGAAGGCGCCCGTGATCGATTGGCCATCCAGCAGCGCGTAGATGACAAGGCTGCTTCGCCCGGTGCGCTCCAACCAGAAATGGGTGAACCGAGGAAACTCTTCCTTGCCCGGCATGCTGGTGTTGATCGCGATGGCGCGGGCGGACAGGCCGAATTGCCTGGTCGCGCCGGGCGATCGGAAATAGCTCGCCCCCAGGAAGGACAGCCAGTCGCCGTCACGCGCGGCGTTCATCACGCGAAAACCGGCATAGCCCGCATCGGGGCCGAGTTGGCGGACGGCATTGTCCGCGGGCGCGTCGAACATGGCGGGGTCGTAACGCAGCGGGGTCGCCCGCCCATTTTCCACTAGGGCGATTTCCACCGGCTGTTCCGCCGACGCGCTCAAGGGGAACAGCTGTACGCCAGTATCGCCGGGCAGATCGCCCCAGATGGTCCGATCCTCCCGAAAACGCGCCTGATATAGGGCGTCATAATCGACCTTCCGTGCGCCGGGATGATGCGGTGTTTCCCGGTAAGCCGCACGGGCGAGGCGCCCGGCTCTTGTCACCAGCGCCTCCCAGGAAAAGCGCTCAGCTGCGGCTTGAGCGAAAAGGGAACGGGGAAGGAACAGCGCTGCGCCGGATGCGGCGATCATGGCGCGACGGTCGATTTTCGTCATGCGGCTCATGATGGGCGTGCGCCGCCACATTGCAAGCCTTGGCCTGCTCGAAATGCGATGAAGCCTCCGCCCGGGGGGACGGAGGCTTCTTGCTTGGTCGTTGATCGAAGGTGCTCGCCCGGCGCGGTGGGGACGGTTAAGCGCCGGGTTTGCATGACTGGCTGGCGGTGACCAATGCCTCAGCCGGTCAATTCAGGTCGTGATCCGGTGATTACTGGATCAGCTTCAGAACATTCTGCTGGCTCTGGTTCGCCTGGGCGAGCATCGCCGTCGAAGCCTGGCTCAGGATCTGCGACTTGGCGAGAGCGGTCGTTTCCGACGAGAAGTCAGCGTCTTCGATGCGGCTGCGGGCGTCGGAGAGGTTGGTTACATTTGCGGTCAGGTTGTTGACCACCGATTCCAGCTGGTTCTGAACCGAACCCAGCGTTGCGCGGGCCGTGGCGATGCCCTGGATCGCGGTGCCGAAGTCATCGAGATCCGCCGAGGTAGCGGTCGTAACGTCGACAGCGAGGACCGTCGCCAGGCCAGCCGCCAGATCGTCGAAAGTGATGTCGACCGTGTCGCTGCTGTTGGCGCCAGCCTGGATAGTGACAACGCCTGCGGTGCCGGCCGTGCCGTCGAACAGCTTCTGACCGTTGAATTCGGTGTTGGTCAGCGTGTTCGTGATCTGGGTGGACAAAGCCGCGACTTCGGCCTGGATGTTGGTCTTCGCATCGGCATCGTTGGTGCCGTTGACTGCCTGGACCGTCAGTTCACGCATACGCTGCAACATGTTGGTGACTTCCTGCAGCGCGCCTTCCGCCGTCTGCGCCATCGAGATGCCGTCGTTGGCGTTGCGGATGCCCTGGGTCATGCCCTTGATCTGCGAAGTCATGGTCGCGGCGATGGCGAGACCGGCGGCGTCGTCCTTGGCGCTGTTGATGCGCTTGCCGGTCGACAGGCGTTCCATCGCTACGCCCAGCGCCTTGCTGGACGAAGCCGATGCATTCATGGCGCGCAGAGCAGAAGAGTTGGTTCCGATAACAGTCATGATATTCCCTTTCTATGTCCTATCAGGTCGCTGCCATCAGGCTGCTTGCGGCCTCGAAAGGGGATAACGGCGGCGCGAAAAAAGCTTTTAGAGCTGAACGCGATTTTTTTGAGAAAAGTTGAAAAACGGCGCAAATCCGTGGGTCTCACGCGCGCGCGTCCTATAGAAGCCGGTTGGGGCGAGCGGCAAAGCGGAAGAAAATTGCCGTCCTGCGGCAAGGTAATTGCCGCATTAACTATATGCTAACCACAGTCGGGCACTTCTGACGTCATCGAAGGGGGGTTGGAGCGTGCGGGGGCACGAACCGGCCAAAATGGATTGGGGACTTTATGGCATCGCTTGACGTCAGCCGAGGAGTCTGCTCGCTCGTTCCGGGCTTGCAGCACTGGCTGGAAAATGCCTTTTACATGGTGCGCATCGTCGATGCACAGAGTCCGCGTGAGCGGGAAGAGCGCCGCGTCCTTCTGGCGACCGAGATCGGTCATGCCACCCATCGCGACATATTGATCAACCTGGTCGACGGCGCGCCTTCGTTGGTGCCTGCTGCCAACGGGCTGCCCGCCCGCGTGGCATTCGGCCTCGAAGATATGGGCTTTGCCTTCGCGCTGATCGCGGAGCTGGCTCGCCCGGCAGCCATCCCGGCGGTGGGCGATGCGGGCAGCGCTCACCTTATGACGCTGGCGGGCCGGGTCGCTCGCAGCGACGCCACCGTCCTGATCCAGGGCGACACCGGCACCGGCAAGGAAGGCATGGCGCGCTTCCTCCATGCCCAGTCGGGCCGCAATACTCACGACTTTATCGCCGTCAACTGCGCCGCGCTTCCCGAAACGATGATGGAAGCCATGCTCTTTGGTCATAAGAAGGGCAGCTTCACTGGCGCGTCGAACGCGTCGGAAGGGCTGTTCCTCGCGGCCGACGGCGGCACCCTGTTCCTGGACGAAATCGCCGAGCTGCCGCTGGCGCTTCAGGCAAAGCTGCTCCGCGCCCTGCAGGAAGGGGAAATCCTGCCGGTCGGCGCGACCCATCCGGTTCCCGTCAACGTCCGCATCATCGCCGCGTGCAACCGCAACCTCGCCGCCGAAGTCGCGGCCGGGCGGTTCCGGGAAGACCTTTACTGGCGGCTTAACGTCATGCCGCTGGAGATGCGCCCGCTGGTCGAACGCACCGGCGACGTGATCGCGATTGCCGCCGCCATGCTGCTGCGCCATCAGGATTTCGTGTGGCCGACCGCCGCCGCTCTGGAAAAGTTGGCCGGTCATGTCTGGCCGGGCAATGCCCGCGAACTGGGCAATGTGCTTCAGCGCGCCATCGTGCTGCGGGACGGCGACCGGATCGACGCGGACGACCTGCACATCGCCGGAGCGCCGCAGCTGCGCATCGTGGGCGCTGCGCCTGCTCCAGCCGAGCCGGTTCGCCTGCGCGACGTTGCCCGCCAGTCGAAGCTCGACGCGATCCGCGCCGCGCTGCGTGAGACGGACGGCCACCGCGCCGCCGCCGCCCGCAAGCTGGGCATTTCAGAACGCACCCTGCGCTACCGGCTCGCCGAAATGCGCGAACTTGCAGCGGCTTGAGGGAGGTAGGGCATGACCGGCATTTCCCCGACTGACAGCGTGATGGCGATCCGTAACGCCATCCTCCAGAAGAACGCCGCCCTGCGCGACGTGGCCCAGACCGGCACGGTCGGCGGTGGGTCAGGCATCGGTGGAGCCGAGGGCACCAAGCCCGGCGGCTTTACCGAAGCGCTCAACTCCGCCCTGAGCCAGGTCAATGGCTTGCAAAGCCAGGCTGGCGAAGCGGCATCCGCCTTCGAACGGGGCGAAACGACCGACATCGCCGCCGTCATGCTCGCCAAGCAGCAGGCGTCGGTCAGCTTCGAAGCGACCCTTCAGGTCCGCAACAAACTCCTGTCCGCCTACAAGGACATCATGAGCATGCCGGTATAAACGATGAGCCAGAACGCACTCACCCTCGATAGCGGCGCTGCCGCTCTTCCCGCCACCAACACGCCTGCCTTTGGCGGCGCGAAGGGCGCTGATGCTCTGAAAGCCCGCGTCACCGGCTTCATGCGCCAGCCCGCAGTCGCCAAAAGCCTGCCTTTGCTGGGCCTGCTGGGCGTCGTCGCCACGGCTGGCGCCGCATGGCTCGCGCTGCGCGAACCGCCGCAGCGTGACCTGTTCCGGGGCCTGCCCGATGCCGACAAGTCGGCTGTGGCGCAGGTGCTGGACCAAAATGGCCTTGCCTATGACTTCACAAATTCCGGCGCGATGACGGTGGCGGAGGACGATTATTTCAAGGCCAAGATGATGCTCGCCGCGCAGGGCCTGCCCAAGAGCGCGCCCGACGGCAACAGCATGATCGACAGCATGCCGATGGGCGCATCGCGCGCCGTAGAGGGCGAAAAGCTCCGGTCGGCCCGCGAAATGGACCTCGCCCGCACGATCGAGGCGATCGACAGCGTGGAAAGCGCCAAGGTGCACCTCGCCGTCGAGCCGCGCAGCGTCTTCCTGCGGGAACGGGCAAAGCCGTCGGCATCGATCATGCTCCGCCTCGCTTCGGGACGGACGCTGACCGATGCGCAGGTCAGCGCGATCGTCCACCTCGTCGCGTCGTCGGTGCCCGAACTCAGCCCCGACCAGATTTCACTGGTCGACCAGAATGGCCGCCTGCTCAGCAATAATGACGGCAACTCCGCCGACGACCGCCAGCTGGCTGTCCAGACCAAGATCGAGGACCGCTATCGCCAGTCGGTGATCGCGTTGCTGACCCCGATCCTGGGCGCTGACAATTTTTCGACCGAAGTTCGCGCCGAACTGAACTTTGCAGAACGTCAGGCGACCCGTGAGAGCTTTCCGCAGGACGAAGCGCGCCTTCGTGCTGAAACCGGCAGCTGGGCGTCCGATCCGCGCGGCCAGGGAGCCGGTGGCGAAGCGGGCGGCGTTCCCGGCGCGCTGAGCAACCAGGCGCCGGTCAACCCCACGGTCACCCAGACCAATCCCAATGGACAGGCTGTGTCGCAAGGCACGGAAGCAAACCAGCCCGCAACCCCGGAAAGCGCGCCGCTGAAGACCGAGGAAACCTTCAACCGCAGCTTTGAACTTGGCCGCGAGGTGTCGGTGACCAAGGACGCCATCGGCACGGTCAAGCGGCTGTCGGTCGCCGTCGCGCTCGACAATGGCGCGGACGGCAAGCCGCGCAGCGCCCAGGAAATCGCTGCTCTGGAAGCTCTGGTGAAGGGCGCGGTCGGTTTTGACCAGGCACGGGGCGACGTGGTCGCCTTGTCCTCGCGCAGCTTCATCAAGACAGAAGAAGTGGAAGCACCCTGGTATGAAGCCGACTGGGTTTCCCCGCTGGTCCGCAACCTGTCGGCCCTTGCCGTCGCGCTGCTGGTCGTCTTTGGCATCGGTCGCCCGCTTCTGAAGCGCCGCGCCGCTGCCCAGGATGCCGCCGCCAGCAACATGGCCGCCAATGGGCCAAAGATCGGCCGCGAAATCTCGACGGAAATCGGTCGCCAATCGCCATCGGTCGCTGATCCTGCCGGGACGGTGACGCTCGACATGATATCGTCCACCTATGACTATGCGCAGCGCGCCGACCTGATCCGTAATTTCGTGAAGCAGGACCCTGATCGCGCCGCGCTGGTGGTTCGCGACCTTCTGAAGGAAGGGAAGAAGGACAATGGCTGAAGCCATGGAAGCCCCAAATGGTCTTGGCGCCATCAAGGGCAGCGCCGCCGCCGCCGTCCTGCTGATGCTGTTCGACGAGGATGAAGCCGCGCAGATCCTCTCCCGCCTGGAACCCGACGAAGTCCGCCAGCTTGGCTATGCAATGTATGACGTCGCCGACGTAGCGGTCGAGGAAGTCAATGAAGCGCTCGACCATTTCGTCACCAAGGCGAAGAAGCGCACCACTATCGGCTATGGCGCGACCCGCCACATTCGCGGCGCCATGACCAAGGCGCTGGGCGAGGAACGCGCCGAAACCATCCTGGCGCGGATCACGCCGCCGACCCGCTCCACCCAGCTGGAAATGCTGAAGTGGATGGACGCCAAGGAAGTCGCATCGTTGATCGAGGCCGAACATCCGCAGATCATGGCGATCGTGCTCGCCCATCTGGAAGCCCCGATTGCCGCCGATGTGCTGCAACTGCTTCCGGCTGAATATCAGGAAGAGATCGTTTATCGCATCGCCACGCTCGGCCCCGTGTCTAACGAGGCGCTCGATGACCTGGAACAGTTGCTGCTGCGCGGATCGACATCCAAGAAGCAGGGCGCGGCCTCCCAGCGCGGCGGCACGATAGAGGCTGCCGCGATCATGAACAACGTCCGCAAGGACAATGAACAGCGGATCATGAAGGCCGTCGCCAAGCGCGACAAGATGATCGCCCAGACCATCGAAGAAGAAATGTTCGTGTTCGATAACCTGATCGACATGGATGACAAGAATATGGGCACGCTGATGCGGACCATCGACGCGTCCGTGCTGGTCGTGGCGCTCAAGGGCGCTAACGAGATGCTCAAAGGCAAAATCTTCGGCTCCATGTCCGCGCGCGCTGCCGAGGCGATTGCGGACGAGATCGAGGAACGCGGGCCGATCCGCCTTGCCGAAGTGATCGAAGCGCAAAAGCTGATCATCGCCACCGCGCGCCGCATGGCCGACGCCGGGACCATCATGCTGGGCGGCAAGGGGAATGATTTTGTTTAAGGTCTGGGACGCGAGCAGCAACATCGATGCGGCCAGCATTCCGCTGGGCGGCATGGGGCAGGTGAGGAGCGGGGGCTTCCGCAGCCTTTATTCGCAAGCGCCCACATCGCGCGGCTCAGGCATTCACGACGCCACGCCCGCGATGACGGACGAGGATCTGGTCGAACAGGCGCGGATGGAAGCCTTCGCGCAAGGGTTTGACGAAGGATGCCGGGTCGTCGGCGACGCAGCCGCCGCCGATGCGGAAGCACGCGCCCGCCTCGCCGAAGCGCTGGAACTGCTGACGCCTGCGCCCAGCGGCATGTTGTCGACCATGCTGTCCGCAACTGTCGTCCGCCTGGTCGAACAGATTGTCGGCGAAGTCGAAATCGACATCGAACGGCTTGTTCAGCGCTGCGACACCGTTGCCGCTTTTGTAGAAGCAAATGACGAAAAGGGCGCGCTGCATCTGCATCCCGACGATGTGGCGATGCTGGACGGCGAAGTGATCGGCCTCAAGCTGATAGGCGACCCTGCCATGCATCGCGGCTGCGTCCGCCTCGAAACTGCTGATGGCTGGGTCGAAGATGGCCCCGACGTTCGCCTGTCGCGCCTGCGTGCGCTGATGGACGACATGGAAGGGAAGGCATGATCAAGGCCGCGCTGAAGCAGGCCGAAAGCCTGTTCGACCATCTCCAGGTGCAGAACCGTGCACCGCGCCATGTCGGTCGACTGGTCAGCCACGACGCAGGCATGCTGGAGGTCACAGGCTTCCGCAAGCCGATCGGCGCGGGCGCGCGGGTGATCGCATCGGACGGCACAGTCTGCCGCGCCGAAGTCATCGGTTTTCGTGGCGACAAGACCCTGCTAGTCCCGCTCGACAATGACGTGCCGCTGGAAAATGGTGCGCGCGTCGAACCGGACAGCCAGGCCAATATGGTGCAGGTCGGCGAAGGGCTGATCGGCCGGGTCATCGATGCCATGGGCCAGCCACTGGACCGCAAAGGGCCGATCATCGCGGGCGGCAGCTGGCCGCTGAACGGCGTCAAAGGCAACGTCCTCGACCGGGGCCGGGTCACCGAACCCTTTGATCTGGGCGTGCGCGCCGTCAACGCGCTGCTCACCGCCGGGCGGGGCCAGCGTATCGCCATCATCGCAGGGTCCGGCGTCGGTAAGTCGGTCCTCATGGGCCAGATGATCGCCGGGGCCGAAGCCGACATCGTCGTCGTCGGCCTGATTGGCGAGCGTGGCCGCGAAGTCAGCGACTTCCTTGAAACCAAGCTCAAAAATTCGATGCACAAAAGTATCGTCGTCGCCGTCCCGGCTGATCATCCTCCGGTGCTGCGCCTACGCGCCGCCGCGCGCGCCACCGCCATCGCCGAATATTTCCGGGCGCGGGGCAAGAAGGTGCTGCTGCTGATCGACAGCCTGACCCGCTGCGCCCATGCCCAGCGCGAGATCGGCCTGGCGCTCGGCGAACCCCCTGCGATGAAGGGCTATCCGCCCTCCGCGCTCGCGCTCATTCCCCGGCTGGTCGAACGCGCAGGCGTCGATAGTCGCACTGGCGGCTCGATCACCGCGCTTTACACCGTGCTGGCCGATGGAGACGACACTGACGATCCGATCGTGGACGCTGCCCGTGCCATCGTGGACGGCCATTTCGTCCTGTCGCGCCATCTGTCGGAACAGGCGATCTTTCCCGCCATCGACGTCGGCAAGTCGCTTTCCCGCGTGATGGCCGACGTGGTGACCGATGAGCATCGCATGGCCGCCGCCTCCTACCGCCGCCTCTGGGCTGCCTATGAGGAAAATCGCGACCTTATCCTGATGGGGGCCTACCGCCCCGGCAATGATCCAGTGATCGATGAAGCCGTACAGCGCCGCCAGGAAATCCTGGACTTCATCCGTCAGGATCAAAAGAGCCGCATCGACCTTTCCACCAGTGCTAACGCGCTGGTCGCTGAGTTTGGCGCTTGAAGGGGACGGTCGCCCGCCGCCAGCGCGTGCTGCGCGTCCGCCATGTCCAGCACGCCATGGCTGCGGCGGAAACCGCACGCGCCCGCGATGAAGCGGAAGGCATCGCTCGCAATGCGGACCGGCTGCGCAAAGTGCGCGGTGACCTTTTCAGTAATGAGGGCGTCGAAAATGGCGCGACTTTTGCATCCATGCATGAACTTGCTGGTCGGCTGGAGCAGGCTGGCCGTCAGCTGGATGGTGCGCTCTACGATGCGCGCCGCAAGGTAGAGGTCAAGGAAGGCCTCAGCCTAGTGGCCAATCGTGATCGCGAAATCGCCGAAAAGCTCAAGGATCGTGCCCGCGCGAATCTTGAGGAATGGCGGGAGAACAAGCTGGCGGCTCTGCCGCGCTATCGCCGGATGCAGCGGACGGGGGATGTCTGACATGAACATGCTTGCGAGCCTTAAGACACTGTTCTTTTCCACCACCTCTCGCGGTGCGACGGCGGCCTCGCCTGCCGCTGTGGGGGAGGGGTCGGATTTCGCAGCGATGCTGAGCGGATCGATGGTGGAAGGCACTCCAGCGGAGGCCGTCGCCGCGCCCTTCGCTCAGGCCCTGCCACAGGCCGAGGAGCAGGCAGCCAGCGCCATCGCCCCGGACCTTCCCCTGACGTTCGACGAGGCCCCTACCAGGCCCCCGCATGACCATGTCCCCCCTGGCCTCGCCATTGCAGTTGCTGCGGGCAAGGGGGAACCCGACACAATGCCGCCCGGCCTCGCCCTTGGCCTTGTCAAACATGCTGCCGAACCGCAGGCCGAAGCAGAAGCGCCGGTTGAAGCTACATCTTCTCCGCCGCAGGTGACGGACGAAACGGCGGAAGCCGCCCCTTCGACCAAGGCGTCCCCCCGTCCCAAGGTGGAGGCTGCACCCGAAGCTCCGGTCGAGATAGACGTCGACGCCGCGCCAGTAGAAGCCAAGCCAGCCCTCAAGAAGGCGAAGGCTGGAGAGGCAGAGCCGAAGGATAGCGCTCCAGCGGCCGCGCCCGTTCCGCAGCCGGTC
>CAMPHJ010000054.1 GCA_946885845.1 uncultured Sphingobium sp. | reverse complement strand
AAGGCCTTGACCGGATATCTGGGCGATGATCGCGCCGCCTGGCGGAAGCATGATGCGGTAGCCTTGATCGAGGACGGGGCCAGGGCTGGAGCATTGCTGGTCGATCAAGGGGCGGCAGACCCATTTCTGGAGCAGGAGTTGCGTCCCCATCTGCTGAAGGATGCCTGCGCTGCTGCGAATATTGACCTGACCCTAAACATTCGGGAGGGTTATGATCACAGCTATTATTTCATCTCCACCTTCATGGCGGACCACCTTCGCTGGCACGCGGATCGATTGGCGGAAGTCGGGGCATCTTGCCGAGGTCCTAGACCCGCATAGCCGTGACTTCACCCGTTCCGAGCAACGAAGGCCGCATTCCGTCGACGCCCTAGATAAGGGCATCGACGGGCGTCGGTCGCCTGATCAGATTACGTTCAAAGCCCGCAGGTCGGCAATGCGGGCGTCATCATATCCGATCGTCTTCAATATCTCATCGGTATGTTCGCCGATCAGCGGCGGGGCGGTGCGGATTGTCGCCGGGGTCCTGGACATATGCGCGAGCGGGCTGGCGATGAGGTCCACCGAACCGCTTTCAGCCCAGGGGTGCGGTGTTGCCGCGCGAAGGTTCCGGTGCTTGACCTGCGGTTCATCCCACACTTCGTCGAGATCGTTGTAACGCGCCGCGGGAATGCCAACCCCATCGAACATGGCCTGCAGTTCAGCCGTCGTGAACCTGCGGCTCCATTCATTGATGATGTCCATCAATTCGACGCGATGCAGCTTGGCGCGCTTCATGTTGGAATTGAAGCGGGGGTCTTCGTATAATTCCGGCTGCTCCATCAGGACGGTCAGGCGCCGCCAATGCTCGTCGCCGCCTGCGCTCAGATACATGATGCCGTCGGTGCAGTGGATGATGTCTGCTGGCCCGCCGCCATTGCCGCCATTGCCGAAACGAGGTGGAGCTACCCCGCCGATCAGATAATCCTGCATGATGTGGCTGACCATCGCCACTGAACTATCGAGCAGCGCGATGTCGATAAATTGTCCCTCACCCGTGCGGCTGCGATACATCAGCGCGCCAAGGATCGCGAGCGCTGCATTATGGCCCGTTACGAAGTCGACCAGGCTGGGTCCCGCTTTCAGTGGGCCTGCGCCCGGCTGGCCATCTGGAATGCCGGTGACCGCCATCATGCCGCCTGTGGCCTGGAACAGTCCGTCATATCCCGCGCGGGCGGCCATCGGCCCGGTCTGGCCAAAGCCGGTCACGGAACAATAGATCAGGCGCGGATTGATCGCGCGCAGGCTTTCATAGTCCAGGCCATAACGCTTGAGGTCGCCGACCTTGTAATTTTCGATCAGGACGTCCGCCGTCCTTACCAGCTCGCGGATGATGTCCTGCCCTTCCGGCTTTGCGTGATTGACGGTGATTGAACGCTTGTTGCGGTTGGACGCCGTGAAGAAGCTGGACTGATGGGTTTCAAGCCCGTCCTTCCCCGGGACCCAGGCGAGGCCGTAGCCGCGTCCGTCGTCGCCCACCTTGGGCCGTTCAACCTTGATCACGTCGGCGCCCAGATCGCCAAGTATCTGCGCGCTGACCGGACCCGCGAACACGCGGCTCATGTCGATAACCTTCACCCCCTCCAGGGCCGCTTTTGTTTCCATCATGCTTCTCTGCCAATCATGTAGTTCGTAGCCAAAAGTTCCAAATACAGCGCAGGTGGGTGATTACCCTTGGTTGGGAGGCGTCATACGCCTGAGTTTTCCTTCTTCAAACAGCGCTGCTGATGAGCCGGGCAATAGGCGCGCTCCAGCGGGTTGGCAATCTGGGTCATTGCAGCATGAGTCGTAATGCGGGGCCGTCGAACTGCGCGTGGTTCGCGTTCAATTCATATTGGAGGGCGGGATATTGGGGATGACCGATGGCGGTTCTTCCTGCCGCAACGCGCTGAGAGCGCAGGAGGTTTTGAAGGCATCGCGGGCCGCGGAACGGCGGTTTCCCTCCCTCGCACTATAAAATATGGTGCTGTTGACCCGGCCACCGCTTGTGCCGTAAAAATGTCACCATAGATTTCTACGCTGACTGGTCCAGAACAGTTGACGAGTGTCAACTTGTAGTACAGCATCCCGTTGTCTGCTGCTCGACTCGCGCGGGTTGCGGTAGCTTGCGCGCGCTTTCATAAGGCGCGACGGGATTATTTTGCTGATCAAGGGAGTAACCGATGACCGCCGATTTCGCCGACCAATTCCGCCCATTCGCCCCGCCCTACGTGATCGAGGACGCCTATACGGAAGACCAGCGTCAGCGCATTTTCAAGGTTGTGCGCGATAATGGCCCATGGCCACTGATCCTTGCCGAGAACTTCAAGTCTCCTGAAGAGGTCATTGCGACGACCGGTGGCGTCATTCCTGAAGGTGTGACGCTGACCTGGGACATGATCCTGCAGGGCAACGGGACGTTCCGGGGGTATATCGCCCGTCAGGGTGTTTGCTTCTATCCTGAACTCAACGACTGCTATTACAACTCCAGGTTCCTCGAAATGGCGCGCAACTATTGGGGCGCCAAATATGCCGAGCCAGAGACGTTTCTGATCAACATTCAGGGACCGACCCCTCTGGGCGGGCCGCCGCATCTGGACGGCGTGGTTTTCCGCGGAATGACCATGGAAAACACGCCGCTTTGGCTCCTCCTGACCATGGCCAAGTCCCGCATGTTCGACCACTGGCGCAGCAAGAAGATGCAGGTCACGGGCTGGTATTATAAGGGCAATATCGGCGGTGGCTTCAACTATTGGCCGGACGGCCCGCGCGGCGAACCCCAGCAGATCACCTCGCCCATGTGGGGTCGCGCCGTTGTCGCCGAAAACGAAATGATGTTCCACCACGCCCAGGCGACCGGCCCTGTTGCGATGCGTCGCCCCACAGGCCTGGACATCAGCAGCGTGATGGCTCCTGATCCGACCGTTAAGGATGGCTGGCGCATTGAGACCAACGGACAGGTCAACCAACAGATACCGGCAGATGAAATGCGCCTGCTGGTGCACTGGGGCGCGCGCGTATTCACGGACATGGCTGACCTGAAGCGCACGTTCGATCACACCGATGATATCACGCACGAAAAGGCGCTGAATATGTTGATCGACGAGGTCCGTCGCCGTGGCATTACATTTGAAATGCCGACCGACCCGCTGACCGACCGCAAGTTTATCGGCATGCTCAGCCAGGTGTTTGCCGTGAACGGCCCGGCGAATATCCCGGCGGACGCCGACGACAGCATGGCTGCCTGACAATAGCGGGCGCTTTCGGGCGCCAGTTAGCGAAGAATGAAGTTGGCGGGCCAGTCATGGTCCGCCAATTTCATATGCGTCTGAGCGACCAAGTGCGCTGCCCGCACATGCGCTGTTTTCCATGCCGCCGACATTGTGGCCCCAATGCGGCACTCCCACCGGAAACAGTCATTCGCTGCACTTCTTTCTTGACAATCGTTGAACCATGTCAACTATCTTGCGCAGGCAGGGGACGGATAGCGCACGTGTCGCGAAGCCGTTCCAATGACCTTTAACAAGACCGCCTGAAGGTGGCCGCAGGGTTCGACGGAGAAATGCCAGTCACACCAATGTTCTGACATCGAGCATTGTTACGAGGGGGAAGTGCAATGAAACGGGTTATGGAAAATAGCGTCAGGCTTCTGTGCACGACCGCGATAATGGCGGTCTATATCGCCGGTTCCGCGCAGGCGCAGACAGAAGCCCAGTCGACAGCCGGTCTCGATGGGAACGGATACGCCCCATCAACTGAAATCGTTGTTACCGCCCAGCGCCGTGCCGAGCGCGCGCAGGATGTTCCCATCGCCATCACGGCCTTTTCGCCAGAACGCCTTCAGCAGCAAGGCATCACGCAGGCCCAGAATTTGCAGGCGACCGTTCCGTCGTTGGTCGTCGGCACCAACGGCACGCCCGCGCGAGAAGCGCAGAGTTTCACGATCCGCGGGCAGGGCGCAACGTTTCAGGCATCCCCCGGTGTGGTGGTTTACCTGAACGAAGTGCCATTGCCCGCCGCTATTTCACTGCCGCAGCAGGGCGGCGCGGGCAATTTCGTCGATCTGGAAAATGTGCAGATTCTGAACGGACCTCAGGGGACCTTGTTCGGGCGCAACACGACGGGGGGCGCGGTGCTGCTTGTCCCGAAAAAGCCGACTGATCAGTTCGAAGCTTATGTTCAGGCAAAGATCGGCAATTACGACAACAGGGAATTTGAAGGGGCGGTCAACATCCCGGTCGTCGATGACAAGGTCCTGCTGCGGGTGGCCGGTGCCTATCAGGATCGTGACGGCTATACCCATGACGTTATCTGGAACACCGACCGCGACAATATGCACTGGTATTCCGGTCGCATCGGGCTGACCCTCAAGCCGACGGAGAATTTCGAAAACTATACCATGGCTTATGGAGCAAATTCCCGGAACCATGGTACGGGTGTCGTCAACACGCACCTCAACATCGAGGGGCTTTCCACCACCCCCTATTTCACCGGATTCAATTTCTGTCACGAAGCGCCGACCATTCCCGGCGCTGTCGCATCATGCGACGTCTACAGGGCCGCAGTTGCGCAGGCAAATGCGCGGGGACCCCGGCAGACGGCGCACGGTAGCAACTCGTTCCAGAATACAAAGACCTGGGGGATCACCAACACATCGACGTTGAACCTGAACGACGAACTGACGCTGCGTAATATCGTGAGCTATCAGCGTTTCAAGACGACCTATAGCATCGACAGCGACGGAACGATCTTCCAGTTTGACGATGGCGATCCCAGAGAATATCCGGCCCCGGGCGTGGTAACCCTGCCGGGTGACGGAACGCCGGTCACCTATCTGAATGCATCGCCGACGCGCCTCCCGCGCGACCATCTCAAGGTCTTTACCGAAGAACTGCAGCTTCAAGGCGACCTGTTCGACAAGCTTCTCACCTTTACCGTGGGAGCGTTTTACTACGACCAGCGCCCGGCTGGGGAGCAGGGCGCGGGGGCGACGGGCTTCTGTCCGGCCATCTATACCGGCGATCCAGCCCTCTGCGGTGCGTATGATATCCGATATGCCATCACCAATACGTCCAAAGCGCTGTACGCCCAGACGACGCTGGACTTGGGACTGGTTTCGCCTGCTTTGGAAAACCTGAAAGTGACCGGCGGATACCGGCATACCTGGGATAAGGTCAGTGGTTCAGCCAGTTTGTACCAGGCCTTCGGCCCCGGCGCATTCTTCTGCTTCGCCGACAACACGTTGGCCGTCACTGCTGAGGGTTGCGGGTTCAACGCCAATCTCAAAACCAGTGAGCCGACCTGGAACGTCGGTATAGACTACAGATTCTCGCCGGAATTGCTCGTCTACGGAAAGATCAGTCGGGGCTACAAGGCTGGTGGTATAAATGCCAATGCGGTTTTCACCGATACCCGTACTTTCCCGCCAGAGTTCGTTACTTCATATGAAGCCGGGTTCAAGTCGGACGTGCGATTGGCCAACATGCCACTTCGGCTGAACGCGACATATTATTATCTGAACTATAAGGGCATCCAGCGGGCCACCGGCGACTTCAATTCCGCTACCGGCGCGGCCGGCGCCCGCGTCCTTTCGGCCGATGCGAGAATTCAGGGCATCGAAGCGGAAGCATCCTTGCGCCCGATACCGGGGGTCGAAATCGGCGGCACCTTCAGCTACACGGACGCCAAGTACAAAAGATATGAGTTTGAGCCGAGCAGCCCGACACAGGACTGCACCGGCAATGTCATCAGCGCTCCGGCGACTGTGAACCTGACCTGCATTCCATTCCAATATGTGTCGCCGTACATCTACAGCTTCCATGTGTCCGCCGAGCAACCACTGGGCAACGACCTTGGGACGATTGCGATGTTCGTCAACTATTCGCACACGTCGGCGCAGCATACGGCTGGCACCAGCGTTCCGGGGAACCAGCCGGGTGAGCGGCTTGAACCATTCGGAACGCTCAACCTGTCGCTCGACTGGAGGAATGTTGCGGGCAGCCGGATGGATGTTGGCTTCTATGCGACCAACCTCGCCAACAAGCTGTATCGTGTCAGCAACAGCAACACTTACACGGGGCAGTTCTTTACATCGACCTTGTATGGCGAACCCAGGATGTATGGTCTCCGCCTGCGTTACTCATTTGGCGGATGAGACTGAATTGTTGAGGGCGTGCTGAACGCGTGCCCCTTTTTTGGAGGAACGTATCGAATATGTCAGACAGTAGGACAAATGGTCTTCCATTGGGATTTACCAAGCTGGTGGTGGAGGACCTCGACAAGATGTCCTCCTTTTATCAAGCCCTGTGCGGCTTGACCGAAGAAGGCCGCGCCGAAGCGACCATCGGGAACCGGCCTATCTGTGAGGTTTATTTCAAGTCGGACCCGCCCGGCACCGGAACCTTCACGCTGACCAAATTCTGTGACGCGCGAAAGCCAGCGGGCTATTCGGTCATCCTTGGGTTCATTGCCAGCGACATCAACCAGTTCGTTGAAACGGCCATCGCGGCGGGCGCTGCCATGATCGACCCTGTGCAATCGCAACCGGAGCATGGCGTAAAAGTGGCATTTGTGGACGATCCCGAAGGCAATTTGATCGAAGTGGTCGAACTGCTCTGATGCCAAGGATTGTGCTGATGATGGCTTGTGACCCGGATGGGGCCTGGCAGGTCGGCAAATGATCGGACAAAGGGGCGGCGCGGATGTGCCGCCCCTTTTTTGCGCGAAAGGATCAGCCCCGGAAATTGCCCGGATAAGCGATGTCTTCCAGAGATTTGCGATCGCTTGGCACCTCGCGTTCCTGCAATTTTTCCGGCAGTGTCGCAGGGTCGCCCATGCGGCCTATCGCGATCGCTGCTTCGATACGGAACCCGTCGGGAATGCCCAGTTCAGTCCTGGTCTTTTCCATCTCGATCCCCGCCATCCCATGCGTGTGATAGCCCAGCAGATGCGCCTGGAGCGCGATGGCGGCCCAGGCGGCGCCCGCGTCGAAACTGTGCGAGTGGCTTGGCTTGTCCGGCGCGCCCATCGTCGTTTCGCTCACTACGATGACAAGCGCGGATGCTTCCTTGGCCCAGAGCGCGTTGAAAGGCATGAGCAGGTCGACGAAACGTGACCAGTTCGCGGCATCGTCGCGCGTCGCATATAAAAAGCGCCAGGGCTGATAATTGAAAGATGACGGCGCCCAACGTGCCGCATCGAATATGGTGCGCAAATCCCCGGCCGGAATGACGGACCCATCAAATGCGCGCGGCGACCAACGATGGAGAAAAATAGGGTCCAGAGCGGTGTCGGTCTGCCTGTTGGTCATCACTGATCGTTCCTTCCATGAAATGATTTAGCGCCAGGAGTAGCTTTTACTTCCATTGAGATGAAGGGCTTGACTAAAGGTTGTCGCATGTCAACAGTTGTCATCGATTTCGGGGTAAGCAGCGTGCGCACCAGGTAACATGCTTTCCGTTTTCGTGGACGCAATCGGACCGGGCAGGGTATATCCTCTGCCAGTCGAAAAGACGGTGGGTGCATGACAGGCGATGTAAGCATGGGAACGCGTGGCATTGGTTTGGGAGGCCGCGGTGGTGGCATGCTTCTTCGGGCGACGCTAGCACAGAATGTCGGTACGGGCTCCGCCTTTGGCGGGCTGGGGGTCAGTGTCCTGGCGCTACAGGATCGCTATCATGCCTCCTTGGGATCGGCGGCAATGGCATTGTCGCTTACCGTACTGACCATGACGGCGCTTGGGCCGCTGATTGCAGGGCTGATCGCCCGTTGGGGGCTTCGGCGCGTGATGTCTGCGGGCGCTTTGATCTCGCTGATTGGATATGCCGTGCTCGCCTTTGCACCGTCCATGCCGGTCGCGCTGGCCGCATGTGGTCTTCTGATCGGTCCAGGGGCCGCCCTGTTCGCCGTCCTTCCGCCCGCAGTTCTGGCAGGCGCCTGGTATCCCCATGCGCGCGGTCGGGTGATGGGGATCGCCTATCTGCCGATATTGGCCACCGTGATCCCATTATTGGGGGTCAATATTATCCAAAATTATGGTTTGACCGTATTTTTCCTGTCCATCGCCGCGCTCCATCTGCTGTTGCTGCCGCTGATGCTGGGCGTGGCAGAGCCGACGACAGAAGGTTTGGATGAACAGGAACTGGTCGCCGAATCAGCATCAGCTTTGCGCGCCCCGAAAATCGTTATCATGGGCGGCGCCCTGTTCTGGCTGATCGTTCTGGGGGACGGCATTCTCAATGGCACGGCCATCGCCGGCGCCGCCCATATGCTGCCCATTGTGGAGGGGTATGGCGTTTCGCTGGAGACTGGCGCGGTGCTGCTGTTCGTTTCCGGGCTGTCCAGCATATTGGGTTCGCTATTAGCAGGCTACGCCAGCGACCGCGTTGGTGCAGCCAAGACGCTTGGACTGGCGGGAATCGGGTTTGCGGCTGCCTGGATGATCATGGGGCTTACCGGATGGCTGCCCGCTTTGACGGTTTCGGCTTTCCTCATCGGCCTTTGCGGCGCGTCAGTTTTCCCACCGATCAGCGCGCTAGCCGTCCAGCTATATGGCGTGGAGGCTTTGCCCAAGGTCCTGGGCCTGTTCGGCGTAATGACGCTGCCGTTTTCATTTGCCATGTCTCCTGCTGCAGGATGGCTGCATGACGCATTTGGGGGCTTCGAATCCGTATTCGTCGCGATAGTCACGGCCTGCCTGATTGCGGCGGGAACATTCTTTGGCATCAGTTGGTATCTTGCACGAAAGGCAGAGATGGACCCGGATATGCCGGTAACATTTTTGTCGCCGGCAAGGTCGGCCTGACTGCGCGACACTGCCCGCCGCAGGATTTTTCTGCCCGCATTCATCTAACACTTGACAATGGTTGATGATCGTCAACTATTGTGGCCAGATGGATGGATAAGCTTGGGTAAGGCGTCACGAGCGATTTCAGCCGAGGCCGCTTCCAGTCGGCCCACGCATGTTTTTTATTTGAACGACAAAGTTGATCCAATTCAGCAAGAGAGGTTCATGATGGCGCATACGAAGTTCCACCTCGGATATTTCACCAAGTTCGGGGCCACCTCATGGCCGGGCGATGGCAAGGAATTCGGATCGCAATGGGCGGATGGATCCTACCATAAAGAACTCGCCAAAATGCTGGAGGCCGCCAAGTTCGACTTCATCCTGTTCGAAGATACGACGATCGTCGGCGACAGATATGCAGGCTCCATGGAACTCGATCTAAAGAATGCCACGCTGGCCCCCAAGCTCGACCCGATCCCGCTGTTGCCGGTGATGGCGCAGGACACGTCCCATATCGGCTTGATCGCGACGGCATCGACGACATTCTACCCGCCTTATCTGCTCGCCCGACTGCTTTCGACGGTGGATTCCCTGACAGGGGGTCGGGCCGGCTGGAACATGGTGACGTCCAGCGAAAAGAATGCCGCCATGAACTTCGGCATGGACAAGCTGCTGCCCCCGACAGAACGCTACGACATTGCCGACGAATTTGTCGAACTTACCAAGAAGCTGTGGGATTCATGGGAAGAAGGCGCCCTGGTCGCCAATACGGACACGGGCGTATATGTCGATCACACAAAGGTGCACACCATCAACTTTGAAGGTAAGCATTTCCGTTCACGGGGTCCGCTGAACACGTTGCGCAGTCCGCAGGGCTATCCGGTGCTCTGTCAGGCGGGCGCGTCAGAGCGTGGGCGCGAATTCTCATCCAAAAATGCTGAAGTCGTCCTCGGCATGATGACCGGCGGCGTCAAGGGCATGAAGGCCTATCGCGAGGACATCCGTAACCGCGCTGAAAAGCAGGGCCGCAACCCCGACGACATCAAGGTGGTGTTCCTGACGCCGGTCAATATCCTGCCCGAAGGGGAAGAACCACACGAAATGACCGAGGCAGAAAAGCAGGCTTCGTTCGAACACAACATCGTCATGGCCTCGTCCTCGCTCGACGTGGACTTTTCCCAATATGATCTGGATGTCCCTGTTCCGCAGGACATCGTGGCGGGTGGCCATACCAGCGCGCTCGATCACATGAAAAAGCTTGGACGGGAAGAAGGCAAGTCCATTCGGGACCTATTCTCCGCCGGTCAGGGTGCCAGCGGCATGGACTTCAGCGGCACGCCACAGCAGGTCGCGGAAAAGATGATGGCGGTCATGGATGAGGTCGGCGGCGACGGCTTCCTGATCGAAGGATCGGGCTATAACCGCCAATTGCCTGAACTGGTGAACGGCGTCATCCCCGCCTTGCAGAAGGCGGGTGCGGTTCGCACCGAATATGAAGGCACGACGCTTCGCGAAATCTTGCGCGAATTTTGACCGGGGCATCGACCCGGCGGTTAATGGGTCCTGACCCTAGTGCCGCCGGGTCGCGACCCAGGGCAATCGGTTCGATCTACTGGCCAGCCATGGCAGGTCGATCGCATGAAAGGCTGCGGACAGACAGCCTTGCTCCCCAACATCAGGCTTTGGCCTGCAATCAATTCATTGGCAGTCTGGGTACTTAAAGGGTGAACGATCATAACTGAAGCCGCCGTTAACGGCGTGCAGAACTATTCATCGGTTCAAATCACCGCTACGGAGAATTATGATCAATCAACAGGCGCATAAGGCGAAGCTCGTCGCTCCGTCCCGTCCCGGCATATATTCGCGCGGATCCGATACGGTCGACGCGATCCTGCGTGCTGCGTTGAATGTCCTTATCGAAGAAGGCGCATCGGCCTTCACCCTTCGCCGCATCGCTACGGAATGTGGGTTAAAGGTTGGCAATGTCAGCCGCCACTTTCCGCGCAAGGAAATGTTGGTCCAGGTGCTTCTGGAAGAACTGCTCAGTCCAAATGCAGGAGAGGTCAGGAGCTACCTCAAGGATGCGGGCAGGACGCCCGAGGAATCGCTTGCGATCGTCATCGGGGGCAGCCTTGACGAAATCAGCACCAAGAAGATGACGCATCTGTTCACGGAATTGTGGGCGATGGCCAATCACAATGCATTCGTCGCGGAACGGGTGGAGATGGTTTACCGCTTTACCCACGGCCTGATCGCATCCTTCGTCGCCGAACTCAATCCTGCCCTGTCTCCTGGAGAGGTAGAGATCGTTTCCGTTTACATCAGCGCAACCATCGAAGGATCAACTGTGGTGGCCGGATATGGCAGGCTGTGTAGCGACCTGATGCCGCAGATCAAGGCCATCGCCATCAACCAACTGGTGGCCTTCGCCAAAAACGTCACGCCTGAGGAAATCAGGGCCTTGCCATCGGTATAGTTGGGACACTGGCCGCCCGCTGGCGCACATCTTCTCAGTCAGTGGCGGTGGTTGCCCGTCAGAATGAACCGCGGGAGGCGGAGATATGGCCGGACTGATAAGGGTCGGGATCGGCGGATGGACCTTCGAACCATGGCGCGGTGTCTTCTATCCGAAGGGACTGCGACAGAAGGATGAACTTTCCTATGTCGGCCAGCATCTTACCGCAACAGAGATCAACGCGACCTATTATGGCACGCAAAAGCCCGCCACTTTCGCCAACTGGGCAAGGACGGTGCCGGACGGCTTCCAGTTCGCGGTCAAGGCGTCGCGTTTCTGCACCAATCGCCGCGTTCTGGGGGAAGCTGGTGAATCGATCGCCAAGTTCGTTAACCAGGGCATTGCCGAACTGGGTGATCGGCTGGGCCCTATCCTTTGGCAATTCATGCCGACCAAGACATTCGACCCTGACGATTTCGCCGCCTTCCTGAAGCTGCTTCCCGCGCAGGTGGACGGTGTGGCGCTACGCCATGCGCTGGAAGTGCGGCATGAAAGTTTTGCCGACCCGGCTTTCCTTGCGCTGGCGCAGGGAGCGGGCGCAGCGGTCGTATTTGCCGATCATGATGATTATCCCGCGATCAAGGGGCATGATGTCGGGTTCAGCTATGATCGGTTGATGCGTACGCGCGACGATGAACCGACCGGATACACCCCCGATGAGATCGCGGCCTGGGCCAGCATGGCGCGGGAACAGTCGACCCATGGAGACGTGTTCGCCTTTTTCATCAGCGGGGCGAAGGTGCGGGCGCCCGCTGCTGCCCAGGCGATGATCGTTGCCTTGAAGTAACAGGGGCTGTTGCATTTGCTGCAACTGCGAACGCATCCTTTGCGATTGTTACGAATCGGCGACTGGCGCATAGGCGCACTTGCCGAAAGGCAAAATAAAATGAAAAATCTGCAGGAAACAAAAACATGCGACACACTGTTCAGGGCGTTGCACTGATGGTTGCAGTCGGCGCACAGATGCTGACCTTCTATTCGGTTCTCTTTGCCTAAGCGATTTCTCGCTCGACAACTTTCCCTTGTCATGAGGGATTTAAAAAAGGCCGCCCGGGATCATGCCAGGGCGGCTTTTTTATTGCCTGTTGCACTTGGCCGATGGCACAGCCTTGCTTCAGCTCATGGATCAGCAATTGCTTTTTGTATACGGAACCCTGCGCGCCGGGTTTGCCGGCCCGATGGCGAAATGGCTGGCCTCTGTCGCGCGCCATGCCGGTCCCGCAACCGCGCGGGGCAGGCTCTA
>CAMPHJ010000053.1 GCA_946885845.1 uncultured Sphingobium sp. | reverse complement strand
GACCTTGCCGACTGGCTGGTGCGTGAAGCGAATGTGCCTTTCCGTGAAGCGCATCACATCACCGGGCGCGCGGTTGCGGCGGCGGAAAGCGCTGGCACGCCGCTGGCCAACCTGCCGATCGACACGTTGAAGGCGATTGACGCGCGCATCGATGAGCGCGTCTATGCGGTGTTGACGGTCGATGCTTCGGTCGCCAGCCGTAAAAGCCATGGCGGCACCGCGCCCGATCAGGTGCGCGCGCGGATTGCCCAGGCGCGGAAGGAACAGGCATGAAGATCGGCTTTGGTCGCGCAACAGCCTTTGCAATGCTGACATTTGCCGTGGCGGCTTGCGGCGGTCGCCAGCCGCTGAAACCCATTGAAGGGCAGAATATGCCAGCCGTTCCGGTGGGCGCCGCCGCCGCGCCGACGGCGCAGCAGTTGATGACGCCATCCATCCAGGCGCGCCCGGAACGGACCGTCGACCTGCTGACCAGTTCGCGCGTGCGGGAGGATGATCCGTTCGATCTGCCGCCCGAAAGCCAGCCCTGACAGACCCGCTAGGACAAAAGAGCCTTGGACCATTTTGATTATGTAAACGGCGCCATGCATGTGGAGCAGGTGCCGATGGCAGCCATTGCCGACGCCGTTGGCACGCCTGTCTATATCTATTCCACCGCCACGTTGACCCGCCATGTCGGCGTGTTCCGCGAAGCCCTGTCGCAGCTGGCCGATCCGCTGATCGCCTTTGCGGTTAAGGCGAACCCCAATGGTGCGGTGCTGGCGACGCTGGCGAAGCTGGGGCTGGGCGCGGATGTGGTGTCGGGCGGCGAGTTGATGCGCGCCATCGCTGCGGGGATTCCCGCAAGCCGCATCGTCTTTTCCGGCGTTGGCAAGACGGCCGAGGAAATGCGGCTGGCGCTGGATCACGGCATTTTCCAGTTCAATCTGGAAAGCGAGCCGGAAGCGGAAATGCTGTCCGACGTTGCGCTATCGATGGGCCGGACAGCGCCGGTCGCCTATCGCATCAACCCCGACGTGGACGCGGGGACCCATGCCAAGATTTCGACCGGCAAGTCTGAGAACAAGTTCGGCATCCCCTATGACCGGGCACCTGCCAGCTATGCCGCCGCGCGCGATCTGCCGGGGTTGGAGGTGCGGGGCGTGGCCGTTCACATCGGTAGCCAGCTGACCGACCTCGCGCCGCTGGAGGCTGCGTTCGTCAAGGTTGGCGCGCTGATCGAGCGGCTGCGGGCCGACGGGCACGACATTCGCACCGCTGACCTGGGCGGTGGTTTGGGCGTTCCATATGATCCTTCGCAACCCATTCCGCCGCTTCCGGCCGCTTATGGCGAAATGGTGACGCGCGTGACCGATGGCTGGGATGTTCGGCTGATGTTCGAACCGGGCCGCGTCATCGTCGGCAATGCGGGCGCGTTGCTGTCCCGCGTGGTGCGGGTGAAGCAGGGCGCGCAGGCCCCGTTCGTGATCGTCGACGCGGCGATGAACGATTTGATGCGCCCAAGCCTATACGATGCCTGGCATGACATTCGCGCGGTGGAGCCGCGCGGTGAGCGGGCGGCGGCCAATGTCGTGGGACCCGTGTGTGAAACCGGCGATACATTCGCCATGCATCGCGACATGGACACGGTGCAGGCAGACGATCTGTTGGCGTTCATGACGGCGGGCGCCTATGGCGCGACCATGGCGAGCACTTATAACAGCCGCGCCCTGACGCCTGAGGTGCTGGTTTCGGGCGACAAATGGGCGGTGGTCCGCGCTCGCCCGCCGATTGAGGCGCTGATCGAAGGGGACAGCATCCCGGATTGGGTGCGCGACTGATGCAGAGCCTGCCCGTCTTCCTGGTGTTGGCGGGCCGTCCCGTCATTCTGACCGGGCAGGGCGATGCGACGGAGGCCAAGCGCCGCCTGCTGGAGCGCGCGGGCGCGCTGATCGTAGGTGAAGAGGATCAGGCCGCGATTGCCATCGTGGCGGATGGGGATGAGGCAACCGTCGCCCGGCTGCGCTCGCGCGGCGTGCTGGTGAACGCAACCGACCGGCCTGACCTGTGCGATTTCACCCTGCCTGCGATAGTGGATCGCGCGCCGGTGTTGATCGCCATCGGCACGGGCGGCGCGTCGGCTGGCCTTGCCAAGGCGCTGCGTCAGCGGATTGAGGCGATGTTGCCGCAGAAGCTGGGCGCGCTCGCCACCGCGTTGCATGATGCGCGGGCGGCCATACGGGCGCGCTGGCCCGATGCTGCCGCGCGCCGCCGCGCAATCGACGCGGGGCTTTTGCAAGGTGGCGTCATCGACCCCTTTGCCGACAATGCCGTTGATGCGGTGCCGGACTGGCTGAGCGGGCAGGGGGAGGTCGCCCCGTCCCGCTTCGTACCGGTGCGCCTGTTGTCGGGCGATCCTGATGACCTGAGCCTGCGCGTGGCGCGGCTGTTGGGGGAGGCGGATCGCGTCTATCATATGCCGGACGTGCCGCCCGCTATCCTGGATCGCGCGCGCGCCGATGCGGTCCGCATATCCGCCGCCGTTCCGCCTGCCGACCCCGGTGACGGCCTGTCGCTGTGGCTGGAAATGCCGCGATGAGCCGGGTTTTCATCAGCGATGGCGCGCATGCGCGGGAAATCTCTCTCGACGCATTTTGTGCGCAGACTGAAGATGCGTCGTTCAGCTGGGTCCATGCGGACGGGTGGCAGGAGGATGCGCGCGCCGTTGCGTCGCAGTGCGACCATATGCCGCAGGCCGCGCTGTCCGCCCTGCTGGCGCAGGAAACCCGGCCACGCTGCACGATCATGGGCGAAGGCGCGCTCGTCAACCTGCGCGGGTTGGGTGTGCGGGACGATCCGACGGGGGATGCGCTGGTATCCATCCGCCTGTGGGCCGAACATGCGCGGGTCATTTCCGTCAGCTATCGTCCGCTGGCCGCGCTGGAGCCGGTGATTGCCCGGATGCTGGCGGGGGCGATCCAGGACCCCGGCGACCTGATCGCGGAGCTTTCCCGGCAGATCACCGAAGCGCTTGACCCGGAAATCGCCGAGCTGGGCGACGGTCTGGATGAGATTGAAAGCGGCATGGGCGAAAGCAGCGCGTCGGAAGTGCGGCGCCAGGTGTCGGAAATAAGGGCGACGGCGATCGGTTATCGCCGCTTCATCGCGCCGCAACGTCAGGCGCTGGAACGGCTGTCCATGGCCGAGGCGGCCTGGTTGCAGCCCGATGACCGCCTTCACCTGCAGGAAGCGGCGGACCGCTGCGCCCGCATGACCGAGGAACTGGAGTCGGTGCGCGAACGATCGGCGCTGGCGCATGAAGAGCTGACGGACCTGCGCGCGGAACAGATGAATCGGCAGGCGCTGATCATTTCGGTCGTGGCGCTGGTGTTCCTGCCGCTGACGTTCCTGACGGGCTTGCTGGGCATGAATGTCGACGGCATTCCCTATGCGCACGCACCATGGGCGTTCTGGGGCGTGGTGGGAGTATGCGCCGTCATGGCCGCGGCGATTGGCGGCTGGTTCTTCGCGACGCACTGGCTGCGGCGCTGACGCTAGAGCATCGTGCGCAAAAGTGGGAACCGGTTTTGCGCTTAAAAGGATGCGATAACAAAAAACTAGAGCGCGCGACCTGCGTCCGATTAAACGCAGCGCGATCTAGCAGCCGGGCGCCAGCAGCCGGGGCAAGGATGGCCGAGTGTCAGTTGCGGGTGGCGCTCAATCGCGCGATTTCGTCGTGCAGCGCCTGGATGGACGATACCAGCATCGCGCGATCGGCCTGCATTTCGCGCAGTGCGTCGCGGGTCTCCCCCAGTTCGACCGCACGGCGCGCGATGCGGGCGTCCAGTTCCGCATTGTGCCGGGCCAGCGCGCCCAGTTCTTCCGCGCGTTCGCACAGATGGCGCAGCCGCGCGTCGAGGACATCGAAGTCGAACGGCTTGGCCACATGATCGTCGGCGCCTGCCTTCAGGGCTTCGACGATGGCGGCGCTGTCCTGCGTGCCGGTGATCATGACGAAACAGGCATTATCAGCGACGCCTGCGGCCCGGATCTTCTTCATGGTGGCGATGGCGGACAGCTGTTGAAGCCCCATGTCGATCAGGACGATATCGACCGTCCGGCCGACCAGCCGGTTAAGCGCATTGAAGCCATCCTCCGCCACGACGACGTCATAATGGAGGTGCGCCAGCCGCCGGGCGATGACGGCGCGGGCCGTCGCATCTTCGTCCACCAGCAGCAGGCTGCGGCGGCGCGGCAGTCTGGCGGCGGCGTGGACGCGCCGATCATCCCGCTCTGCCCGTGACCGGGAACTGGACCTGAAAAACTGCATGCGCTCAATCTCCCCACTTGCGCATACAATCACAGCCGCGAAAAAATGGTTAATGCGCGATGGCTGCCCGCGTTGGGCCTGGTTCGGGCGCATAGGCGCGCAGGAAGCAATCGACCGCAAAGGCCACGTCGGAGTCCATCTGCGCGGCCGTCGGCTGGTCCAGTTGACCCCATATGATCTTTTGATGGCATCCCGACAGGGTCAGGGTGATCAGCGTGTGCGCCGCCCGTTCAGGATCGGCGTGCCGCAATCGCCCCCGCTCCATCGCGCCCAGCAGGAATTTGCCCAGCAGGGCGCGCGTGTGGCGTGGTGCGATTTCAAAGAAGATCGCGCCCATTTCGGACCGGCCCGCTTCGGCTATCGCCAAACGATGCAGGGCGATCGATTCGGGCAGGGTCACCTGCCGCAGCAAGTCGGTGGCAAAGCAGCGCAGGGTCGTTTCCACTTCGCCATGTTCGTCCAATATCCGGGCCAGTCGCGCATGATAGGCCGCCGTCGCGTGGCGCAGCACCGCGGAAAATAATTCTTCCTTGTTTGGGAAGTAGTTCCACAGCGTTCCCTTTGACCCGCCAAGGGTCGCGGCGATGGCGGACATGGTTGTCGCGGCATAGCCATGTTCCAGGAAGGATTGCTGCGCGACTTCCAATATGGCGTCGCGTCGGTCCCGCCGACGGGCGTCGCGGCGGCTGAGGGCAGGGGGGGCAAGAGCTTCCGTCATTAATCGTACCATAGAGTATGCTATTTATGTTGACTAGCTTCAGAATCGAGCGCAAGTGCGATTTTCATACTGCCTGGTACGGTTGATATTCGTGAGTCGTCCTTTTTGTCTTGTCCGCGCGGGTCGGGTCCTCGTCGCCGCGCTCGCGCTGTCCGCCTGCGTCGCCACGCCTGACCTTGGTCGTCAGCCGACGCTGCGGTCGGTCGATGATGTTGCGGCGAGCGAAAGCCTGGGCGGGGAAGCCGCATCCGCCTGGCCGGTCGATGGCTGGTGGAAAGCCTATGGCGACCCGCAGCTTGACCAGTTGATGGAAGAGGGGCTTCGCGCTTCCCCCGACATGGCCGCCGCCGCCGCCCGGTTCCGTCAGGCGACCGCCGCAGCGCGTGAAGCTGGCGCGGCGCTACTGCCATCGGCTGACCTGGAGGCCAGCGCCGCCGCTACCCGGCAAAGCTATAATATGGGCCTGCCCAAGGATTTCGTGCCGCAGGGCTGGTTGGGCACGGGCCGCATTGCGTTGGACGCAGCGTTCGACCTGGACCTGTGGGGCAAGAATCGCGCGGCTTTGGCCGCCGCGACATCGGAGGCGGAGGCGGCGCGGATCGACGCGCGGCAGGCGCAACTGGCGCTGACGACCGCGCTGGCGGACGCCTATGCCGAACTGGCGCGGCTGTACGATCAGCATGACATTCAGCAGCGCACGCTGGAAATCCGTTCCGCCAGCCAGAAACTGGTATCGCAGCGGCAGCGTAATGGCCTGGAAACGCGAGGGAATGTCCGGCAAGCCGACGCCACCGTTTCGTCCGCGCGCGCCCAACTGGCGGCGCTTGATCAGTCGATTGCGGTCCGCCAGCATCAGATCGCGGCGCTGATTGGCGCGGGTCCTGACCGGGGCCGGTCGATCCAGCGGCCGCGTCTGGAAAATCTGGCCGCGCGGGGGCTGCCCGCCGACATTACCACCAATCTGGTCGCCCGTCGCCCGGATATCGCCGCCGCGCTCGCCAGGGCGGAAGCGGCGGCAAAGCGGGTCAAGGTAGCGCGTGCCGATTTCTACCCCGCCATTCGATTGAGCGCCCTGATCGGCATCCAGTCGCTGGGCTATAATACGGATTCCAATTTCCTGGCGCCTACGAGCACGGGGCCGCGCCCCTTCACCGACACATTGTTCAGCAAGGATTCCCTGTTCGGGTCCGTCGGACCCGCGATCAGCCTGCCGATTTTTCACGGCGGGGCGATCAGGGCGCGCTATCGCGGTGCGCGCGGCGCTTATGATGAAGCGGTCGCTATCTATGACAAGACGGTTATCGGTGCCTATCAGGAGGTCGCCGACGCCGTCACGGGTCGCCGTAACATGGAACGTCGGCTGGCGGCCGCTCGCGAAGCCCTGACGGCGTCTGAAGAGGCCTATGCCATCGCCCGGAAGCGCTATGATGGCGGCCTGTTCACATTCCTCGACGTGCTGAACGTTGAAGACCAGATGCTGGCCACGCGCCAGTCGTTGGCGGAGCTGGAGGCCAGCGCCTTCACGATCGACATCGCCCTCATCCGCGCGCTAGGTGGCGGCTTCACGCCCCGCGACGCCTTGTCCAAGGATATGCCCCATGGCTGATGCAACGCCAGAATTCACGTCGGAGGCCGTTACGGCGGAACGGACGGCGAAGATGGGGCAGCGCAAGACATGGCTGATCCGACTGGGCATCGCGGTCGTCGTTCTGGGCGCGATCTACCTGCTCTGGTACGAACTGATCGGGCGCAACCATGTCAGCACCGACAATGCCTATGTGAACGCGGAAGTCGCGCAGGTGACTCCGTTGATTTCGGCACAGGCCACGCAGGTGCTGGTTTCGGATACGCAGGCGGTCAAGCGCGGCGACATATTGGTGCGGCTGGACCCCACCAATGCGCGGATCGCACTGGCGCAGGCGGAGGCTGATCTCGCCGAAGCCCGCCGCCGTTTCCGCCAGACATCGGCGACCAATTCATCCCTTGCCGCGCAGGTCGAAGCACGGGCGGCCGACATCGCACAGGCGCAGGCGCAACTGGCGACAGCGCAGGCTGATTTCGAAAAGGCGCGTGTCGACCTGCAACGGCGTGAAGCGCTGGCCCCCGAAGGCGCAGTGTCGGGCGATGAAGTGACCATCGCGCGCAAGGCGTTCGCCGCCGCCCGCGCGGGATTGGCGCAGGCCCGTGCCGCAGTGACGATGGCGCAGGCGACGCGTGGGGCGGCGCAGGGTGATCTGGCCGCCAATGATGCGCTGGTCCGGGGATTGACGGCGGAGACCGATCCTGCCGTGCTGGCCGCCAAGGCAAAGGTTGAAAGTGCCCGGCTGGACATAGAGCGTAGTGTCATCCGCGCGCCGATCGACGGGGTGGTCACGCGGCGGCAGGTCCAGGTCGGCCAGCGGGTCGCCCAGGGCACGCCGATCATGACCATCGTGCCGATCAACCAGGTCTATGTCGACGCCAATTTCAAGGAACGGCAGTTGCGCGGCGTGAAGATCGGCATGCCTGCCGAAGTAACGTCCGACCTGTATGGCGGGGATGTGGTCTATCATGGCAAGGTCGTTGGCTTTTCCGGCGGGACCGGGTCGTCAATGGCGCTGATCCCGGCGCAGAATGCGACCGGCAACTGGATCAAGGTGGTTCAACGCCTGCCGGTGCGCATTGCCCTGGACCCCAAGGAGCTGGCCGCGCATCCGTTGCGGGTCGGGCTGTCGATGGAAGCCGATATCTACCTGTCCGAACGGTGAGGGGCCGCGCGTGACCATCCTGGCCGACGGCATTGCATCCCTGACCCCGCGCCAGCGTATGCTGGCGGCGTTCGTGTTGGCGCTCAGCAATTTCATGGTCGTGCTGGACCTTACCATCGCCAATGTGTCTGTTCCGCACATTGCCGGGAATCTGGGCATCACGCCGGATCAGGGCACCTGGATCATCACATCCTATGCCGTGGCGGAAGCCATCTGCGTGCCGTTGACCGGCTGGTTGTCCCAACGTTTCGGGACGGTCCGGGTCTTTACATTCAGCATGGTCGGCTTCGGCATTTTTTCCCTGCTATGCGGGCTGTCCATGTCGCTTGGCATGATCGTGGCGTGCCGTATCGGGCAGGGGATTTGCGGCGGGCCCATCATGCCCATGTCCCAGACCCTGCTGGTCCGCATATTCCCCCCCGAACAGCGCGCGCGTGTCATGGGGCTGTGGGCGATGACGACGCTGGTAGGGCCAGCGGCTGGACCGATCATCGGCGGCTATATCAGCGACAATTGGAGCTGGCACTGGATATTCTTCATCAACCTGCCCATCGCCGCGGTCTGCGTGTTTGCGGCGGCGGTGTTGCTAGGCCCCGCAGAAACCGAACGGCGCAAACTGCCTATCGATTTCGTCGGCCTGGGCCTGTTGATCTTCTGGATCGGCAGCCTTCAGATGATGCTGGACTTGGGTAGGGACCGGGACTGGTTTGGCGACCCGTTGATTGTGGCACTGGCGGTGATGGCGGTAATCGGCCTGTGCGTTTTCCTGATATGGGAATTGACGGAAGAACATCCGATCGTGGACCTGCGCGTATTCCGCCACGTCGGCTTCACATCGGGCGTCATATCGCTGGCGCTCTGCTTTGGCGCTTATTTCGCGGGTATCGTCATCATTCCGCAGTGGCTGCAAATGTCGATGGGCTATACCGCCAGTTCAGCGGGCTTCGTCACCGCCTTTACCGCCGCAACGGCGATCCTGACGGCCCCGATTGCGGCGAAGATGACGGGCAAGGTGGATGCCCGCATCCTGGTGTCCGGCGCGATCATGTGGTTGGGTATGGCGACATTCTGGCGGGCGGGTTGGACCGGCACGGAGGATTTCTGGGGATTGTCCCTGCCGCAGATCGTCCAGGGGTTCGCCATGCCCTTTTTCATGATTCCGCTCACCACCCTGACGCTGGGGGCCGTGCTGCCGGAAGAAACCGCGTCCGCCGCGGGAATGCAGAGCTTTCTACGCACTATTGCCGTCGCCATCACCACGTCGGTGGTGCTGACCGGCTGGGGCGATGGCCAGCGCACGTCGCGCAACGAAATAGTGTCTACGCTGGGGCCCAACGCAACAGCACCCCTGACCGGCAGCGGATTTTCGCCGGAACAAAGCCGTCAGATATTGTCCAACCTGGTCGATCAGCAAGCGACGGTCATCGCCATGGATCATGTCTTTTTCATCGCCGCGATATTTCTTTTCCTGGCCGCCGCGCTCATCTGGCTTGGCCCCCGGCCGACGGGCAAGGTCGATCCCGCCGCCGTGCATTGACAAATGGATGCAATCGGGCGCTGATTGACGCGGCGCAGCATCGCCGTCATTGAATGGCGAAAAGGCTATGGGTCCATGCGAATCGTCATCATCGATGACAGCGGCCTGCGCGCGACGGTTCTGGAAGAAGGACTTCGCGAGGCGGGCTATGACGATATTCATATCATTCCGCCGCGCGGGGGCTTCGTCGCGCGGCTTGAGCGCATGGCGCCCGATGTGGTCCTGATGGACCTGGGCAGCCCCAGCCGCGATACGCTGGAGGAAATGCTGACGGTCAGCCGCGCGCTGGCCACACCGATTGCCATGTTCGTCGACCAGTCGGACGATTCGATGATCGGCGCCGCCATCGATGCGGGCGTTTCCGCCTATGTGGTGGATGGCCTGCGCAAGGAACGGGTTAAGCCGGTGCTGGAACTGGCCGTCCGCCGATTCAATGCCTTCGCCCGGTTGCAAACCGAACTGGATGAGGCGCGGACCCAGCTTTCCGACCGCAAGATCGTGGATCGCGCCAAATCCATCCTGATGAGCCAGCGGGGCATCAGTGAGCCGGAAGCCTATGCGCTGCTGCGGTCGGGCGCGATGAACCAGGGGAAGAAGATCGTGGACGTCGCCCAGGCCCTGATCACGGCCAGCGACCTGTTGGGAGGGGGGTTATGACGACATCGCTGCGCATCGCCTATCTGCCGCTGACCGATTCCGCCGTGCTGGCGGTGGCGCGGGAAAAAGGCTTTGCCGAGGAGGAGGGGATCGCCCTCGACCTCGTCCGCACGGTCAGCTGGGCGACTTTGCGCGACCGGTTGATCTTTGGCCAGGTGCAGGCCGCGCATATGCTGGCCCCGCTCGCCATCGCGGTGACGCTGGGGCTGAGCCAGCAGCCAGCGCCGCTTGCCGCGCCATATAAGCTGAACGTCAACGGCAATATGCTGGTGATGGCGCGGGAGTTCGCGCAGGCGCTGGAGCCTGATGTGCTGGCCCGGCTGAACGATCCGCTGGGCACGGCGCACGACTTTGCCGCCGCCATCGGGCTGTGGAAGCGCAAGCCGGTGATCGGCGTCGTCCACCGTTTTTCCAGTCACGCGATCATGCTGCGCTATTGGCTGGCGAGTGCGGGGGTTGACCCCGACCGTGATGTGCTGCTGCGCGTGGTGCCGCCGTCGCTGACGGTTGAGGCGATGCGCGCTGGCGAGATCGATGGCTTCATCGCGGGTGAACCGTGGGGCAGCGCTGCGGTCGATGCGGGCCTTGCCGAAGCGGTCGCGATTGGCGAGCGTATCTGGCGGCGCGGTGTCGAAAAGATATTGGCGTTCCGCACGCCTTGGCTGGAGGAAAATCCGCAGGTCGTGGACGCGCTGATCCGCGCGCTGGTGCGATCCGCCGCCTGGTGCGATGATCCGGCGAACCATGAGGCGTTGGCGCATCTGCTGTCGCAGCCGCATTTCGTTGACCAGCCAGCCGACCTCATCCAGCGTGCGCTGTCGGGACGCATCACCGCGCGGGCGGACATGCCGCCGGTCGACATGCCCGATTTCATGCTGTTTTCCCGCGAAGCCACGCCCTTTCCGTGGCGCAGCCAGGCGCTGTGGCTCTATTCCCAACTCGTCCGGTGGAAGATGGTGGAGCATACGCCCGAAAATGCCGCCAAGGCGGGGTCGGTGTTCCGTCCTGATATTTTCCGCCGTGCGCTGGCCGAAAGCAATGTGCCGATTCCCGGCGCGAGCATGAAGGTGGAAGGGGCCGTCGCCTCGCCGCTGGCGGTGGGGTCGAAGCGGGGCGAATTGACCCTAGGGCCGGACCGATTCTTTGACGGGCGGGTGTTCGATCCTGAACGGATCGAGGATTTCCTGGGCAGTTTCTAAATCTGCGAAAAATTGTGCCTTGCAACATGAAACGAATCATTAGATAAGATAAAGGTCGCGCGACGAAGCGCGTATATGGATGAGCACGCCCAAGGATGGGGTCGCGCTCTCCCCAAGCATAATTTGCAGCAAAGCCGCTGGCCGGGCCTCGTCAACAACGAGCGTTCGGAGAGCGGCTTTTTTTTGTGTCCATTTCATACAGATTGAAGGACTTGCATCATGGCAACTGCTTATTGGGAGCGCAAAGGCGCTGAGGGGGAAGCCGGGCCAACCAGCTTCTGGAAGGCCGGTCATACGCCGACCTTGATCGCTGCTTTCCTCTATTTCGACCTCGCCTTCATGGTGTGGGTGCTGCTTGGACCGCTTGCCCCATCCATTTCCAAGACGCTGGGCCTGACGCCCGCTGAAAAGGGGTTGATGGTGGCTGTGCCGACGCTGGCAGGCGCGCTGCTGCGTGTCGTCAACGGGCTGCTGGTCGACCGCATCGGTTGCAAGCAGGCCGGGGCGATCAGCCAGGTGATCGTGATCTTCGGCCTTTTCGCCGCCTGGGTCATGGGCGTCAGCAGCTTTGGCGGCACATTGGCGCTGGGCGTGATCCTGGGCTTTGCCGGTGCAAGCTTCGCCATCGCCCTGCCGCTCGCCAGCCGTTGGTATCCGCCAGAACATCAGGGCAAGGCGATGGGTCTAGCCGGTATGGGCAATTCGGGTACTGTGTTCGCTGCGCTGTTCGCGCCGGTGCTGGCCAAGCTGTTCGGCTGGAACGCGGTGCTGGGACTTGCCTGCATTCCGCTGACCATCGTCTTCATTCTCTACATGTTCATGGCGAAGAACGCGCCCAACGCGCCTGCGCCCAAGAAGCTGGTGGACTATTTCCGCCCGCTGAAGACCGCTGACGCCTGGTGGCTGATGGGCTTTTATTCGGTGACGTTCGGCGGCTTCGTCGGCCTCGCCGCGTCGCTGCCCATCTACTTCACCGACCAGTTCGGCCTGACCCCGATCATGGCGGGTTACTGCACTGCGGGCTGCGTATTCGCCGGTTCGTTGGTTCGTCCGATGGGCGGCGCGCTGGCGGACAAGATCGGTGGCGTCAAGGCGCTGATGATCGTCTATATCGCCGCAGCGCTGGCGCTGGCCGCTGTTGCCTATGCATCGACCCTGGTGGCGGCTTTGGGCTTTTTCGTCGCCGCGATGCTGGCGCTGGGTGCTGGCAACGGTTCGGTGTTCCAGCTGGTGCCGCAGCGTTTCCAGGAAGAAATCGGCGTCATGACCGGCCTGGTCGGCATGGCAGGCGGCATTGGCGGGTTCTACCTGGCTTCGTCGCTGGGCATCGCCAAGCAGTTTACCGGCAGCTTTGCACCCGGTTTCCTGATCTTCGCGGGTCTGTCCGTGGTCGCATTTTTCGGTATCTCGCTGGTGCGTGCCCGCTGGCGCGCAACCTGGAGCAGCGGCGCGCGCATCTGATCTGACGTGTTGGAGAGGGAGGCGGCGGCACTCGAAAGGGGAGCCGCCGTCTTCATTTGTTCGGTGCTCCTGCGTAGG
>CAMPHJ010000052.1 GCA_946885845.1 uncultured Sphingobium sp. | reverse complement strand
GAGTGGGAGTGATCTCACGCTGATTCCCCGTTGAGGAGTGTTTGAGGGCCGCACCAGAACGCTCGACGGACTGTTTCCGGGCACCTGACGCAGAACCCTTGCGACAGCGGCAACTGAGCGTTAGGTTCACCTTTCGTTCCAATGAGGGGATAATATGGACAGCCTGATCGCCCTGCTAATTATTGCAGCCTCGCTCGCTGGGATTGGGGTCGGGTGGCTGCTGCGGGGAAAGGCCCTTGCCACTGCCAGCGCTGAAAAGACGGAGCTTACCGCGAAGCTGGACAGTATCACGGCACAGCGCAATGCGGCTTTGCAGGAACTGGTGGTAGCGCAGGATCGCGCAGCGCAGGCGGCTGAGCTTGCGGGACGATTGGAAGAGGAACGGACGGCGCGCGAGGCGGCGGGCCGCGACTTGGCTGCCCTACGGTCCGATACGCAGGCGCGAGCCGAAGCGTTCGAGGCGCAGATTGTCGCGTTGAAGGATGCCAAGGAACAGCTTTCCGCGCAGTTCAGCGAGATTGGCGGCAAGCTGCTGCAACAGGCGCAGACCCATTTTCTGGAGCGTGCGGACCAGCGGATGACGCAGGCGCATGAGAAAAGCGAAGCGCAACTGAAGCAACTGCTCCATCCGGTCAATGAGACGATTCAGCGCTACGACCTGAAGATCACGCAGATCGAACAGCAGCGGACCGAAGCCTATGGCATCCTGCGCGGCGAGATCGAATCCATGCGCACCGGTCAGGAAGCGGTGCGCGCCGAGGCGCAGCGGCTAGTCGATTCGCTGCGGCATGCTCCCAAGGCACGCGGCCGCTGGGGCGAGCAGCAGTTACGCAACGTGCTGGAAACCTGCGGCCTATCGGAACATGTCGATTTCCACACGGAAGTGAGCGTTGAGGGCGAGGATGGACGGTTGCGACCAGACGCCATCCTCCGCGTGCCGGGAGGGCGATCGCTGGTCATTGACGCCAAGGTATCACTCAACGCCTATCAGGATGCTTATGGAGCCGAAGGTGAGGATGAACGTAACCGGCTGTTGACGGCCCATGCCAACGCAATGCGCGCCCATGTCGATACGCTGGGGCGAAAAAGCTATGCTGATCAATTTGATGAAGCGCCCGACTATGTGATCATGTTCGTGCCAGGCGAACATTTCCTGTCCGCTGCGCTGGAGCATGATCCTCGACTATGGGATCACGCCTTTGCCAAGCGGGTGTTGCTTGCGACCCCGACTAATCTGATCGCAATCGCCCGGACAGTCGCGGCGGTATGGCGGCAGGAAAAAATGGCTGACGAGGCCAAGCGCATTGGCGCACTGGGCAAGGAGCTTTATGAAAGGCTGGCGGGCGCGGCGACTTCGCTTCGGAAACTGGGCAATCGACTGACCGGGGCCGTGGGTGATTATAACGCGTTTGTCGGTAGTTTCGAAGGTCGAGTGCTGGTCACCGGGCGCAAGTTGCGCGACCTCAACATCGAAACGGGTGGCAAGGAACTGGATCAGTTGGAGCCGGTCGAAGCACTAGTGCGTGAACCCGCCTCTCCTGAAGCCTTGCGGCCGTTAGACGCACTGCCCAGCATCGTGGAATAGGCGGATCCGCAGGACTTCAGTTGGGGTTCATATTGATAGTTAGCCAGCTATTGAAATCAGAACGAAGCTTCGGATTGCGTGAAAAGCCTCACGGTGGCATGGGCTGGGGATGGCACGCATTGGCCTATTGGGCGGCTCCTTCAATCCAGCGCATGGTGGCCACCGGGCAATTTCGCTGTTTGCTGCCCAGGCGCTCGGTCTTGATGAAATATGGTGGCTCGTTTCTCCCGGCAACCCGCTGAAACGCTCGACCGAGATGGCGCCGTTGGCCGCAAGATTGCAGCACGCCAGGAAAATCGCGCGTCGTGCCCCTATCCGGCCGACGGCAATCGAACGCACGCTGGGCACGCGTTATACCGTCGATTCGCTGCGCCGCTTGTCCGCGCGCTATCCGCGTCATCGGTTCATTTGGCTGATGGGGGCGGACAATCTAGCACAATTCGGCCAGTGGAAGGCTTGGCGCGGTATCGCGCGACGAATGCCCATTGCGGTGATCGCCCGTCCATCCTATGATAGTGCAGCCCATGGCTCTGTGGCCATGGCCTGGCTGCGGCGTTTCGTCCGGCCCGCGCGCCAGAGTGCAGACTGGACGGAGTGGAGACCGCCGGCGCTTGTGCTTTTGCGCTTTCGCCCTGATCCAAGATCGGCGACCCTGTTACGGCAGGCCGACCCTCTCTGGCATCGCGAGTATGAACATGCACGTGTGCGCGACCCGCTCACGCGTCGGCTGATTGTCTAGAATGGAGCCTCTTTGACCAGAACCCAGCCCGCCAACGACACGGCGCATGACGCCGACAGCGTTGCCGCCCTGCACGCCCTAGTCCTTCAGTCGCTTGACGACGACCAGGCGCAGGAAACCATCTCTATCCCCCTGGAAGGCAAAAGCAGCATCGCCGATCATATGGTGATCGCTAGCGGTCGTTCGTCGCGACAGGTCGCCTCCATGGCGCAAAAGCTTGCCGAACGGATCAAGCAGTCCACGGGCCGTTCCGCACGGGTGGAAGGGTTGCCGGTCGCCGACTGGGTGCTGATCGACGCCGGAGACGTCATCGTGCACCTGTTTCGGCCCGAAGTGCGCAGCTTCTACAATCTGGAACGGATGTGGGGCTTTGTCGATGCGCCGGTGGCAGGCACCGCCTGAACCCCGGTTCGACAATAGCCGCGTGAGGAACTAGGGAGCAGCACATGCTGCTCCACATTATCGCGCGCGGAAAGATTGGGCGTTCAGCCGAAGCAGAACTGGTCGACCGCTATATGAAGCGACTGACCATGCCGCACAAGATCACCGAACTGCCCGACCGCGGCGGAAAGCTGCCGCCCGCACCCGCTGGCACGGTCACCATTATGCTCGATGAAAAGGGTCGGCAGCTCGGCTCCTTGGATTTTGCCCGCCGGATCGAAGGATGGCGCGACGCAGGCACGCGCGAATGCCGATTTCTGATCGGCGCGGCGGACGGCTTTGGCGACGTGGAACGTGCTAACGCCGACCTGCTGATCGCGTTCGGCGCAATGACATGGCCCCACATGATGGCGCGAGCGATGCTGGCCGAACAGCTGTGGCGTGCCTGCTCGATCCTTGCGGGCCACCCCTATCACCGGGAAGGATGAAGCGAGCGGGGGTTGCGGCGCCTCGCCCCCGCTCGACATGCGGGTGGGTTTGCGCCTAGACATCTTCCCCACTCCGCACAGGGGCGGCATCCGGGGGACAGATTGAGACGGTCGGCGATCATCGCGGGGGTACTGGCCGCAACAGCGGGCATCGCGGGCACGACAGGCCTGATCGCGGCACAGAAGCCGGGGATCATCCTTCAGGGCACCGGGCGGACCAGCCTGCAACAGGAGCAAAGCGCGCTGAGGGCGGCGCGCCTGCAATCCGAACAGGCGCGCGACCGGTCCGAACGGCTGGAACAGCAGGCGCGCGCCGCCAGGGACGAAGCCGAACAGGCCCGTCGCAGCGCCGCCGCGATGGCTGCCCGCATCCAGCAGGCCGAAGCAGACATCCAGGCGGCGCAGGCGCGCATCGCCATCATCTCCAGGCTGCAACGCGCCCAGGCGGAACGGCTGGCGGCCAAGCAAGAACCCGTCATACGCCTGACCGCCGCGCTGCAGATGATCGCACGCCGCCCGCTCGCGCTGGCGCTGGTGCAGCCCGGAACGATCAGCGACGCGGTACATATGCGCGCGGTCCTGAGCCAGGTCCTGCCAGTGATCCAGACGCGGACGGCAGGGTTGCGCGCCGAACTGGAACGGAGCCGCGCCCTGCGCAATACGGCGGAGCAGGCAGCAGGAGCGCTGGCGCAAAGTCGCGCCGACCTGCGCGACCGGCAAACTTCGCTGCGGGCGCTGGAAACACGCAAGCGGTTGGCCGAGAAGGACTATCAATCGAGCGCAGGGCTTGAAAGCGACCGCGCCCTGGCGCTGGGCGAACGTGCGCGCGACATTGTCGACCTGATGGACAGGATCGAGGCGGCGGGAGATTTGCGGGAGGAACTGGCGCAGCTGCCAGGACCGACGTTGCGACCCGCCCAGCCCCATCTGGCTCCCGCCACCGCTCCGTCGCGGGAAAGGATCACAGGCGGCCCGCCAGCCTATCGCATGCCGGTCATGGGGCAGCTGGTCACTGGCATGGGGGAAATGTCGGAAAGCGGGGTGCGTTCTCGCGGCCTCACTATTGTCACCCAGGCAGGCGCGCTGGCTGTTGCGCCGACAGCCGGGCGGGTCGCCTTCGCCGGGCCTTATCGCGGCTATGGGCAGATTGCGATCATTGACCATGGCAATGGATGGACAAGCCTGATCACGGGCCTGTTGCGGATGAGCGTCACGGTCGGCGACACCTTGCGGCAGGGCGACCCTATCGGCAATGCTGGACCGGGGCGGCCCAGCATCACGGTGGAATTGCGCCGCAATGGCCGTCCCGTGGATATCGTGCCGCTGGTGAGCGGCTAGAGCATCCTGCGCAAAAGTGGGAACCGGTTTTGCGCTTAAAAGGATGCGATAACAAAAAACTAGAGCGCGCGACCTGCGTCCGACTAAACGCAGCGCGATCTAGTGGCTTCATCCCCTCCCCGTGGCAGCGCGCCGACCGACAATGGACCGCCGCAACGGCGTCTGGGAAAAAATGCGACCATGCCTTTTTGCGTCCGTTCGTAAACGCGCCTATATTGACCGCCAGATGCCAGGACTCAGGACAGCAATGACTTCCAATTTCTTCCGGGGCGCGCTCGCCCTCGGCGCGCTCGCGCTCATTCCCGCCACGACCGCCGCTCTCGCCGACGGGGAAGCGAGCAGCTATAAGGCGCTCGACGAGTTCATGGATGTGTTCCAGAAAGTCCGCAGCGACTATGTGGAAAAGGTGGACGACCAAAAGCTGATAAAGGGCGCCATCGACGGCATGCTGGCCAGCCTGGATCCCCATTCCAGCTTCCTTGACGCGCGCGATTTCCAGAATCTGCGCACCCAGACAGAGGGCAGCTATGGTGGCCTGGGCCTGTCGGTCACGCAGGAGGATGGGGCGGTCAAGGTGATCGCGCCGACGCAGGATACACCGGCTTGGCGCGCGGGCATCAAGGCGGGCGACTATATCACGCATCTGGACGGGCAGCTGATCTATGGCGGCACGCTGGACGAAGCCGTCGACAAGATGCGCGGCGCGCCGGGCACGTCGATCAAGCTGACGATCGTGCGACCGGGCCGCGACAAGCCTATCGAACTTACCCTGACGCGTGAGATCATCGAGCTGAAGCCCGTGAAGTGGGAAGTGAAGAACAATGTCGGCGTAATTACGATCGTCAGCTTCTCCGCCAACACGGGGGCAGACCTGCGCCAGGCAATCCGCAGCATCGACAAGGCGGCGGGCGGCAAGCCGACGGGCTACATTCTTGATCTGCGATCCAATCCCGGCGGCTTGCTGGACGAAGCGGTAGCGGTCAGCGACAGCTTCCTGGAGCGCGGCGAAATCGTGTCGCAACGCGGACGCAACAAGGGTGATGTCGAGCGCTATTATGCAAAGCCCGGTGACGACGCCAAGGGCCTGCCCGTGATCGTTCTGGTCGATGCGGGGTCGGCATCCGCCTCCGAAATCGTGGCGGGGGCGCTTCAGGACCAGCACCGCGCGCTGGTCATGGGCGAACGCAGCTTTGGCAAGGGCAGCGTGCAGACCATGCTGCCGCTGACCAACACCACGGCGCTGAAGCTGACGACGGCGCGCTATTATACGCCTGCAGGCCGGTCAGTTCAGGAAGGCGGGATCGAGCCCGACGTCCGCGTGCCGCAACTGTCCGACCCTGATTACAAGAACCGCCCCAAATTCCGCGAAAGCGACCTGCGTCGTCATCTGATCAATGAGATCAAGAGCGACAACGCCGCGCTGGAGGAGGATGTGAAGGCCGATCCACGCTTCACCGCCACGGCGGAGGAGCTGAAGAAGAAGGGGATCGAGGACTTCCAGTTGGACTATGCGCTCAAGACTATTGGCCGCCTTAATGCGAGGTCGGCCACCCCGATGGCGCAGGCGGCGCCTGTTCGCAAGCCTGCCCGCTGAAACGTTTGAGACCGGACAGCCTGATCCAGCGCAGCGCAGTTCTGGATGACGGCAAGTTCAGCATGACGAAAGGCGCGCGGGCGTTTAAGCGAGCGGTATGAAGACGCTGCCCCTCGCCCGCGCCCTTGCCCTGGTCGTTCCCCTGCTGCTGCTGGGGGGCGCTTACGCTTCCCAATATATGGGCGGGCTGCATCCATGCGAAATGTGCTGGTGGCAGCGTTATCCGCATATGGCCGCAGTGCCCCTAGCGCTGATCGCTTATGTATTGAAGCGGCGACCGTGCCTCAGCGCCCTGTTCGCAGGGCTTGCGGGACTGGCCATCGGCGTCAGCGGCGGCATAGGCCTGTTTCATGCGGGCGTCGAATATGGCTGGTGGGAAGGACTCACCGCCTGTTCGACGACGCCCGCCAGCGGCGGGTCCGCCGACATATTGAGCCAGATCATGGCTGCACCGATCACCCGGTGCGACGTCGCGCCGTGGACCCTGCTGGGCATATCGCTGGCGGGCTATAACGGGCTCTTGTCCGGGGCGGCGGCGCTCGCCATCTTGATCCTGCTGATCAAGGGAAGGAAACAGGCATGAGCGTTCCCCGCGATTTCCCACGCCCCGGCCGCAAGGCCACCGCGCAGCAGCGCAGTTCCATGCTGCGTGTGGATCAGGCGGGTGAGTTCGGCGCGGCGCGCATCTATGCCGGGCAGCTCGCGGTGATGGGCGACCGTCATCCTGACTCCCGCGTGATCGCGGGGATGCAGGCCCAGGAGGAACGTCACCGCCGCATCTTTGACGCAATGATCGTGGATCGGGGCGTGCGACCGACGGCGTTGCGGCCGATCTGGAACGTCGCCGGTTTTGCGCTGGGCGCGGTGACCGCCGCGATCGGCCCGCGCGCGGCCATGGCCTGCACTGCGGCCATCGAAACGGAAATCGACCGCCATTATGGCGAACAGCTGGAGAGTTTGGGCGCCGACGACCCGGAACTTACCGCCACCATCGCGGATTTTCAGGCCGAGGAGCTGGAGCATCGCGACATCGCCATCGCCCATGGCGCGGAACAGGCGATTGCTTACCCCCTGTTGTCGGGCGCCATTCGGCTGGGTTGCCGCGCCGCCATCGCGCTGTCGAAGCGGATCTGAGGAGACATAAGATATGAACATGACACGGATCTTCGCTGCGATGCTGATGGCGACAGCCGCCCTCCCCGCGTCCGCCCAGCAAGCGGGCCCATCGCAGGAACCCGCACCCGCCGTCCCCGCTGGGAACACTGGATCGGAACGGGTCAATCTGGTGATCGTCTATGGTGATGACGCCTGTCCGCAAAGCGCAGGCAGCGACATTGTCGTGTGCGCACGCAAGGGAGAGGAAGAACGCTATCGTATCCCCGAACCGCTGCGCGGTGACCCCAATGCGCCCGCAAACCAGGCATGGGGCGAACGGGTCAGGTCAATGGAATATGTCGGGCGGACCGGCACGGAAAGCTGTTCGGCAACCGGACCAGGCGGTTTCACCGGATGTTTTTCGCAGTTGGCGCGCCTTGCCAAGGCGGAACGGCAGCAGGCCGACAATGCGAGCTGGAAGGATTTGGTCGAAGCCGAACGAGGACGGCGACTGTCCACCATCGACGCTGACAGCCGTGAGATTGAGGCACGCGCCATCGCCGAGGAAAAGGCGAAGGCATCCGCAGCAAGCCAACAGCCCACGCCGCAAACGACGGCGCCCTGACCTCTTCCAGAGGGCGGGTCGCTTCAAGCACGGGGATCGGCAGGGGGCATTTCGGCGCGACAGGGGATTTGAAGGAATTTTTGCCAATGCGTTTCCTCGCTTACCCCGCGTTGACGGCGCTCCTGCTGCCTCTGGCCGCGCCGACCCATGCGGAGCCGCCCAACAAGGTTTTCAACCTCATAGTCTATGGCGACGACCCCTGCCCTCAGGGCGAAGGGGACGAGATCATCGTCTGCGCCCGCAAGCCGGAGTCCGAGCGCTACCGCATTCCAAAGAAATTGAGGGAAAAGCCCGCGCCTTCCGGCGGTCCCGGCTGGGGAAGCCAGGTGGCGACGATGGAGCAGGCCCAGCGGCAGACTTTGCCGGGCAGCTGTTCTGCAATCGGCAGCAACGGCTTTTCCGGCTGCACCGCCAAAATGCTGGAGCAATGGTTCGCCGAACGACGGATGCAGGAGTCGAATGGCGAGCCTTGAGGCGTGACGAAACGGACCCAACTTGCGCCCGCACGAATTCGGCTCTAGGAGACCAATCGTCATCTGGGGAGTAGCCAGCCGTCCGATTGGGCGGGCCGTATGTCAACATATTCGGCCGAGAGGTCGTGGCATGCGGGATGTGGAAAACACCGGGCAATCGTCCGGCGTCCGCATCGGGCGAGACCAATGGCATCGACTTTTCCTTGTCCGGCCGGGCGGGAAGAGGCGGTGGCATTGCGTCATTCACTGATCGCCCGGCCCGGATATTCGCTCATGGAAGCCCTGACTACCTCCACGGCCCTCGTCGCGCTCGCTGAAATGGGCGACAAGACGCAGTTGCTGGCGATGCTGCTCGCCACCCGCTTTCGTCGTCCGCTCCCGATCATCCTGGGCATATTGGTGGCGACGCTTGCCAATCATTTCCTCGCCGCCCTCGTCGGCCACTCCGTCGCGGATGTGCTGGACCAGCAGTGGTTTCGCTATGCAGTCGCGGCGAGTTTCGTCCTGATGGCGGGCTGGACCTTGATCCCCGATACCTTCGATGCGGATGAACCGCTCAAGGCTCCCGGCGGGGCAGGTGTGTTCGTCACCACGCTGGTTGCGTTTTTTCTGGTCGAAATGGGCGACAAGACCCAGATCGCCACTGTGGCGCTGGGCGCGCAGTTTGAAAATCTGTTCGCGGTTACAGCCGGGACGACATTGGGCATGATGATCGCCAACGTCCCCGCGGTGCTGTTTGGCGAGGCGCTAGCGAAAAAAGTGCCGATGCGGGCGCTTCAGGTCGCTGCGGCGCTGCTGTTCCTTGGGCTGGGCCTATGGATGATCGCAGATCTTCAGGGCTGGATGGGCTAAAAAAGGAACGCGCCCGCTGTCGCAGCGGTTGTCAGCGGGCGGCGGCTGTTGCAAGGGGAAATCAAGGTCATCTCCCCAATCAGGACAGGCATGGAACACGCGATGAAGGACAGTCTGGTTACAGTCTTTGGCGGCGGCGGCTTCCTGGGTCGGCATGTCGCTCAGGCATTGATGGAGCGCGGCGCTCGCGTGCGCATTGCGCAGCGCGATCTGGCGTCGGCAATGCGGGTGCAACCTCTGGGCGGCCTTGGCCAGAAGCAGTTCGTCGCCGCCGATATCCGTAAGCCGCAGAGCGTCGCGCACGCCATTGCTGGCAGCGATATGGTAATCAACCTGGTCGGCGTGCTGAACGGCGATTTCGAAGGATCGCATCATGACGGCGCGGCCAATGTCGCCAAGGCGGCGGCTGACGCCGACGTCCGGGCGCTGGTCCATGTCTCCGCAATCGGGGCCGACCCGCAAAGCCCATCGGCCTATGGCCGGTCAAAGGCGGCGGGCGAAGCAGCGGTCATGGCCGCTTTCCCGCAGGCGACGATCATCCGCCCGTCCATCCTGTTCGGACCCGAAGATCAGTTTCTCAATCGCTTTGCCCAGTTGATCAGCAGCTTTCCGGTCGTGCCGGTGATCGGGGCTGAAACCAAGTTCCAACCGGTCTTTGTCGGAGACGTCGCGCAGGCAATCGTCCACGCCATCGATTGCCCCGCCCTTCATGGCCGCAAGACCTATGAGCTGGGCGGGCCAGAGCAGCTCAGCATGATGGAACTGAACCGCTGGATCGCCAAGACCATCGGACGCCAGCGCCCGCTGATCGCGGTGCCGTCATCCATCGCTTCAGTCATCGCCGGGCTGGGCTTTCTGCCCGGCGCGCCCATCACCCGCGACCAATATGCGATGCTCCAAAAGGACAATATTGTGTCCACCAGCGCGCCGGGCCTCGCCGAACTGGGCATTGCGGCCACGCCCATGGAGGCGGTCGCCGAAAACTGGCTGATACGCTATCGGCGTCACGGGCGTTTTGCCGGGCGCGTAAAAGCCTGAGCGATGGCGTCCGCCCTCGCCCCGCCTTTCTTCGGCGGGGCGACAGGCGGACGCGACCGACCGTGCGCGCAACCACATTGCGCCCGGCCTTCGCTTCTGCACAATAGGGCAGCTATTCGCGCTACCCCGCCTCCGGGGCAACCCTCCTTTCCAGCACCAAGGATCAGACACGCCCATGGACCTGCATTATCTGACGGTAATCCTGCTGGGCATTGTCGAAGGGCTGACGGAATTCCTGCCGGTTTCATCGACCGGCCATCTTATTCTGGCCAGCGAGCTGCTGGGCTATGACGCATCGACCTGGGCGATGTTCAACATCATCATCCAGTTGGGCGCGATCCTGGCAGTGGTCGTGCTATATTGGCGCACTTTCTGGGCCGTAGCACTGGGACTGCTGGGCAAGGAACCAGCCAGCTGGCGCTTCGTGCGCAACCTGCTGATCGCCTTCATCCCGTCGGCGGTGATCGGACTGGCAGTGCATGACTATATCGAAATGCTTTTGGGCGCACCCATGGTGGTCGCCTGGGCGCTGATCGTCGGGGGCGTGGCCATCCTGCTGATAGAACGGATGGTCAAGACGGAGCGCTTTCATGGCATCGCGGACATTCCGTTGGTGCAGGTCATCGGCATCGGCTTCATCCAGTGCATATCGATGATCCCGGGGGTCAGCCGGTCGGGCGCCACCATCATGGGCGCATTGGCGCTCGGCGTTGAACGGCGGACTGCCGCTGAATTCAGCTTCTTCCTCGCGGTCCCAACGATGGTGGGAGCAAGTACGCTGGAGCTCCTCAAGAAGGGCGATCAGGTCACATCTGCTACCGTCGGCTGGGGCAGCATCGCCTTGGGCTTCATAGTATCCTTCATCGTGGCGCTGCTGGTAATCCGCTGGTTTGTGGGCCTGGTTTCCCGACATGGATTCGCCCCGTTTGCCTGGTATCGAATCATTGCCGGTGTCTGCGCCCTGTTGTGGCTCACATGGAGATAGAGCCGAAACGGACCTTATCCAACCTTGATAACGACCCGGATTATCCCACTATCATGGATCAGCGGTAAAATTAGGTCACTGATTATGACCTAATCTGCAGAATCCCCGTGACTCTGCGGGTTTTTCTGCTATGTGCGCCACTGACTTCATTTTCGTAGGACTCATCATGGCTGACACTCCGATGCTGAAATTCGTGGGAACGGGCCAAGCCTATCCCGAGAAGCGTTCGGCCGATGATCGCGCCGATGATTTTCTCGAAATCAGCCGCAGCTTCCTGCTCGAAAGGGCGGAAGAACAGGCCGCGCGCTGTTCGCAATGCGGCGTGCCCTATTGTTCGACCCATTGCCCGCTGCACAACCATATTCCCGACTGGCTGCGCCTGACGGCGGAAGGACGGCTACGGGAGGCTTATGAACTCAGCAATCTGACCAGCACCATGCCGGAAATCTGCGGCCGCATCTGCCCACAGGATCGTCTGTGCGAAGGCAATTGCGTGATCGAATTTTCGGGCCACGGCGCGGTGACCATCGGCAGCGTGGAAAAATTCATCACCGACACAGCCTGGAAAGAAGGCTGGGTTGAACCGCTGGTGCCCGGAAAGGCGCTGGGCCAGTCGGTCGGCGTCATCGGCGCTGGGCCAGCGGGCCTGACGACCGCCGAATATCTGCGCGTCGCGGGCTATGAAGTGCATGTTTACGACCGGCACGACCGGGCGGGTGGACTGCTGACCTACGGCATTCCCGGCTTCAAGCTGGAAAAGGATGTCGTCATGCGCCGCGTCCAGCGGTTGAAGGACGGCGGCATCATCTTCCATGAAGGGTTTGAGGTCGGCCGCGACGCAACGATGGAAGAATTGCGCGAACGCCATGACGCCATCCTGATCGCCACCGGCGTCTATAAGCCGCGCGATATCAAGGCGCCGGGTGTCGGCGCGCCGGGCATCGTCAAGGCGCTCGACTTCCTCACCGCTTCCAACAAGGCCGGGTTCGGCGACCTCGTGCCCGAACATGAGGACGGCACGCTGCATGCCAATGGCAAGAAGGTCGTCGTCATCGGCGGCGGCGACACGGCGATGGACTGCGTCCGCACCGCCATCCGTCAGGGCGCGACTTCGGTGAAGTGCCTCTATCGCCGCGACCGGGAAAATATGCCGGGATCGCAACGCGAAGTGCAGAACGCCGAGGAAGAAGGCGTCGAGTTCGTCTGGCTGTCTGCTCCGATCGCCTTTGAAGGCACAGAACATGTGACAGGCGTCAAAGTAACGAAGATGCGTCTGGGCCAGCCCGACGCATCAGGTCGCCGTGCGCCTGAGGCCGATCCGGGCACCGAATATTCGCTGGACGCCGACCTTGTCATCAAAGCCCTGGGCTATGACCCGGAAGAACTGCCCAAGATGTTCGGCGCGGAAGACCTGTCGATCACCCGTTGGGGCACGCTGCGCGTCGATCACAAGACGATGATGACCAGCATGGATGGCGTTTTCGCCGCTGGCGACATCGTGCGTGGCGCTTCGCTGGTCGTATGGGCGATCCGCGATGGCCGCGACGTGACCGAGCATATGCACCGCTATCTACGTGCCAAGGCGAAGGCGGCGGCCGGAGAAAGGCAAGCGGCGTGAG
>CAMPHJ010000051.1 GCA_946885845.1 uncultured Sphingobium sp. | reverse complement strand
CTCTATTGCTATGGGCTCATGCTGGACATGGGCGCTGCCGCCTTGGCCGCTGTCAGTGCCATTGCGCTGGCATTGCTCCTAGGTCCCTTATTCGGGCTGCAACCGCTGCATATACAGTTGGTCGCCATTTACTCGATCGCCACGCTTTTCAATATCGCAGGCGTGCCTGTCGCGGCCCTGCGCCTGTCGGGCCAGTTCAAAATGCTTGCCTACGCGCAGGTTGCAGGCAATGTGCTGCGTATCCTTTTCGCCCTGTACTGCATGCTGACCGGCGCAGGCGTCCTGGGATTCATGGTGGCATGGACCGCTGCTCAGGTTTTGGGATCCCTTATCGTTTTCTGGACCGGTTTCCGCGCGCTTCGCGGGATGGGCATAGCGAACCCGCTCCATGCGAAGCTGAAGGGCCTTATCAAGGATTTTCCCGGCTTTTTCGGCTTTGCCTGCTCCACAAATCTGTCGCTGACCTTGCGCGTGATCACGACCGAAGCCGACTCCCTCTTTGTCGGTGCGCTGGCGGGGACGAGCGCGGCAGCGGTGTATTATCTCGCCAAGCGAATTGCCAAGGTCGCGATGCAGGTGGGCGCACAGGTTCAGGCGGTGATCTATCCCGACGTCAGCCGTATGTGGGCCAAAGGCAATGTGCGCGCATTCCGGGCGACGACGCTGCAAGTGCAGGCTGCGCTCGCGCTGGTGGGAATCCTCATGCTGGCGGGCGGCTGGCTGATTGGCCCTTTGCTGATCCGCGTGGGGCCGGGCGCGGCATATTCCGATGCCTATGTCCTGCTCGTCACCCAATTGATCGCGGTGATGCTGTTGTTGCACGCGGCCCCTTCACGATCGGCCATGCTGGCGATGAACCAGTCCTGGCATGTGTTGGCCATTTCCTGCCTTGGAACTGCGATCTTCGTCGTGGTCGCCAGCTATGCGGTTCCGCGCTATGGCGCCTTGGGCGGAAATATCGCCCATGTCATATTGGGCGTGGTTGAGGTTGTGCTTATGGACATATTCTGGCTGCGAAGGTCGCGACGCCCGCAAGTCGCCGCCAACGTCGGCTGAGGCTCGGACGCGGTGCCGGAAGGCGCCGCATCAGGGCAGATGCGCCCTTCCCTAATCGCCCAGATCACCGCCGTTGAGCAGATGAGCGACGATCTGTGTCCGGTTTGACGCGCCTTTCAGCGCCATGATCGCTCGCACATGGACCTTCACAGTGCTTTCGCTGATCTGCAGGCGGTTGGCGATATCCTTGTTCGACGCGCCTTGCGCCAATAGTTCCAGCACGTCCCTTTGCCGCCTGGTCAGCGTGGCGAGTTGGTCCATTGCCGTTCTGACCCGATCGCTCGTATCGCCGGACGGGCCGGCCTGAATTTTTAACCGGGTCTGGATAGCCTTGCTCACCGCGACGGGATAGATTGAAAGTCCGTCGTTCAGCAAAGCCAAGGCTTCCTGGATGCGTGGTACACTGATGTTGGACGTCAATACACCATGCGCGCCGGCGGCGATCGCTGACAGCATCAGCCGTTGATCATTATGGTCTGCGATGACCAGGACCGCCACATCCTGCCAGCGCCGTGCGGCTCTGGCGATCTGTTCGGTCAGGGACGCAGCTTCCTCGGGCGTGTCCCCCGCCTGGAACAGAATGACATCGGCCTCGCATTGCGGGGGTCTGTCATCAAGCGTGGCGAGTGACATGACTTTCAGCCCGCTCGATTCCAGCGCCACTGTCATGCACGCGCGGCGAAGGGGGCTTGGATCGATGATAAGCAGTTGCAGCGCTTTGGTTTCGCCCTGTGCCATAAAGCTTTCGAGGCCGGTGCCGTCCAACGCCCCGCTGCCCCTCAAGCCGCTTCGCGCGTGAAAGCTCTGCGTACGCGATCGCTGGCGGTCTTCGTCCATTTCTGCCGGACAGGGAAGCTGTCCGAATAATATGCAGCGGACCCCATATAAAACTGCACCGCGTCGCCATAACCGCGCCGGGCATGTTCTTCATAGTCGACTTGGTTGAAAACCGCGCCCGCGACTTGATTGTTGACCATCTGTAGCGATGCCCGCAGCTGTTCCACGGTTGTCGAACCCCAGCGCACTACCATGATGGTCGAATCGGCCAGGCTGGAAAGGGTTCGGGCATCCCGGACCGCCAGAATTGCCGGGGCGTTTATGACGACCAGGTCGAACTGTTCGCGCAGTTCATCCAGCAGGCGCGCTACCTGCCATCCCTGCACCAGCGCAGCCGGATTGCGTATCTGTTCGCGAGTGCTGAGAACCACGGGCAGCAGCGATGCAGGCGCGGCGCCATACGCCGCGTCATGTTCGACATGCGATTCGATCTGTGGAATTAGCTTCCGCGTTTCGCCCTTATGGCTCAGCACGTCAATTAGGTCGGGCAGGTTCGAATTGTCCTGGATGCTGCGCAGCACGCTTGGTCCAGGCCGACGCAGATCAAGATCGACGACGATCGCGCGCCGCCCCATCGACGCGGCGGCCGCCGCCAGCGTCAGCGCTACACTGGACTTGCCATCGCCCGGCATGGGCGACGTAACCAGCACGCGCTGGCTACCTTCCATCCGGGGCAGGGCCTCGACCTCGCTTGCCAAATTCCTGGCAACTTCCGTGAACAGGGACTGAGGTTCGGTGACGACCGGGTTATCTTCAACCGTCGCTCCGATGGCCTGGGGCATCGCGGGCAGCATTGCCAGCGTGCGCAGCCCGAACAGCCGACGCAGTTGTTCGCCGCTACGCAGCTTATTGTCGAACATCTCGATCCCCAGAACGATCAGCAGCGCCAGCATCGACGATCCGACAAAAGCGGCAACGGCCATTTTCTTGGGCGCCGGGGCAACAGGATAGAGTGGGACGGGGGCTGCCGACATCATGGTCGAATTGACGCCGGTTGTCTCCAGCTCCGCACGTACCGTCTGCGCGCGTTGCGCCGTCGTCAGATAGGCCTGGCGCGCGACTTCCGCGCGGCGTTCCAGGATTGAAAGGTCCACCGAATTGGCGTTGTTTCGGAACGCCGCGCTGGTGATCGCGTTCAGCCGCGCCTGCAACTGACCGGCACGGGCCGCCGCCCCGTTTGCCTCTGCTATCGCCAACGCGCGCTCACGCCCGGCATCGGCATTATTGCGCGCCTGCTGGGCCGAGATGACGGACGAGCGTTCCTGGGACATGGCATTTCCGACCTGGCCGATCTGTGCGCTCAATGCCTGCATCTGCGGATGATTTGCGCCCATCTGCACGGACAGTTCCGATCTTTGACGGACAAGGTCGTCATATTGCTTCTGCAGATTGTCCAGCGCGGGTGATGTGGCGCCTGCCACGGTGCGCATGCCTGCCGCGCTGCTGACGCCGGCCGCCTGGGCCCGCATGCCTGAACTCAGTGCGGCGCTGGACGCCGCTTCGACGGCCAACCTGTTCATCTGCTGATAATCCTCGGCGCTGCCAGCGCCCACCGGCATCGCATGCTCGCGCCGGAAATCGGCGACGGCCTGTTCAGCCCGCCAGGCCTCGCTGGACAGCCGACCTGCTTCATTGGTCAATGCGCGAGTGACGCCATCTCGCCACTCCTGCCGCCTTTCCGAACGCAACTCTTGCAGGCTCTGGACAAAGCGGTTGGCGATACGCGCAGCCATGTCTGGCTTTCGCGACTGGACGGTGATGTCGATCACATCGGAATCGGGCGAACTCGATATCTGTGTTTTGCCAATCAGTTGGGACGCAGCGTACGGCACCGTCATGGGCATATTGTTGTTGAAGTGGGGATTGCGGTGCAGTTTCAGGTCCCTCACCACCTTTTCAGCCAAGGCTTGTGACCGATACATGCGCGCTTCGTTCGCCACACGTTGCTGATTGCGGACGGCGTCGGCCTGGTTCGATCCAGAAGCGTCGTTGAGCTGCACCTGAACGGTCGCGGTCGCTTGGTACAGATTGGGCAGCCGGAGTTGGATCGCCAGCACGATCAGGACGCAGGTGATCACGATCCCGGCCACAAGCTTGATGTGCCGCCGCAGCATAAACCAGATCTGGCGGGCGCTCATTTGCTGCAGTTCGAACGACAGGTCGCGCGGTTTCGCGGAGCCGCTGGGCGAACCGGTGCCGTCGGTCAATGTCAGCTGAGCGGACGCCATGCTAATCTCCCTCATCTTGCGGAGCATGCGGTGGTAATCGGCCCGATGGCCGTTTCCTTGAAATGGGTATGATTGCTGTGGTCCCGCAGTGCAAAAGCGCATCGGGAGCCAGCGGTGCGCATTGTAGCTAACCCTAAGGATGAGGCACGCGCGGGCGGCCTTCCCCTGTCGGCGGTCCCCCACTCCGCAGCTGTGACCGGGCAGAGTGCCGTTCTGTCTCGTCGGGAATTATGTGTTTCTACTTCATGACTATTATGAGCTTCCCCTTCCCGACAATTGCACCATGAATTCCGAACCATAAAAGAAGCTGGCAATGTCGGGAAATATTCAGTGATTACCAGAATCGGGTTGCATGACGTGACGGCAGGATCCCTGGCGCGGCTTTTCGCTGCCGGAAATGCCGCCGTACTGATCCACTGTCCCGACCTCGTCTCGACGCTTTGGCGGGACCTGCTGGAGAATGATGAGGAGCAGCTTCCCTGGCAGGCGCCATTGGTCAACATAGCCCGTAATTATCACGGTTCCGCTGATATAACCGCGAGCCTGGGGGACCTCTTTTACTTTCAGCCGGGCAGGCACGGCTACATCGCCAGGAAGATGGCCCTGTCGCGCGAACAGGAGGCTGGACGCGTCGCCTCGCGGCCCGCTTCCTTCGTTCAGGATGAAGGCCATTATGTGCCGGGTCAGGCGATACTCGACCAATGCTGGTTGCTGGGCCAGCGCCTGATGGCCGCGATAATCCCGGACGGAGCGTTGCCCGGCCGCTTTGAAGTGGCGGTTCAGCGCCTCAAATATCAGGAAACTGCCGAAGACTTCGCAAATCTTGGTGCGCTTGCCCGCAACTCAATGGGGCGCTGGGGGCGAGCGGGCTGCGCGCTGGATGAGCGAAGATGGGAAGCGGCCGGGGTGTTCAGTCCGCGCGGTTTGTCGGACCTTTATGGATTGGTCGCGCATATACCGGCGATGCGGCGACTCGTGCAGCGGGTGAATGAAATGCTGCTAAGGCGCGACCCGTCGCGGCGGGTCGCGTCAGGGCAGCGCGTGATCGAAGGCGCGCATTATGATTATCGCTATCTCACCGCACTATGCGGTCGACGTGAACGCACGTTGACCCAGGTATTTGCCGGGGGACAATGGCATGACCTGCCTATCGATCTCGATACACTGGCGGTGTTTCCCGGCACCATCGCCAGCCATGTTCTTGGCCTGCCCAATGTGCTGCATCGTGTTGTCCATCTGGATGGCAAGGCGGCCACGGGCGGTCCCCGCAATCCAAGGACCGATGACGTGACACTGCTGATCGGCGCTGCCTGAACGTCCCGCAGAAAATCGCCCATCAAAAACTGGGCATCTGCGGCGGTCCGGCGGGGGTTGAATAGATAAGATGGGCGCGACCTGTGTCGGGTGCGCGGCGGGGGCCATAGAGCAGGGCCAGCATTATCATCACCGGCATGACCCACATGCGAGAATACATATGCGGGTATGACAGGGTGTAGATCAGGAAAACCAGTAATACCGCAATGGTAGGCGCCCCTCGCTCGCGGTCCCGTAAGCCGCCTGCCGCCATAAGGCACAGCAAGGATAACAACAGGATAAGTCCGGTGAACGCGATGATGCCGCCTTCGTTCCAGATCAGCAGATATAGGTTGTGCACCGGATTGTCATGGGCGCTCAGTTCCCGGTAACGATCCACGCCCATGCCGATTACGCTATATTGTTCGGTAAAGGTCCAGGCTTCCTTGATCAGTTCGGACCGGCCCGTGAAGGTGCCGGCCTGCGTCAGGTCGCCGCTTTCCACGGCATTGCCGACGCGTTCCTGGAATGCCTTGGGCAAAGGGGTTCCGCTGGCGATGAAAAGTCCAAAGACCGCGCCCATGACGACGGCAAGGCCAGCAATATAGCGAAAACCGCCCAGCAGCAGCAGGCAGACGAAAACCGTCAGCAGCGTCGCGGCGAACCCGGTAAAGGACGCCGTCAGCAAAAGCCCCCATACGAGCGCCAGCAGGCAGCCGAGCGCCAGATACAGGGATATCTGCCGCTGGCGCACCGCGTAAAGCAACATGGGCATGGCGAAGGAAATAACCGCTCCGTTGCTGTTGGGTTCGCCGGACAGCGATCCCAATCGCTGATTGCCGGTGTAGAATCCCGTCCCCAGCAATGGCAGCGTGTCACTTGGGGTGAACAGCAGTGTGACGGTGATGCCGATGATCTGCGAAAGCACGATCCCCAGCATGAACAACAGTGGGCCGATCCGCCGCACCTGATCGTCCTGTTGCATCAACACCATCGGAATCAGCATGAACGACACGGTGTATTGAAGTGCGATGTTGACCCAGCGGAGTGGATCGCCGTTCATGATCGATCCGACGAACAGGCCGCCCAGCATCATCGCCAGACCGGTCACCCAAAAGGGGGTGAGCGAACCGAAGGGGGTGGCCCCCAACCGCCCCCGCGCGGCGGTGATTATGAGGCAGATCAGCAGGGCCGCGTCTGAAAAGGTGAAATTGACCGAACCCACGCGCAGCAGGAACCAGCCGCTCAGGAAGATAGACGCCAGCAACGCATAGCGGGCGACGCTGTCCCACTTATCCCCCGCCATGGTCGTGCCGGAAAGCGGGCCGTGTGGGAGGCCGGGCGTAGTCGCGGAAATAGTCATCTTTCCCTCCTCCCAAGGCCTTTTGGACCGTGCCTTTGCACGATGGCCGGGGCAATCGACCTTCGGGACAGGCGTGGGCGCATAATGGCTAGCCCTTTGGACATGTGCGCCAGCACAAGGGGCTGGAACGGCGTCCTTCCTTCCTTGCCTGGCGCATCTACCCAAATTTGCCGAGGTATCAGCCTCCTGCTCCGTTGATCCGGGATGCGCGCGACTGGATAAGGGATACAGCTTGCAGGATGTTGCGCAGGGCAGCGTGTGCGGGCGGACAAGGGCAATTGGTGACGCACCCTATCAATCATCCGCACGACGGCGATCCGCCGTCAGATGTGACCGGCAGGATCGGCCTTCGGCGGGTGGTTCGCGCAGGGGCGGGCCTGATCGTTCCAGCAATCATCGTCATAGCAGGCTGCTCCGGCTCAACCAATGCGTCCCAAAGCGCGCCTCAGGGTGTGAAGGGGGAACGCGCTTTTCCTGGCGCGGTGGGTTACGGCGCGGCCAGCAAAGGCGGTCGCGGAGGCAAGGTGATTGCCGTCACCAGCCTGGCAGACAGCGGCCCTGGTTCCCTGCGCGCTTGCATCGACGATCAGGGACCGCGTGTTTGCGTATTTCGCGTGGGCGGGCTGATCCGCTTCACGACGAAGCCGCCGGTCATCCGCAATCCCTTTCTGACAATCGCGGGCCAGACAGCTCCCGGAGGGGGCATCACCCTGGCCCATGATGGCGGACCGCTGGGCCTCACGCCGCTTCTTATCAAGAACACGCATGATATCGTGGTCCGGCACATCCGCGTTCGCAACGACCGCATCGGCGAGGATCGGGGTTCAGAAGACAGTTTCACGATCGAAAATAGCGAGCGGGTCATCCTTGATCATGTCAGCGGCAGTTGGGCCCGCGATGAACTGGTCAATGGCTATGGCGACAATGACTGGATCACGGTCAGCAACTCCATCTTCGCCGAAGGCATCCCCAAACATGACAAATGCGCGCTGCTGGCGAGCGATCCCAAGGATGCGCAGCATTTCAGCTTCATTGGAAATCTTTGCGCCCACAATGGCGACCGCAACCCGGATATCAATTTTCCGCCCGGTTCCTGCACAGAGGTTATCAACAATGTCTTCTACAATGCCCAGTCGGAATTCGCGGAAATCTGGGAAACCTATGGGGGTGGCCCTGTTGCCCTGATCGGCAACAGCTTCATAGCGGGCAAGAATACACATGCCGCCACCATCGGCATCACGCGTAACGTGCAAGGGACGAAGGGGTTGGCAAAGGTCTACATCGCCGACAATCAGTTCGAAGGCGAATTTGTCCGTAAATCGCCCCTGATCGAGGAAGCCGAAGTGACGGCGCTCCCCTGTCCTGCCACCATCGCACCCCAGCCTGCAGGGCAGGCCTATAATCAGGTCGTGCGCGAAGCGGGCGCATTCCCCCGCGATCCGTTCGACCGCCGGGTGATCAATCAACTTCGCGACCGCACAGGCCGCATCGTCCAGCAGCCGGGCGTGATCGACGAAATAGAACCGGGCGTTGCTTACCCGGATGCCGATGGGGATGGCATGGATGACGGCTGGGAATCCCGCAATCGCGCCAACCCGCGCCGCGCTGACGCCTGGGAAGACGCGGATGGCGACGGGATCGCCAATCTCGACCAATTTCTTGACGTCTTATCGCGGGCGGCGATCCAAGGGAGCGATTTCTAGATGAAGGCTCTGTCACCTTCGCTGATCCAGTTGAACGAAAACGGTCGGAGTGCCGCACCCGCCTGTGCGCGGGTGCGGCTATGCTTTCCCTTTTCAGGAGACACGGTTGGCGGCAGCCACATTTCGGTGAAGGGTCTGCTCAACCGCCTTGACCCGGCCCGCTACGACGTCGTCGTCGTGCCGGAATTGCCGGACGGTCGGATCGCTCGCTTTTTTGCCGATCATGAACAGCTGGACGACCCCGGAAGCTGTGGCCTGTTCGTTCCGGGCGAACCGTTCACAATGGGCAAGTTTTTGCGCACCATGGGGGGCATTTGGCCGCGCGTGCGCTTCCTGCAACGCCAGCGGATCGACATCGTCCATGTGAACGACGGTCAGACCAACGCCAATTGGGCGCTTGCAGCACGGCTGGCCGGGGCCAAGCTCGTCTGGCATCATCGGGGCGATCCGGGCGCACTGGGGCTGCGTCTGCTGGCCCCGCTGCTCGCCCATCAGGTGCTTACCGTATCCTCATTCTCCCTGCCTGCGCCGGGTCGCTGGTCGGCGCGTAAGAAGGCGGTCGTCGTCCACAGCCCGTTCAACCCGGACATGAACATTGACCGGGCCCACGCACGCGAAACACTGGTCCGCGAACTGGGCATCACGCCCGACACGCTCATACTCGGCTTTTTTGGCGCGTTTATCACGCGTAAGCGCCCGCTGCTGTTCATAGACATGATGGCGACACTGCGCCAAAAACTGGGCCGGCCGGTGGTGGGCGTCATGTTCGGCGAATCTGTCGTGCCTTCCATGGATGCCGCGCTGCAGCGGCGCATCGGCAAGAAGGGCGTTGGCGACCAGGTAAAGATGATGGGCTATCGGACGCCGGGCGCTTTCTGGATCGCGGCGTGCGATCAGTTGGTGGTGCCTGCGGTACGTGAGCCCTTTGGTCGCACGCTTGTCGAAGCGATGCTGGTCGGAACCCCCATCGTTGCGGCACGATCAGGCGGCAATGTCGAAGCGCTTGACGGCGGAATCGGCATATTGGTCGACCCGGACGATCCCGACGCGCTGGCTGACCAATGCGCTCGGCTCAGCCGCGACCCGGCTGCTGCAGCCGCCATGGCCAATCGTGCGCAAGTCGACGCGCGCCATCGATTCAGCGAAGTGGTCCACAGCCAGAAAGTCAGTGACGTCTACGACCGGCTTTGCCGCACAGCCTGACGCCTCATGCCCCATTCGCCGTCTTGAGGGCGTCGTAGACCATCCGCGTGAGCAGCAGGCTTCCCTGCCGGGACAGATGATCGTCATCGGCATAGAGCGGAACGCCCTTGGCTGTCATGGCGCAGCGCCCCGTGCGACACAGCAGTTGATGGGGATAGACGACCGTCACGCCAAACCGGGCGCGCATCTCGTCAAAGGCGCTGAAGACCCTTTGCTGCCTCTGCATATATTCAGTACGGGTCAGCGTCAGGCGCAGCGGTTCGTTGTACAGGATGGCGCGTGCCAGCGTTTCGGGCACGCTGCGGCGAAACTCCGGGATGGGCGCGACCAGGATCACCTGTTTGCCCATCCGGCTCAACGTTGCTACCGTGCTTGCCAGCCCGGATCGGAACAGTTGCTGATCCGCGGAAAAGCTCCTCGCATCATCTTCATCGCGGCCCAGATAGCATGGCTTGCCGCCTTCGGGCCGCTTGCCATTGGCGCACAGCCCCCATCGGGACACCAGGATCACCGTGTGCACCGACGGCGTCGTCGCCAGTTCCTGCAGCACCAGCCGATTGAATTCGCTGCAATCATGGCTGGGTGGCTGATCGAGCCGGTCGATGCCCAGCAAGGTCGGGCAGGCGGGGTAGGAAGCTATCCTGCCCGATAGGCCCAACGCCACGCCCGCCCGGTCGAAGGCTGGCTTGAGCGCATGAGCATGAGAATCGCCCCAAAGAAGGAAATTGGCAGCGTCCTTGCGCGCGCCGACGACGCAGAGCGAATCCTTCTGCACCGACGCCATGCCCGAACAATCTTCAGGCAGGTAGGCTATGCTGTTGGTCGCGGCGTCCAGCGCGACGACCGATGGATTCATGCGCGAAGGCATCCCGTTCGACAAATAGAGCAGCAGGCCCGCGCCTACCCCGGTCGTCATCAGGATGCCAGCGAAGGCAAAGGCGCGAGCAGGCGGGAAGGATCGGGCGCGACGAAACGGCTCTTCCACGAACCGCCAGCTTGCCCATGCCACCAGCAGGGACAGCAGCAGAATAAGCACCTGTTCCCACACTTCCCAACTGCCGTCGGTGCGATATTTCCAGAAGACGATCAGCGGCCAGTGCCACAAATATAACGAATAGGAGATGCGGCCGATAAACACCGGCGCCGGTTTGGACAGTGCGCCGCTGACCAGTGAGCCAGTGCGTCCGGCATGAAGGATCAGCATCGCTCCGACCACCGGAAACAGTGCATGTGCGCCGGGGAACGGGGTGGCCGCTGAAAAACGAAGCACTGCCCACCCGATCAATGCTGCTCCTGCCGCCGCCGCCGCGTTCGCAATCTGCGGCGATCGAAAAGCGGGCAAGCGACCCACCGCCAGCATCGCGCCGCCCAGAAACTCCCAGCCACGCGTATGGGGCAGATAAAAGGCCGAGGCTGGCGCGGTTTCGACCATGTGCATGGCGGACAGGAGCGATAGCCCCGCCACCATCGACAGCAACAGCCGGTAGCGACCTCCCAAACGCCAGCCGACCAGCATCAGCAGCGGGAAGACAATATAGAATTGCTCTTCCACCGCGAGCGACCAACTGTGCAGCAGCGGCGCTTCCTCGGCGGATGCGCCGAAATAGCCGCTCTGCCGCGCGAAATAGATATTGCTCGCGAACAATGTGGTCGCCAGCGCGCTCGCGCCCAGTCGCCGGTAGTCGAGCGGCAGCAGGATCAGCCCGCCCACCAGGATCGTAAAGGCGATCATGACGAACAGCGCAGGAAAGATGCGACGTATGCGCCGTACGTAAAAACCGGTCAGGGTAAAGCGCCCTTCGGCCAGGTCATGGCCGATGATCGACGCGATCAGATAGCCTGAAATGACAAAGAAGATGTCGACGCCGACATAGCCGCCTGAAAATGGCCACAGGTCCACATGAAACAGCAGCACCGGCACGACGGCGAGGGCGCGCAGCCCGTCAATGTCACGCCTGTAGCCAAGGGCGGCGTCGGGGGCGGCGGCCCTGTCGACCGGCGATGCGATGATGGACGGTTGAGCGGTAAGGATCATAACCTCCTGATTTCGCACGCTGGGAAGGCGCTTGATCAGGATAGGTCATGTTTCGACCGGTGCACCCGGTCATAGGAATGGCGCAGCGGCGATAAAGTGGTAGCCCACTGGGCAAGGAAGGGCGAGCAGCGCTAAACTGCCTCCACTTCCACCCAGCGCCCTTCGGCTGCGGAGCGCCGCGCCGCATCTAGCACCGCCTGCCCGGCCGCCGCATCATGAAAGGTGCCGCCTTCATCTGGGAGCGGGGGTGCAGTGCCGGCCATCCGCGCCTTCATCTGGCCGAACAGCTTGGCATAGGGGGCGACATCGAAACCCTGCGTGTGCCAACGGTCCATTTCGGTCTGTATGAGCTCGGTCACGGCAAATGGTTCGGGCGCGGGGTTGATCAATTCGATCGGCATGTCGATCCGGCGCGCGCCTTGCGCATCCTTCAGCCACACTTCCTCTGGATCGCCAAAAGCTGCGCCCGACTGGATCCAGGCCGCGCCCTTGGTGCCAGCCACCTTGGTCGCCATGACGAACGGGCCGGGGAAGTTCATCGCTGCCTCGATCACGCCCCGGCAGCCGCCTTCGGTTATGAACTGGACGTTGTAAAAATCATCCGACGTCATGTCGGGCCGGGTGGTCGCCAGCTTGCGCAGGATCGCGCTGACCGCCTTGACGGGGCCAAGCGTGGACAGGACCTGATCGATCATGTGGGTCCCGAACGCGCCCAGGAAACCGCCCCCCTGGCTGGCGTCCGTCCACCATTCCGCCAGCGGCTCATCTTCGCCCTGTCCCGGTTGCTGATAGATGCGGCTGAACATCAATGGATCGCCGATCAGCCCGTCCTTAACAACGCGGCGCAGCAGCGCCTGCGCGCTGTCGAAGCGGAACTCTGCGCCCAGCCCATGGACGACGCCCGCCTTTTCCGCTGCGGCCAGCATGTCGCGTGCCTGATCCAGATCCTTGGCAAAGGGCTTTTCGCACATCACCGCACGCCCGGCGGCTATCGCCTGCATGACGGGCGTGTAGTGCGCGTGCGGCGGCGTGGCGACGGTCACCAGCCGGATGGCGGGATCGTCAGCCAGCACCTGCTCCAGATTGTCCGACGCCAATGGGATGCCCAGCGGCGCAGCGCGCTGCGCGGTGCGTTCCCGGTTCCGACCGACGATGGCCCGCACTTCGAACCCGGCCGCGCGCAAGGCGCGGACATGGGTGAACAGGCCAAAGCCCGTACCCACCACTGCCGCGCCAATCGGCTGGCCATTATCGCTCATCACTGTTCCTCGCCTTATCGATG
>CAMPHJ010000050.1 GCA_946885845.1 uncultured Sphingobium sp. | reverse complement strand
TGGATCGCGGGCGCGCGCGCCCTGCGCCATGTCTTGCGAACTTCGCGCCCTGACGTCATCCACAGCCATACCGCCCGCGCGCTTCCCATCATCGCACTGGCGCGCCCGCGAGTGCCGGTGGTCCTGACCCATCACAACAGCCGCCTATCCTTTCCGCCCATGGCCTTCCACTTCTTCAACTGGGTCGTCGACCGCTACGTCGCGATCAGTGAACAATGTGAGGCGACGCTGCGGCGGCACAGTCGCAAACCGGTTCAGCTGATCTGGAACGCCGCCAATCCACGGTTTCAGGCGGCTGAACCCCGGCACGCGCTGGCGCAAAACCCCAGCATCCTGGCCGTTGGTACGGTGTCGGAGCAAAAGGATTATCCGACACTGGTGCGCGCCGCGCGATTGTTGGCCGCCACCCTCGCGCTCCAGGGTCGCAAGCCACGCATATCGATCGCGGGGGGTGGGCCGATGCTGCAGCAACTGCAAGCACTGGTAGACGCCACAGGCGCCAGCGAGAATGTGGAATTGCTCGGCGCACGGCGCGATGTCGACATGCTGATGCGTCAAGCGGACCTGTTCGTGAACAGTTCGCTATGGGAAGGCTTTCCCATTTCGCTTATCGAAGCGGCGACCAGCGGCTTGCCCATGGTGGCCACCCATGTGGCCGGCAACAGGGAAATGATTGTGCCGGGGGTGAATGGGGTACTAGTGCCGCCGGGGGATGCTGAGGCTCTGGCGTCCGCCATGGCTGACGCCCTGTCGGATGAGGCGGCTTATGCCGCGCTGTCCGCCGGAGCGCTGGAAAGTGCACGCCGATTTTCGATCGAACGCTGCGCGACCGCCCATCTGGCGCTTTATGATGATGCGCGTGGCAGACGGGCCAACGCGCCCGTTTCCCTACGGGCTGCGGCGACGGGATGAGCGAGAACGAAACCATGCGGATAGCCGTCCTGACGGACATCCATGCACTTAGCGCCACGTTGGCATCGGCCCTTTCCGCGGCGCGTGCGGAAGGGTTCGATGCCATGCTGATCCTGGGTGATCTGTTGACCTATGGCGTCCATCCGGCAGAAACGCTGGACCTGGTTCAGGATGCTGTGGATCGGGATGGCGCGATCCTGTTGAGCGGCAATCACGATCTGCTCTACACTGCTGATGCGGACGCAGTTGCCTATGCCGCCAGCCTGCCGGACTGGTTGCGCGAAAGCATCGATTGGACCGCCCGGCGCGTGCCAGCAGGGGTGATGGACAGCTTCGCCTGGCAGAACGACTGGGCCCAAGGGTCGCTCTTTGCCGCCCATGCCAACCCCTATACATTCGGCGACTGGCGCTATATCCGATCCGCCAACGATGCCCAGGCGGCGTCCCCGGCCTTGGCAGAGCGCGGCTACCGTTTCGGCCTTTTTGGACATTCCCACCGAATGCGGCGCTATGATTGCGATGCTGCGACCATTTTCACCCTCGCCTCACTAGGCCAGCCGCGGGACGACCGGGACCGGACGCCGCAATGGGCCATGCTGACCCTGGACCAGCAGCACGTCAGCGTTGAATCGCGCCCCGTCAGTTTCAACACGGAGGACCATATGAAGGCGATCCACGCCACCAGCATGACGGCATCAACACGGGAGCGGCTCTGCCGATTTTTCGCATGAAGGCACTTATCACGGGCGCTGGTGCCGTTCTGGGTCAGGGCATCATCAAGTCTTTGCGGCAATCGACACTGGATTGCACGCTGATCGCCGCCGATCCCAACCCTCTTTCTTCAGGTCTTTATTGGGCGGACGCCGCCTACCGCCTTCCAATGGCCCATGACCCGGCATTTGGCGAACGCATCGACCAGCTGCTGGACCGTGAGCGGCCAGATGTCGTGCTGGTGGGAACGGATGTCGAGCTAGCCTTCTTCGCAGAGCAGCGGCAACGGTTGGAGGCGCTGTTCGGAACGCATGTGATCGTCAGCGATTCGCGCGTGGTCGCGATTGCCGACGACAAACTGGAAACCGCACGTTTTTTCCAGCGCGCGGGCCTGAATCCGCCCCGCTCCGTCTGCGGGCAGGATGATGAAGGGGTGGAAGAACTGGTGGCGGAGATCGGTTTTCCACTGGTGGTCAAGCCGCGCGTGGGCGCTCGGTCGGTCGGCGTGTCCGTGGTGCGAAACAGGGACGCGCTTCAACAGGCGCGGGCCGACCGGGAGGGGTTGGTCGTTCAGGAATGCGTCGGCGATCCCGACAGCGAATATACCGCCAGCGTGCTATTCTTCGACGGCGATGTGCAAGCGTCGATCGTGATGCGACGCGATCTGCGCGACGGCAATACCTATCGGGCCTATACCGGCGACTACGCCGAACTGAACGAACAGGTTCGATCACTGGGCCGCGCGCTTCGCCCCCACGGACCGGCCAACTTCCAGTTTCGCACCGACAAACAGGGCGAGCCGCGCGTCTTTGAAATCAACGCCCGCTTTTCCGGCACCACACCGTTGCGCGCCATGGCGGGGTTCAATGAAGTGGAGATGTGCATACGCCACCTGCTGTTCGGCACCCCCATCGTGCAGCCCGAAATCCGATCCGGGGTAATCCTGCGCTACCTGGACGAAATGTTCGTCCAGCAGGATCGCATCGACGCGGTCCGGTGAAGCCGGGCGCTCTCCTTGCGCTGACGGGTGGGTCCGGCTTTATCGGTCGGCATTTCGCAGACGCCGCCAAGGCCAGGGGCTATCGCATCCGCCATCTCGGACGGCAAAGGCCCGCGGCGGCGGCGGAGGGGGACGAGTTTCGGTCGCTGGACTTGAGCTCCCTCGATCCGAATGCGTCCTTGCTGAAAGGGTGCGATGCTTTGGTCCATCTGGCAGCCTATATTCCGCGCAATCATGAAGATCCCGCAGAGGCCGCCCGCTGCTGGCACGTCAATGCCTTGGGGACGCTTGGGCTGCTGGAGATGGCGGGTCGCGGAGATGTTGCCTATGTCGTCCAGACGAGCAGCGCCAACGCCTATGCCCCAACCACCCTATCCCCCGACGAGGGGTCGGCGCTATTCCCGTCGAGCCGGGGCTATTATCTCGGCTCCAAGATCATGCAGGAAATCTATGCCGAACAATATTGCCGGACCACGGGCTTGACGCTTGGCACCCTGCGGCTTGGTTCTGTTTATGGGCCGGGTCAGGAAAGCGGCGCGCTGGGCAATATGGTGCGGGCCGCGCAGGCCGGGCAGCCGATCCAGGTTATTGGATCGGGCCGCTTCGGTTCGGATCTGGTTTTGGTCGATGACGTGGTTGAAGCGTTGCTGCTCGTACTCGAAGGCGAGTCTTCCGGTCCCTTCAACGTGGGCAGTGGAATAAGGACCAGCATCGCCGAACTTGCCCGAGCACTGACGGACCTTACCGGTTCGCCCATTCACCAGGACATGTCATCGGGAGAATCCGATTGGGGCTTCCCCGCGCTCAATATCGAGCGCCTGAAAGCCTTGGGATATCGCCCGACACCCATCGGTACGGGCCTACGCGCGATGCTGCCGTGCGGGGGAGAAATCGCCCCCAATGCATGAAAACCGGCGCCGCGCGAGCAAGCGAGTGCTACTTAGCTTCCGTTCGGACCGCCGGTGTTGCTGCCGCCGCCGCCCATTCCGCCCATGCCACCGGCCCCCACAGCGCCGATATTGCCGAAAATTTCGTCCAGCAGGCTGCGATGACGGCCAAGCGTTGGCGTCTTGTCACCGGTAGGCGAGATTTTGGCAACCTGCTCCAACCCCATCCGATCGACCGCGGCGACATTGCCCGCAGGATCGAAACGGACGCGAAGGATCGTCTGCGCGACAGGCTTGGGATTGGAAAAAGCGAGCGCGCGCATGTCGCGCGACACATAATACCAGTCCTGTTCGCCAAACTGCGCGGCGAAGGTCGGACGTCCCAGCGTGCCTTCCACCGATGCGCGGTTGTCGACGCCCGGCTGGATGGAATCGACCAGCAGCTTGTCGACCTGATACCCTTGATGCGTGCGGATTCGGGTGCAACCCGACATCCCCAACGCGAGCGCCACAAGGCCACCCGCGAGCAAGATCCGCCCGCTGCGGGACTGTCGGCTGAACTGGCGCATGAACTTCTCCTGCCGGGACGGGACCCGGGAATCCTTAAAGCTGACCCCGCCATTGCATCCGGCGGCCTGCCGATCAATATGGAAATGAGCGGACCCCGGCAAGGGGGCCTCGTTCGGTTCATCCAGGAAACAGACACGTCATGCCAAAGCTTTTCCGGCGCCTGTTCGCAAGCCACGATCCCAAGGGTGCGATGCAGCCGCTTTATCAGGCCATCGTTCAGGAAGGCCGCCAGCCCCACTGGTATCTGGAAGGGAAGGTCCCTGACACGGTCGACGGACGCTTTGACATGATCGTCGCCATCCTGGCGCAGGTGATGATGCGACTGGAAAGCCTGGGCGCGGCGCAGGAAAGCGTGTGGCTGACGGAATTGTTCATCGACGACATGGACGGACAGTTGCGGCAGGAAGGAATAGGCGATGTCGTCGTCGGCAAGCATATCGGACGCATGATGAGCGCTCTTGGCGGCCGCCTGTCCGCCTATCGCGCAGCGCTGTCAGGCGAAACGGAATTGAGCGAAGCACTTAACCGCAACCTGTATCGCGGAGCGTCCCCGACCGGTAGCGCGCTGGCTTATGTCGAATCGCGTCTGCGCGCTTACTGGGTCAGACTTGGCTCCGTAACCCGCTCCGCCCTTATTGCAGGAGAGTTGGGATGACATCCCCCACCCCCGAATTTTCTCGGCCTGTCCGCATGGATCAGCTTGCTCGGCATGCGCAGGGCGTGACGATCAGCGCGGAACCAGCCGAACGAGAAGCGTTGGCCCACCGATTCCATCTGTTAAGCCTTGACCGGTTGGAGGCGGAATATGGGCTGACCCAGGATTCGGGCGGCATATCGGCGCGTGGGCATCTGCGCGCGGAACTGGTACAAGCTTGCGTCGCAACCGGTCTGCCTGTCCCCGAAAGCATCGAAACCGACTTCGTGCTGCGCTTTGTCCCGGACAGCGAAACCGGCGACGAAGGAGAAGAGCTGGAGATCGATTCGAACGATTGCGACGTCATTGGCTATGACGGGCAGGTGATCGACATGGGCGAAGCCGTCGCTGAAACCGTCGCGCTGGCAATGACGCCCTATCCCCGCTCCCCCGACGCGGACACCCATCTTCGCGACGCAGGGGTGTTGACGGAGGAGCAGGCCAGCCCTTTCGCTGCGCTGCTGTCGCTCAAGGACAAGAAATGACCAAGGCGGGCTGAACCACCGCCTTGTTTCCCTTTCGTTCCTGCTGTGCCATAATCGCGCGCCATGGAAAGCCCGCCGACCGGCATACGCAAGATCATCCATGTCGATATGGACGCCTTTTACGCATCGGTCGAGCAGCGTGACGACCCAGCGTTGCGCGGGAAGCCGATCGCCGTGGGCGGAGGTGGGCCGCGCGGCGTGGTCGCGACCGCCAGCTACGAAGCGCGCATATTTGGCGTAAAATCGGCCATGCCGGGTGCTCAAGCGCGGCGGCTCTGCCCCGATCTTTTGTTCGTAAAACCCCGTTTCGACGCCTATCGCGCCGCTTCATCCCGGATACGAACCATCTTTGGGCGCTTCACCGACATCATCCAGCCATTGTCACTGGACGAAGCCTATCTGGATGTAACCGTCAACAAACCCGGCCTCGCGTCGGCGACAATGATCGCTCAAGAGATTCGCCGCATGATCCAGGAAGAAACCGGCCTCACCGCCTCGGCTGGCGTGTCCTACAACAAGCTGATCGCCAAACTGGCATCGGACCAGAACAAGCCCGACGGCCTGTGCGTCGTTCGTCCCGATGAAGGGGCCAGCTTTATGGCCAGGATGTCAGTCCGTCGCATACACGGCGTCGGTCCGGTAACGGCACGGCGGATGCAGGCGTTGGGCATAGAGACAGGCGCCGATCTGCGGGCGCGCGACCTTTCCTTTCTACAACAGCATTTCGGGAGTGCCGCCCCCTTCTACTATCGCGCGGCGCGGGGCGAAGACGACCGACCGGTACACGAACGGCAGGAGCGCAAATCCGTAAGTGTGGAGGACACGTTTTTTGGCGACCTTATCGCCGAAGATGCTCTGGTCACAGAATTGGAGCGCATCGCGGCTAGCCTGTGGACCAGGATCGAAAAAAGCGGTGCCTATGGCAGAACGATCGTGCTGAAGATCAAATTCGCTGATTTTCGCATCATTACGCGATCAAAGAGCTTTGCCGCGCCGGTACGCTCACCCGATCTGCTGGCGCAAACGGGTTGCGCGCTAATGCGGGCGCAGCTGCCCTTGCGGATGGGCGCCAGGCTGCTGGGCCTTGGCATCCACAACCTCGATCATGAGGAGAGCGGAGACCCGGGGCCGCAGCTCAGCCTTCTTCTGTAGTCCGTCAAAAAGGCAGCCAGTTCCGCTTTTCAGTGAACTTCATATAGCCCGCGTTGATGCCGAGCCGATACCCGACACCCAGCCGGATCGGAATAAGCACGACGCTCCCCCAGCGGAGATAGCTAGCGGTGAAACCGCCGACCAGATAGGCCGTCCCCTCGGCTGCGGGGAACCGATGATACAGGTCCTGTGTGTCATAGAGATTATAAACGAGGACAAAGGTGTTGGCTGCGTTGCCGCCCACATCGAAACCGATCGACGGACCAGTCCAATAGACCTGACGCGTGCCTTCCACCTTATGGTTAAGCGTGCCGGACCCATAGCGCAGGCCGACAACGAATGCGCCCGAAGCCTCCCGCCCGGCGATATAGGCATTGGGGCGGCCCTGATCCTTCAATATCTTTTCGATCAGGCCAGCCAGACCCTCTGCACCCTTGCCAAATACGCCTTCAGCCGCGCCGATCAGGTCATCCTCCTGATAGGATCCGCTGGCAGATGGAGCAGCCGGGGGTGAATTGGCGGTGACGGGTGCGCCAGTAGCCGTGTTGTCCGACATTGGGGGAACCGTTTCGGGCGCGGGTGTTCCGACAGGATCGGGCCCGGGATCGGTCGGCGTGTTATTCTGTGGTGGTACAGGAGCGAGATCGGAATCAATCGCACTGTTCGGATCGATCGTCCGAATCTGTGCCGATACGGGGACCGGCGCCAGGGCAACCCCACCGATCGCCAGTATCAGCGCGCCCATGCGCGTCACGCGGGCTGTCGCCCGCTTCATTGTTCCGATCATGCCACTGGTCCCCGTTCTGCCCGATCTTCAGTCATCCCGCAGATTATCCCGTTTCAAGCTGAAACGACAATGAACGAACGGCGACCGGAGTCGATTCCGCGCCGGAACGAATCGCCTGCCTGCCATCCCCGTCAATTTTCGTGTCACAGGACCGTTGCCATGGGCAAAAGCCGCCGCTATAGCCCAATCCGCCTAGCCGCTGTCCCGCCCCAAGCGGGCGTTCAGGCCATGTTTGGAGACGTGGGTGAGTGGCTGAAACCAACGGTTTGCTAAACCGTCGTGCTGAGAATTCGGCACCGAGGGTTCGAATCCCTCCGTCTCCGCCATATTCCTTTATTTGTTGATCCTGGGGCTTCCCCCGCCCAATGTCTCCGCGTTTATACGGGCGATGGACCTGTCTTCACTGATTGGGTTGGCTCGCCACGTTTTCGCCGATTTATCAGATCAAGCTCGCCCAGATTTCTTGAACTGACGCATGGCGAAGCCTACCACTTTGCGCAAAGCATCGTAGGAGGATAATCGTTGGCACGCTTTTCGCTGATCAAGCTCGCGTCCTGTGCGCTCACGATGGCTTTGCTATATTCTGGCGGCGTAGCTGCTGAAGACGTTTCGCTCGACTCTTTCCAGACCCCCCCGACCGCGGCCAAGCCTCGGGTGTGGTGGCACTGGAACAGCGGGCAAATCAGCAAGCAGGGGATCGACGCCGATCTGTCCTGGATGCAGCGTATCGGGTTGGGTGGATATCAGGCGTTTGACGTGGACGTGGGTGCGCCGCGGGTTTTGGAAGCGCCGCTGGCATATATGAGTCCCGAGTGGAAGGATGCCTTCAAGCACGCGATCGACGGCAGCATCGCGCGAAATTTTGATATCGGCGTCGCCGGTTCCCCCGGCTGGAGCGAAAGCGGCGGCCCCTGGGTAAAGCCCGAACAGGCAATGAAGAAATATGTCTGGAGCGAGACACGGATCGACGGTGGCAAGCGCTTCACGGGCAAACTGGCGCAACCGCCGGGTACCGCTGGCCTGTTCCAGAACAACGCTAGTATCGACCCGCGAAACAGCACAGCCTTTTATCGGGATGCAAAGGTGGTCGCATTCCGTCTGCCCGCGCAATATATCCTGCCGCGCCCGGTCGCAACGGCCAGCGGCGGCAGCTTCAACACCGCCACCCTGAACGATGGCGATGTGGTTGCTACCAGCGAGCTGACAGCGAGCACGCGGGGAGGCGACGCCTGGCTGCAATATGATTATGGTCAGCCTGTGACGATCAGGGCGATTTCGATCGCGACCGGAAATTATGCGCCTATGGGTGGGACTGGCGGCGCGGGGCTTGGTCCGAACGCGCGGTTGGAAGCAAGTGATGACGGCCGATCCTGGAAAATGGTGGGTAGGCTGGAAACTGCGGGGCCGCAGCGCACGACTTCGGTGCCCGCGACCACGGCCCGCATGTTCCGGGTCGTAGTTCCGACAGCTGTTAAGGAAGCACCGAAAAAGGACGCAATGCTGAACATCGGCGGGGGCGCCGCAGGTAGATTGTTGATTTCGAAGCTTGTGCTTCACGGCGCACCGATGATCAACGCCTGGGAAAGCAAGGCGGGATTTCAGGTTTCGCATGATTATTACGCATTGGCGACACCTGCCGAGCGAAGCGCTTTGCGGACTTCCGATGTCGTCGATCTGACAAGTAAACTGCGGGCCGATGGTTCCCTCGACTGGACCGCGCCGCGCGGTCAGTGGGTTGTGTTGCGCTTTGGTTATTCGCTTACGGGACAACATAACGCACCTGCTCAGGCGAGCGGATCGGGATTGGAGGTCGATAAGCTGAGTGGCGCGGACGTCACCAGCTATATCACCCAGTATCTGGACAAATATCGCGAGGCGAGTGGTGGCCGACTGGGGAAGCCCGGCGTCAGCAACATGATATTCGACAGCTGGGAAGCGGGAACGGCCAACTGGACGCCCGCAATGCTGGAGCAATTCAGACGACTGCGCGGCTATGATGCGGTGCCATATCTTCCCGCGCTGGCGGGCTATATCGTGGACAGCGCGGAAGTGAGTGATCGTTTCCTGTGGGATTTTCGTCGGACGCAGCAGGAGCTGGTGAAGACTGAGCATTATGACAGGCTGAGCGCGGAATTGCACAAGGTTGGGATGATCCGTTACGGCGAATCCCATGAAGGATCCCCCCATATGATTGGAGATGGGATGGAGATGAAGGCGTCGGCCGATGTGCCGATGGCGGCCATGTGGGTCCAGGGTGCGCCCGGATCATTCCGGGCGGAGCCGTTTGCGGATATTCGGGAATCGGCGTCGGTGGCCAATGTGTGGGGGCGCAATCTGGTTGCGGCGGAATCGCTGACGGCGGCGGGGTCGCCATGGTCGCTGTCGCCCCGTCTGCTAAAGCCCTATGCCGACCTGATGATGCTGGCCGGGGTCAACCGTTTCATCCTGCACAGCAGCGTTCACCAGCCGCTGATCGGCAAGGCGCCGGGGCTGGTGCTGGGGCCATTTGGCCATTGGTTCAACCGCAACGATACATGGGCGGAGCAGGCCGGGCCCTGGATCAGCTATCTGGGGCGCGCATCCCACCTGTTGCAGCAGGGGCAGGCGGTCAATGATGTGGCGATTTTCTATGGCGAAGGCACGTCCATCGTCGCGCTGTTCGGCAAGGAGCCTCCGACCGTCCCGGAGGGCCTGCAATATGATTATGTCAACGCCGACGCCCTGAAGACCCGCCTGAGCGTCAAGGATGGACGCCTGGTGACGGAAAGCGGCATGTCGTGGCGGATATTGTACATGAGCGGACAGGTGCAGTGGGTGACGCTGCCCACGCTGGAACGGTTGCGCGACCTGGTGCGGGCGGGCGCTGTGCTGGTGGGCGAACGCCCGCTTGGGTCGCCCAGCCTGAGCGACGACCCGGCCAAGGTGCGCGCCGTCATAGCGGAACTGTGGCCGTCATCGAGTGGCGTGGCCAAGGTCGGCGCGGGCAAGGTATATGCGGCCAAACTGCCGGACGGCGCCCTGACCGCGGAAAAGATCACCGCCGATTTCGAGCTGGTCCAGGCTCCTGCGGATGCGGAGGTCCGGTTCCTGCATCGTCGCGTGGACGATAGCGACGTCTACTTCGTCGCCAACCGCAAGGACCGCGCGCAAAGGGTGCAGGCGTCGTTCCGCACGGCAGGCAAGGCGGCGGAACTGTGGGACCCCGTCACCGGAAAGGCCAGCCCGGTCAGCTATCGCACCGACAATGGGCGCACGATCGTCGATATCCCGTTCGATCCTTTCGGATCGACCTTCGTCGTCTTTCAGAAAGACGGACCGGATGCCCGGACCGTTCCGGTGGTTGCGTCCCGCCAGATTGCCGACATGTCCGATGGCTGGTCGGTCGCGTTCCAGCCCGGACGGGGGGCACCGGCGAAACTTGCACTGGGGCAATTGCGGGACCTGAGCAAAGACGCCGACCCTGGCGTCCGCTACTTTTCCGGCACGGCCAGTTACAAAAGGACGTTGAGCGTTCCCAAATCCTGGCTGAGCGGTGCGAGCGCCATCAAGCTGGACCTGGGTCAGGTGGAAGTCGTGGCGGAAGTGCTGGTCAACGGCCGGTCGGCGGGGATCGCATGGACGACGCCCTATCAGTTGGATGTCACCCCCCTGATCAAGCCGGGGGTGAACAAGTTCGAGGTTCGGGTCAGCAATTTGTGGGTGAACCGTGTCGTTGGGGACCGCCAGCCCGGCGTGACCAAACGGATCAGCTTCACCCATGAAGATGCGCCCAGCCTGGGATTGGAACAGCCCGCAACGGTGTTCGACAATATCGGCGCCGGGGGCAAGGCATTCGGCGCAACCCCTTATACAGCCGACACGCCGCTGCCATCGTCAGGCCTGATCGGCCCGGTACGCCTGATCCGTGAAACCGGCGGGGGCGCTGCGGAGGGACGCTGACGCGTGCCACCATGGGGAACGGCCTTTGCTGCGGCGAGGGCACAATACGGGCCGTTCCCACCGCTTTCCATGGGTTCGGCATATTTCCGAAATGAATACGGATATTATTGCAGGCCGAGAAGCTGACTGCTACCATGGATCAAAGAGTCGAACGGAGTGGATCATGCCTGAGAACCTGCCCAACATCATTCGTCCTATCGCGCCTCCGCGCCTTCTGGAGGGCGTCTATAACGACGATCAGCATGGCCGGATCGTTCGCCTGATCCGCGAAAAGGGTCCCTGGCAGATGATATTGGCGCAACATTTCGCGTCCGCCGAAGAGGTGGTGGCCACCATGTCCGGCGCGATGCCCGAAGGGGTTACGCCGACATTCGACATGTTCCTGACGCCGAATTTTCGCGGCTATCTGGCGAGGTTTGGCACATGCCTGCATCCAGAGATCGAGGATTGCTTCCTCAATTCGCCTTTCCTGGACATGGTGCGCAGTTACTGGAAGGCGGATTACGCCACCCCAGACAATATGCTGTTCAACATCAACGGCGCATGCGCCAGCCACGACCCGGCCCATATCGATGCAACGTCATTCCGGGGCATCAATCAACGCAACACGCCGATCTACATGTTGAACACCATGAGCAAATCAGGCCTGTTCACGCATTGGCGAACGAAAAAGGCGCAGATCGTGACCTGGTTCTACAAGGGTTCGACCGGCGGCGGCTTCACATACTGGCCCGATGGGCAATATGCCCAACCGGCCCGTATTGCGTCGCCGATGTGGAATCGCGCCGTCCTGGTCGAGAATGAAATGATGTTTCATCGGGCGGAAGCTGGTGGGCCGGTGGACCAGCGCAAACCTGAAGGCCTGGCGCTGAATACGCTGTTCGGGGCCGACCCCGATATCGCCGATGGGTGGCAGCTAACCACCGATGACAAGGTTATCCAGAAGGTGCCGGCACAGGAAATGCGCCTGATGGTGCATTGGGGCGCTGAAATCTTCATGGACTATGCAGAATTGAAGATGGTGATGGAGCATAGCGACGACCTGACCCACGACCAGATTTTCGACATATTCATCAAGGACCTGCGCGCGCGGGGCCATAGTTTCGAAATGCCTACCGACCCCATGCGCGACCAGGGCTTCATCAAGTTGCTGACCAATGTCTACGACCCCGGCGTTCCCCGTTTTTATCCCGCCGAAGCGCCGGGGCCGCACCAGCAGCAGATCGCAGCGTGAGAACAGGCGCGTGACATCAAGCGGGGGCCGGTTTCATGTCGGCCCCCGTCCGTTGCACGGCCTGGAGCATTTCCAAAGTTAGCAGATGGCTATATCTGCCTAGAAAATCCCCTGGTCGGTGGGCGCCAGTGCCAGGACGCGCATGACCGCCTGCCGGTCGAACGCCTCTCCCCTATCGGTTGCCACCGCCTCCAGCAGCAAGGCAAGCGTACTCTGCCACACGGGTTCGCGTTTGCTGAACATGGATTGTTCCGACAGCAGAAGCGGTATTTCCCCTTCTTCGCGTTTCGCCATGGCGCGGATCGCCGCTTCTTCGAACGGTCCCCCGGCTGCTTCGAACGACCGCATGTGCATCAAGGTGACCGCTCCACCGATGACGATTTCGCCCATCTGGCGCTGAAGGCGAAGCGATTCACGCGGGTGGAAACCCCGCGCGGCCAGCGCCTCCAACCATGCTTCGGCGCGATCCAGCTCAACCTCTGGCCCCAGCCCGCCCGCGAAATATTGCGCGACCAGCTGGCCCGGACCCGTGAGCAGCGAGAACAAGGCCGCGGCATGGCCAGCAACATAGAGCGTCCAATGCTGCCCGGCGTCGGCCGGAAAGTCATGGTCCTGCGCCGCACGCGCGGCGGCGAGGCGGACCAGTTCCTCCCGGCCTGAAACATAGCCGTACAGAACGGTGATGGTCACGCCCAGCCGATCGGCAACCGCGCCCATCGTCAAACCGTCCAGACCCAGCGCAAGTCCGGCATCCAGAACCTGTTCAAGGGTCAATCGGCGCGGGCGACCCACGCCCCGTGTCTTCACGCCAGTCGGCGCCTTGGCAGCTTGTTTCATATGCGATGAATGGCAGCGGCGGCGCGACGCATCAAGACGGTTCCCGTCTTTCCGATCCGCAG
>CAMPHJ010000049.1 GCA_946885845.1 uncultured Sphingobium sp. | reverse complement strand
GGCTGGCCTCTGTCGCGCGCCATGCCGGTCCCGCAACCGCGCGGGGCAGGCTCTACCGCGTTCAGGATTATCCTGGCTTTGTCCCATGCCCGACGTCGCTTGTTGTGGGCGACCTGTTTCTTCTCCCCACGGATCCCGCTGTTCTGGACCGGCTCGACGAGCATGAGGAATGTTCGGCGCATTTCCCGGCGCCCCATGAATATCGCCGCCAGCGGCTGATCGTGCAATCCGAAAGCGGCCCGGCGCAGGCATGGGTCTATGTTTACAGCCGGGATGTTGGTCGGCTGGAGCTGATCGAGAGCGGGGATTTCCTGCGCCGACGCACCTTGCGCTCGCGATTTTAGCGGGTAGGCTGCGGGCGCGGGGGCCACCGGTTGGAGGACAGCATGATGACGATCGAAACCGATGATCAGCCCAGCCCCGAACGCCTGCCCGACGACCGCAACTGGATCGGTTCGGCGGGCCTTGATCGCCGCAAACTGCTGGTCTCCGGCACTTTCGCAGCAGGCTTCGCCGCCGCCTGCCGTCCTGTGTCTAGCAGCGCGGTGCAGACGTCGGGCAATGGGTTGAAGGAAGAGCAGGTGTCGATCCCGGCCCATGACGGCTTTGCCATGCCCGCATTTTGCGCACGCCCGGCAGCGGCGAAAAATGCGCCGGTGATCTGCGTCGTGCATGAAATTTTCGGCGTCCATGAATGGATCCGCGACATATGTCGGCGCTTCGCGAGACAGGGCTATCACGCTGTCGCCCCGGACCTGTTCGCTCGTCATGGCGACGCGACCAAAATTGCCGATTTCAAGCAGCTGATCGATACGATCGTATCCAAGGCGCCCGACGATCAGGTTTTGTCCGACATCGACGCCACCTATGACTGGGCGGGATCGCATGGCGGCGATGCCAGCCGCCGGGGCATTACCGGCTTCTGCTGGGGCGGGCGGATTGTTTGGCTATATGCGGCGCATAGTGCGAAGCTGGACGCGGGCGTCGCCTTCTACGGGCGGTTGGTCAATGACAAGACGGCGCTACAGCCGCTGCGCCCGATCGATCAGGCCGCAGCGCTGAAAGCGCCGGTGCTTGGCCAATATGGCGCATTGGACAAAGGGATTCCGGTGGCCGACGTGGAAGCCATGAGGGGCGCGCTCAAAGCGGCGGACAAATCCCCGCCCGATGACATCACGCTCTATCCGCAAGCCGATCACGGTTTCATGGCGGATTATCGCCCTAGCTATAACGAGGCGGCGGCCACGGCTGCGTGGAGCGCCACCCTCGACTGGTTTGGGCGCTATGTGAAGGGCGGCGAGGCGAGCTGAGGTTCCTGACCGCCAGCTATTTTGCCCGCATCGCCTGCACGGCGGCCAGCGTGCCCTTCACATGGCCGCTATAATTCATCTCGCTGTGGACAAAGGCGATGCGGCCCGTGGGCGCAATGACGTAGGATGTGCGATCGGTGATTCTGGGCCGCATCTTCAGCGCCACGTCATAACCCGTCACGATAGCCGGTCCGGCGGAAGCGACCACGAATTTACCCGCGCATTCCTTGGTGGAAAAGGCGACAAGGTCATCGACCGTATCGGTCGACATGCCGATTACCGTTGCGCCAGCCTTTTTGAAATCGTCGATATGCTCAGCGAACTCACGCGCTTCGGCTGAACATCCGGGCGTGAACGCCTTGGGAAAGAAATAGAGCACGACCGGTCCGCGCTTCAGTTGATGCGACAGGGTCAATGTAAATGCTTTGCCCGCAAGCGCGCCGCGCGTGGTGAAATCGGGCGCCTTGGCTCCAACGGCTAGCGCCGCCATGGCTCCGTTCGACCCGATTGTGACGGCGGCCAGCCCCAGGGCGATCATCATCCATTTGCTCATCGGCTTTCTCCAGCTATGCCACGGCCCGTGGAACCATCTCGTCGCACCGTTGATGACCCCAACCGGCCTGGCATGCAAGCGCCCAACGGGCGAGGGGCGCACAGGGTCCGGCGGGGTGGAGCATCGTGCGCAAAAGTGGGGAACCGGTTTCGCGCTTAAAAGGATGCGATAATAAAAAATCAGAGCGCGCGACCTGCGTCTAATTAAACGCAGAGCGCTCTAGCGGAACCGTCCGTCCCATCGCCGGTTCATTACGGATGCGCCTGTTTCTAACCCTGCCACTCCTGCTGCTCGCCGCGTGCGACCAGATGGATGACCGCCAACCCGGCATGTCGACCAACATCGTGGAGGAACAAGCCTCCTACGACGTCAGCAACCAGTCGCCCGTCGATGATGAAAGCCTGGCGCCGGACGATGCCGCCAATCCGACACGCAACGAAAGCGATAGCGAGATACGGCAGCAGCCGGATGGCGCTTCGGTCGCTGGTACGATCCCGGTTGCCGTGCAGGGGCGATGGACCGGGTTGAATGATGTCTGCGGCGACCGGTCGTCCGATATGGAATTGACCGTGACGCCCAAGAGCCTGATCTTTCACGAAAGTGTCGGCACGGTCACGGCTGTCACGTCGGGGCCGGGAGAGCGGGTTCGCGTGGATGCGGCCTTCACCGGCGAAGGTGACAGCTGGACGAAAAAGGTTGAACTGCGGCCCTCCGCCAGTGGTCGCGAACTCACCCTCATTAACGATGGAGCAGCGGTGACGCGCAAGCGTTGCTGAACCGCTTTCCGTTTGGCCCCGCGACGGCTAGAGCGGGCCGATGATCGGCCGTTTGACCTTGAGCGATTTCCGCAATCATGCGGATGCGCTGATCGTGCCCGATCACGCCTTCATCGTCCTGACCGGCGAAAATGGCGCGGGCAAGACCAATATATTGGAAGCGGTGTCCATGCTCGCCCCGGGACGTGGCTTGCGGGGGGCGGCATTGCGCGACATGGCGCGGCAGGGCGGGTCCGGCAGTTTCGGCATTGCGGCGGAAATCGATGGCGTGCTGCTGGGAACCGGGGTCGCGCCCGGCGCGCCCGACCGGCGGCAGGTGCGGATCGGCGGGGTGGCGTCGTCTGCCAACGCCTTGGCCGATTACCTCGCCATCGTGTGGCTGACCCCCGCGATGGACCGGCTGTTCATGGACAGCCCTGGCGGGCGAAGGCGCTTCCTCGACCGGCTGACGCTTGCCCTGCATCCCGGACATGCCGTCCACAGCGCCCGCTATGAAGCCGCGATGCGCGCGCGCAATCGGTTGCTGACCAATCTTTCCGCAGCAGACCCCGGCTGGCTGACGGCTCTGGAAGCGCAGATGGACGAACATGGCGCGGCGCTGGCCAGCGCGCGCGCGGATCTGGTCGAACGGTTGAGCGTAGAGCTTGCCGCTCAACCGGACCAGCCCTTTGCCCGCCCGGCGCTGGCGATTGCGCAAGAGGATGGCGCAGGGGAACCGCTCGCACCCCGGCTGGCGCGGGAACGGCGGCGCGATGCCGCTGCCGGGCGTACATTGTCCGGCCCGCATCGGAATGACCTGGCCGTCGTCCATGCGGCCAAGGGGCAGGCGGCGGCATTATGTTCGACGGGCGAGCAGAAGGCGCTGCTGCTATCGATACTGCTTGCACACGCGGCCCTGGTTGCCGCGCGGCGGGGGCAACCGCCCGTGTTGCTGCTCGACGAAGTGGCGGCTCACCTCGACCCGATGAGACGGGCCGCATTGTTCGATCGGCTGGCGATGACCGGGGGGCAAGTCTGGATGACCGGCACAGAAGATAGTCTTTTCAGTGACTTGTCTTCCGCCACCCGTCTGACGGTATCCGCGGGTCATGTCGGGGTTCCGCAGGTTAACCCGTCCGTCTAACCGTTCGTCGCGCGCCGCTTCTCAACTCGCCGTTCATCTGCACAAAGAAGCCCGGGGTCGATAAGATCAAGAATTCGGGGGCATTTCTTCCATGGTCAGCGGTTTTCGAGCGCTTGTTGCAGCGTGGACGCTCGTTCTGGGCGTGCTGATCGCCGCCCCCGCGACCGCCGGCGTGTTGCAGTGCGTGCCTTATGCCCGCCAGATTTCCGGCATCGAAATTTACGGCAACGCCCACAGCTGGTGGGGCCAGGCGGAAGGCCGCTACGAACGCGGCAATCAGCCCAAGGTCGGCGCCGTGCTTGCTTTTTCGGCGAGCCGGGCCATGCCCGTCGGTCATGTCGCCATGGTCAGCCAGGTGGTCAGCGACCGCGAAGTGCTGCTGACCCACGCCAACTGGTCCTATCGCGGCGGCATTGAACGTGATGTTCGCGCTGTCGATGTTTCGCCGAACAATGACTGGACCGACGTGCGCGTCTGGTATGGTCCGATCGGCGGTCTGGGTGTGCGCTCCAATCCGGCCAAGGGTTTCATCTACCCGCATCAGGCTCCTGCATCGGCGAAGGTTCAGATCGCCATGGCGTCCGCCTCTGACAATGCCGCCGCCGGGCGTGCTTTCTGACCCATTAATCATTTTCTAAGGACCGCCGGATAATTTCATTCGCGGTGGGGCGATTCTTCGATTTATCGAGGTCGCATTTATGTTTCGAATTGCTCGCGGGGCAGCCATGCTTCTGGCTGGTTGGATAGCCACGCCTGCGCTTGGTGCGTCTGCTCTGCAATGCGTGCCTTATGCCCGTATCGTGTCGGGCGTGAATATTCGTGGCGATGCCCTGACCTGGTGGGATCAGGCAGCCACTCGCTACCAGCGCGGTCATGCGCCACGCCGTGGGGCGGTGCTGACATTCCGTCCGATGGGGCCGATGACGCTCGGCCATGTCGCCGTGGTCAGCAAGGTGCTGGACGATCGCCGCCTGCTCATCCGCCATGCCAATTGGTCTGTCCCCGGCGCGATTGAGGAAGATGTTCCCGTGATCGACGTGTCGGAAGAAGGCGACTGGAGCCAGGTGCGCGTCTGGCATAGTCCCACGCAGACGATGGGCGCGCGTACGAACCCGACATTCGGATTCATCTACTCCACCAGCTCCCGGCTGCGTCCCTTCGAACCAGATCCGGCCCTTGGGACCAGCGTGCGTTTGGTCACGGCTGATGCCGACATGCCGGACCGGAATGCCGACGCCGTGACGCAGCCCGTGGCGCCATTGAAAAGGTCGGCCAAGCCCGCGTCCGCGCCTCGGCTGGCTCTGGATATGCGCGCCATGCGTTTCGCCGACGCTACGCCTGCGGCCAGGTCGCTGGCAGATATTATCGCTGATGTGAAGCGGGACGCCCGATTGCGGTGACCGTCAATACCCGGCATGGTCGATCGCCATGCCGGTTTCGCGCAGGCCGCCGCGTTTATTCGGCGGGCTTGTCCCCGGCATCGTCCGCGGATTGTTCGAACCATGCTTCGACGGGACCCGACAGTTTGATCGTCAGCGGTTGCCCATGGCGGTCACGCGTCTTTCCAGCCGCAACCCGAATCCAGCCTTCGGAAATGCAATATTCCTCGACATCCGTGCGCACCCGGTCCTTGAAACGGATGCCGACGCCGCGCTGCAACTGCTCCATGTCGAAATGGGGGCTGCGCGGGTTGGTTGAAAGGCGGTCGGGAGGCGTGTCGCTCATGATCGTGTCAATCCTGTGTTTCGCGCGGCCTAGCCGTTCGGCACGGCTGTCGTCAACCGTTGAGCCCCTTCATCCACGTCGCAGAAGATGCGGCGGATCACGCCCTGTTCCAGCCATGCGGCAAAGCGCGCTTCCGCGTCGGTCAGGCCAGCAAAGGGGTAGGCGACCGGTCGGTCATCGACCGCACGGCTTGCCGCGACCAGCCTGATCATCGCGTCCGGGGCCGTCGTCAATATCCGCCCGCGTCGACCGGTGGCGGCGCTGTTGACCCCCACGACATGACCGTCTTCGGCAAAGACTGGCCCGCCGCTGATGCCCGAAAGCATATTATCGCCAGCGGGCAAGCGACCCACCTCTGCCCATGCCAGGACCGGCTCCGTCTCTTCACTCTGCCCACGCCGCGCGCTGGCCGCGCCGATCAGTTCCGATACGACCAGTGTCGGACGCCCGGCGGGAAACCCCATATGAAATCCGGTTGATCCAGCCATCGGCACGCGATCAGACAATGGCAGCGCATCGTCGCTGGGAAGGCCGTCCCGCACCAGAGCGGCGTCAGCCTCCCGGCTTTGTACGATGCGGGACACGGCGCGGGCGACATTGCCTTCCTGCAGGCCGATGCGCGAACAATCGCGGGTGACATGTTCGGCGGTCAGCCAGGTGCCGTCCCGGTCGATTGCGAAAGCCGTGCCCATGCTGTCGCCGGGGGCTTCGCGCGCATCTTCGATCACGAATGCCTCGTCGCTCCATTGCGGCATCGGGCGACGGGGCGACCGGGGATCGAATGTTTCCACCTGCAACGGCGGGGCTTGCGTGACTTCCCCTATCCAGGCGAGCGCCAAAACGCCCCCCAGAATGAGCGGTAGACAGCCAATGCCACGCCCCGCCACAGTTCAGCCCGCCACCGCCGCAGCGGTCAGGCAGGCGATGGCGATTTTCATCATCGCCAGGAAAATGGCAGCCGACCGCTCATCGCTCTCAATCCGGGCGGACAGCGACCCCAGCAGAAAATCGACAAAGCGAAACGCGATCAGCTGAAGGATGAGCGTGACGCTGCCCCAGATCAATATGTCCCAGACATTGATCGACCCCGCCAGGCACAAAGCCAGCGGCAGGGCGAGGCCAATCGCCGCACCTCCCAATGAAATCGCCGCCGCCTGATTGCCCGCGCGGATCAGCGCGAATTCGTCATGCGGCGTAATCCACATATAGAGCGCCAGGGCGGCGAGCCATGCCACCGTGGCGCTGGCGAGGTGCAAGAGGAAAATGGGGAGCCCGGACAGCAGGCTTTGAACAACAGGCATCGGATCGGTCATGCAGGGCAAAATGCCGCAACCGGGCAACTGGTTCAATCGTCACCGGATCGCCTCGTCCCAAAAGGGCACTGATGGGCTAAAAGGGCACAGAGGGTAGCGCGCATCGTCGGACTTGCCACGATGCGTGCTACTATCGACTGTCACACCTAACGCGGATTACCGACAGATACGCACGCGCACATTGCGATCGCGATAGGGGTTGTAACGCCATTCCGTCCAGCAGCGTTGGCGATAGTGACGGTAATAGGCACGCCGGTCGTCGCGCCAGTGCCGCCGATGGTTACGCCAGTCGCGGCGGTCGTCCCACCGTCGATCCCCGTAGCGGTCACCGCGCCATTCCCGATAATCGCGATGGTCATAGCCGCCGCGATAATGTTGCGCCTGCGCCGGGGCCGCCGCAACGCCCAGGGTCGCCATAGCCAGACCCGCCGCCACCGCGCCCTTCCAGAACAGTTTCATCATCCTTCTCCTCGCATATGTCCGCCGCTCGCCAGCGGGGACCACAGGAATCAAGATGCATCCGCATGACTGAACCGTCCGGGAACGATCCTGTCAGCGGCTGTTAAGGGAAATCAGCGGGCGCGCAGCCTGCTTTCCGCGTCGCTCATATAGTCGCGGGTAATCGGCAGGGTGCGGCGGTCGCGGACATATTGAACCTGATAATTCACCATGCTGCCATGTTCGAACACGGTTGCAGCCCCGGCCAGATAAAAAGTCCACAGGCGAAAGAAACGTTCATCATACAGGGCGATAATGTCCGCCCGGTGCGCCATGGCGCGTTGATACCATTCACGGATGGTCAGGCCATAGTGCAGGCGCAGCACCTCGACATCGGTGACCATCAACCGCGTGCCTTCGCTGCCCCCGATCATCTCCGACAAAGCGGGGATGTAGCCGCCGGGGAAAATATATTTCTGGGTAAATGCGTCGGTGATGCCGGGGCCGTCGACCCGGCCGATCGTGTGGATCAGCATCACGCCATCCGGGGCCAAAAGCTGCCGACATTTGTTGAAAAAGGCACGATAATGCGCCGTGCCGACATGTTCGAACATGCCGACCGACACAATCCGGTCGAACGGACCGGTCATGTCGCGATAGTCGATCAGTTCAAAGCGCACATGCTCCGACACGCCGGCGTCCGCGGCGCGCTGGCGGGCGACCTTCAGCTGTTCTTCGGACAGGGTGATGCCAGTGACATCCACGCCGCAGGTCCGGTGCAGGTACAGCGCCATGCCACCCCATCCGCATCCGATGTCCAGCACCTTCATGCCTGGTTTCAGCAGAAGCTTGGCGGCAATATGCGCCTTCTTGTCCTCCTGCGCCTGTTCCAGGCTGATGCCCGCTTCATTGTCGGCGTCGGGCCAATAGGCGCAGCTATATTGGCGGTCACGGTCCAGGAACAGGGCATAGAGCGCGCCGGACAGGTCGTAATGATGGGCGACGTTCTTTTTGGATCGTGATCGATGGTTCGCCCGCCACAGCGATTGGCGCACCGCCCGGAAACCGCGTTTCAACCGGCCCTTGTCACTGATTGATCGACCGCTTTCCCAGGCATTGTTGGCGCGGATGAGCGACACCAGCTCCATGATGCCCCCGCCCTCTATCGCGACACGACCGTCGATATAGGCCTCCGCCATGCCCAGGCGTGGGTCGCGCATGATGTCGAACGGCACCCGCGCGTCCCGGAACTTCAATGCCAGCGAAGGGAAGGCGGGATCGGGGGTTCCTGCCGTCACCTTGCGGCCGTCATGATAGATGATGGTCAACTGGCCGCGCGTGACCAACCGATTGATGACGCGATCAAATAATTTCATGACTGCCAGAGTGTCAGGTCATTCCGGCTGCGTCAAATGCCTGCATACCAATCATATCCGGCGCGATCTTCCCAATAGCCGCCTTTGCCGCTGCCTATGCCTTTCAGATCGTCAACCGCCTCGATCTTCATCAGATATTTGGCATGTTTATAGCCCAGCTGCCGCTCGACACGCAGCCGCAGGGGTGCGCCATTGGCGACGCGCAGCGGTTGGTCGTTCAATGCAAAGGCCAGGATCGTCTGCGGATGAAAGGCATCTACCAGGTCGATGCTTTCATAATAGGGATAGCCGTCGCCCATGGTGTCCGCGCAATGGAGGACGATGTAGCGCGCCCTGTCCTTCATCCGGGCAGCATCCAGCAGCAGTTTGAGCGGCACGCCACGCCATTTGCCGATCGCGCTCCATCCTTCCACGCAATCGTGACGGGTGATCTGTTCGCGATGCGGCAAGCTGTGGAGTTGTGCCAGCGACAAAGACAGCGGGCGATCGACCAGTCCCGTGACCTCCAGCCGCCAATCGGCAAAGCCGGACCGCCACAGCGCCTTATATTCCGTCGTGTTCGGATTATTCGTCCCGTTGGAACGAAAAATCGGCGAAATATGGTCGGGGCTGAACTCCCGTGCCAGCGCGTCCCGCGCCATCAGGGTGCGTTGCGCCCATTTGTGGAAATTCTGCGCGTTGAACAATGCATCCCGGACGGTGTCATTGCGCGCGATCCGGTCGCAACCGGTCAGCATGGCCCCGGCCCCCAGCATGATCGCGCGCCTGGTAAGGATCAGGCTCATGACCTGTCCTGCGGCACGCGGTAGCGCCCGGTGATCATGGACCGCAGTTCGTTGACCGGCCCCGCCAGCACGACCATCAGGATGTGGACAAGGAAGAAGGCGACCAGCGCGAAGGCGGCGATGAAGTGAATGGAGCGGGCCGACTGGCGTCCGCCGAACAGGTCCAGCAGCCAGGGCCATGCCGCGTTCATGCCCGGTGACATCGTCAGTCCGGTCAGGATGATGACCGGCAGGACAATGAAGATGATCCCGATATAGCTGGCCTTCTGCAGGACATTGTAGCGCAGCGCCGCCGCTCCGGTCGGGAAGCGCAGCCGCGCATGGTCGCGAATGTCCTGCCAGACATGACGTGGCCCCAGCTCGCCGCGCCGGAACGCCAAATCCCGACCGACATGACCGCTGGCGAGGCTCCACAGCATGTAGCCCAGCAGTGCAAAGGCGAACAGCGGCGCGGCGGTCAGATGCCACTGCCGCGACAGGGCAAGATCATAGTGAGCGGGCAGGGTGAATAGCGGTCCGAACCGCCCAGGCTCCAACCAGGCTCGATCGAAATTGGCGCCATATTGGCCCCAATAAAGCCGGGGATGCGCGTTGAATATGCCCAGCCCGCTGGTCAGTAGAATGTATAGAAGCGCGGCGTTCAGCCAGTGCCAGACGCGAACCGGCCATTTGTGGCGGATGACCAAAGGATCGACGGGGGGCATCTGACCGGGGGGCGCTGCACTCACCATTGCGCACTGTTACCCTTTTGCACCGACGGGGTCAAAAATGTCGTTCTGCTCGTCCAGAGTTAAGCCGTTCATCTGCGGTGCATCGTCATGAACCTAGCTGGCTGGATCGGCATGTGGCTTTCGGGGGTTGTGCAATGACTGTTGCTGAAAAGCATCAACCTTTGATTATGTTCATGACGATATTGCAACGTAACAGGAAAATCAGCATATGCGCGTCGCCGACGATGACAATCGCGGCAAGCAGGATGGAAAGGGGGAAGCCGTCCCATACGGCATTCTTGATATGATCATTGGATCTTCAAGGAAAACCCCCTGCTATTTGACAAGGCGTACGTCTTTTTCCTGACGATCACGCTTTTATTAAAAGAGGTTATTATGAAGACTGTGATTTTCGCAGCCGCTGTTGCTGCCGCTGCCGTCTCCGCTCCTGCCGTTGCGCAGGACGCTGCTCCCTTCACCGGCCCCCGCGCTGGCGTCACCGCTGGCTATGACAAGCTGGGCGGCGAAGACGGCTTCGCTTATGGCGTCACCACCGGTTTCGACCTGGCGGTGACGCCCAACATCACGTTCGGCCCGGAAGTATCGCTCAGCGACACCACGGTTGGCGATGCCGGTCTGGAACTCAGCCGTGACCTGGCTGCTTCGGTCCGTCTTGGCTACGTCCTGAACCCGCAGCTGCTGGCATTCGGCAAGGTTGGCTACGCCAACACCCGCTTCGAAGTGTCCAACAGCAACGCTGGCTTCTCGGTCGAAGGCGTGCGTTACGGCGGCGGCATCGAGTTCGCCCTGAACGGCAACACCTACATCTCGGCTGAATATCAGCGCACCGAGTATGAAGACAATGTCAACGGCCGTGACGCTGGCGTCGTCGGCGTTGGCTTCCGTTTCTGATCCTTCGCGATCGAAACTGACAGGAAGGGCGGTCCCATCGGGGCCGCCCTTTTTGCATGAGCATCGTCCTGGCGCGAAAGCGGACTGAATCGTCCTAAGGTCAGCCCAGCGCGGCCTGCTTCTCCGCCGCCAGTCGATCCAGTTCTGCCCGGCTCTTCTTTTCCGACGCTGACTTCAGCTGCCCACAGGCCGCCATGATGTCACGGCCGCGCGGCGTGCGCACCGGGGCAGAGATGCCGCCCTGAAACACGATTTCGGAAAAGCGCCTGATCCTGTCGGGCGTGGAACATTCATAATCCGTGCCCGGCCAGGGGTTGAACGGGATCAGGTTGACCTTTGCCGACAGCTTGAACTGGCGGATCAGGCGGACCAGCTCACGCGCGTCGTCGTCGCTGTCATTCTTGTCCCTGATCATCACATATTCAAATGTGATGCGTCGCGCATTGGTCGCGCCGGGATAGTCGGCGCACGCCTGGAGCAGCTCCTCGATCCCATATTTCTTGTTGAGCGGCACCAGTTCGTCGCGCACATCCTTGGTCACCGCATGCAGCGACACGGCCAGGTTGACGCCAATCTCTTCGCCCGCGCGGGCCATCATCGGCACGACGCCGGACGTCGACAGGGTGATGCGCCGCCTGGACAGGGCAAGGCCATCGCCGTCCATCACGATCTTCAACGCGTCACGGACATGATCGAAATTGTAGAGCGGCTCACCCATGCCCATCATGACGATGTTGGTCAGCATGCGCCCGTCGGTGGTATATTGGGGCGCGTCATCCGTTTCATCGTCATTGGCCGACGCCATGCTGCCCCTGGGCCATTCGCCCAGCGCATCGCGCGCCAGCATGACCTGCCCGACAATCTCGCCGGGCGTCAGGTTGCGCACCAGCCGCATCGTGCCGGTATGGCAGAAACGGCAATTCAGGGTGCAGCCGACCTGGCTGGACACGCACAACGTCCCGCGATCGGCATCGGGGATGAAGACCATCTCATAATCCTGGCCGTCGTCCGATCGCAGCAGCCATTTGCGGGTGCCGTCGGTCGACACCTGCGCCTCTACCACCTGCGGACGACCGACGATCAGACGCTCCGCCATCCAGCCCCGCATCGGTTTGGCAAGGTCGGTCATGGCGTCGAAGTCGGTCTCGCCACGATGATAGAGCCAATGGAACAGCTGCTTCGACCGCAGCTTCGCCTGCTTCGTGTCGAGGCCCGCTTCCTCCAGCACGGCCTTTATCTGGGGTCGCGAAAGCCCCATCAGGTCGACGCGCCCGTCTTCGCGCGGCGTCACCGCACGCGGCACTGGCACAGGGTCGATAGCGCCGGGAATCGGCATCAATGGAGTAGCGGCTGTCTGCATGAGGCGGCCCATAGCCGATTTTGGGCGTCTTTTAAAGCGAAGCCGTGCCGCCCGTGCCGACAGTGCGCGTCACCCCTGTCGCAGCCGCGCGCACCCCAGTGCCGCCGCATCGATGGCGGTGGCGGCCCCCCGCAACCTGTAGGTATCGGCAAAGGCCCGCCCGTTCGCGCCTGTCGTCTGGACGCTCATGCTGCTGGCCGACCGCATCGCGGCGATGATGGCGGCGTCGGCCCGTTGGTCCTGCGCCCAGGCGTCGCCCCGGCCCGCCACCAGCGCAAAGCGCCGGTCTCCGACGCTCAGGGTCACGGGCGCGCCTTCCGCGCGGGTGCGGCTCAGGCGGAAATGCACTTGCCCGCGCACCCGCTGCCGGGGCCAGGTGCCCACAGCGGCGAAGGCTTCCCCTCGTCGTCCGACCGGCGTGGCAATGGCATAGCAGCGCGGCGCCGCCGGATCGCGAAACGCGCCCCAGAACTCGAATATGCCAAGTGAATCCTTGGCGGCGGCGGGCGCGGCGACGGCTAACATCGACAGAAAAATGAGGAAAAGGCGCACCATCAGCCCGGCAAAGCCGATGCTGTGCCCTTTTGCAACCCTTCCTCACCCGAAATGACCAGCGAGCGCTTGCCGCCGCCGTCATAGCAGCTATGAAGGACCATCCATCATTGTCGCCCGGATTCGACCGTCTCCGGGCTTTGCGCAGAAAAAGAAACGGACAAACAGGGACATGAAGGCCACCATCGAACGCGCAACGCTTCTCAAGAGCCTCAGCCACGTCCAGTCGGTGGTTGAGCGGCGCAATACGATTCCGATCCTGTCCAACGTGCTGATAGAGGCATCGGCGGACGGTGCGATCAAGTTGATGGCGACCGATCTCGACCTCCAGATAGTGGAGAGCGTATCGGCGCAGGTGGAACAGCCCGGCGCGACGACCATATCAGCACACACGCTGTTCGACATCGCCCGCAAACTTCCCGAAGGATCGCAGGTGTCTCTCCATGCCGCCGAGGGTAAGATGCTGATCCAGGCTGGCCGGGCGCGTTTCAACCTGTCGACCCTGCCGCGCGACGATTTTCCGGTGATCGCGGAAGGCGACTTGCCGACTGTCTTTGAACTGCCGGCCGAAACGCTCAAGCAGATCATCGACAAGACGCGCTTCGCCATCTCGACCGAAG
>CAMPHJ010000048.1 GCA_946885845.1 uncultured Sphingobium sp. | reverse complement strand
CGAGCGCTTCCGCCGGGGTCAATTCGGGCAATATGCCCGACAGGCAGCTTGCCATCAGCGACTTCCCCGCGCCCGGCGGACCCACCATCAGCAGGTTGTGGCCACCAGCCGCCGCAATCTCCAATGCCCGCTTGGCGCTTTCCTGGCCCTTCACCTGCTTGAGGTCTGACGTGCGCGGCGGCGGTTCGACCGCTCCGGCTTGCGGCGGGGACAGTGCCGCCGTGCCCTTGAAGTGATTGAGCAGGCTCAACAGGTCAGGCGCTGCGATCACCTCTATCTGCCCGGCCCATGCCGCCTCGGACCCTTGCGACACAGGGCACACCAGCCCCAGTTCCTTCTCGCCCGCATGAAGCGCCGCAAGCAGGACGCCTGGCGTCGACGCGATGCGGCCATCCAGTCCCAGTTCGCCCACCACCACATAGCCCGACAGCGTTTCCGCGTCGATCACGCCCATTGCGCCCAGCAGCGCCAGGGCTATCGGCAAGTCGAAATGCGACCCTTCCTTGGGCAGGTCAGCGGGTGAGAGGTTGACGGTAATCCGCTTGGGCGGCAGCGACAGGCCGATTGCCGCAATTGCGTTGCGCACGCGCTCCCGGCTTTCGGCGACCGCCTTGTCAGGCAATCCCACGACAATGAAATTGGGCAGGCCGGGGACAAGCTGGCACTGAACCTCCACGCTGCGCGCGTCCAGCCCCAGATAGGCGACCGTAGATACCGTCGAAACCAAATTGCCCCCAATGTCTGTAAAGTCGCCGCGCCCAAATAGCGGGTCAGTCCTGTTCGTCCTGCCGCCCCTTGAACCCCTGGGCAACGACAAACCACTCGACGCTTCCCTTCCGGCTGGCCGGGGGCTTTGCATGTTTGATGGTCGTGAAATGTTTTTTCAGCACGCCCAGCAGCTCGGCATCGGTCCCGCCAGCGAAGACCTTGGCCACGAATGTCCCGCCCTTGCGCAGATTTTCAACCGCGAACCATGCCGCTGCCTCGACCAGCGCCATGGTGCGCAAATGGTCCGTCTGCGGATGGCCGACCGTGTTCGCCGCCATGTCGGAAATGACCAGGTCAGGGGCCTCGCCCAAAGTTTCGGCCAGCAAAGCCGGGGCCTTGTCATCCATGAAATCCATCTGGAACAGGGTGACATCGGGGATCGGATCCGTCGGCAAAAGATCGATGCCCACCACCTTTGCCTTGGGGGACAATTTCTTCACCACCTGCGCCCAGCCGCCGGGCGCAACGCCCAGGTCGACAACCGCCCGCGATCCCTTCACGAAGTGAAACTTCTCATCCAGTTCGATCAGTTTGAAGGCAGCACGGCTGCGCCATCCTTCCGCCTTCGCCCGGCGGACATAAGGATCGTTGAGTTGCCGTTCCAGCCAGCGCGTGGATTGCGCCGTGCGCCCCTTCGCCGTCTTTACCCGGACCTTGCCGACGCCTGCGCCCCTCACATTCTTACTCCATCACGGTCCATAAGGCCGCGCAATATGCCTTCCCGGATTCCCCGGTCGGCGACGCCCAGCCTTTCGGCGGGCCAGATGTCGAGGATGGATTCCAGGATCGCGCACCCAGCGACAACCAGATCAGCCCGTTCGGTCCCGATGCAGGGCAGCTTCTGCCGTTCCGCCAGCGGCATGGTGGCAAGGCGGCTGGAAATGGCCCGCATCGACGCCGAAGGCACGATCAGCCCGTCAATCGCCTGCCGGTCGTAGCGAGGAAGGTTGAGGTGCAGGCTGGCGAGCGTTGTCACGGTCCCGGACGTGCCGAGTAGCCGGACCGACGAAGGCTGTCGCGGCAGACGGCGGGCAAGCGGGGCAAAGGCATCGGCCACCCGCTCACGCATCCGGCCATAGGCGGCCATCCGTTCGGACGGGTCGGCATGGTCGAACAATTCACTCTCGGTCAGGGATACCACGCCCCATGGCGCGCTGACCCAGTCAACGATATGGGGCACGCCCGAACAATTGGCATCCACCAGCACCAGTTCGGTCGAACCGCCGCCTATGTCGAAGATCAACGCCGGGCCGTCCCCCGGTTCCAGCAGGACATGGCATCCCATGACAGCGAGCCGGGCTTCTTCCTGCGCGCTGATGATATCGAGAGCGATGCCTGTTTCGCGGTAGACCCGCTGGATGAACTCCGCGCCATTGGCGGCGCGGCGACAGGCTTCTGTCGCGACCGAGCGGGCCAGGGTGACATGGCGGCGGCGCAGCTTGTCACCGCAGATGGCCAAGGCCGATATCGCGCGCTCGATAGCTTCGTCACTGATGCGGCCCGTCGCGGCAAGCCCTTCGCCCAACCGCACGATCCGGGAAAAGGCGTCGACAACGATGAACCCGTCCGATGACGGCTTGGCGATCAGCAGTCGGCAATTGTTGGTGCCAAGGTCGATCGCCGCATAAGCCCGCCGACCCCGTGGCGGATGAGGCAATGTGCCCCGCTGTTTCAACGGGGGAGTAATGGCCGCAGCCTTGCTCCCATTAGCCGGGCCGGAACGGGCGTTCTTGCCCGAAACACCTCCGGCGGGACCGGAACTCTGCGGCAATGGGCGGCTGTGCTGCACCATGGCCGTATCTCTTTTCTTCTTCGCCGACACCGAAGGGTGCGGAACTTGGTATCAAGACTATGCGGATGCGCGGCAAAGCGCAAGACGGGGCCGGAATTGCAATCGCGTAGTCGCACTCGCCGCGCGCGTCGACAGAGCGGGAGGCCGCTTCAAAGCGGCAGGAGGGCAGCGACGATCCATCGCTCTTCCGCGCGCAGCACGCCCCACGCTCGGGCCGCCGCCCGGCTGTCCATCGCCTCGACGCCGATGTCCATCGCCTCAAGGTCGTGGACGAACTGGCGGGACGGTTGCGCCAGGCGGGCCCCGGTTCCCAGCAGCAGAAATTCCGGTCGAGGCTGGAGATCCAGCAGGTCGCCCAACGCCGCCCGCGTCAACGCCTCCACGACGGGGGCATCGTCCCACGCCCATGCCGCCGTTGGGCTCAGCAGCAGGCCCGTTGGAAATACATCATCCCGGACGCGAAACCCGCGCCCTGAAAAGCCGGTGATGATCGGACCCTGCCCCGATTCATCCCGGCGCAGTTCAATTCCGCTGCGCCCAGTTCCTGAGGTTTGGCCGTTCAGGGCCTTGCCCCGTCATCGCGCGGCCCCACGCGCTCCGCCTGGGCGGCCAAGCCGGACTTGCCCCCCTTGCGCTCCCCCACCTGCGGGGCGAGGCCCAGCGTGATCAGCAGTGAAGACGACACATAAACCGATGAATAGGTGCCCACGATGATGCCCAGCATCATGGCCGCGGTGAAGCCCCGCAGCACATGGCCGCCAAACAGCAGCAGCGCACCCAGCGCCAGCATGATCGTGACCGACGTCATGACCGTGCGCGGCAGCGTTTCGTTGACGGACAGGTCGATCAGCGACTTCATGTCCATCTTGCGATATTTGCGCATATTTTCGCGGATACGGTCGTCGATCACCATCTTGTCGTTGATCGAATAGCCCACGATCGTCAGCACGGCGGCGACGATGTTGAGGTCGAACTCCATCTGGGTGACGGCGAAGAAGCCGAGCGCCATCAGCACGTCATGCATGATGGCGACAAAGGTCGAAACGCCAAATTGCCATTCGTACCGGAACCAGGAAAAGACCGCGATGCCGATCACGGCAAGCATGACGGCCAGAATGCCATTGCGGATCAACTCGCCCGACACCTTGCCCGACACTGTGTCATAGCGGGAAAATGTGACGCCGCGGAATTGCGCCGTCATCGCATTGCGTGCCTTTTCGACCACTGCGTTGGCCGCACCCGCGCCCCCCTGTTCGGGAAGAGGCAGGCGGATCTGTACCGTCCGGGGATCGCCAAATTGCTGTAGCGATCCATCACCCACGCCCAGTTGATCGATCGTGCTGCGCACCTTGTCCAGCGGCGGCGGCTCGGCAAATTTTGCCTCGATCATCAGGCCGCCGACAAAATCGACGCCCATGTTGAGCCCGCGATAGGCGGTCGCACCCACGGCCAGCACGGTCAGCAGCGCGGTCAGGGCAAAGGCCCAGTGGCGCAGCTTCACAAAGCCGATATTGGTATTGTCGGGGACGAGCTTCAGAAGTTTCATGGGTCTTTTCTCCCGGCCCCTTTAAATGTGGATCTCGGTCGGGCGCTTGGCGCGAAGCCAGCGCGCCGCGAGCAGGCGGGTGAAGGTGACAGCGGTGAACACGCTGGTCGCGATGCCGATCAGCAGCACGATGGCAAAGCCCTTGACCGGGCCGGAACCCAGCGCAAGCATGATGCCGCCGGCGATGGCATGGGTGACGTTCGCCTCGAAAATCGTGCGGCTGGCTTCCTTGTAGCCGAACTCGATCGCCTGCACGACACCTCGTCCACGTCGGCGCTCTTCGCGGATACGTTCGTAGATGAGCACATTGGCATCGACCGCCGTGCCGATTGTCAGCACGAAACCAGCGATGCCCGGCAGGGTCAGCGTCGCGCCCAGCATCCCCATCACGCCCAATATGACCAGCACGTTGATGGCGACCGCGAGGTTCGCATATATACCGAAACGGCCATAGCTGACGAACATGAAGGCAGCGACCGCGACGACCGCTATGAGCGAAGCGAGAAGGCCTGCACGGATCGAGTCAGCGCCCAGCTGCGGTCCGACCGTGCGTTCCTCCACCACCGCAAGCGCGACAGGCAACTTGCCCGAACGCAGCGCGATGGCCAGCTGATTGGCGCTTTCCACGGTGAAATTGCCGCTGATCTGGGCGGACCCGCCCAGGATCGGTTCATTGATATTCGGTGCGGACAGCACCTTGCCGTCCAGGATGATGGCGAAGGGGCGATTGACGTTCTGGGACGTGACCTGCCCGAATTTCCGGCCACCCGATCCGTTGAAGCGGATGTTGACGATAGCCTGGTTATTCTGGTCGAAACCCTGGGTCGCGTCCGTCAGCTCTTCGCCCGATACCATGACCTGCCGCTTGACGGCGATCACAGGCACGCCCGACGGATTGTCGGGGTAAGGCAGCACTTCGCTACCGACCGGCGCGCGGCCTTGCGCGGCTTCGGACGGATTGGCGGTCGTATCGACCAGCTTGAATTCCAGCTTCGCGGTCTGGCCCAAAAGGTCCTTCAGCGCCTTGGGGTCCTGAAGCCCCGGCACCTGTACGACGATCCGGTTGCCGCCCTGCTGCTGGATAGTGGGTTCGCGCGTGCCCATTTCGTCGATCCGCTTGCGGATGACTTCGGTCGCGACTTCCATCGCGCTCTTCACGGCATTGTCGATGCCCGCGTCGGTCGGCGTGATGACGACGGTCGAACTGTTCACCACCTCGACGTTGAAATCCCGCTGCCCGGTCAGCCCCGCGCCCTGTGTCAGCGGCCGGATACGCTCTACCGCCGCATCGACCTGCGCCGGATTGCGGACCATGAAGCTCAGCTTGCCGTCGCGGCTGGAAATATCGCCGATTGCGATACGTTCCCCGCCCCGCCGCAATTCGGTGCGGACCTGCTCCTCCATATTGGTGAGCCGCTGCCTGGCGACATCCTGGGTCGATGCTTCGAGCAACAGGTGGCTGCCGCCTGACAGGTCAAGACCCAGGTTGACGCGCGTTTGCAGCGACCGAGGCAGCTTTTCCACCACATTTTCGGGCAGGAAGCTCGGCACGGCGCACAGGATGCCGATCAGCAATGGCAACAGGATCCCGGCGACGGCCCAGCGCGAGAAATTCAGCATCGTGGGTTCAGTCGTTCGCTGGTTTGGCAGTGGCGGGATTGACCACGTCGGTCAGCGTCGACTTCACCGCCTTCACTTTCATGCCGGGCGCGAGTTCAACATCGCAATAAACGTCGTCCACGCGGACCACCTTGCCAATGAGACCGCCGCCGGTCACGACCTGATCGCCCTTCTTCACCGCGTCGATCTTGGTCTTGTGATCCTTCATCCGCTTCTGCTGCGGACGGATCAGCAGGAAATAGAAGACGACGAAGATAAGAACCAGCGGGGCGACCTGCACCAGCATGGAAGCGCCGGACGATGGCTCGCCCGCGGTCTGGGCAAAGGCTGGGGATATGAACATGGGTGGGACTTTCGCCTTATTGTCTTGTCCAGCCGTGAATGCGCATGCAGCGTCCACGGATCAAGGGCGGGCGGCTAACACAGATGCGGCTTTGGAGGCAACATGATTAGGGATTGCACGACAAGGCAAAAAGGCTTCGTTCAAGCTATTGCATGTTGTTCGACATGCTTCTATGTGCCGCCCCTCCGGTCGGGACGTAGCGCAGCCTGGTAGCGCATCACACTGGGGGTGTGGGGGTCGGAGGTTCGAATCCTCTCGTCCCGACCAAGGAAAACCGAAGCCGCGAGCGAAAGCCGATCGCAGCTCCGCCCTTCCCCATATTTCATATCTTTCAGGACCGTTTGCGGCGCGCGAAAGATTTTGCTGTCCTACAACTAGCCAAATGGGATAACTGATTCGCCTTCAGTGACAGGGAGGCGGACCGATGGACATTTCGACATTGATCGACGAGGTGATTGCGCGCGAGGGTGGTTATAGCGACCACCCAGCGGATCGCGGCGGAGCTACGCATTTCGGGATTACCCAGGCGGTGGCGCGTGCCAACGGCTATGCCGGTCATATGAAGGCCCTGCCCCGGGCCGCCGCGGAGACAATTTATCGGCAGCTATATTGGGAATCGCCAGGCTATGACCTGATCGCCCAGATCGCTCCCAGCGTCGCCGCCGAGATGTTCGACACCGGCGTGAACATGGGCACTCCTACTGCGACGGGCTTCCTTCAACGCGCATTGAACGCCCTTAACCGGAACGAGAAGGATTACCCCGATCTGAAAGCCGATCGGGTGGTAGGCGCCAAAACACTCGCAGCATTAAGGTCGTTCCTGGCGCTTCGTGGAAAGCCGGGCGAAGTGGTGCTGCTAAAAGCCCTGGAGGCACTGCAAGGCGAACGATATCTGGCCTTGGCGGAAAGCCGACCGGCGAATGAAGCCTTTCTCTACGGCTGGCTCGCAAACCGTATCGGTTAGGAATTTCACACTGATGACCAATCCGAAACGACGGATCGCGCAGCCCGACCGATGGACCGCACGCGCCCGCCCCGCTTTCCTTTACGTCATGTACGGGCTGCTATTATGGTCGGTGCCACTGGGCCTGATCGGCGGCGCACGTCCCGATGTCGCGCAGGCAATCACCGGAGCAATGCAGGCCTATTTCAACGCACTGCCTGAACCGCTCTACGCTTTGTTCGGCACAGGCTACCTAGGCTATACCGCTGCCCGCGCATGGGGAAAGGCGAAGGGCGCGGAGCGATAGGATATCGCAAAGACATGCGCAAGGCTACGCGGCACCAACCAACCCTGACATGAGAGGGGCCGTCGGGGCAGATAGTCCCGACGGCCCATCATTGACATGGTCAGCGGCCAGAAGCGCCACCCAGGGAAACGGTGTTCGCGCTATTTCCGACAAGCGGGCGACATCCTGATGGACATCGCGGGGCGACCCAAATCATGCTTATCGAAAATCGACGCAGTTGGCGTCGCTCAGCGGCGCGTTTCCCGAAGGGACTTGACCGACCTCACTGCTGAACCATGAGACATCGGATCACCTCCTTTCGCTTGTTAAAGCCCGCGCGACCCGGCTTTCACTCGACCTTGGACCTGGCCACGAACTGGACTGTGAATCAGATGAGGCGCACAAACAAGACTTGTAATATTCTTTTTTCGAATCATACTTGCGCGTCCGCTGGACAAGCCGATTTGGTGCAGGGACCACTTGTCAGGCACAAGATGTGCCACATCAGGGTCTGATATCCCCGTTAGCGCCGACAATCCTCGATCACACGGCTAACTTCCGCCCATGCGGGCAGGATCAGCATGTCGCCGCCTTGAACCTCTATCGCGAAACGACCGCGGCTATAGGCGATCTGATCCAAGGTCGCGTCAGTCGCAGTTCGGGTCGCGACGACAACAGTTGCGGTGGCGACGGCTGGCCAGTTGGTCGCGCCATAGCTGGTCCGCACTGTCATGACCGGCTTACCGCCCCCGGCGCGGGCAACACTGATCTGGCGCGCCGCAATATCGCAGCGCATCGTCACCAACACAGCGGCACTTGGCACAGCAGCACCCGGCCCGGCAAATGTTGCGGTCGATCCGGCGTTTTCGGCACGATAGGTCCAGTTGCCGGGCGTGGTCGCGCGATATTGCCACTCGACCGGGGCAGCGGCAGGCGGCGGCGCGGGCGTGGGCGTGGGGCGCTGGGGCTGCGCTGGGGACGATGGCCGATCGGGCGCCCCCACACATGCGGCAAGCAACAGCGTCAGCGACGCAAGGGTGGCGGTGGTCATATAAGAGCGCATGCCCCTTTCATGCCCGACCCTGCCCCCGACCTTCAACCCGAAAAGGGGCGAACCATGTCTTAGACCAGGAATCTCGCGCGGATGCCGCATATCTGCCCATGGCATCGGTTGATCCCCGGCCTCGCCCCACAGTCCCAAAGTTGACAGCATCGGGTCGAATCGCTAGGGCCTCGGCCATCCCGGACACGCTGGTGAGCGGCAGTGCATGGCACTGGCCGTCTTTTTTGCGTCACGGGGTCTATCGAATCGGCCGATGTCCCTATAGGGGTCTCTGCCCGGACGCTTTGAGATGGGGTGGCGCCAACCGCCCCGTGGAGCAGGAGAACAGATTACCATGGCACGTATTGCGGGTGTTAACATCCCGACCAACAAGCGCGTGATCATCGCGCTCACCTACATTCACGGCATCGGCCGCAAGACCGCCGTCGATATCGCCACCAAGCTGGGCATCGACCAGAGCCGTCGCGTTCAGGACCTGTCGGACGCCGAAGTCCTGCAGATTCGCGAAGCCATCGACGCCGACCTGACGGTTGAAGGCGATCTGCGCCGCGAAACCGCGATGAACATCAAGCGCCTTATGGATCTGGCCTGCTATCGCGGCCTGCGTCATCGTAAGGGCCTGCCGGTTCGCGGTCAGCGCACGCATACCAATGCGCGCACCCGCAAGGGCAAGGCGAAGCCGATCGCCGGCAAGAAGAAGTAATCGTTGAGGGTTGCGCCTTTCGGCCTGACCCTCCGGCGACTTCTGCTTTCAACGATTTCAGTAGGATAGAGCAAAAATGGCACGCGAACCCCAGCGCATTAAGCGCCGCGAACGCAAGAACATCTCGGCCGGCGTCGCGCACGTCAATGCCAGCTTCAACAACACCATGGTGACCATCACCGACGCCCAGGGCAACGCGATTTCGTGGTCCTCGGCCGGCATGATGGGCTTTAAGGGCAGCCGCAAGTCGACCCCGTATGCCGCGCAGGTCTGCGCCGAAGACGCGGGCCGCAAAGCCGCCGATCATGGCGTGCGCACCCTGGAAGTCGAAGTGAAGGGCCCCGGTTCGGGCCGTGAATCGGCTCTGCGCGCGTTGCAGGCCGTCGGTTTCCACATCACCTCGATCCGCGACGTGACGCCCATTCCACACAATGGCGTCCGTCCTTCAAAGCGCCGCCGCGTCTAATTCGACGCGAGGCTTGTTGGCGGGCGGCGGACGCGCCGCCCGTTCACCCATTTGCATCGGCCGAACGTCCTGTCTGGGTCCAGGATTTAAACGTTTCGGCCTCATCCCCAGGGGAAATACATGACTGTCAACATGAAGAACTGGCAGGAATTGAAGAAGCCCAACAGCCTTGAGATCAAGGTTTCGGGCGACGGCAGGCGGAAGGCGACTTTTATCGCCGAACCTTTGGAGCGCGGCTTTGGCCTGACGCTCGGCAACGCGCTGCGCCGTGTTCTTCTATCCTCGCTCCAGGGCGCGGCGGTCACCTCGATCAAGATCGAGAACGTACTGCATGAATTCTCATCCCTCGCCGGCGTGCGTGAAGATGTGACGGACATCGTCCTCAACATCAAGCAGGTCGCGCTGAAGATGGAAGGCGATGGTCCCAAGCGGCTGCAGCTGAGCGCTACCGGTCCCGGCGAAGTGAAGGCTGGCGACATCACCACCGTGGGCGACATCGAAGTGATGAACCCGGACCTGGTGATCTGCCACCTTGATCAGGGCGCGACCCTGAACATGGAACTGACCGCCGACATCGGCAAGGGCTATGTCCCCGCCGTTGCCAACCGTCCGGCTGACGCGCCAATCGGCCTCATCCCGATCGACGCGCTCTATTCGCCGGTCCGCCAGGTTGCCTACAAGGTCGACAACACCCGCGTCGGCCAGGAACTGGACTATGACAAGCTGTCGCTGACCATCGAAACCGATGGCACGGTCACGCCGGAAGACGCGGTCGCTTATGCCGCCCGCATCCTGCAGGACCAGCTCCAGCTGTTCGTCCACTTCGAAGACGCGCTGCCCGTCGCCGCTCCGGCTGCTGGCGCCGCTGCTTCGGCCGCTGCCGAGGGCGAAAGCGACACCAACCAGATCAACCGCTATCTGCTCAAGAAGGTGGACGAGCTGGAACTGTCTGTCCGTTCGGCGAACTGCCTCAAGAACGACAACATCATCTATATCGGCGATCTGGTCCAGAAGACCGAAGCCGAGATGCTGCGCACCCCCAATTTCGGCCGCAAGTCGCTGAACGAAATCAAGGAAGTGCTGTCGTCCATGGGCCTGCGTCTGGGCATGGACATCCCCGGCTGGCCGCCGGAAAATATCGAGGAAATGGCCAAGAAGCTCGAACAGGAGCTGCTGGGCTGATCCCCGCCCCCTCTCCCCGGCCAAGCTGGAGAGAGGGGGCCGGATCTCTGGAATTTCACTCCAGGAACGGTGTGAACTTTGCCTGTTTTTTAGGCAGGGGAATGGCGGCGCCCCGGATTGCCGCCTGGTCTGGGCTACCTCACACGGGTCCTTAACGAACGAAGGAACAAGACATGCGTCATAAAGTTGGTCATCGTAAGCTGCAGCGCAGCGCCGGGCATCGTAACTCGCTGCTCCGCAACCTCGCTGCCTCGCTCATCAAGCATGAGCAGATCCTGACCACCACGCCCAAGGCGAAGGAACTGCGTCCCTACGTCGAAAAGCTGATCACCCTTGCCAAGAAGGGTGGCCTGTCGAACCGCCGTCTGGCCCACGCCCGCCTGCAGGACGATACCCAGCTGGTGAAGCTGTTCGAAGTCCTGGCCGAACGCTATGCTGGCCGCAACGGCGGTTACACCCGCGTGATCAAGGCAGGCTTCCGCGCATCTGACGCCGCCCCGATCGCGATCATCGAACTGGTCGACCGCGACATGGACGCCAAGGGCAAGGATTCCGGTCCGATCCAGAACGCAGAAGCGGACGAGTTGGAAGCCGCTTGATCGGTTAGCCCGCTCTCCCAAGAGAGAAACATTACAGGAACGGGCTGCGGTTCTGTGGAACTGCAGCCCTTCTTTTTTGGCGGCTGGCCTGCCTGACACTTTAAGCTCCGCCTGTTCCCGCCGAGAAAATCGAAACCGCCACGAAAATCGGCTGGCTCCCTCCTCGCCGGTTCAATCCACGGTTTCCCCCGACAGTTAAAATGTTCTAGGCGGCGAAACGATCAGGAGTTTCCGCTGCATGCCCCCTTCGTCATCCCCCCACCGTTCAGCCGCGATGGTCTTCATCCTGGTGACCGCCCTGCTCGACGTCATGTCGATGGGCATCATCATCCCGGTCCTGCCCCAACTGATTGAAGAACTGGCCGGATCGACCAGCGCGATCGGTTTGTGGAACGGGCTGTTCGTCGCGATGTGGGCATCAATGCAATTTCTGTGTTCGCCCGTAATCGGATCCCTGTCCGACCGTTTCGGGCGACGACCGGTGATCCTGATTTCAGTCGCAGGCCTTGCGCTCGACTTTCTGCTGATGGCGCTCGCTCCCAGTCTCTGGTGGCTGGCCATCGGGCGCATCCTGGGCGGGATCACATCATCCAGTTTCACATCGACCTTTGCCTATATGGCGGACGTCACTCCGCCCGAAAAGCGCGCACGCGGCTATGGGTTGATCGGAGCAGCGTTCAGCGGCGGCTTCGTCGCTGGACCGCTGCTAGGCGGCGTTCTGGGCGAAATCTCTTTGCGCGCGCCCTTCTGGGTCGCGGCGGCACTGTCCGGCATGGCATTTCTCTACGGCCTATTCGTATTGCCGGAATCGCTGGACCCGGCCAAGCGCATGGCTTTTTCCTGGCGGCGGGCCAATCCGTTCGGCGCGCTCAGGCTGCTACGCTCCCACCCCGATCTGTCGGGTCTGGCAGGCGTCAATTTCCTGCTGCATTTCGGCCACCATCTGTTTTCCGCCGTGTTCGTACTCTATGCTGGGGAACGCTATGGATGGGGACCATGGCAGGTGGGCGCGGTGCTGGCACTGGTCGGCGCGATCGACATGTGCGTGCAGGGCCTGTTGGTCGGTCCGGTGGTGAAGCGGCTGGGCGACCGTCAGACCATGGTCATCGGCCTGACCTTTGGCGCCATCGGGCTGGCCGCGATGGGGCTTGCGCCTACGGGCTGGCTGTTCGTCGTCGCCATGTTCCCCAGCGCGCTATGGGGTCTTGCCATGCCGACCATCCAGTCCTTGATGACAAGGCGCGTGTCGGAATCCGAACAGGGCCAGTTGCAGGGTGCGAATAATAGCGTCGGATCAGTCGCAGGCATCATGTCGCCGCTGTTTTTCGGCGCGGTCTATTCGGCATCGGTAGGGGAGGATCCGGCGCTGCCTTTCATCGGCAGCGCCTTCCTGATGGCGGCGGCTGTGCTGGCTGCCGGGGCGGTGCTGGGGTGGGCAACCGGGCGGCGTCGGGATGCGCCTTTGCTGGACAAGGGCGACGCCACGCACTAACCGCGCCACATTCCATTCTCTCCGGTTCATAAAGGCGATTCGATGACGCTGCCCCTTCAGGATTCCATCCTCATCGTGGATTTCGGCAGCCAGGTGACGCAGCTGATCGCCCGGCGCGTGCGTGAAGCAGGCGTCTATTCCGAAATCGCCCCTTTCAACAGCGCCGCCGAAGCCTTTGACCGCATGAAGCCTAAAGGCATCATCCTGTCGGGCGGCCCTTCATCAGTGATGTGGGACGACAGCCCGCGCGCGCCGCACCATTTCTTCGACGCAGGCGTTCCGATCCTGGGCATCTGCTATGGCCAGCAGACGATGATGCAGCAGCTGGGCGGTCAGGTCGAAGGCGGCGAAAACGGGGAGTTCGGCCGCGCCTTCATCGAAGTGAAGAAGCGTTGCGCCCTGTTTGACGGTCTGTGGGCCGTAGGTGACCGGCATCAGGTGTGGATGAGCCATGGGGACAAGGTGACCCACCTCGCCCCCGGCTTTGAAGCAGTGGCGGTGAGTGAAGGCGCGCCCTTCGCCATGACCGCGAACGAGGAAAAGCGCTTTTACGCAACGCAGTTCCACCCCGAAGTCGTGCACACGCCCGACGGCGCAAAGCTGATCGCCAATTTCGCTCGCCATGTCTGTGGCCTGAAAGGCGACTGGACCATGGCCGAGTTCCGCGCGACCAAAATTGCGGAAATTCGCGCGCAGGTGGGCGACGGCAAGGTGATCTGCGGCCTGTCGGGCGGCGTCGACAGCGCGGTTGCCGCCGTGTTGATCCATGAGGCGATCGGCGACCAGCTGACCTGCGTCTTCGTGGATCACGGGCTGATGCGCAGCGGAGAGGCCGAACAGGTCGTATCGCTGTTCCGGGGCAGCTACAATATCCCGCTGGTCCATGTGAACGCGGAAACGCTGTTCATGAAGGGGCTGGAGGGCGTCACAGACCCCGAAGCCAAGCGCAAGTTCATCGGCAAGACCTTCATCGACGTGTTCGAGGATGAGGCCAGGAAGATCGGCGGCGCAGCCTTCCTGGCGCAGGGCACCCTCTATCCCGACGTCATCGAGAGCGTCAGCTTCACGGGCGGGCCGTCTGTGACGATCAAGAGCCATCACAATGTCGGGGGCCTGCCCGAACGGATGAACATGAAGCTGGTCGAGCCGTTGCGCGAGCTGTTCAAGGATGAAGTGCGCGAACTGGGCCGGGAATTGGGACTGCCGGACGTCTTCGTCGGCCGCCACCCCTTCCCCGGACCGGGCCTCGCCATTCGCATTCCCGGCGAGGTCAACAAGGAACGTTGCGACATTCTGCGCAAGGCCGATGCCGTCTATCTGGAGGAAATCCGCAACGCCGGGCTGTACGACGCAATCTGGCAAGCATTCGCGGTGCTGCTGCCGGTGCGTACGGTCGGGGTGATGGGCGACCATCGCACCTATGACTGCGTTTGCGCGCTGCGAGCGGTCACCTCTACCGACGGCATGACCGCGGACATCTATCCCTTTGACGCCGCCTTCCTGAGCCGCGTTGCGACCCGCATCATAAACGAGGTCAAGGGCATCAATCGCGTGGTCTACGACTATACGTCCAAACCACCCGGCACGATCGAGTGGGA
>CAMPHJ010000047.1 GCA_946885845.1 uncultured Sphingobium sp. | reverse complement strand
CTTGACCGATGGGTCCATGCCCTTCGTATCGAAACCGTAGCTGCCATAGGTTGGTTTGGCCGCTTTGGCCGACTGCGGATCCGCCTGAGCGACGGACGCGCCGACCGTCAGCACGCAAGCCGCCGCGCCCAAGAGGAAAATCTTCATGAAAGCGTCCCTTGCCTTGCCAGATGGCGTGAGTTGACCCGCGAGGGCGGGCGAAGTCCATATCGTTGCGTTGAAAAGCGCGACCGCCCTAAAACAGCGTATCGGCAGTATGGATGGCCAACCCGACAAGGCCGCCCACCAATGTGCCATTGACGCGAATATATTGCAGGTCGCGGCCTACCGCGCTTTCCAGACGGCTGGTGATCGTCCCGGCGTCCCATCCGCGCACGGTTTCGCTGACCAGTGTGACGATCGAATCGCCATAGGCGGCGGTCGCGCCCACTGCGGCCCGACGCACGAAGCGATTGACGAGCAACCGCAGCCGGGCATCGCCCTGCAACGTGCCGCCCAGTTGCCGCAACGCCTCGCCCAGCCGTCCCGCCATCGCCTTGCCAGGGTCACGCACAGCGCGCAGCAGGCCGGATCGCGCCTGTTCCCATAACCCATCGATCCAGCGCTGCATCGCCGGATTGTCGACAATTTCATCGCGGATACGGGCCACGCGCGCCTGCATCGCCGGGTCATGTTGCAGATCGGCGGCCAGCTTCGCCATGCCCTCCTCCGCTTTCAGCCGCAGGCTGTGGCCGGGATCATCGGCCATATCGGCCAGCAACCGTCGCAGCCCATCAATGATCGCGTTGGCGACATTTTCGTCCAGCCCGGTCCAGCGCAAAATCTTGCCCGACCGTTCATGCACCATCTGGCGGATCAGGTGGTCGTTGGCTTCCAATGTGCGGTCAGCCCAATGGATGATGCCGTCCATGACCGGCGCATGACGGCCATCGCGCATCGCCGCTTCCAGGGACTGACCGATCAGCGGGGCAAGGTTCATCACGCGTAGCCGCTGTGCGATTGCGCCCTTCACCATGCCGCCCAGTCTTTCCTGATCCAGCGCTTCCAGCATGTCGGCGGCGAGCCGCGATGCGCCTTCGCGCAGCCGACCGTCGCCGCCCGATGGGCTGGCCAGATATCGCCCCGCCGCGCCTGCGACGTCCAACCGCTGCATCCGCCGGGCGACAACGGCGGGGGTCAGGAAATTGTCCCGCAGGAACAGCGCCAGTGTATCGCCGATCCGGTCCTTGTTGCGCGGGATGATCGCCGTATGCGGGATAGGAAGGCCCAGCGGATGGCGAAACAGCGCGGTGACGGCAAACCAGTCGGCGAGGCCGCCGACCATTGCGGCTTCAGCGAACGCCTGAATGAAGCCGATGGCGGGATGAAGGTGAACCGTGGACCGGGCGACGATGAACAGTGCCGCCATAGCCAGCAGCATGCCCGTCGCCACCATCCGCATCCGCCGAGCCGGGTGGGCCGGGCCGCCGACGGGTGGCAGGGATACGGGAAGCAGCTTCATGGCCGACCAACGGTTACGCCGCCGTTTCGTTCAGGCAAGCACTTCTTTTCACGGGAAGACCCGATTTTCAGCGCAATCATTCAACCTGGTCATTCTGCAGGTTGCGTACCGCCTGCATGGGCACTGTCGTCGCCTTCCTTATACGTCAGCAAGCGGCGGCTGAGGCGTGGCCCCATCCATCCTTCAAACTGCAGCGCCAGACTGAAGGTCGCCGGGACGATCACCAGGGTCAGCAGGGTGGACAATAGCAAGCCACCTATCACCGTGATGCCCATGGGGGAGCGCCAGGCGCTGTCCCCACCCAATGACAGGGCGGTGGGCACCATGCCAGCTACCATGGCGACCGTCGTCATCACGATCGGCTGCGCCCGCTTATGCCCGGCATCGACAATCGCATCGAAGCGCGGGACGCCTTTCTCAATTTCTTCCAGCGCAAAATCGATCACCAGGATCGAATTTTTGGCGACGATGCCCAGAAGCATCAGCAGCCCGATCAGCACCGGCATGGAAATAGGGTGGCCGGTCAGATGAAGTGCTATCGCTCCGCCCAACGGAGCTAGCAGCAGTGACCCCAGATTGACGAATGGAGGCATCAGCCGCTTGTACAGCAGCGTCAGCACGGCCAGCACCAGCAGAATGCCGGAAATGACGGCGACGATGAAATTCTTGATCAGCTCCGCCTGCCATTTGGTTTCGCCCGTCGTGATCTTCTGGATGCCAGGGATCGCGCCCTGATCCACCGCTTTCATCGTCGGCAAAGCGTTGATTTTGGCCATGGCCTGGCTGCTGACGATGCCGGGTGCGAAATCGGCGCCCACTACGATACGGCGCGCCTGATTGTAGCGGCGGATCTGGGTCGGCCCCGCTCCGAATTCGATGTCGGCGACGACCTTTAGCGGGACGGACCCGCCGTTCACGGTTGGCACCGGCATATTTTCAATCGTTGCGATACTCCTGCGACTGTCCTCTTCCACCGCGACGCGGATCGGGATCTGTCGATCCGACAGGGAGAATTTGGCGCTGTTCTGATCGATGTCCCCGATTGTCGCGACGCGAATGGTCTGGCTAAGCGCAGCCGTCGTGACACCCAGGCTGGCGGCAAGGTCGAACCGTGGCTTGATAAGGATTTCCGGGCGGCTCATGTCGCCCTGCACACGAGGCGCGCGGATTTCTTTCACCCCCGCCATTTCGGCTACCAGCCGGTTTGCCGTCTGATCCAGCAATTCAGGTTTGTCGCCACCAAACATGATGATGATGTCACGGCCGTAGCCACCGCCTGACTGGGACTGAAAGTTGACGCGGGCGTCAGCCACCTTCTGGAATTTCGGCGCCGTTTTTCGTTCCCATTCGACCGACGACATGGGCCGGTCCTTTTTCAGGGTCAGATAAATGTCAGCGCCCGTGGTGTAGATGTCGGAAAATGCCGAATCAACCACCCGATTGTCGGCCGCCAGCATATCCGCGATCTTATCGGTCACGCCTGTTGTCTGTTCCAGCGTGCTGCCCGGCACCATTTCGATCTTCACATGGCTGAAATCGGTATCGATCGACGGCTGAAAAGCCATGGGCAACGTGCCGAAAGCAAAAAGGGTCGCAACAAACGCAGCCCCGCCCATGCCCAATGTCCATATGCGATGGTCGCGCAGCCACGCGCCCAGTCGCGCCCGGCCGCCCCGTGCCCGATGCGCAATCGCCTGACGTTCATCCAGCGACCAACGCAGGACGGACATATAGACGTCCATCAGCCAGCCTTCGCCATGGCTTTCCTGGCCGTGCGCTTTCAGGAAATAGGCCGCGACCATGGGAGTAATGAGGCGCGCGACGGCAAGGCTGAGCAGCACTGCGACGACGATGGTCATGCCAAACTGGATGAAGAACTGACCCGACACACCAGGCATCAGCCCAACCGGCAGGAAGACTGCAACGATCGCCATCGTCGTCGCCAGCACCGCCAGCCCGATTTCGTCAGCGGCGTCGATCGCGGCCTGATAGGCGGTTTTGCCCATGCGCATGTGGCGGACGATATTCTCGATCTCGACAATCGCATCATCGACCAACACACCCGCCACGAGGCTGAGCGCCAGAAGCGAGGTCATGTTGAGCGTGAAGCCCATCATGTCCATGAACCAGAAAGCTGGAATCGCCGACAGGGGAATGGCGAGGGCGGCGATGATCGTCGCTCGCCAATCACGCAGGAACAGGAATACGACGACGACGGCCAGGATCGCACCTTCGATCATGGCGGCCATCGCCGAATGATATTGGCTCTTGGTATAGTCGACAGTGCTGAAAAGCTGCTTGTAGCGAACCTTGGGATTTTCCTTGCGCAGCTGGTCCAGAACAACCTTTGCCTCTTCGAACACAGTCACGTCCGATGCGCCCTTCGCCTTTCCAAGGCTGAAGCTGGTGACCTGTCGCCCGTTCATCAATGCCAGCGACCGCTGTTCGGCATACATGTCGCGGACTTCAGCCAGGTCAGCCAGCTTGACCGTGCGACCGCCCGGAATGGCGATCTGCGTCTGTCCCAGGGCATAGGCGCTGGCGGCGTTGCCGAGCACGCGGATCGCCTGTTCAGCCCCGGCGATTTCAGTGCGGCCGCCAGCGGAATTGACGTTCACCTGCTGCAATTGCTGATTGACCTGGCTGGCCGTTATGCCACGCGACTGCATCTTTGCCGGATCCAATATGACGCGGATTTCCCGGCTGACGCCCCCGCCCCGCGTGACAGCCGCCATGCCAGGCACCGCCAGCAACCGTTTGGCCACCGTGTTGTCGACATACCAGGACAATTCCTCCAACGTCATGTCGGTGGCTTCCGCGCTGAAATAGGCCATGGGTGTGCCGTCAAAGTCGAGGCGGGTGACCTGCGGCTCCAATATTCCTTCGGGAAGATCGCTGCGAATCTGGTCGACGGCGTTCTTGACGTCGGCGACGGCGCGATCGACCGGCGTTCCGATCTCGAACTGGACTGTCGAAATGGACTGTCCTTCCGACACGACCGAAGTGATTTCATCGACGCCGCTGATGCCACGCACGGCAGCTTCGACGCGCTGAGTCACCTGGGTTTCGAGTTCGGATGGCGCGGCGCCGGGCTGAAGCACCATCACTTGCGCCACGGGAAAGCTGATGTCCGGCTGCTGATTGACGTCCATCCGCATGAAGCTGACCATGCCCGCCAGCAATAGCGCGATAAACAGGACGAGCGGCGACACCGGGTTACGGATGGCCCAGGCGGACATATTGCGAAAACTCATGACGGATTCCTCGCCCTGTTCCACCATGCGCACGTGAAGGTGCGCTTACTTCAGCTTGCCTTGCGTACCTCTGGCCTGACTTTCTGGCCAGGAGCGAGGAAGGCGCCGGCTAACAGCACCACATGTTCAGCCCCGGTCAACCCGTCGGTGACGGCGACGCCCTTTCCAGAAACCTGCCCCACCCTAACATCCCGTCGAACCGCCTGATTATCGGCGTTAACGACATAGACATAATGCCCCTTCGCATCGGTCTGCACAGCGGATTCAGGCAGCATCGGGGAGGTTGCGGTCCCGCTGACAATCGTAGCGGATGCAAAACCGCCAGGCCGGATCGCGCGATTATAGGGAATGGCAATACGCGCTATGCCCTGCCGGGTTTGCGGATCGACAACCGGAGAGACCTGCCAGACGCGCCCGGCAATTTGCTCCGTACCGCCCACTGGCGTGACGGTAGCGCGGTTGCCAACGCGCAAGGTCGCAAGATCGCCCTCGCTGATCTGCGCGAGCATCTCCATCTCGCCACCCTTAGCCATGCGGAACAAAACATCGCTGCCGGATCCAACTATCTGACCAGGCTCCACATCTCGCGTCAGCACCAGGCCTGCGGCAGGGGCGCGGATGTCCAGTCGCCCGGTGCGGGCGCGCTGTTCGGCCAGTTGCGCGACGGCTACGTTCACGCGTGCGTTGGCCGCGTCCCGCGTCGCTGTGCGCTGATCAATGTCCGCCTGGCTGATGAAACCACGGGCGACCAAGGCTTTCGCCCGGTCGAGTTGAGCCTGAGCCAGTTTCGCGTCGGCACGGGCAACCTGTACTTGAGCGGCAAGCGAGCGGACCTGTTCGCTTTGGACGGATCGTTCGATCACGGCCAGAACCTGCCCTGCGCGCACCCAATCACCCGGCTGAACCAGAACGCGCCTGACCTCTCCACCTTCGCCAACCACGCCTACGGGCATTTCGACCCGTGCAGCCAACGAGCCCGTGCCACTCGCCGTCTGGTCGACCATCGACCGGCCCGGAACGATCACGGTTACAACAGGCGCCTGTTCCACGGCAGCCGGGGCCGGCCCCGTTCCCCGGAAGGCCATCCACGCGGCAAGCGCAATCAACAGGATGGCGACCGCGGCACCGATGATCAGCCCGCGCCGACGCCCGGACCGTGGCCGATCGTCGTCGAAAACGTGCGCCGGAATATCCCCGGCGAGATGAGTCTCGTAATTCATCCTGCTTCCATTTTCAGACGACGCTGCCTGACACCAAGCTGTATTATATAAATATATCACCCTGCTCAACCCCCCAATATCATGCTGCCAACCCGGCGAGCAAGATCGTTACGGTTGATCGGAGACGGCGCACTCCCTTGCCAATTCGGCGCATTTATGGCGCTATGAACCAAGCAGGGGATGGAGAAAAGCAATGGAAATGCTGGGATGGATCATCGTCGGCCTGTTCGCGGGCGCGATCGCCAAACTGGTGATGCCAGGGCGTGATCCGGGCGGCTGTGTCGTGACACTGCTGCTTGGCATAGCGGGGGCGATGCTGGCGGCTTATGTCGGTCGTTTTTTGGGATTTTATGCGCCCGAGGAAAATGCCAGCTTCATTGCGGCAGTTCTGGGATCGATAGCGGTGTTGGCTCTTTATCGTTGGTTCGCGCGACGGGCCTGACCGAAATGCGCGTAAAAAAGGGCCGCGTCACGAGGACGCAGCCCTTGTTACCCGCCAGCAAGGCTCAATCAGTTAGCGCATCGACCCACGACGCACCAGATTGACGATGGCGAGCAGGACGATGGCACCCACCAGGGAAACCAGGAAGCTGTAAAGCGTCAGGCCGTCGTTGATAGAACCGCCGCTGAAAATCAGGCCGCCAATGAAGGCCCCGACGATGCCGACGACGATGTTCAGCAAGATGCCCTGCTGCGCGTCGGTACGCATCACCATGCTGGCGAGCCAACCGATAATGCCGCCCACAACAAGCCACAAAATGATACCCATCTTACACTCTCCTTGCACCAAGCGCCCCCAGCGGGTGGCTGTCCTGTTCAACGGAGAAGTCGGCTTAGCGTTCCGTAAAATTATTTCTGGATGAGAAACGATTCCGCAAAACAGCGGCTCGCGATATGAAAAAGCCGCCGGATCATGTCCGGCGGCTTGTTTTTTCACTTTGACGCGCCCTGCGCGACGCTGGAGCGGGTCAGTATTTCTGCTGCCGTTCGTAGAGCGATTTGTAATATTGGATCCGGGTCACGCGCAGTCCGTGCATGCCCGAACGGTCCACCGCACGCTGCCATCCGGCAAATTCCTCCAGCGTCAGCGAATAGCGTGTGCAGGCTTCATCCACGGTCAAGAGGCCACCATTCACGGCAGCGACTACCTCGGCCTTGCGACGCACGACCCAGCGAGTCGTATCCGCAGACGGCAGGCTATCCAGCGTCAGAGGTTCTCCAAGCGGCCCGACGACCTGTGCAGGTCGAATTTTTTGATTTTCTATCATTCTCACCCTCAAAAAGCGGCACTGGCGTTGCCGAATTCAGCAGCGGCAACCGGTATGCGCGTCAGCCCTGAAGATCGGCTAAAGCGCCACGGTAAACGCCCCCTTCATCATCCTTGTCCCACTCTTAAATGCTCTGCGATCAACGGGTTGAAACTCCCCATCCCCCGCGCGGTGTCGATCATTCCGCTGGAACGGGGCGCGAAGATTTCGGCCAGTTCCTGGATCCAGTCGCCCGGCTTTTCCTGCCCCCGCAGGACGACGGCGACCGCCTGCGCGGTCGGGCTTGCCGCCTGCGCCGCCGCTGACGCAGCACGCAATATCGGCCAGACAGGCGCATGCGGCCTGCCGACCGGTCTGGCATAAGCGGGTTTCAGGCCGCCTGCCCGGATGAAGCTCAAATCCATGGCGTTATGTGTAGTCGCGAAAGGATAAAGTCCGGTAAACTCGACCTGCCATTCCGGCCTGAACCGGCGAGCGGTCGGAATCCCGCTGGAATGCTGGCGCGCGCACGCCTATATGCGCGTTCATGCAGCCCCAGTTCCAACTGTCAGAGCCGCTTTCACAGCGGCGGATTGTCGTTGCCATGTCGGGCGGCGTCGATTCGAGCGTCGTCGCGGCCTTGGCCGCCCGCACCGGGGCGGAAACCATCGGTGTCACGCTTCAGCTCTATGATCACGGCGCAGCCGTGGGCCGGACAGGCAGTTGCTGCGCGGGCCAGGATATCCGCGACGCCCGCGCGGTCGCGGACCGCATCGGTATCGCGCATTATGTCTTCGATTATGAAAGCCGTTTCCGCGATTCCGTGATCGCTGACTTTGCCGATGAATATATGGCGGGCCGCACACCCATTCCCTGCGTCAAATGCAATATGGGGGTGAAGTTCACCGACTTGTTCCAGATCGCCCGCGATCTGGGCGCGGATTGCCTGGCCACCGGCCATTATGTCCGCCGCTTTGATGGCGCGCAGGGCGCGGAGCTTCACCGCGCCGCCGATCCAGCACGTGACCAGAGCTATTTCCTGTTCGCCACCACTCAGGAACAGCTTGATTATCTACGCTTTCCCTTGGGCGGGCTACCCAAACCGCAGGTCCGCGAAATCGCTTCCGAACTTGGTCTAGCCGTTGCGTTAAAGCCGGACAGCCAGGATATCTGCTTCGTGCCCGACGGCGACTATGCGAAAATCGTGCGCAAGCTGCGTCCCGATGCTGACGAAAATGGCGACATCGTTCATGTCGATGGTCGCCTGCTGGGCACGCACAAGGGGCTGATCCATTATACGGTAGGCCAGCGCAAGGGGCTGGAGATCGGCGGACAGGCCGAGCCGCTATATGTCGTGCGGCTGGATGCGAAAGGGCGCCGCGTCATCGTCGGGCCGAAAGCGGCGCTGGCGGTATCGTCGGCGCGCCTTGACGGCATCAACTGGCTGGGCGGGGATTTTTCCGGGCCGCTGTCCGCAAAGGTCCGGTCGATGGCAAAGCCAGTGCCCGCGCGGCTGGACGGCGACCGCCTGGTTTTCGACGCGCCCGAATATGGGGTCGCGCCGGGGCAGGCGGCAGTGCTTTATGCTGGCGAACGCGTGCTGGGCGGCGGCTGGATCGCTGAAACGCACGCGGCCATGGCGCTGCCTGCATGATCCTTGTCCTTTGCGGCGCGCGCCGGTAAGGCCCGCCGGTCATGACTCGTCCTATCACCTTCGCCATTCCCAAGGGCCGCATTCTGGATGAAGCGCTGCCGATGCTCGCGCGTGCGGGTATCGAGCCGGAGGCGGAGTTTCACGACAAGAAGAGCCGGGCGCTGCGGTTCGCGACGAACCGGCCAGACATCTTCATCATCCGGGTCCGCGCCTTCGACGTCGCCACTTTCGTCGCGCATGGCGCGGCGCAGATCGGCATTGTCGGATCGGATGTGGTGGAAGAGTTCGATTATTCCGAACTTTATGCGCCGGTCGACCTCGACATCGGTCACTGCCGCCTGTCCATCGCAGAGCCAGTAGGCCTTTCGGACGAGGATGAGGCGGCGATGAGCCATGTCCGGGTCGCCACCAAATATCCTTACCTTACGCGCAAATATTATGAAGCGCGGGGCATCCAGGCCGAATGCGTGAAGCTGAACGGCGCAATGGAACTGGCGCCTTCGCTAGGCCTGTCGCGGCGCATCGTCGATCTGGTGTCGTCGGGCGCGACGCTGAAGGCCAATGGCCTGGTTGAGACGCATGTCATCATGCCGGTCTCCGCGCGGCTGATCGTTAACCGCGCAGCCTTCAAGATGCGATCGGCAGATCTTACGCCGCTGGTGGAAGCTTTCCGCAAGGCTGTGGGAGGCAAGGATGCCGCTTAGGCTGGACAGCCGCGCCGCCGATTTCGCCGCCGCCTTCACCGCTTTGGTCGATGCCCGACGGGAAACGGATGAAGATGTGTCGCGCGATGTCACGGCGATTTTGAAGCGCATCCGTGCCGAAGGGGACGTGGCGCTGGCGGACTATACCAGTCGCTTTGACCGCCATGACCTGAATGCAAGCGGTTGGACGGTGAGCGCCGGCGAATGCCGCGCCGCGCTTGACAATATTTCGACCGAATTGCGCGACGCGCTGGAACTCGCGGCAGCCCGGATCACCGCCTATCACGAAAAGCAAAGGCCGCAGGACAGCGACGAAGTCGATGCGGTTGGCGTTCGTCTGGGCGCACGCTGGCGGCCAGTCGATGCGGCGGGGCTGTATGTACCCGGCGGCCGCGCCGCATATCCCAGTTCGCTGCTGATGAACGCCATCCCCGCCAAAGTGGCCGGTGTTTCACGCATCGCGATGGTGACGCCGACCCCCAATGGCGACATCAACCCGATGGTCCTGGCTGCGGCCAGCATCGCCGGGGTCGAAGAAATCTGGCGCGTCGGCGGCGCGCAAGCCGTGGCTGCGCTCGCCTATGGCACGGACACCATCAAGCCGGTCGATGTCATCACAGGTCCGGGCAACGCGTGGGTGGCCGAGGCGAAGCGGCAGCTTTATGGCGTGGTGGGCATAGACATGGTGGCTGGCCCGTCCGAAATCGTGGTGGTGGCCGACGCGAAGAATGACCCCGCCTGGATCGCCGCCGACCTGCTCAGCCAGTCGGAACATGACCCGACCAGCCAGTCGATCCTGTTTACCGATGACGCCGACTTCGCAGATGCGGTCGCCAGAGCAGTCGACCAGCGGCTGCCGCTACTTTCGACGCAGGCCGTTGCCGCCACCAGCTGGGCGAACAATGGTGCGATCGTCCTGGTCCGTGACTTTGAAGAGGCCATGCCGCTGGTCAATCGCCTGGCAGCGGAGCATCTAGAACTTGCCGTCGATGACCCCGAAGCCCTGTTCAAACAGGTGCGGCACGCCGGTTCGGTCTTTCTGGGGCGCATGACGCCCGAAGCGGTGGGCGATTATGTCGCCGGTCCGAACCATGTTCTGCCCACTGGCCGCCGCGCTCGTTTCTCATCCGGCCTGTCCGTGCTCGATTTCATGAAGCGGACCAGCTTTCTGAGTCTGGACAAGGCGGCAATGGGAGCGATCGGCCCGGCTGCGGTCGCGCTGGCGGAGGCAGAGGGGCTTCCAGCGCACGCCGCGTCGGTGGCATTGCGGCTCAAATAACTTCCGTTCGCCCTGCGCTTGTCGAAGGGCTGCATTTTCAAGAAGGACTGGGCTTCGACAGGCTCCGCCCGATCGGCTATATGGAATCCCGATGAACGAACGCTCCAAATCCCGCTCCGCTGCGCGCCTTGCCGCAGTTCAGGCGCTCTACCAGCTGGAGATGGAAGGCACGCCGATCCGCGTCCTGCTCCATGAATTCCATCAGCACAGGCTGGGCGCGACGATCGAAGACGTGACCTATGCCGAAGCAGAGGAAAGTTTCTTCGACGACCTCGTCATCGGCGTGGACAAGCGGCGGGAAGAGATTGACGGCCTGGTGAAGGTGCGCCTGTCGCAGGGCTGGAGCCTGGAAAGGCTGGACAAGCCGATGCGGCAGATCTTGCGCGCGGGAAGCTATGAACTGATCGCCCGGCCCGATGTGCCCACCCCCACCGTCATCAGCGAATATGTCGATGTCGCCCACGCCTTTTACGACAAGCGCGAGGCGGGCTTCGTCAATGGACTGCTCGATGCCGTTGCAAAGGACGTGCGGAAGTAGGAGCATCGCTTCCTGACGCGACCTGCCTCCGCAAAGGCGGAAGCGCGGCGCTTTGAAGATGATGGGGTCTGCCATGTCTGCTGAATCCCGTTTCCTTACCCTGCTTCGCCTGCTGGCGAACGATCCCGCCGCCCGTGGATTGCAGGACGATGTGGCGGTGCTGGAAATCGGTGGCGGTCCCCTGATCCTGACCAGCGATACAATGGTGGAGGGGGTGCATTATCTTGCCACCGATCCGCCCGCCGACATCGGCTGGAAACTGGCGGCGGTGAACCTGTCCGACCTGGCGGCGAAGGGGGCCAGGCCAGTGGGCTGCCTGCTCAACTATGCCCTGTCCGGCGACGATGCGTGGGACGCAGCCTTTCTACAAGGGTTGGGGGAGGCGCTCAGCCGCCATGCCATGCCGCTGATCGGCGGCGATACGGTGCAGATGCCCAAAGGGAACGCACGCAGCTACAGCCTGACGGCCATCGGCGAAGCGACCGCCGCCATACCCGCACGCGACGGAGCGAAGGCGGGCGATCGGCTTTACCTGACGGGTCCCGTCGGCGATGCGGGCGTCGGCTTGGACTTGCTGCGCGCCGATCCCACCGCCACGGGGCCGCTGGTCGATGCCTTTCGCCGTCCGCGCCCGCGCCTTGCCGAAGGCGCGCTGCTGGCTCCGCAGGTCCACGCCATGATGGACGTTTCCGACGGGCTGCTGATCGACGCGGCCCGGATGGCCGATGCCAGCGGCCTGGCCTTGACCATCGACCACATCCCCCTTTCCCCCGCGTTGGAGGCGGCGCGCGGGGCCAGCACCGCCGTTCAGGTCGCCGCCGCCAGCGCTGGCGACGACTATGAGCTGCTGTTCGCGCTCCCCGCCGGGGCCACGCCGCCAGTGCGTGCCTTGCGTGTCGGAACGTTCGCGGCGGGGTCCGGCCTGACGCTTCGCATTGATGGCGTCGTCATGCCGCTGCCCGCGCGGCTTGGTTGGGAACATGGATGAGCCGCAACCCAACGCCTTGATTCGCATCAGTTCCGTAACGGCTTGACGCGCGGCGTCTGCCCTGTAGCTTGCCCGCATCCCATTCTCAGCCGGTTGGACCGCATATGTGCGAGACCCTGCGATGCTGATTGACGCGGTGCCCGATGCCGGATGCATGAATCCCGGCCGCCCGCCCTTGTGCCATTCGTCCGCCCGTCATTCCCTGCGGAGCGGCCGATGACAGGGATAACAGGGGGAGAGGAATATCCATGCAGATTGTCTACATCGCCATAGGGTGCGGCCTGCTGGCCCTGCTCTACGGACTATTCACCAGTCGTCAGGTGCTGGCGGCCTCTGCCGGCAACGATAGCATGCAAGCGATCGCGGGGGCGATCCAGGAAGGGGCAAAGGCTTATCTCAGCCGCCAATATATGACCATCGGCGTGGTCGGGGTGGTTGTCGCCGCTATTGTCTTCATCTTTTTGGGGACAACGTCGGCGATCGGCTTCCTGATCGGCGCGATCCTGTCGGGCGCGGCCGGCTTTATCGGCATGAACATTTCGGTGCGCGCCAATGTGCGCACAGCCGAAGCGGCGCGCGGCACGCTGCAAAGCGGCCTGACCGTCGCGTTTCGCGCGGGTGCCATCACCGGCATGCTGGTCGCCGGGCTGGCCCTGCTCGCGATCAGCCTGTTCTTCTGGTATCTGACCGGACCTGCGGGCCATGCGCCCGATGACCGGCTGGTGATCGACAGCCTTGTCGCGCTGGCCTTTGGCGCCAGCCTGATTTCCATCTTCGCGCGTCTGGGCGGCGGCATCTTCACCAAGGCCGCCGACGTCGGCGCGGATCTGGTCGGCAAGGTGGAAGCAGGCATCCCAGAGGATGATCCACGCAATCCGGCCGTCATCGCCGACAATGTCGGGGACAATGTCGGTGACTGCGCCGGCATGGCGGCTGACCTGTTCGAAACCTATGTGGTGACGGTCGGCGCGACCATGGTGTTGACCGCCCTGCTGGTAAGCGGGGTCGACAATGAATTTCTGCAGCGGCTGATGGCGCTGCCGCTGATCGTGGGCGGCGTGTGCATCGTCACATCGATCATCGGCACCTATATGGTCCGGTTGGGTTCCAGCCAATCGATCATGGGCGCTCTTTACAAGGGTTTCTGGACCACCGCCCTCCTGTCCATCCCGGCGCTTTACGCCGCGACGGCATTCACGCTGGGCGACATCGACGCGCGCTTCGGCACCGATCTCGACGGGATGGGCGGCTATACCGGGATGCAGCTATTCTGGTCGATGATGGTCGGACTTGCCATCACCGGCCTGATCGTCTGGATCACCGAATATTATACCGGCACCAACTACCGCCCGGTACGCAGCATCGCCCGTGCTTCGGAAACCGGCCATGGCACCAATGTGATCCAGGGGCTGGCCGTCAGCCTGGAGGCCACGGCGTTGCCGACGCTGGTGATCGTGGTCGGCATCATCCTTTCCTATCAACTCGCGGGGCTGATGGGCATCGCCTTTGCGGCGACCGCCATGCTGGCACTGGCAGGCATGGTCGTGGCGCTCGACGCCTATGGCCCGGTGACCGACAATGCAGGCGGGATCGCGGAAATGGCGCATCTCGACGACAGCGTTCGCCGGAAGACGGACGCATTGGACGCGGTGGGCAACACGACCAAGGCGGTCACAAAGGGTTATGCCATCGGATCGGCGGGTCTGGCCGCGCTGGTGCTGTTCGGCGCTTATACGGAGGATCTGAAATATTATAATTCAGCTCTTGGCCTGACCGAGCCGGTCGATTTCAGCCTGTCCAACCCCTATGTCATCGTCGGCCTGCTGCTGGGCGCGCTGCTGCCCTATCTGTTCGGCGCGATGGGTTTGACGGCGGTCGGCCGCGCGGCGGGCGACGTCGTCAAGGATGTGCGCGATCAGTTCGCCACCAATAGCGGCATCATGGAAGGGACATCGCGCCCCGACTATGCCCGCACGGTGGATCTGGTCACGCGCGCCGCGATCAAGGAGATGATCGTACCCAGCCTGCTGCCGGTGCTGGCGC
>CAMPHJ010000046.1 GCA_946885845.1 uncultured Sphingobium sp. | reverse complement strand
GAACCCGTGTTTCAGCCGTGAGAGGGCCGCGTCCTAACCGCTAGACGAAGGGGCCGCGCAACCGCGTCGGGCGGTTGGCAGGCGCTGGCGTTTAAGGGGAGGGCACAGCGTCGTCAAGACAAACCCCCCGCCGGTGGAACCCCATAAAAAACCACCCCATGCATCCGCACGGGGTGGCCAAGGTTCAGGGAGGAGACGCCTTTCCAAGGGAGAGGCGCCCATACGACACACCCGAAAGGGGGGCAGGTGCGCCGTATGTTTGAAAGATAGACGAGGCCGGTCCGCCTTTCAAGTGGCGAGTGACAACCTTTTGTCGTAACTATCTGTTATCTTGACGAAGTTTGTAGATTCAGGCCTGTGCGGGTTCTGGCGTGGGGGTGACGGAGACCGGCCCCTTGCCCTGCGTGACCTGCGCCTCAAACAGTTCGCGCATCAGCTGCAACGAAAAGAGATGCGCATAGATAAGCGGCAGCATGCCGTTCTGGCTGATTTTGCGCAGTTGATCGCCCCGCATGTCGCGCAGCTTTTCTTCATTCACCATGCGGAAGCCGCGATAGACGAAGGGCTGTTCATTGCCGGGCACCTGGATGGCGACTTCGCCGTCCATCAGCAGGTCGAGGTCTTTCAGGTCCTTCATGAACTGGCCGGTGCGAGCGGCCGCCTGTTCGAAATCTTCACAGAATTTCAGAACGCCCTGGATCAGATCGCTGGGCTTGCCGTCTTCGAACAGAGGCTGACCGTCTTCGAACGCGCCAAGCGCGTCGCTGGTCGGGTCGAAGCAAAGCGACAGCTCATCGCTGTCGGGGCGGAGCTTTGCCAGCATCCAGGGATAGCGACGAACATAGGCCGGGACATAGGATGGGCCGCGCAGCTTGCCCTGGTCGTCCACGAAGGTGTTGACGCCTTCATTGAGGCCCATCAGCGCCAGCGGCACCGGTTCGTCACCGGCGGAAAAGATGATGGGCAGGAATCGCTGGGCGCTGACAAATTCATCGACGGTCAGCGGAACGGCGTGGTGCGTGGCGAGGAATGGGGCGGCATCCAGGGTGCGGCTGCGATATTCGGCGTGGTCGACACTGCTCAAAGGAATGAGATCATTGTAGAAAACCGGGAGGTTGTTACCGGGCGCGCTTGCCATGATGCGTATTCCATTCCTTTTGAAGCAGCGCATCGATCCCGCGCTGCCTGCCTGAAAACTGGTGAAGGCGATAATGGCCTTGGCCCAGACAGGCAATCGCTTTGTCCCGGCGCTTTGTCCCAGCGCATCGTCCCGGCGGTTCAGCCTTCGTCGGGGCGGGGGATCAACTTGTCCGGGTTCATGATGCCCTGAGGATCGAACGCCGCCTTGATGGCGCGCAGGGCGGTCAGGCGAGCGGGGCTGGATAGACGGCCTAGTTCCGCCCGCTTCATCTGGCCGATGCCATGTTCCGCCGAAATGGAACCGCCCGCCGCAACGACCGCGTCATGGACGAAGGCGTTGATCGCGCCCCCCTGCGCCGCGATCCAGGCCGGGCCATCTGTCGTGCCAGCGGGCGCGCGCACGTGGAAATGGACATTGCCGTCGCCCAGATGGCCAAAGGACGAGGCGGTGGTGCCGGGGAACGCCCGCATGGCCGCTGCGGCGGCATCGGTCATGAAGGCGGGCATCCGTGCGACCGGCACGCTGACATCATATTGCAGCGCGGGTCCCTGCGCCCGCTCAGCCTCTGAAAGTGATTCGCGGATGCGCCAGAATGCGTCCGCCTGTGCTTCGTTGGCGGCGATGGCGGCGTCAACGACGATGCCCTGTGCCAGCGCGTCGGCCAACGCCATTTCCAGCCTTTCGGCCGGTCCCGGCTGCCGATCGCTGTCATGATCCACCTCGATCAGGACATGCCAGGTCGTGCGGGTTTGAATGGGGCAGCGGGCGCCCGGAATGTGCGACAGGACGTGGCCCAGTCCATCGTCGGCGATCACTTCAAACGCTTCGACGCTGTCGCCCAGATGGGATTCGGCGTGGCGCAGCAGTGTGAGGGCGTCGGCCGGCGTGCGCACACCGGCCCAGCCGACTGCCCGCGCGGCGATCGCGGGGACGAGGCGTAGCGAGGCGGCGGTGATGACCCCCAAGGTTCCTTCCGCGCCGATCAGCAACTGCCGGATGTCATATCCGCGGTTATCTTTTTTCAGTGCATCGAGGCCATCGAAGATGCTGCCATCGGGCAGGACCGCTTCTATCCCGTCCACCAGCGCGCGCATGGTTCCGTGCCGCAATACCTGAGTGCCGCCGGCGTTGGTCGATATGAGACCGCCAATCGTGGCCGATCCCTTGGCCCCCAGGCTAAGCGGGAACCGGCGGGCAACCTGATCGGCGGCGTCGTGCAAATTGGCGAGGATCACGCCTGCTTCGCAGATGGCGAGGTTGTCGTCCGCGCGGATGGAGCGAATGCGATTCATGCGCCGCAGGGAAAGGATGAGCGCCGATCCGTCGGGCGGAGGCGTCGCGCCCCCCACCATCGACGTATTGCCACCCTGGGGCACGAGCGGCACGCCGATCTGCGCCGCCAGGGCGACCAGTTTTGCGACCTGCTCCGTCGAATCCGGCTGCAGGATCGCTGCCGCCTGACCGTGGAAACGGCCCCGCCAGTCGGTCAGCCAGGGCGCGATGTCGGACGCATCGGTGACGATGCCCTTGTCCCCCAGGATCAGCCGGAATTGATCGATGATGTCCTGTCCTATCATGGGATCGGCTTATGCGTCGGAATTCATCGACCATTCAACCATCGCATATTAGCATATCCCAAAAGGGGTCCGATTTGCTTCATTCCGTCCTGCTGCTTCTTATCGCGCCTTCGGGTGAGCCTGTGCAGTTCGCGCAATTGACGATCCAGCAAAGAGTCATCATCCGCGTGCCGATGGCCAGAAAGGGCCGGGCACCCGCGCGCATCGCTCCCGACGCCAGGCATATGTGGAAGGAAAAAAAGGGGCCGCGTTGCGTCGCGCTGCGATCCATACAATCGGCCAGCGTGGTGGTCGACAATGGCGTCGACCTGCTGCTGGCCGACAATCATCGTTATCGGGCCAAGCTGGAAAGCGGATGTCGTTCGACAGGATTTTATTCGGGTTTTTATGTGGAGCCTGACGATGACGGGTCACTTTGTTCAGGCCGGGACGCGTTGCAGGCGCGCAGCGGACTAAGCTGTGGCATTGACAGTTTCAGGCGTCTGGTGCCCGTAAAAGCCGACGATTGACGCCCGGATTTCGCCTATGCCTGCTCGATTTCCTTGACAAGATGGCAATATTTCCCCAAGGACCCGCCCAATTTCCGTCGTGCATTCGCGCTTGGCGGTGAGCCTCCTGTCCCGGACAACTGAATGACTTTTGCCGATCTCGGCCTTTCCGATGAATTATTGAAGGCCGTCAACGAGGCCGGATATGACACGCCCACGCCGATCCAGGCTCAGGCGATCCCGCCAGTGTTGATGATGAAGGACATTATCGGCATCGCCCAGACGGGGACGGGCAAGACGGCCAGTTTCGTGCTGCCGATGATCGACATCCTGGCGCATGGCCGCGCCCGCGCGCTGATGCCGCGATCGTTGATCTTGGAGCCGACGCGCGAACTGGCTGCTCAGGTGGCCGAGAATTTCGAGAAATACGGCAAATATCACAAGCTTTCGATGGCGCTGCTGATCGGTGGGGTCCAGATGGGCGATCAGGTGAGGGCGCTGGAGAAGGGCGTCGATGTATTGATCGCCACGCCCGGCCGCCTGATGGACCTGTTCCAACGCGGCAAGATATTGCTCAACGGCTGTTCGATGCTGGTGATCGACGAAGCCGACCGCATGCTCGACATGGGTTTCATCCCGGATATCGAGGAAATCTGCACCAAGCTGCCCGCGCAACGGCAGACGCTGTTGTTTTCCGCGACGATGCCCGCCCCGATCAAGAAGCTGGCCGACCGTTTTCTGTCCAATCCCAAATCGATTGAGGTGGCGCGACCGGCGACGGCTTCGATCAACATCACCCAACGGCTGGTGAAGGTCGATTCGCGCAAGAAGCGCGATACGCTGCGCGCGATGCTGAAGGCCGAAGAGGTGCAGAGCGCCGTCATCTTCTGCAATCGCAAGACCACCGTGCGCGAACTCAACAAAAGCCTTCAGAGCCATGGCTTCAAGTCGGGCGAGATTCACGGCGACATCGACCAGTCGGCGCGTATCGCCGAACTGGAACGGTTCCGCACGGGGGCGGTGAGCATATTGGTGGCGTCCGATGTTGCGGCGCGCGGCCTGGACATCAAGGGTGTCAGCCACGTGTTCAACTTTGACGCCCCGTGGCACCCGGACGACTATGTCCACCGCATCGGCCGCACCGGCCGCGCGGGTGCGTCGGGGGTGGCGATCACTTTCGTGACGCCGGAAGATTCCGAGGCCATCGACAATATCCAGAAGCTGATCGGGCAGAAGATCGAGATGATCGATGGCCCGACAGCCGCCGCTGCACCGACGTCAGCCCCGGCTGAAGAAGGTAGAAGCGTTCGGGGACGGCGCAAGGCCAGCAGCAAGGATGATCGTGGCGGGGAACCCGTCCGCGATGAGCGCAGCCGTGATGAACGGCCGCGGGAGGAACGGAGTCGGGACGAACCTCGTGCTGCTCGCCCGGAACATAACGGCGCTCGCGCCCGCAAGCCTGAACCGGTTGGCGATGGGCCGGACGAAGGATGGAACGGGCCGGTGCCTGAGTTCCTGTCGTTTGGATTTCAGGGCTAGGCTTCAGGGCTTCTTGGGCCGGTCTGTCGGGCGCAGGCGGCCTGGCTTTGTGACACGACCATGAAGATTGCGTGCTCCTGCGCAGGCAGGAGCTCAGTCCCGCCGTATGAACTGGGCTCCTGCCTGCGCAGGAGCACGATGGTTCTACGTTCGGGCGCAGGCGGGCCTGTCTCTGCGTCATGATGGTGATCATGGATCAGCTGACCGCTGGGACCATTGCGGACTCGGGCTAGCAAGGCGACCAATTGCGGCCATTGTCATTTCCGCCCATGTTACGCGGATGGATAAGACGCGAACTCAACGGCTCAGACAATGGGCAGGAAACATCAAGCGTGACGTGCTCGCCCTTTGGCTGGCTGTCCGCGATCCGCGCGTTCCATGTCATGCAAAGGCTCTGGCAGCGCTAGTGACCGCTTACGCCTTGTCGCCAATTGACCTCATACCCGATTTCATTCCTGTCCTCGGCTATCTCGATGACCTGATCATCGTGCCATTGGGCATCATGGCTGTGGTGCGCCTTATACCCTATCAGGTTATGAGGCCGTTCATGAACTCTGGAAATCAAGGCCCGAGATATTTAACGTCGAACCTCACCATCACATGCTGGGACCAAACACCTAGCTATAACTAATCGAAGCGACGGCCTACAACAGTCCCTGAGCGCGTAGGCTCGCATGCCCTTTTTCGCCGATGATGATATGGTCGTGGACGGTGATGCCCAGCCTTTTGCCGGCATCTACGATTTGTCGCGTGATTTCTATGTCCTGGCGGCTGGGTGAGGGGTCGCCGGACGGGTGGTTGTGGACCAATATCAGGCTGGCTGATCCGAGTTCGATCGCTCGCTTGATGACTTCGCGCGTATAGATCGCCGCCTGATCGACTGAGCCATCCCCCATGTGATCGTCGCGCAGCAACTGATTACGGCTGTTGAGATGCAGCACGCGGACGCGTTCGACAGACAGGAAGGCCATGTCGGCGCGCAGATAGTCGAGCAGGGCCTGCCAACTGGCGAGGACCGGCTTTTCGGCGACGCTGTTTCGCAACATCCTGAGCAGGGTAGCCTGAACGACCTTGATCGCCGCGATGCTGGTGTCGCCCATCCCCGGCACCCGCGCTATCGCCTGCCAGTCGGCGGTCATCAGCCCGCCGATGCCGCCAAATTCGCGCAGCAGCGCCTTGGCCAACGGCTTTGTGTCGCGGCGGGGAATGGCTAGCGCCAGCAGATATTCGATCAGTTCATGGTCGTGCAGCGCCTCTCCGCCGCTTTCCGCAAGCTTCTGCCGCAGCCGTGCGCGATGGCCCACGCCGTCATGGCTTGCCTTTTCTTCCTTTTCCGACAACGCTCTATCATCCCCCGTTCAGCCAGCGACGCTATGCGTTGCACAAATGAGGGGCAAGGATATTTAGGAACGGTCGGACGTTATGAAGCCGTTACGGATCTAGGGTTTGAAAGCCGGGGTTGGCCATAGTCATGGAAGATGAAGACGGCGAAATGGAAGTTCGCCGGGCATGGCTGCGCTGGCTGGGCGTAGGATCAGGCTCGCTGGCGCTGGTGATGATCGCACTTTGGACCCAGCGCGCGCCGATCGCGGAAAATTTCATCGGGCGCGAAATGAACCGGCGCGGCGTGGAAGCGAGCTATGACCTAAAGCAGGTCGGGCTGCGCACCCAGCGGATCGAAAATATCGTCTTGGGCGATCCCGCCAATCCCGATTTGACTGCCCGTTGGGTCGAAGTCGACATCGCCTTTACCAGCCTTTCCCCCCATGTGGCGGCTGTCAGGGCGGGAGGGGTGCGGCTGCGCGGATTCTATCGCGATTCGGTTCTGCGATTGGGTGAGCTGGACAAGTTTCGCGACCCCGCATCGACCGCGCCGTTCAGCCTGCCCGACATTGTCCTGGGCCTGTCCGATGCGCGCATTCGGCTGGACACCGATGCTGGCCCGATCGGCATGGATATCGAAGGCAGGGGCAATTTATTGTCGGGCTTTCGCGGAAGGATCACCGCCGCCATGCCCCGCGCGCGCTTTAGTGGGTGCGGCATGACGGAAGCTACGGCAAGGTTGAACCTGGCCATGCGGGGCGGGCGTCCGCATTTGACCGGACCTGCAAGAGCAGCAGCGATCGGATGCCCTGATGCGGGCACTGCGATCGCAAAGCCGGTCGCTGACGTAGACGTCTGGTTCGGCAAGGCGCTGGACAGATGGGCGGGGCATGTGACGCTGTCGGGCGAAGCGCTGCGGTCCAAGGGCATGGTGATGGCACGACCGGGCGGGCGGATCGATTTTGATGGATCGGCCAAAGCCATGGCGGGCCGCGCGCGGATTGGCGCTGATCAACTGTCGGGACTGGGCGCGGTAGCCGGGCGGACCGAGTTTAGCGGCGGATGGCAGATCGGCGGCGACGGAGCGCGTGTGCAGGGGCAGCTTTCGGCCCGGCAGCTGCACCTGGCTGGGCGCGATCCCTTGGCCGGGTTGCGCCAATCCACCAGTGGCACGCCGGTGGGGCCTCTGGCCAATCGCCTGGCCGACGCCGTGCGCCGGGCGGGCGCTGCCAATGTGCTGCAAAGTACGGTTGCCTTTGCGCAGCGGGGGCAGGGGGGCAGCGTCGTTCTGAGCGGGGTGCGGTTTGAAGCGCGCAGCGGTGCGCGGGCCGCCATTCCCGGAGACGGACGCATCACCGTCGCCTGGCCGGGGAAAAGCGGTGCAGCAGTGGACTGGGCGCTGGAAGGGGCGCTGACGACCGAGGGCGGTGGCCTGCCGAAGGCGGCGTTGCGGCTGGCTCGTCGGGCTGGCGGAGGTTTTGGCGGGCAGCTGTTTGTAGACAGCTATGCGGCGCAGGATGCCCGGCTTTCGCTGGAACCGGTCCGTTTCAGCGCAGGCCCACATGGCGACACGCGCTTTTCCACCACATTGCGGCTGGACGGGCCTTTGCCGGATGGTCGCTTGCGTGGGCTGACCGTGCCTGTCGAAGGGCAGATGACGGCGGGAGGGGGCGTTGCGATCAACAGGCGCTGCGTGCCCCTGTCCCTGACGGAAGCGAAATATGGCAGCTTTGCCATTGGCCGCACGCGACAGATTTTGTGTCCCGTCGACGGAGCGTTGTTCGCGACCGGATCGGGCGGCATGCGCGGCGGCGCGGAAATCCGGCAGTTGTCGCTGACGGGCAAAAGCGGCGACAATCCGATGCGGCTTTCCGCGGATCGTGCGCGGGTCCTGTTGGGACGGGAAGGATTTGCACTTTCGCGTGCGGAACTGCTGATCGGGGCGGGCGAATCGCCGGTCAGGTTGAGTGCTGAGGCGCTGGACGGCCGGTCGTCCGCAACAGGGTTGGCCGGGACGCTGAGCGGAGCCGGGGGTAAGATCGGCGCGGTGCCCCTTATTATTGAAGAGGGTACGGGCAATTGGAGTTTTACCGGCGGGGCGTTGAAGCTGGCGGCCAAGGTCATGGTTCGCGATGCGCAGCCTGCTGCACGATTCCAGCCGCTGGCCGTGCCGGATTTCCAACTGACGCTGAAGGACGGGCGGATTGCCGCGACCGGCGCCCTGCGGGTGCCGCGCAATGGCGCCATGGTGGCGCGCGCCGACATCATACATGACCTGTCCAGCGGTCGGGGCAAGGCCGACCTGGATGTTCCGGGCCTGGTCTTCGGACCAGAGCTGCAGCCTGAAGAGGTCACACGCCTGGCGCTGGGCGTTGTCGCCAATGTGAAGGCGACCGTCACGGGGAAGGGCCATATTCGCTGGACCGGGTCGGACGTTACCAGTGATGGTGTATTCAGGACCAACAATGCCAGTCTGGCGGCTGCATTTGGTCCGGTAGAAGGCCTGTCGGGTGAACTGCGCTTCGTTGACCTGTTGGGGCTGATCAGCGCGCCGGGGCAGGAACTGCGGATGGCGTCGGTCAATCCGGGTGTGGAGGCGCGCGACGGAGTCATCCGCTACCGGCTGGAGGCGGGCCAGCATGTCCGCATAGAGGGCGGCGGCTGGCCATTTTCCGGTGGGCGTCTGGAATTATTGCCTACGACGATGGATTTCGGCGCGGATGTCGACCGTTACCTGACGTTCCGGGTCATCGGCCTGGATGCGGGCGCCTTCATCCAGGCGATGGATTTCAAGGACATATCGGCGACGGGCACGTTCGATGGGATCATGCCGCTCATCTTCAACGCGGAAGGCGGGCGCGTGGCCGGAGGCGTGTTGGTCGCCCGGCAGCAGGGCATGCCGCCATTGATCATGCCCGAAGGCGTGCTGCCTACCATCCCATGCGATCCCAATCTTCAATCGGGTACGCTTTCCTATGTCGGGGCGGTTTCCAACCAGCAGTTGGGCGTGATGGGACGGATGGCGTTCGATGCGCTCAAGAATCTGCAATATAAATGCCTCACCATCCTGATGGATGGTGCACTTGATGGCGAGATGGTCACGAACGTCGTATTCAATGGCGTGAACCGGGGGCAATTAGGCAGTGCCCCGGCTGGGCTGGCGGGCAACTTTACCGGTCTGCCTTTCATCTTCAACGTGCGAATCGCCGCGCCTTTCCGGGGGCTGCTGGGAACCGCGAAGTCCTTCATCGATCCGACCACGCTGATACAGAATAGCATAGGCGATCAGATGCAGGAGAAGATAAGAGAAGGGATTGCGGTTCAGCCTGCGGAAAGCGACATTGTGCAAAAGACGGAGCGGAAATGAGAAAAGAAACGATCTTGGCAATGGGCTTTGCCGGGCTGGCTTTGGGGGGATGCATCCAGGTCAAGGCGCCGGACAAGCCGATCGAAATCAACCTGAACGTAAAGGTTCAGCAGGAAGTCGTCGTTCGCCTGCAGCGGGACGCGCAGGACCTTATCCAGAATAACCCGGAGTTGTTCCCCCAATGACACGCACATTTCTGATGATCATCGGTGGCGCCGCCATCGCTTTGGCAACGGGTCTGGCGGTAACCGCACCGGCGCGGGCGCAATCCGGCGGAGTGGCGAACGCGATCGCGCAAGGGGCGGTTGGCGAACAGGCCGATGGATATCTGGGCATTGCCGGGACGGTCAGTGCAGCCGTTCGCGCCGAGGTCGAATCGGTCAACATCAAACGGCGCGCGGCCTATACCGACCTGGCGAGCAAGCGCGGCGTTACGGTGCAGGATGTTGCTGCCGCCACAGGCTGCCAGACGCTAAGCGGTCGGGTGAAGACCGGGCAGGTCTATCGCATTGGCGCTGGGCCGTGGCAGACAAAGGGCGCGGCACCGATCGCACTGCCATCCTATTGTGCGACGGCGGGCTGATTATCCCGCTAGGCAGTGGCTTTGCCCCTGGTCGGGAAGGGGCCGAAAAAACTCCTGCCCAACGACGGTTGACTATCCGGGAAGCCCTTTCTAAACGGGCCGCGCCTTGACGGGTGCAACCGCACACGCCATGCCACCGAACCTATGGCGCAAAGCCTGAATGGAAAGGATTGGCGATGGTAGCGGATGTGCCTGGGCAAGACCCGGCGGATGAGGACGCTCGGATCGCTTCTTTGCAGGAGCGGATCGGACGGGCCGAACGAGCCGAAAAGGTCAGGCAAGGGGACGTGGTGCAAAAGGCGGACGATGGGTCTCGCCTTGGCAACCGGGTTCTTGCGGAACTGATCGGGGGTCTGGCTGGCGGTGCTGTAGTAGGTGGGACTTTGGACTACTTTCTGCAGACATCCCCGTGGCTTCTGCTCGCTTTCCTCGGTCTGGGTATCGTGGTGGCGTTCAGGAACATCATAAGATTGACGACGAAGCGTCCCGACCAATAAGGGGCGCTTTCGTCTTAGGCGAAGACAAGACGTGACAGGGGTCAACGTGGCAGAATCCTCCGGCAAAATCGATCCGATGCACCAGTTTGCGATCGAACCGCTGTTCGGCACGGATCAGCTGTCGCTCGGCGGCTTCAACATCGCCTTCACGAACAGCGCGCTTTACATGGTCGCCGCTGGGGTGGTGTTGTGGATCTTCGTCATCGGCGGCATGAAGCGGGAACTGGTCCCCGGTCGCTGGCAGATGGCAGTCGAATATATGACCGGCTTCATCAGAAGCCTGCTGATCGCCAATGTTGGCGAAGGCGGCAAGAAGTATATTCCCTACGTCTTTTCGCTGTTCATGTTCATTTTGCTGGCGAACCTGTTGGGCCTGTTGCCGCTTGGCCTGATTGGCCTGCATCCCTTTACCTTCACCAGCCACTTCACCGCTACCGGCGTGCTGGCGATCCTCAGCTTCTCGATCGTGCTGGCGGTCGGCTTCTGGAAGCATGGGCTGCACTTCTTCTCGCTGTTCGTTCCACATGGCACGCCGCTGCCGATGATCCCGGTGATCTTTCCGATCGAGCTGGTCTCCTTCCTGGTGCGTCCGTTCAGCCTGGGTCTGCGACTGTTCGTCGCCATGACAGCCGGTCACGTGCTGCTGAAGGTGCTGGCCGGTTTCGTCATCAACAGTTCAAACGCCGGCGTGGGCTATGGCCTGACCATCGGTTCGGCCAGCTTCATCCTGATGATCGGCATCAGCGCACTGGAAGTGCTGGTCGCAGTCATCCAGGCCTATGTGTTCGCGCTGCTGACTTCGGTTTATCTGAACGATGCCGAGAATTTGCACTGATTTTCCGTAATTTCGTCAACATTGTTAGAGTTTAGAAAAGGGAGTTTACGACATGGACGCAGAAGCCGCAAAGCTGCTCGGTGCTGGTCTGGCCGCCATCGGTGCGGGTCTGGCCTCGCTCGGTGTGGGCAACGTGTTCGCATCGTTCCTCGAAGGCGCGCTGCGCAATCCGGGTGCCGCTGACGGTCAGCAGGGCCGTCTGTTCATCGGCTTCGCCGCAGCCGAACTTCTGGGTCTGCTGGCGTTCGTTATCGCCATGATCCTGGTGTTCGTGGCCTGACATCGCTTGGAGAGCGGGCGCGGTGGCATGGCCGCTCGCCCGCTTTCCATGAATTGACCGCGCCTGATCGGACGGACCTCATAAAATGCCTCAAATCGCGCAAATCGCCGATACCTATGCCTCGCAGATATTCTGGATGCTGCTGACGTTCGGCTTCGTCTTCTTCGTCATCGGCCAGGGCATGGTGCCCAAGGTGCAGGCGACGGCAGATGCGCGCGACGCCAAGATCACAGGTGACCTGGACGCTGCCAAGGCCGCTTTCGCGCGTGCTGACGAGGCGGAGGCCGATTATCGCGCTCGTGATGCCGAAAGCCGTGCTGCGGTTCAGGCAACGCTGGCGCGGGCAAAAGCAGAAGCCGCCAAGGCAGCCGAAGGGCAGCTTGCCGCCGCCGATGCCGAGATCGCGACCCAGATTGGCGCAGCCGAAGCACGCATTCAGGCTGCCAGCCAGGCGGCCATGCAAGAAATTGAAACCGTTGCGGCCGATGCGGCGCGCGACATGGTGGTCCGCATTTCCGGCGTGCAAGCGTCGGACGAAGCGGCCCGCAATGCAGTAAAGGCGGCACTGGCCCATGGCTGACGCAGCAGCACAGCATAGCGATGGTGCGCCCCCGCACCTGAACGAAGCGATCCACGCTGAAGGGATGGAGCCTGTTGGCACCGTTGCGCATGAAGGCGTGGTTCCGCATACCGATCCCGAAGCTGCCGGCATGGACGCCACGGCATGGGTGAGCCTGGCGATGGCGGTGTTCATCGTCATCCTGCTGGTGAAAAAGGTGCCTGCCCTGATCGGCAGCGTGCTGGATGGCCGCATTGCCCAGATCAAGAGCCAGCTGGCTGAAGCATCGAAGCTTCGCGCGGAAGCCGAAGCGCTCAAGGGTGAGTATGAGGCGAAGCTCGCCGCCGCTGCCGGTGAAGCCGAAGCGATGCGCAAGTCTGCCGAAAGCGATGCCGCCACCCTGCTGCAGGATGCCAAGGTCAACGCGGCTGCTCTGGTGGCTCGCCGTCAGAAGATGGCCGAAGACAAAATCGGTGCGGCGGAGCGCGCGGCGATTGCAGGCATTCGCACCAAGGCAGTGAATGCGGCGACCAGCGCTGCGGCAACTCTGATCGCCCAGAATCATGATGCGAGCGCTGACCGGACATTGGTCGATGGCGCTATCAAGGGGCTTGGTTCCAGCGTCTGATCGCCTGGACTTTGCCATAATGTAAAGGGCCGGTGCGGATCGTCGCGCCGGCCTTTTCGTTTGCGCGGTTAATTCGACACATGGCGTCGTTGCCAGACGTGGTGGCGATATTGGCAAAGACGGATCCCGGCGGTTACGCAATCATATGCTCGCCATGAGGCGCGGCCAGTGGTGCAATCAGCTTATCTGTGGAGGCGGCGGCCGGGCTGGTGCCGCACCTTGGCAGGTAGCGGTCGTGATGCGCTATTCTCGCCACCGTCGCGGCGGACGTATGGATGCGGCCCCCGCTTTCGGTCACCGGCACGCGATGGACGCGATGGACGCCGCTTTCATCGTAGAGGAATGACATGGGGGGCATGGTTCGAGCATGCCTTCGCCGCCAGGTCCGCCGCCAGAGCATGATCCGATCAGGCGCGTTTCCTACATAGTGCCGCGAAGATGCGCAGACCATCTTCGAAGAAAATGTACTCAAGCGCATGGTCAATCTAGAGCATGATCCGATCATATTGGATTGGACAATGCTCTATTTTCTTTTTGTTTCCGTATTTTTCGAGTCCGCAGATGAATCCATCTGCTTCGGAAATGCTCTAGTGGTCCGATTCTGACATTCGCATCCGCTCTCGGCTTGGTGGTACGCAAATGTCAGAATCTGTTCGGACCATTAGCAATATTTGATTCCAGTGGATTTTTCGATTTTGGCATTTGCGACCATCCTATCCGGTTGGCGGGATGCAAATGTCAAAATCAATCCACTAGCGCGATCGGATCATGGTCCGGGGGCGTCAGGCGACGAAAGGGCGGCCAAGGCCATTGCGCTTGGCACAGCCACCGCTATCTCTCTCTCCTATGTCGCAGCCTCAATCGCCTGACCGGTTTCACGAAGATAAAGCCAGCTATACTGTCCGGGGCGCCGGGACGCCTGACATCGACGCGGGCGTCGAGGCGATCCGCACGACCCTGAAAACGCTGCCAGTGCGACCCGGCGTCTATCGCATGCAGGACGCGCGCGGCGATGTGCTTTACGTCGGCAAGGCGAGGGCGCTGAAAAACCGCGTCGCCAATTATACGCAGGTGGACCGGCTGCCCAAGCGGTTGCAGCGCATGGTCGCGCAGACACGATCGATGACCATCGTGACGACCAATAGCGAAGCGGAGGCGCTGCTGCTGGAAGCGCAGCTGATCAAGCGGTTTCGTCCGCCCTATAACGTCCTGCTGCGGGACGATAAGAGTTTCCCCTTCATCCTGCTGCGGGAAGATCATGCCTTTCCCCGCGTGCAAAAGCATCGGGGCGCGCGGAAATATAAGGGGCGCTATTATGGCCCGTTCGCCAGCGCCGGATCAGTGACGCGGACGATCAATGCGTTGCAGAAACTGTTCCTGTTGCGCAGTTGCACCGACAGCTTCTTTGCCAACCGGTCGCGGCCATGCCTGCTCTACCAAATCCGCCGATGTTCCGCGCCCTGTGTCGGACGTATCGATGATGCGGATTATGCCGAGCTGGTTCAGGACGCCCAGGACTTTCTGGGTGGCAAATCGACCGCGGTGCAAAAGAAGCTGGGGCAGGCGATGGAGGTTGCGGCGCAGTCGCTGGATTTCGAACAGGCCGCCGTGCTGCGCGACCGGCTGAAGGCGCTGACCTTCATCCAGGGAAGCCAGGCCATCAACGCGGACGGGCTGGGCGACGCAGACATTTTTGCGCTGGCGACCAAAGGCGGCTCCATGTGCATCCAGGCTTTCTTCATTCGCGGCGGCCAGAATTGGGGGCATCGCAGCTTCTTTCCCGTGCACACCGCCGAAGTTGCCGAAGATGAGGTGCTGGCGAGTTTCATGGCGCAATTTTATGAAGAGGTTCCACCACCCCGGCTGATCCTGTCGGACCGCGCGCCAGCCGAATGCGAGCTGATGGCGCTGGCGTTGGGGGAGCGCGTTGGGGCCAAGGTGCGGATCGAAGTACCGCAAAGGGGCGCGCGCACCCGCCTGATCCAGCAGGCGCAGCGCAATGCGGTGGAGGCGCTGGACCGGCGGTTGGCGGAAACGACTACGCAGGCCAAGGTGCTGGAGGAGATGGTCGAGGCGTTCGGCCTGGATGGCGTGCCCGACCGGATCGAGATTTACGACAACAGCCATATCCAGGGCACAAACGCCCTGGGCGCGATGGTGGTGGCGGGGCCGGAAGGTTTCCGCAAGAACGCCTATCGTAAATTCAACATCCGCAATCCCGATACCGTGCCGGGCGATGATTTCGCGATGATGCGCGAAGTGTTCGAGCGCCGATTTGGACGGGCGGCACGGGAAGACCCCGACCGCGATAGTGGTGAATGGCCTGACCTGGTCCTGATCGATGGCGGCAAGGGCCAGTTGTCGGCGGCGCGCGCCATATTGGAAGATATGGGGATCGAGGATGTATGCATGATCGGCGTCGCCAAGGGGCCTGATCGCAACGCAGGCCGAGAGGTTTTCCACATGCTCGACGGGCGCGAAATGAGCTTTCCGTTGAATCATCCGGTCCTGTTCTATCTGCAACGGCTGCGGGACGAGGCGCATCGATTTGCGATTGGCGCGCACCGGCAGAAACGCAGCAAGGCGCTGA
>CAMPHJ010000045.1 GCA_946885845.1 uncultured Sphingobium sp. | reverse complement strand
GTGATGAAAGGGCTCAGCCTTTCCATCGGTCTGTTCAACGCGCTATTCTGGCGGTCGCTGGCGGGCACGGTGCTGGGCGTCTCCCTGATGCTGCTGGCGCGGCAGCGTTGGCCGTCGACGCCGGTGCTGCGGCTCCATCTGCTGCGCGGGGCGGTCGTGACGGTGATGGCCAGCCTGTTTTTCTGGGGCATCATGCGCATGCCCCTGGCCGAAGCCATTGCCCTGTCCTTCATCGCACCGCTGGTCGCACTCTACCTCGCCGCCCTCCTGCTGAAGGAAAAAGTGGGGCGGCGGGCTGTCGGCGCGTCGCTGTTGGGACTCGTAGGCGTGGCCGTCATCCTTTCAGGACGGATGAGCGGCGATTATGGGGCGGATGCATTGCCCGGCGCGGTCGCGGTGTTGCTGTCGGCGCTGCTCTTCGCCTGGAACCTCATCCTGCAAAGGCAGCAGGCGCAACTTGCCTCGCCCATCGAAATCGCTTTCTTCCAGCATCTGGTGATGCTCGGACTATTTTCTGCCGCAGCGCTGGTCAGCTGGCTTGCTCCCTCGCCCCTGATCACCTTGCTGGGCCAGCCTGGCCTTGCGGTCGCTGGCCTCGCCGCCGGTTTGATCGTGCCGCAAGTGCACGCCTGGCTGCTGATCCTGCTTGCCACCGTCCTCGCCTTCACCTCACTCGCGGCGTTCGCATGGGCCTATGCGCGGGCGGAGGCGCAATATCTCATCCCGGTGGAATATAGCGCTTTCATCTGGGCCGCGGTTCTGGGCTGGCTGATCTTTGGGGAACGGCTGACATTCGCCACCGTCGCGGGGGCTGCGCTGATCATCGCGGGATGCCTGATCGCTGCCTATGGCGATCGGAGTAGCAAGCCGGGCGAGCGGGGCAAGACGAGCCGTTCGGCCGGACTCTTGACGGGGACTCCCCGCTCGGCGCATTGTGCAAAACCGGAACATTTGGGGGACATTTAAGCCATGGCTGTCAGCCGCGGAGCCAAGCGCACGCCGGAATGGCGCGAAATGCTGAAACGCAGCCTGATCCGAAGCGGAGCTTTGATCAGCGCGATCACGCTGATGCTGGCGACGTTGTTCCTGGCGCTCGCGCTGCTCAGCTTTCGGCTGAGCGACCCTTCGATGATGACCGTGGCCGACAATCACGTCCAGAATATCATGGGTCTGCCCGGTGCATGGGTTTCCGCTCTACTGCTGACCCTGCTGGGCGTGCCGGTCGCGCTCATATTGCCCTTGCTGGCGATCACCGCCCGCCGTTTGTGGGGCGATCAGGACATGGCCGACTGGAAATCGCAGTTCGGCAAATGCCTGCTGGGCATAGCCATGGTCAGCATCGGGCTGGCGATGTTCCAGCCTGATTCCCTGATCGACCTGCCATCCGGCTGGGGCGGGCTGGTGGGACTGGCGACGGCCAGCGGCGTTCGCAGCCTTACCGCGCAGGCTCCGGCGGCGCAGGGCTGGATCACCGGCATCCTGATCGTCCTGATGCTGATCAGCGGCTTTTTCATCTGGTATCGCAGCCTGGCGCTGGAAAAGCCGATCATCGCGCTGCGGCGTCCAACATTGCCGCAACTCAACCTGCCCAGGCCCAGCTTTGCCCTGACAGGGAGCGCATCCGTAGCCGCCCAATCCGACGCTGACGACGATGATGACGTCGAAGACCGCGTCATCGCGCCCCGCCGCGCGGTGACCAGCGAACCCAAGCCGCCCATCAATATCCAGACGCCCCGACCCGCACCTGCCCAACGGCAGATGGCGCCCGTGTCGCAGGACGATCTGTTCGGCAACAGCTCGCTGCCCTCGGCCGATCTTCTCAATCCCATTCCCGCCAGTCAGGGGCAGAAAATCGACAAGGCCGCGCTGGAGCGCAACGCCCGGCTGCTCGAAAGCGTGCTCGACGACTTCCATGTGAAGGGCAACATTGTCGAGGTGCGTCCCGGCCCCGTCGTCACCATGTACGAACTGGAACCTGCGCCCGGCATCAAGGCGAGCCGCGTGATCGCGCTGGCCGACGACATCGCCCGCAACATGTCGGCGCTTTCCGCGCGCGTGGCGACGATTCCCGGTCGCACGGTGATCGGCATCGAACTGCCCAACGCCAATCGCGAAGGCGTGTCCTTTCGCGAACTGGTCACGTCGGAACAATTCGGGCAGGACGCGACGCTGCCGATCATCCTGGGCAAGAATATTTCCGGCGAACCGATCATCGCCGACCTGGCGCCCATGCCTCACCTGTTGATCGCGGGCACGACCGGTTCGGGCAAGTCGGTCGGTCTCAACGCCATGATCCTGTCCTTGCTCTACCGCATGACGCCGGACCAGCTGCGCCTGATCATGATCGATCCCAAGATGTTGGAATTGTCGACCTATGACGACATCCCGCATCTCCTGTCGCCCGTCGTCACCGAACCGAACAAGGCGATCCGCGCGCTCAAATGGGCGGTGGAACAGATGGAGGATCGCTATCGCATGATGGCGTCCATCTCCGTCCGCAATCTTGCCAATTATAATGAAAAGGTGCGGGCGGCGAAGGCCAAGGGCAAGCCGCTGGGCCGCCGCGTCCAGACCGGCTACGACCCCGAAACCGGCAAGCCGATCTACGAAGAGGAACAGCTGGATTTCCAGCCGCTGCCGCAGATCGTGGTGGTCGTGGACGAACTGGCCGACCTGATGATGACGGCGGGCAAGGAAGTGGAATTCCTGATCCAGCGTCTGGCGCAAAAGGCGCGGGCGGCGGGCATCCACCTGATCCTCGCGACGCAGCGCCCGTCGGTCGATGTCATCACCGGCGTCATCAAGGCGAACCTGCCGACCCGCATCAGTTTCTTCGTGACGTCAAAGATCGACAGCCGCACCATCTTGGGTGAGCAGGGCGCCGAACAGTTGCTGGGCAAGGGCGACATGCTGTACATGCATGGCGGCAAGGGGTTGATGCGCGTCCATGGTCCCTTCGTTTCGGATGATGAGGTCCGGTTGGTCGCCGATCATTGGCGCGCCCAGGGACAGCCCGACTATATCGCCGCCGTGACCGAAGAGCCGGAGGAAGGCAGCTTCGCGCTGGACGGCGTGGACCTGGGCGACGATAGCCCGGACGCCCAGCTGTTCCGCAAGGCGTGTCAGCTGGTTTTCGAAAATCAAAAGGCATCGACCAGCTGGCTGCAGCGCCAGTTGCGCATCGGCTATAACAGCGCGGCCCGCCTGATCGAGCGCATGGAGGAAGAAGGGCTGGTCGGCCCCCCCAATCATGTCGGGCGGCGCGAGGTGCTGCGCGATGAGAATGGAAGCCCACTTTAAGGGAAAATGAACGAGGGCGTTTCATTGATTGCAAAAAGCGCAATCGTAAACGCCCCATTCGCATTTGCGACGGGAAGCTGAATCAGGGAAAAGGGGCCTGCCTTTCAGGCATCCTCTCCTAAAACTTTTCAGGCTGGTCTTCGGACCGGCCTTTTTTTTGCTTTGCCGCCGTCTGCTCCAGAAGGGCGGCGGCGGCGCAACAGAGTTGCTCTTCGCGCCAAACCTGTCTCAAAGGGAACGAGACAGTTCAGAGCGGGTTCAAACCCGGCCCGTTAGGTAAATCATCAGAACAACAGCGGAGAAGACTGCATGAAGCGCATCGTAGCGCCCCTGATCATGGCCCTGGCCGCTGCACCTGTGCTGCTGCCGGTGGCTACCGCCGCCGCTCAGCAGGCCCAGCCGCAGCTCGACCGGGTCAACGCCTATATTCGTGGCGTCACCACGATGACGGCTGATTTTACCCAGACCGATCGCAACGGCCAGACGCTCAGCGGCAAGCTGACGATCAAGCAGCCCGGCAAGATCCGCTTTCAATATCAAAAGGGCGTCCCCCTGCTGATCGTCGGCGACGGCAAGGCGCTTACCATGATCGATTATGAAGTGCGGCAGGTCCAGCGCTGGCCCATCGGCAATTCGCCGCTCGGCGCGTTGATCGATCCGAAAAAGGACCTGTCGAAATTCGGCAAGGTCGTTCAGACCGGCGATCCGTCGGTCCTGAGCGTGCAGGCGCGCGATCCGCGTCGTCCCGAATTCGGCACGATCACCATGATCTTCAAACGTGACCCGTCCGGCCCGGCAGGACTTCAGCTTTATGGATGGGTCGCGCTGGATTCGCAGAATAACCGGACGTCCGTGCGGCTTTCCAACCATGCCTATGGCGTGCCGGTGTCCGATTCTACCTTCCGCTGGAATGATCCCCGGCCAAAGGGACGCGCAGCGGGAGGGTGAATCGCTCCATCTGCGCGATGGACGGAAAAACCGTCGGCATTGTTCATCTGCCGCTCATATGAGGACCCCTAATAGGAAGTCCACGGCGAGGGACGAAGACCGGGATTTCCCCCCTGTTACCCGGAACTCACTCTCTCCGCGAAGCGCTTCAAGGGCGCGATCGAGACCCCCGTTCCATGCCCCCGGAGCGGGGGTCTTACTTTGTGGATGCGCCACGACTTCGTCGCCGTGGAATTGAGGGCGTGAACCTGCCGCAGCTTGCACCGCTCGCCGCAGGGTCCTAGTGGACCTTTATGCCGCAAACACTCAGCATCGCGTCCTGGAATATCAACAGCGTCCGCGCCCGGCTCGACATCGTCGAACATTTCCTGAGGGAAGAAGCGCCGGACATATTATGTCTTCAGGAAACAAAGGTGGTGAACGACATTTTCCCCGCCGCGCATTTCCGCCAGCTGGGCTATCAACATCAGGTGCTGAACGGCCAGCGGATGCACCATGGCGTCGCGATCCTTTCCAAGGTGCCGATGTGGGAAGATGACCGGCTCGACTGGCAGGCCAATGGCGAAGCACGTCATGTCGGCGTGCGGCTCGACAATGGGGTCAGGATCGAAAATGTCTATGTGCCCGCCGGCGGCGATGTGCCGGATCGCACCGTCAATCCGAAGTTCGGCCAAAAAATCGACTTTCTTGAACGGATGATCGAATGGTCCTCACAGCTGGAGGATAAGCCCACCATCCTGACAGGGGATTTCAACGTCGCCCCGATGGAATGCGACGTGTGGAGCCACAAGCAACTGCTGAATGTCGTCAGCCACACCCCCATCGAATGCGAAATCCTGGCGCGCCTGCAGGATTCGAACGATTGGGTCGACATTGGCCGCCGATTTTACCCCGCGCCCGAACGGCTCTATACCTGGTGGAGCTATCGCGCCCGCGACTGGGCGGAATCGGATCGCGGGCGGCGGCTGGACCATATGTGGATGACGCAGGACGTGGCGGACAAGGCGATCAGCCACCGTGTCGTCGAACCGGCGCGCGGCTGGATCAAGCCGTCGGACCATATCCCGATCATCACGGAATTCGCTTTCTGATGGGCGCGCGCGCCGCTGCTCGCGCCATTGACGCGCTACGACGGGGCTGGGCGGTGACGGTCAGCGCCGCCGATGGCGCAATCCGGGTAATGGCGGTCGAAGGAGCGGACGCGGTAACCCTGTCCGATTTCGACCCGACCGCCAATGCGGACATATTGATCGCGGCTGCGCGGGGCGAGACGTTGAAGTTGGCAAACCAGCTTGCCGCCGCTGATCCCGACATGCCCGTGCTGATCGCCCGTGCGCCATGGATCGATGGCGATGTTGCGATGACGATCGCGGATCCGGTGATGGATCTCGCGTCACCACTGAAGGGACCGTTCGCCGCCAAGCCGCTGGCTGCCCCGCTCGCGGCCAAGGCCAGCCTGAAACTCGCGCGGCTTGCCGGGATATTGCCCGCATTTTTCGTGACCTCCACCGGCGCCAGCGAAGCGGAAGTCGCCGCTGAAGATGTCGATGCCTATGACGATGCCACGCACCTGGCCATCGCAACACGGGCGCGGCTGCCGGTATCCACCAGCGAAACGGCGGAAATCGTCGCATTCCGCAGTCCCGATGAACCGCGCGAACATGTCGCGCTGGTCATCGGCAAGCGCGACGATTCCCTGCCGGTCGTGCGCCTGCACAGCGAATGCCTGACCGGCGACGTGCTGGGCAGCCTGAAATGCGATTGCGGCCCGCAATTGCATCAGGCCCTGCACCAGATCGCAGGATCGCGCTGGGGTGTGCTGCTATATTTGCGGCAGGAAGGGCGCGGCATCGGCCTGATCAACAAGCTGCGCGCCTATGCCTTGCAGGACCAGGGTTTCGACACGGTGGACGCCAATGTCCGGCTGGGCTTTGCCATCGACGCGCGCGATTTTTCGGTGGCGGCGCGAATGCTGGACCTGCTGGGCGTGGCTCAGGTGCGATTGCTGACCAACAATCCCAACAAGGTCGCGGGATTGGAGGCGGCAGGTATCAAGGTGGCGGAACGCCTGCCGATCATCCTGCCCGCCAACCCGCATAATGAACATTATCTGGCGACCAAGCGCGACCGCACGGGACATCAATTGTGACGGCGATCCGCGTCGATGGCGCAGCCGGCAGGCTCCGCTTCGGCGCGATTGACATGCCCTGCACCATCGGTCGGGGCGGCGTCTGCGCTGCGGTGGACAAGCGGGAAGGCGACGGCTGCACGCCGCTGGGGTCCTGGCCGGTGCGCGGCGTCTTGCTGCGGCCGGGAAGGGTGGCGCCCGATGGCATCCGGCTGCCATGGCGCTGGATCAGGGAAGGGGACGGCTGGTCGGACGATCCGGCTGACCCCGCCTATAATCGCCCCGTGCAGTTGCCGCGCCCATTTTCAGCCGAATCGCTGCTGCGCGATGATGATGCCTATGACGTGATCGTCGTGCTGGGCCATAATGACGCACCACCGGTGCCGGGGCGGGGGAGCGCGATCTTCTTCCACCTGTCGGAAGGGCGGCCCACCGCTGGCTGCGTCGCCGTGGAGCGGGCCGACATGCTGAAGCTGTTGCCGCTGCTCACACCGGGCGACGTGATGGAAATTAGCTAGGCCCGCTCCAGCGTTTCGCTCACGCCGCCGCCTGCCGCTTCCAGCATCCTGCGCTCCAGCGTCTGCAACCGCCCCTTGCTCTCAATCTTCCCGCCCAGCAGGTCGGTCACATAGAAAGTATCGACCGCCCGCTCGCCATAGGTGGCGACATGGGCGCTGTGGACAGTCACCTTGGACTGGAACAGCGCATTGGCCAGGCTGAACAGCAGGGCAGGGCGGTCACGGGCGTTGACTTCGATCACGGTGAATCGGTTCGACGCCTTGTTGTCGATCAACACATTGGGTTCGATGCGAAATGCTTCCGCGCGGGTGCGGGGCAGGGGGCGCGCTTCCAGCCTCGTGATCATGCGATGGCGGTTCGACAGGGCGTCTTCGATGCCGTTGCGGATGCGGGTGAGTTGGTCGGGGCTGTGGAAAGCGCCGCCCAACGGGTCCTGCACCAGGAAATTGTCGATCGCCACCCCGTCGCGCGTGGTGTGGATGCGCGCATCGATGATGTTGCCGCCTGCCAGATGGATTGCGCCCGCGATGCGGTAGAACAGGCCCGGATGATCGGCGGCATAGACGGTGATCAGGGTCGCGCCTCGCTGCGGATAATATTGCGCCGCGATCGACAGCTGGGACCCGGTCGACGCCAGTATGTGCTGGGCATTGTGGATCAATATGTCCTCAGGCTCGGCAATCCAGTAGGATTCGGGCAGCCGCTTGGCCAGCGCCGCAAAGTCGGTTGCCGTCAGCCCCAACGCTTGCCGCAACGCCTCCTGCTTGGCGGCGACCCGCTCGCTCCGGCCCTTTTGCTTGTGACCCAGGCGCAGCACTTCTTCGGCGGCCTCATATAGGTCGGACAATAATTGCCGTTTCCAGCTGTTCCAAACGCCCGGACCAACCGCGCGGATATCGACGACCGTCAGGCACAGCAGCAGGCGCAGGCGCTCAGGGCTCTGCACCACCTCCACGAAATCCAGGATCGTCTTGTAATCGGCCAGGTCACGTTTGAACGCTGTGGCCGACATCAGCAGATGGTAGCGGACCAGCCAGGCGACCGTTTCCGTTTCGGCGGCGGTCATGCCCAGGCGCGGGCACAGATGTTCGGCGACCTCCGCCCCCAGGACGCTGTGATCGCCGCCGCGACCCTTGGCGATGTCGTGCAGCAACACCGCGACATACAGCGCTCGCCGCGAAATCAGCTTGCCCATCAGAGTGGTCATCAGCGGGTGATCCTGCGCCAGATCGCCCTTTTCAATCTTGGCCAGCAGGCCCACGGCGCGGATCGTGTGTTCGTCGACCGTATAATGATGGTACATGTCGAACTGCATCTGCGCGACGACGCGACGGAAATCGGGAACGAAACGGCCAAAGACGGTGGATTCGTTCATCCATCGCAGCACCGTTTCGGGGTCGCGGGGCGATGTCAGCACATCCATGAATGCGGCATTGGCGCGCGGGTCGCGCCTGATCTTCGCGGTGATCAGGCCAGCGTCCCGGCTGGCCGTCCGCATCGCGCTGGGATGGATGGCCAGCCCGTGACGGTCGGCGACGGCGAATATTTCCAGCAACCGGACGGGGTCGGCCTTGAAGAAATCGTCGTCGGGCAGGGCAAGGCGCCCCCGGTCCAGCACGAACCCGTCCAGCTTCTTGGGGCGGCGGAACATCGCCGGGATATAACGGCGGCCCTTCGCGCCCAGCTGGTCATCCAGATGCGCCAGGAACACGGCGGTAAGGTCGCCGACGATTTTCGCGTTCAGGAAATAATAGCGCATGAAACGCTCCACCCCGGACCGGCCCTGCCGTCCGGTGAAGTGCATGCGCGTGGCTGTTTCCAGCTGCAGGTCGAATGTCAGACGATCTTCGGCCCGCCCTGTGATCATGTGCAAATGGCATCGCACCGCCCACAGGAAATCCTCTGCCTTCTGGAACTGGCGCAGTTCGACCTGCGTCAACAGGCCCACATCGACCAGGTCCGCGACGGACCGGACGCGGTTCACATATTTGCCGATCCAGAACAGCGTGTGCAGGTCGCGCAGCCCGCCTTTGCCTTCCTTGACATTGGGTTCGACCACATAGCGGCTGTCGCCCATCCGGCGATGGCGCTCGTCGCGTTCCTCCAGCTTTTCCGTGACGAATGCGCGGGCCGTGCCCTGCATTATTTCGGCGTCGAACCGCTTGGCCGATTCTTCGTAAAGGGCGCGATCGCCCCAGATGTAGCGCGCCTCCAGCAATGCGGTGCGCACGGTCAGGTCCGATTTGGCCATGCGCATCGTTTCGTCCAGCGACCGGCTGGAATGGCCGACCTTCAGGCCCAGGTCCCACAGCGAATAGAGCATGGATTCGATGACCTGCTCGGTCCAGCCGGTTGGCTTCCACGGCGTGATGAAGGCGATGTCGACGTCGCTGTGCGGCGCCATTTCGCCCCGGCCATATCCGCCCACGGCCAACAGGGCCAGCCGTTCGCCCGTGCTGCGGTTGCTGGCGGGATAAAGATGATGGGTGGTCGCGTCGTACAGCACGCGCAATATCTGGTCGATCAGAAAGGCAAAGGCGCTCACGGCCTCCCGCCCCTTGGTCGGCTTCGCGTCAAGCCGACGGGCAACTTCCAGCCGACCTTCGTCCAGCGCGCCTTTCAGTTCCTTCACGATCAATCCGCGCAGCTTCATCGTGTCGCCTCGATGGTCCTGCGCCAGGGCGTTGATGCTGTCGGAAATAGCGCGGCGGTCGATGATCGCCCGGCGCGATCCCAATGTGGGGAACTGCATGACCATGACTCTAATCTAGTCCTCGCCCGACGCTGCGGCCAGTTGTTTCAGCCGGTATAATTGATCCAGCGCGTCGCGCGGCGACAGGGCGTCCACGTCGATGGCGTCGATTGCGGCGCGCAGCGGATCGGCCTTTTCTTCTTCCTGGGCCGCTGCTGCGGCGAACAGCGGCAGGTCATCCAGCCCCGCGGCGATCCCGCCGGTCTTTGCCTTCCCCGCTTCCAGTCGGGACAGGACATCCTTGGCGCGCTTCAGCACGGCGGTCGGCAACCCCGCCAGCCGCGCGACCGCCAGGCCATAGCTGCGATCCGCCGGGCCTTCGGACACTTCGTGCAGCAGGACCAGATCGCCCTTCCACTCGCGCGCGCGGACGTGATGGAGCGACAGGGACGGCAGCGTTTCGGCGAGCCGCGTCAGCTCATGATAATGGGTCGCGAACAGGCAGCGGCAACGATTGATCTCATGCACGGCCTCCACCACCGCCCAGGCGATCGCCAGACCGTCATAGGTCGACGTGCCGCGTCCCACTTCGTCCAGGATTACGAAACTGCGTTCGGTCGCCTGGGACAGGATCGCGGCGGTTTCCACCATCTCGACCATGAAGGTCGAACGGCCGCGCGCCAGATTGTCCGATGCCCCAACCCGGCTGAACAGACGGTCGACCAGGGTCAGCGTCGCCGACTGTGCCGGGACATAGGCGCCTGCCTGCGCCAGCAGGACGATCAGCGCATTCTGCCGCAAAAATGTCGATTTACCGCCCATATTGGGACCGGTGACGAGCCAGAGCCGGTCAGCATCGCCCAGGCGGCAGTCGTTGGCGATAAAGGGCTGGCCGTCGCGGCGCAGCGAATCTTCCACGACCGGATGGCGACCGCCGACAATCTCCAGACAGGGACCCTCGCCATCATCGGCCAGGAAATGGGGCCGCGCCCAACCGCCTTCCGCCGCGCGCTCGGCCACAGCGGCGGCGACGTCCAGCCGGGCGAGCGCCTCTGCGGCCAGCGCGATCTCCGCCTTCCGGTCCAGCACGGATGCAATCAGTTCTTCCAGATGCGACGCTTCGGCAATCAGCGCATGTGCGCCTGCCTGCGACACGCGCCCGGCCTGTTCATGCAGGTCCACCGAATTGAAGCGGACAACCCCGGCCAGCGTCTGGCGGTGGGTAAAGCCGCTGTCGGGCTGCATCAACGGGTCGGCTGCCCGTGCCGGAACCTCGACATGATAGCCCAGCACGCCATTGTGGCGGATTTTCAGGCTGGCGATGCCGGTCTGCTCGCGATATTTCGCCTCCAGCGCCGCGATGGCCCGTCGTCCGTCGCCCGCCAGACGGCGCAGTTCGTCCAGGGCGGGATCGTAACCGTCGGCGATATAGCCGCCACTGGCCGTCTCGGTCGGCGGACTGGGCACCAGCGCGCGCGAAAGGCCATCGACCAACGCGCCATGGCCATCCAGCGCGGGCAGCAATTGCGCCAGCAGCGGCGGCATGCCGGACAATCGCGCCAGCCTTTCGCGCAGCAGCCGCGCCTCGCCCAGCCCGTCGCGCAATTGCCCCAGATCGCGGGGGCTGCCCCGACCGATGGCCACCCGTCCCAGTGCCCGCCCAATGTCGGGCAGGGCGCGCAGGGCCGCGCGCAACTGGTCGCGCAGCAACGGATCGTCGTGGAACAGCTGGACCAGCCCCAGCCGCGCTTCGATCGCGGCTCGGTCCATCAATGGCGCGGAAAGATCCTGCGCCAACAACCGCGCCCCGGCCCCCGTGACCGTGCGATCGACCGCGCCCAGCAGGCTGCCCGCGCGCGCGCCGCTCATCGTCGCGGTGATTTCCAGGCTTTCGCGTGTTGCCGCATCGATCGCGACATGCGCCCCGCTCGCCTTGCGCATGGGCGGCGCCAGGAAGGGCAGGGTGCCTTTGCCCGCATGGTCCAGATAGCTCAGCAGCCCGCCCATCGCCGACAGTTCCGCGCGAGAGAACTGACCAAAGCCGTCCAGCGTGACGACGCGGAACAGGCGCTTGATCGCAGCTTCGGCCCGGCCGCTTGAAAAGGCCGCACGGTCGAAGGGATGCGCTTCGGGCAGGTCCAGGCCCAGGCCTTCTGGCACTACGATTTCGCTGGGGCGCAGCCGGGCCAGTTCAGCGGGCAGGTCGCCCGCGCGCAGCATCAGCGTTTCGAAACGCCCGGTCGAAATGTCGGCGGCGGCAATTCCATATTCGCCCGCGCCTTCGCCGCCGGTCTGGCAAATCGCCACCAGCATGTTGTCGCGCCGGGAATCGAGCAATGTTTCTTCGGTCAGCGTGCCCGCCGTCACATATCGGACGATGGCGCGTCCGACCAACGCCTTGGACCCGCGCGCCTTGGCTTGGGCGGGGGTTTCGGTCTGTTCGGCGATGGCGACGCGATGCCCTGCCTTGATCAGCCGGGCCAGATAGTTTTCCGCGCTGTGCACGGGCACCCCGCACATCGGGATCGGCGCGCCATCATGTTCGCCCCGGCTGGTGAGCGCGATGTCCAGCGTGGCCGCCGCCGCCTTCGCATCGTCGAAGAACAGTTCGAAAAAATCCCCCATCCGGTAAAAGAGCAGGCAATCCTGAGCCTCTCCCTTGAGCGCGAGATATTGCGCCATCATTGGCGTGGGTTGAGAGGGGGCGGGATCCTTCGATGTGGGCATCGCCTACAGCCGATAGCCGCATGGCTCCGTTGAGGGAAGAGCGCGAAAAATCCGTTCTCGCGCTTGCCCACAGGCACGGCATGACGCTAGGGCCGCTAGAAGTAAAAAAGCGAATGGATGGGACTATGGCCGACAAGTCGAGTGTGGAATTTTCAGAGCGCGAGGCGCTGTTCTTCCACTCGACGGGCCGCCCGGGCAAGATTGAGATCATCGCGTCCAAACCGATGGCGACGCAGCGCGACCTTAGCCTCGCTTATTCCCCCGGCGTCGCGGTGCCGGTGCGCGCCATCGCGGAAGACCCGGCGACCGCCTATGACTATACCGCCAAGGGCAATCTGGTCGCGGTCATCTCCAACGGCACGGCGATCCTGGGCCTGGGCAATCTGGGCGCGCTCGCGTCCAAGCCGGTGATGGAAGGCAAGGCGGTCCTGTTCAAACGCTTCGCCGACGTGGACTCGATCGACATCGAGCTCAAGACCGAGGATGTCGACAAGTTCATCGACGCGGTCGAATTGATGGAGCCGACCTTTGGCGGCATCAACCTTGAAGATATCAAGGCGCCCGAATGCTTCATCATCGAACAGACGCTGAAGGAACGGATGAACATCCCGGTCTTTCATGATGACCAGCATGGCACGGCGATCATCGCGGCGGCGGGCGTCATCAATGCGGCGATGCTGACCGGCCGTGACCTCAAGGACATGAAGGTGGTGGTGAACGGGGCAGGGGCGGCCTCCATTTCCTGCACCGAACTCATCAAGGCGATTGGCGTTTCCCACGACAATGTCATCATGTGCGACAGCAAGGGCGTCATTTACCAGGGCCGTACCGAAGGCATGAACCAGTGGAAGTCGGCGCATGCGGTGAAAACCGACGCGCGCACGCTGGGCGAAGCGATCAAGGGCGCGGACGTGTTCCTGGGCCTGTCGGTCGCGGGCGCGGTATCGCAGGACATGGTCAAGGCCATGGCTCCTCGCCCGATCATCTTCGCCATGGCCAATCCCGACCCGGAAATCACCCCACCCGACGTGCTGGAGGTGCGCCCCGACGCCATCGTCGCCACCGGACGGTCGGACTATGCCAACCAGGTCAACAATGTCCTGGGCTTCCCGTTCATCTTCCGCGGCGCGCTCGACGTGCGGGCGACGACGATCAACGAACCGATGAAGGTCGCCGCCGCGCACGCCATTGCCGAACTGGCGCGCGAACAGGTGCCTGAGGAAGTGGCGAAAGCCTATGGCCGTTCGCACAGCTTTGGCCCCGACTATATCATCCCCGCGCCCTTCGACCCGCGCCTGATGGAAGTCGTGCCAGCCGCCGTCGCGCAGGCGGCGATGGAATCGGGCGTCGCTCAAAAGCCGATTGGGGACATGGCCGTATATCGCCAGTCGCTCAAGGGCCGTCTCAATCCGACCACCTCGGTGCTGACCACCGCCTATGAAGTGGCAAAGGCGAACCCCAAGCGCGTGGTTTTCGCCGAAGCCGAAGAAGAAGTGGTGCTGCGCGCCGCCATCCAGTTCCGCGACCTTGGCTATGGCATTCCGGTGCTGGTCGGGCGGCAGAATGTCATCGAAAAGCTGCAGGCCCTGGGCGTGCGCGACCCTGAAAGCTTTGAACTGCACAACAGCGTCAATTCGCCGCTGGTGCCCGACATGGTGGACGCCCTCTACAAACGGCTGCAACGGCGCGGCTATCTGCGACGCGATTGCGAGCGCATGGTGAACCGCGACCGCAACATCTTTGGCGCTCTGCTGGTCACCATGGGCGTCGCCGATGCGATGATCACCGGCATGACCCGGCCTTTCGCCCAGACCCTGCGCGAAGTGAAGCGGGTCATGGACCCAGCGCCGGGCCGCACGCCGTTCGGCATCCACGTCGTCATTTCGAAGGACAAGACGGTGTTCCTGGCCGATACGACGGTCAATGAACGGCCATCGGCTTGCGAACTGGCCGATATTGCGGAAGGCACCGCCGCCGTCGCTCGCCGCATGGGCCATGAACCGCGCGTCGCCTTCCTGTCCTATTCCAATTTCGGCAATCCGCCCGGCGCGCATCTGGAAAATATGCGTGACGCCATCAAGGTGCTCGACAATCGGGAAGTCGATTTCGAATATGAAGGGGAAATGGCGGCGGACGTGGCGCTCAATCCCACCGTCATGAAAAACTACCCGTTCAGCCGCCTGTCCGGTCCGGCCAATGTCCTGGTGATGCCGGGGCTGCAATCGGCCAATATCTCGGCCAAGCTGCTGCGGGAAATCGGCGGGTCCACCACCATCGGCCCGATGCTGGTCGGCATGGACAAATCGGTGCAGATCGCGACGATGTCATCCAACGCTTCGGAACTTCTGACGCTTGCGGTGCTCGCTTCGGCAGGCGTCGCGCTTTAACTCTGACGGGAACAGGCAGGTGGCAATGACGGAAATAGCGGCGATCGATAGTGCAACCTTCCGCCGCGTGCTCGGCCATTATCCGACCGGCGTCTGCGTCGTGACGGCCATGGACCAGGGCGCCCCCGTCGCCATGGTGGTTGGTTCCTTCACCTCGGTCTCGCTGGACCCGCCGCTCGTCGCCTTTTTCCCTGCCAGGACGTCCACCAGCTGGCCGTTGATCGAACGAGCGGGGAAATTCTGCGTCAATGTGCTGGGTAGCGACCAGAGGCCGCTCTGCCAGCAGCTTTCCGGCAAGGGTGAGGACAGGTTTTCCGGCGTGACGCACCGTGCCTCGGCCAATGGCTCGCCCATCCTGGACGGGGTGGTCGCCTGGATCGACTGTACCCTGGACGCGGTCCATGAAGCGGGCGACCATTATATCGCCGTCGGGCGCGTCATGGCGCTGGAGGCGGGAACGCCGGGTAAACCGCTGCTATTCTTCCAGGGCGGCTATGGGGAATTCAACCCGCTGGTCTGATCCGTCGCCCCGTTTCTTCTTTCGGGGCGCAGTTACCGCTCCTTAAACCGCACCGCTTAGGGTGCGGAATCATGTTGAACGATAACCCCTCAACCGCCTTGTTGATCACCGTCGACACGGAATTGTCCGCCTTGCTGCATCAGCGGGGGATAAGCCTGGATGATAATATCCGCAGCTCGATCTGGGGGGACGCGCATGGCGGCAGCTACGGAATCGGCTGGCAGATGGACCGGTTGGAAGAATATGGGCTGAAAGGCGTCTTCTTCCTCGACCCCATGCCCGCGCTGGTGTTCGGGCCCGATTTCCTCAAGCCCATCGTTTCCGCGATCGTTCAGCGGGGGCATGAAGTGCAGCTGCATATCCATAGCGAATGGCTGGCCGACGCACCCTGTTCCCCGGTTCAGGGGCGGACAGGACGCAATATCGGCGACTTTTCGCTCGATGATCAGCTGATCCTTTTGCACATGGCCCGAACATGGCTCGAAGCCGCGGGCGCGCCAACGATCAACGCCTTCCGCGCGGGCAATTTCGGCGCGAATGACGATACGCTGCGCGCTCTGGCGCAGCTGGGCATCGCCTGGGACAGCAGCGTCAATCCGGCCTATCATGGACATGGTTGCCGCATCACCGGCGCGCGCGCCCTGACGGGGATCACGCGCCAGCTGGGCATGCTGGAAGCGCCGGTGAGCGGCATCATCGACTGCCCCGGCGGCTTCCGCCCCGCCCAGCTATGCGCCATGTCCGCTGGAGAAATGCGCGCAGGCCTCAGGCATGCGGTGCAGGACAGGCATGGCGCTTTCATTGCGCTGACCCACAGTTTCGAAATGCTGTCACGCGACCGGCGGCGGCCCAACCATGGGGTCATGCGGCGCTTCACCGCCTTGTGCCGGGAAGCTGTACGCCTACCCACCGTCCGCAGCGCCGGATTCCACGACCTGCCTCCTGAATTGGCGGATAAAGGGGCCGAACCGACGCTCCTCCCTGCAAACCGCATGCGCACCGCCATGCGCCGGGCTCAGCAGATCTGGGGCACCTGGCGCTATGAACGGCGCCTCGTCCCCGCCTGAGGCGAAGGGTCTGCGTCGGTGGCT
>CAMPHJ010000044.1 GCA_946885845.1 uncultured Sphingobium sp. | reverse complement strand
GATTGTCGAACTTCGACTTGGTGACGCTGTCGTTGACGTTGATCGCCGGGAAGGGGAGCTTGCCCTTCTTCGCCAGCTCATACAGGCGGTGAACGCCGGTGGTCGTTTCTTCCGAAACGCCCTTGATGGCGGCGACCGTCTTGGTCAGGTAGCCCGGACGATCGGCCAGGAAGCGCTTCAGCGTGGCAACGAAGATTTCCTCTTCCTCGTTACCGGGCGCGAACAGTTCTTCTCCAGCCTCGACGCGGGCGCCCCACAGAGCGAACATGGTGGCGTCGCCGCCATCATCCAGGATCATGTTGCAGGGCGTGTCACCCCAGTCGAAGATGCGGATGACATAGTCCCAATATTCTTCCAGCGTCTCGCCCTTCACGGCGAAGACGGGGATGCCGCTGGCAGCGATGGCGGCAGCGGCGTGGTCCTGGGTCGAGAAGATGTTGCACGAAGCCCAGCGGATTTCCGCGCCCAATTCAGCCAGCGTTTCGATCAGCACGGCAGTCTGGATCGTCATGTGCAGCGACCCGGTGATGCGTGCGCCCTTCAGCGGCTTCGACGCGCCGAATTCCTGGCGAAGCGCCATGAGGCCGGGCATTTCGGTTTCGGCGATCTCGATTTCCTTGCGGCCAAAAGCGGCAAGGTTGATATCTGCGATCACATAGTCCTGCGCCTGGGTGGCGGGTGCGGTGGCCACGAGCCTGTCTCCATCGATCTAGAATGTGCCATGTCCGCTCGAACCAGACGAGACGGCGGCGATGGTCGGCGCTTTACCAACCGCCAACGATAATGGCAACTTCGATATAAAGATTTCTTTATGTGCGGATTGCGCGGGCGGTCAATTCGGATATCCGCGCGGCATTCAGGCAGAGCCTGCGCCACTGACCAGATGGGACGCATCGACCCCCGCGGCGGCGTAGGCCGCGGCCCATTTGCGTTCCGGCGGCACGTCGAACAATATGTCGGCATGGCAATCTACGGGGAACCAGCTTTCCCCGGTCATTTCCTGGTCCAGCTGACCCGCGCCCCAGCCCGCATAGCCCAGCGCGACGATGTAGCGGCTCGGCCCGCGTCCTTCGGCAATGGCTTTCAATATCTCCAGCGATCCCGATAGCCCCCAGTCGGGACCTACCTGAACCATATCCTGTTCCTGCCAGTCGAGCGAGTGGAGCACGAACCCCCGCCGGGGTTCCACCGGCCCTCCTCTCACGACCGGGGTGTCCGGGACGTTGGCGGGGTCGATGTCGAAACTTTCGAGCAGGTCGTGCAGGCCCACGCCGTCAATCTCATCGCTGACTGCGATGCCCAGTGCGCCATTTTCATCATGCACGCACACCGCCACGACGGAATGATCGAAGCGTGTATCCTCCATACCTGGCAGGGCGAGGAGGAACTGACCGACATAGGAGCGAGGCTGGTTCATGACATGAATATACGCCCCTTCGCGCCGTTGCCAATGGCAGGTTGTCGCCGGGATGAGGCAGAGCGGCACGTTCCGCCTATTTCGACAGGAAGATCGCGCCAGAACAGAGGCGGGCGTCTTTCTTCCTTCATCTATCTACGGTAGCAAGGATCGATGACGAAAAGCATCGGCAGCGCGGTGGTCGCGCAACTTGAGCAGATATATCAGGCGTCCATCGGAAATCTGCGCGACGCGATGCAGGCCTACGCCCAGCATGGCAGCCTGCCCCCGGCAGAAGCCCGGCAGGACGGTCGGTTCTGCTATCCCGAACTGCGCATCACGCATAAGGCCGAAACGGATGCGCCGCCGCCCGGTCGGTCCTTTGCCCGTCTTTCAAAGCCGGGCCGTTATGTGACCACGGTCACGCGCCCTGCCATGTTCGCCGACTATCTGGCCGAACAGCTTGACCTGCTGGTCCGCGATTATGGTGTGGAGATCGAAACGGCGATCAGCGACCAGCTTATCCCCTTCCCCTATGTTCTCGACGGGTTGGACATTACCGCGCTGGACGGGATACCGCCCACGGAACTCGCGCGCCATTTTCCGGCGACCGAACTGGCGGAGATTGGCGACGAGATCGCCGATGGGCTGTTCATGCCCGACGCGGATGGCCAGCGACCGCTCGCCCTGTTCGATGGTCTGCGCACCGATTTTTCCCTGGCGCGGCTCAAACATTATACCGGCACGCCTGCGGAGGATGTTCAGCGCTACATCCTGTTCACCAACTATCATCGCTATGTCGACGAATTCGTGCATTGGGCCTGCGAGCAATTGCAGCGGGACGACAGCCCCTACACAGCCCTTTCTGGCGCCGGGGGCGTCTATGTCACGCGGGAAACAGCCGACCCGGCGCGCATGATCGCCGACAGCGCCTGGCGCAAGCATCAGATGCCGGCCTATCACCTGATCGCGCCCAACCGTAACGGCATCACGCTGGTCAACATCGGCGTCGGTCCCGCCAATGCAAAGACGATCTGCGACCATCTGGCCGTGTTGCGCCCCGAAGCATGGCTGATGATCGGGCATTGCGGTGGCCTGAGGCCCAGCCAGCGAATTGGTGACTATGTCCTTGCCCACGCCTATCTGCGCGATGACAAGGTGCTGGACGCGATGCTGCCACCCGAAATTCCAGTGCCCGCCATTGCGGAAGTCCAGGTTGCCTTTGCCAAAGCGGCACAGGCTGTACTGGGGGGAAGCGGTGAGGAGGATTTCAAGCGGCGTTTACGCACCGGAACCGTCGTCACCACCGACGACCGCAATTGGGAACTGCGTTATTCCAGCTCAGCCCTGCGTTTCAGCCTGTCGCGCGCCGTCGGGATCGACATGGAATCGGCCACCATCGCGGCGCAGGGCTACCGGTTCCGCGTGCCTTATGGAACGCTGCTGTGCGTGTCGGACAAGCCGATCCATGGCGAGCTGAAACTGCCGGGACAGGCAAACCGCTTTTATGAGGAGGCGATCGCCGGGCATCTGCGCGTCGGATTGATGACGTGCGAACTGCTGCGGCAGGAAGGGCCGAAGCTGCATAGCCGCAAATTGCGCGCGTTCAACGAGCCGCCCTTCCGTTAAGCCCCTCTCAATTGGTGAGGAAGTCCACCATCGCCTGCCCCAACTCCTTGCGAGTGACGGCGTTCATGTGGTTGCCGGGAATTTCGACATACTGACCGTTTGGCAAAATGTCGGCCAGTTCCTGCGCGACGCCATTGTCCTGATCGTCAGCGCCGCAGATAATGGCCGTCGGCTGACCAAAGCTGCCGATGGTCTTAGCTGGCGTATCCACAAAGGTGTTCAGGATATGGAGCATGGCGACGGGATCACCCTTGGTCGTTTTCAGGAAGGCTTCCGTCATCCATTCCGACGTGCCGCGTTCGAAACTCCCCAAATTGGTCAGGACGTTGCGATAATAGCCGCCCTTGTCCAGCGTGTGGACCAGCCCGCGCAATCCCATGCCCGCCAGGATCACGCGGCGTGGCGTTGCGCCACGGGCGAGCATGCGTACCGTCGTGCGCGCGCCCAATGAATATCCGCCCAGGTCATAATCCTTGAGGCTAAGTTGATCGATCAGTGCCAGTCCGTCATCCGTCAGTGCGTCCGGCGGATAGGCAGCGGCGTCATGAGGTTTCCCACTTTCGCCATGTCCGCGAAGGTCCGGCAGGATCAGGCGGAACCCCGCTTCGACCAGCTTCGCCGCATGTCCGTAACGCACCCAGTTGGTGGCGGCGTTGGAAAAATAACCATGGATCAGCACCAGGTCCCGCCCCTCACCCGCGATATGCACGGCTATGGGCAGCCCCCCCAGTCCTTCAATCTCATGCTTTTCAAATTGGAGGTCGGTCATAGGCTGGGGTCCCTTGGTTGGTCCGCGTCCGATATGGGTTCGCCCCCGGCTTGTCGAGGCCCGGACGCACCCGGTAAGAACAAGGCAATCGCCGCGCCAATCTGTGCTGCTGCCAGGTCCTTCTGCGGGTCCCAGACGTCGCCTTGCTGGCCATTATACCAGTCGGCGGTTTCTCCGGCGGCGAGCAGGGTCAGCAGCCATTCGAATATTTCGTAAAGCGCGCCGATGAAACCCACGGCCATGAAGGCGAAGCACAGGCTCCAGCGAGGGCGCACGCCCCCATAGCGGCGCACGATCTGCGCGAACGGGGCCGTCAGCAAAAGTCCAAAGGCGAAATGGACGAACCGGTCATAGCCGTTGCGCTGCCAGCCCAGACTGGTGGAAATATCATGCCCGCTGATAGCGCGCGCCCAATCGTCGTAAGGCACGTAGGAATAGATGTAGCGCCCACCCAATGTGTGCAGCAGCAGGAACAGCAATATATAGGCGACCGCACCGTTGGACAGCGGCCAGCGACGGAGCAGCCGCGGCGCGACGAGCGCCAGGACGAATGTCGGTCCATGCTGCAACGGGGCCAGTTCCGGGAATGGCTGGTCGATGTTCGCCGCGCCAATGGCGACGACCAGCAACAGGATCATCCGGCGCTGCGCGACTGGAACCGATTTCCAGACAGCGACAGCGCCGGAGATCATCGAAAGGACTTAGCCCTTCTTGAGGTGACGGCGGCCCAGCAGCTCTGCGATCTGCACCGCGTTGAGCGCCGCGCCCTTGCGCAGGTTGTCGCTGACGCACCAAAGCGACAGGCCGTTGTCGACCGTTGAATCTTCACGCACGCGGCTGATGAAGGTGGCGTAATCCCCGACGCATTCGACCGGCGTGACGTAGCCACCGTCCTCACGCTTGTCGACGAGCATCACGCCCGGCGCTTCGCGAAGGATGTCCTGTGCTTCCTTGGCCGAAATCTCGTTCTCGAACTCGATGTTCAGCGCTTCGGAATGGCCGACAAAGACCGGCACGCGAACGCAGGTTGCGGTCAGCTTGATCTTGGGATCGAGAATCTTCTTGGTTTCCGCGACCATCTTCCATTCTTCCTTAGTCGAACCATCGTCCAGGAAGACATCGATGTGCGGGATCACGTTGAAGGCGATCTGCTTGGTGAACTTCTTGGCCACGGCCGGATCGCCGACGAAGATGTTGCGCGATTGCTCGAACAGCTCATCCATGCCTTCCTTGCCCGCGCCCGACACCGATTGATATGTCGCGACGACGACACGCTTGATCTTCGCGGCGTCGTGCAGGGGCTTGAGGGCCACGACCATCTGCGCGGTCGAGCAGTTGGGGTTGGCGATGATATTCTTCTTCTTATAGCCGTCGATCGCGTCGGGGTTCACTTCCGGCACGATCAGCGGCACGTCCGGGTCCATGCGATAGAGCGAGCTGTTGTCGATCACGACACAGCCAGCCGCAGCCGCCTTGGGCGCATATTCAGCCGTCGGGCCAGAGCCAGCGGCGAACAATGCGATGTCCCAACCGGTGAAGTCGAAATGTTCGATATTCTTGCATTTGAGCGTCTTGCCGCTGTCACCGAAATCGATTTCGGTGCCGTGCGACCGGGGCGATGCAACCGCCGCGATCTCGTCAATCGGGAACTCGCGCTCGGCGAGAATGGTCAGCATTTCGCGGCCCACATTGCCCGTGGCACCAACGACGACGACCTTGTAACCCATGACTAAAGACTCCACTCCATGCAAAATTGCGCAAGGGCGCGCCATAGCGATGCAGCCGAAATTGTCCAGCATGAAGCGGCTTTGTCCCGACAAAGCGGCACTTTTGCGCATTCAAACTATTGGACCGGCGCTTGCTCCGCCGCCCCATGCCGGGCCAGGAAATCCTCAATCGTGCGCCATAGATGAACGCTGATGCCCGGCCCGCCCACGCGATGGGTTTGTCCGGGATAGACCATCATTTCGAACGGAACCGCAGCGGACTGCATCCTGGCGATCAACGCGGTCGCATTGTCGAACACGACATTGTCATCCGACATGCCGTGGATGACCAGCAACGGATCCTTGATCTTCACCGCCTCGTCCACCGCGCCCGATGCCGGATAAGCACTGGGCTTGTCCTGCGGCATGCCCAGATAGCGTTCGGTATAATGGGTATCATATAGCTCCCACCGAGTGACTGGCGCGCCGGCCACGGCTGCGGAAAACACGCCCGGCGCCTTTTCCAGCAGTTTGAGCGACAGATAACCGCCATAGGACCAGCCATAGGTCGCGATCCGCGCAGGATCGACATAGGGCTGTGATTTCAGCCACTCCACGCCCTTCAACTGATCCTCGACCTCGACAGTGCCCATGGCGCGATACAGATGATCTTCGAAAGCCTTGCCGCGATCGGGCGTGCCGCGATTGTCGATGGCGAAGACGATCCAGCCGCGATCGACCAGATATTGATAGACGGGCGAGCTCCACTGATTGGTGACGACCCGTCCCGCGCCGGGCCCGCCATAATGGATCATGAACACGGGATAGCGCTTCCCCGGCTCAAGTGGCGGCGTCATGATGCGGGTGTACAGCGTCGATCCGTCCGCCGCCTTCACCGTGCCGAAGCGCGTGGCGACATGGCTGGCGACGTAGGGTGCATAGGGGTGATCGCCCGTGACCGCATTTTCGGACAGCCAGCGAAGCCGCTTTCCATCCATGTCGGCAAGGTAAAGCTGCCTTGGCCGGTCACTGTTGCTGCGAGCCACCACGAGGCGCGTCGCCGCCCCGTCCATCACCGCGTCGTTCCACCAGCCATTGCTGGTGAGCTGGCGAACGGGACCACGGCCATTGAGGGGCGCGGCATAGAGCTGTTGCTCCAGTGGCGTTTCCCGGTTGCCCGTGAAATAGGCGATGCCCCGATCCTCATCCACGCCGACCAGATCGCGGACTTCCCATTCGCCACTGGTAAGCGCGGTCCATCGCTGCCCCTGGACATGATAGAGATGGCCATGGCCGCTCTTTTCCGACCACCAGATAAAGCTGCCGTCGCCAAGGCTGTGGAAATTGTTGGACAGGTTGATCCAGCTCTTCGCCTTTTCCGTCAGCACTGTTCTGGCCTTGCCCGTCTGGGGATCGACCGCCAGCAGGTCCAGCGTCTTTTGATCCCGGCTCTGCCGCTGGACATAGAGCGTCCTGCCATCCTTCGACCAGTTCACGCGGGCGAGGTATATGTCGGCATCCTTGCCCAGGTCGACCTTTACCTGGCCGGACCCATCAGGCCTCATCACATGCAGCTCGACCAATGCGTTAGGCGAACCGGCAGCGGGATAGCGTTGCTGATAGACTCTCGTCCCTTCGCCGCCGATGGCGGTGCGGGTGACGATGCCGACCGGGCTTTCATCGACGCGGGCCACGGCGATCATCCGGTCGTCGGGGGACCACCAATAGCCGGTGCGGCGATCCATTTCCTCCTGCGCGACAAACTCTGCCAAACCCCAGCTGACCGTGTCGCTGGCGCCTTGCGTCAACTGCCGTTCCTGTCCGCCGACTGGCTGGACGAACAGGTTGCCGCCGCGCACGAACGACACAAAGCCGCCCTTGGGGCTGACAACGCCGTTCAGTTCCCCGTCGGACGTATGGGTGAGGCGGGTGACATTGCCCTCCAGCCCGGCAAGGTAAAGGTCTCCATCCACCGGAACCAGGATCGACTTTCCGTCCGGCGACCAATCGTAACTGACGATCCCGGTGCTGCCCGCGACGGAACGGTCGCGTTCGCGCTGCATCTTTTCCGCTTCCGACAGATCGGCTCCACTGCCCGTCTTCCTGGAGTCGACGAGCATCCGTTCCGCGCCTGTCCTGCTGTCGATTGCCCAGAGGTCGAGCCGCTCCTTGTCATCCACACGGGGCTTTAGCAGGGTGATAAGGCTGCCATCGGGCGATATCTTCAGCGCGCGGGGTTGAGGGCCGGACAGGTCAGGGCTGGCAAAGACGCGCTCCAAAGTCAGCGCTTCATCCGCATGCGCCGCCATCGGGGTCAGCGCCAGCACCGCCCCCACCGCAACGCCGCTCTTTATAGTCGCGGACATCGTCATCCTTTCGCCTTGGCCGCACGACGGCAGCCTGAAATCCAGACGTGAAGGATTAACGCGGCGGGGATGAAAAGATCAATGCGGGGAAATTATATTTCCTGCCATGGCGGTGATGCCATGGTGGGCGCGACAGGGATTGAACCTGTGACCCCACCCGTGTGAAGGGTGTGCTCTACCGCTGAGCTACGCGCCCCCTGAAAGGAGGATGCGGCCATTGGCACCCGGCTTTGTTCCTGTCAAGCCCAGCTCTGTTTCTGTCAAAGTTCGACCGGGACCGCTGGCAAAAATGGCTTTGCTCGTCATTTATGCACTGTCTATAGAAGGCGCGTCCCACAGGAGCTTTCACCCATGCGTCAGACCATTGCCCTGCTGCTCGCAGGGTTGATCCTATCCTCAGTCACCGCCTGCAACATGGTGCAGGGCGCCGGTCGCGACATCGAATCGGTCGGGCGGGCGGGTAAGGACGCGATGCATTAAGGCGCGGCTCAGCCCGCCCTGCTCATCATGTTATTGAAACACAGGGTTCGACAACCCGGCGCTTCGTTCCAGGCGAACGCCGTCGCAGTCCGGTTCTCCACACTGGCACGGAGCGAGGGTATAGCGCGTGCCGCACATCACCAGCACGTCATGGTCAAAAGAATAGTTGGAGATCCCCGCCCGCTCGACCTTCTCCCTGGCTCTGGTCTTGAGAGACATATGCTACCTCTATTCATTGGCCAGGCATGATCCGTTTCGCATCGCACAATGTCAATTAACCGGGGTTGGTTCCTGGATGGAATGTCATATTCCATCGGCCAAATGAAACGTCCTGGCGCGCTATCGCCTGACGCTTGCGCGGCGGCTCCTTCGCCACCATATGCCGCGCCATGAACGATCAACAATCGAGCAGCTTTCCCGTCTGGCACGGGACCACCATCATGTCGGTACGCAAAAATGGGAAAGTGATCGTCGCGGGCGACGGTCAGGTTTCCATGGGCCAGACCGTGATGAAGCCCAACGCGCGGAAGGTCCGCCGCCTGCATGACGGATCGGTCATCGGCGGATTCGCGGGCGCAACCGCCGATGCCTTCACCCTGTTTGAACGGCTGGAAGCGAAGCTGGAGCGGCATAATGGCCAGCTCATGCGCGCCGCCGTCGAACTGGCTAAGGATTGGCGCACGGACAAATATCTGCGCAATCTGGAAGCGATGATGATCGTCGCTGACAAGGATGTGACGTTGATCCTGACCGGCAATGGCGACGTGCTGGAACCGATCGGCGGGGTCGCGGCGATTGGGTCCGGCGGTAACTTCGCCCTGGCTGCCGCGCGCGCGCTCGTGGAATATGAGGAAGATGCCGAAACCCTGGCGCGCAAGGCGATGGCGGTGGCGGCGGACATCTGCGTGTATACCAACGACCAGTTGGTGGTCGAAGAATTGCCATCGGCATCCTGATCCCGGTTGGGGCTGCGCCCCCGTTCTTCAAATAAAGCCATGCCCTTCCACAATCACAGGGCGAACGGATTTCCAGAGATATGAACGACAATCTGACCCCGAAAGCCATCGTCGCCGCGCTGGACGCGCACATCATCGGCCAGGCCGATGCAAAGCGTGCCGTCGCCGTTGCCCTGCGCAACCGCTGGCGACGCCTGCGCCTCTCGCCCGATCTGCGCGATGAGGTCACGCCAAAGAATATCCTGATGATCGGCCCCACGGGGTGCGGCAAGACCGAAATCAGCCGCCGTCTGGCCAAGCTGGCGGACGCACCGTTCGTGAAGGTGGAGGCGACCAAATTCACCGAAGTCGGCTATGTCGGCCGCGACGTGGAACAGATTGTGCGCGATCTGGTCGAGGAAGCAGTCCGCCTGGAAAAGGATCGCCGTCGTGAGGCCGTGCGCGAAGCCGCGTCCGAAGCTGCCATGGGCCGCCTGCTCGATGCGCTCACCGGCAAGGAAGCGAGCGAGGCCACCCGCCTGTCCTTCCGCCAGCGGATCGAAGGCAATCAGATGAACGATGTCGAGGTGGAAGTGGAGGTCGCAGACAGCCCTTCCATGCCGATGGAAATTCCCGGCATGGGCGGTCAGGTCGGCATGATCAACCTGTCCGACATGATGTCCAAGGCGTTCGGCCAGACCCAGAAGAAGCGCCGCAAGCTGCGCGTCGCCGAAGCATGGGACAAGCTGGTCGAGGAGGAGCAGGACAAGCGGCTGGATCAGGACGACGTCGCCCGCGTGGCCATCGCCAGCGCAGAACAGAATGGCATCGTGTTCCTGGACGAAATCGACAAGATCGCGGTCAGCGACGTGCGTGGCGGGTCCGTCAGCCGCGAAGGCGTGCAGCGCGACCTGCTGCCGCTGATCGAAGGGACGACGGTTTCGACCAAATATGGCCCGTTGAAGACCGACCATATCCTGTTCATCGCGTCGGGCGCATTCCATGTGGCAAAGCCCAGCGACCTGTTGCCAGAACTGCAGGGACGGTTGCCGATCCGCGTGGAACTAAAGGCGCTGACCGAAGATGACTTCGTCGCGATCCTGTCCGACACGAAGGCGAGCCTGGTTGCTCAATATCGCGCATTGCTCGCCACCGAAGGCGTCACCATCGACCTGACACCCGAAGGCATCCGCGCCGTCGCCCGGATCGCCGCCGAGGTGAATGGGGAAGTGGAAAATATCGGCGCCCGGCGGCTTCAGACCGTGATGGAAAAGCTGCTGGAAGATGTCAGCTTCGACGCAGAGGATCGCGCAGGCGAAACTCTGGTCATCGACCCGGCCTATGTCGAAAAGCAGCTGGGCGACGTGGCGCGCAACACGGACCTTAGCAAATATGTGCTGTAGCTAAGTCGGAGTGCGCTTAACCGGAATCACCCCGTTCGGGCTGAGTTTGTCGAAGTCCTTCTCTTTGCTTCCAACGCGAAGCACCTGGAGAAGTAGAGCCCTTCGACAAGCTCAGGGCGAACGAGAACAGTGACCACGATCCGGCGCTCGTTGCTCTAACAGTTCCCGTCCCGCGATCGAATTTCAGTACGAACGCCCAACCAGCACACGCTCTACCGCATTCTCACCCGTAAAGATGCATGCGCCATCGGCAGCTTCAGCATCGACCGGCACGTTACGCAGCGTCAGCTTTTCGCCCTTCAGCCATTCGATGACCTTGTCGAGCGCGGGGCCGGTCGGTTTTGCCCATTGCACCAGCGCCCAGCCCTGTTTCTTGCTGGCCGCGAAATAGGCTTTGAGCGCATCGAGTGACGTGATCGACCGATCGATGCTGCCATGCAGCCGTGCCTGAGCGTCGGCAAAAAGCGCCTGCTGGATTTCCTCCAGCATGGATGCAGCCTGACCGATAAAGGCGTCTTTCGCCACCACCTGGCTGTCGAGCTTGCCGTCCTCACGATATAGGCGGTCGCGCCGGATGACTGACACATTGCCGCCAGCAACATCCCGGCCACCCACTTCGATCACGATCGGCGCGCCCTTCTTCACCCAGCCCCAGCGCTTGTTCGCAGCCTTGGCCGGGCGTCGGTCGAGCAGCGCGCGGACGGGTTCGCGGAAAATATCCTGCTTGTTAAGTGCTGTGACCAGATCGCCGCAATAAGCGATAACCGCCGCATCGTCATCGTTATCGCGCAGCATCGGGACGACGACGATCTGATAGGGGGCCAGGCGGGGCGGCACGCGCAGTCCGTCATCATCGCCATGCACCATGATCAGGCCGCCGATCATGCGAGTCGACATGCCCCAGCTGGTCGTCTGCGCAAGTTCCTGGGCGCCCTCGGCATTCTGAAACTTGATGTTCTGCGCAGATGAAAAGGTCGTGCCCAGGAAGTGGGACGTGCCTGCCTGCAACGCCTTGCCGTCCTGCATCATCGCTTCAATGGAATAGGTCGCCACCGCGCCAGGGAAGCGCTCATTCTCCGGCTTTTCGCCTGCGATGACAGGCATGGCCACGCATTCTTCGGCGAAACTGCGATAGACTTCCAGCATCTTCATCGTCTCTTCCACCGCCTCTTCGACGCTGGAATGAGCGGTGTGCCCTTCCTGCCAGAGGAACTCGGCGGTGCGCAGGAACATGCGCGTGCGCATTTCCCAACGGACGACATTGGCCCACTGGTTGATCAGGACGGGCAGGTCGCGCCAGCTCTGCACCCAGCGGGAAAAGGCCGCGCCGATCACTGTTTCGGACGTGGGGCGCACGACCAGCGGTTCTTCCAGCCTGGCGTCCGGGTCGGGCACCAGCTTGCCATCCTTCTGGATCAGACGGTGGTGTGTGACGACCGCCATTTCCTTGGCAAAGCCATCGACATGCTCCGCCTCTTTTTCAAAATAGGAAAGCGGGATGAAAAGCGGGAAATAGCAGTTTTCATGGCCGGTCGCCTTGATGCGATCGTCCAGCAGCTTTTGAATGCGTTCCCAAATGCCATAGCCCCAGGGGCGAATGACCATGCACCCACGCACACCGCTTTCCTCCGCCATGTCGGCTTCGGAAATAACGGCCTGATACCAGGCGGCGAAATCCTGTTCACGGGTAACGGAAAGGGCGTGCTTCAATGGGGACCGACCTTGATCTTCATTCTAAAGGATGGCGCGCCATAAGCGAAGCGCGCCGTCCCGTCGACCCCGAACGCGCGCCTCAGCTCAGCTTGTCGATCTTGGCGTTGAGAGCGGCGAGCTGCGCTTTCAGCAGCGCGATCTCATCATCCTTGCTCTCTTCCGATGCCGTCGCTTCCGGGGTTGGCGCAGGGGCAGCGCCCGGAACGCCGGGCATGCCGGGCGCGTTTCCAAAGGCATTCGCCGCCGCTTCGAACATCTGCATGTTCCGCTTTGCAATCTCCGCCAGCGGGCCGCCGCCAAAAGCGCCTTTCATAGCCTCCTGAAACTGCATCTGGTTCTTGCGAAACGCGTCCATCGATGATTCCAGATATTGCGGCACCATCGACTGCATCGAATCGCCATACATGGAAATCAGCTGGCGCAGGAAATTTACCGGCAGCATGTTCGTGCCCCGCTGTTCTTCCTCCATGATGATCTGGGTCAGGACATTATGCGTAATATCTTCTCCGCTCTTCGCATCCACCACCACGAACTCGCGCCCCTCACGAGTCATTTGCGACAACAGATCGAGCGTGATGTAACTCGACGTTTCCGTGTTATAGAGCCGTCGGTTCGCATATTTCTTGATAATGACCGGATCTGATAGATTTGCGGTCTTGGTTTTGGCCATGGATTCCTCTCCCACACCTGTACTTTCCGCATTAGCACATAGCCTTGCCGCGCCGCAACATGGGCCGCGGCCATTGCCCCTGTTTCTCAGTATTTTATGGCGCGAAACCGAGGGGAGTCCCGAATTGAGACGTGCGGCGTTCCAGGGACTGCGCAAATATCAGGAGGCAGTCCGTCCTCCGCCTTCCCCTGCGCCGCCGCCTTTCGCAACTGCGGGGAGTGCCAGATTGCTGCGCTTTGGCCGTGATAATGGCCGTGCGCCGGTCGTTTTCGTGCCGTCACTGATCAATCCGCCGCAAGTGCTCAACCTGTCGAAGCAGCAGTCCATGCTGCGCCATATGGCCGCAGCAAAACATGACGCCTATCTGGTGGATTGGGGGCGTCCGGGGAAGGACGACAGGCTTCTGGGACTCGATGGACACATCACCGAACGGTTGCTGCCCATGCTCGCCGCCCTGCCCCGCCCGCCTATTTTGGTTGGCTACTGCCTGGGCGGCAGCCTGGCGCTTGGCGCAGCGGCGGTCATGGAGGTGCAGGGCGTAGCCACCATTGCCGCGCCATGGCAGTTTGACGGCTTTCCCGCCGCCGACCGGGAGTTGATCGCTTCGCTTTGGAACAGCGCCAAGCCGACCTGCGAAAGGCTGGGCTATGTTCCGATGGAAGTCCTCCAATCGGGATTTTGGGCGCTCGACCCAGCACGCACCATCCAGAAATATGCCGCCTTTACCGCAATGGAGGCGGGTTCGGACGCTGAACATGCGTTTCTTGCCGTGGAAGATTGGGCCAATGGCGGCGCGCCGCTCAGCTTCGCCGCAGGCCAGGATTTATTTGAAGGCTTCTATGGCGCGAACCAGCCCGGTCGCCTGAACTGGCGAGTCGGCGGCACGCGCGTGGACCCCGGCGCGCTTGCCTGCCCCACCCTTTCGATCCGGTCATCCACGGACCGAATCGTGCCTGCCAGCGCCGCTCCGGCTCTTGATGGCGGGTTCACGCTGGACCTTGGCCATGTGGGCATGATCGTGGGAAGCAAAGCACGCAACCTGTTGTGGGATCCCCTTTCCGAGTGGCTTTCCACCCATGGGGGATGATGATAAGGCGACCCCAAAATTGGATCATTAACAAGGATTGAGACTTTGTCAGACATCGTCATCACCGCCGCAAAGCGCACCGCTGTAGGTAGCTTCATGGGGGCCTTTGGCTCCACTCCCGCCCACGAACTGGGCCGCGTCGCCATCGTTGCGGCGCTCGCTCAGGCAGGTGTGTCCCCGGACGAAGTCGACGAAGTTCTTCTGGGCCAGATCCTGACCGCTGGCCAGGGTCAGAACCCCGCGCGTCAGGCGGCGGTGAACGCTGGCATTCCCGTTGAACGGACCGCCATGGGCCTTAATCAGTTGTGCGGTTCGGGCCTGCGTGCCGTCGCTCTTGCCGCGCAGGCGATCAAGGCCGGCGACGCGCGCATCATGGTTGCAGGCGGTCAGGAAAACATGTCGCTGGCCCCGCACGCCCAATATATGCGCGCCGGCGCGAAAATGGGGCCGATCACCCTGATCGACACAATGACGCATGATGGCCTGACCGACGCCTTCCACAATTATCATATGGGCGTGACCGCTGAAAATCTGGCGGAAAAATACCAGATCAGCCGCGAAGCACAGGACCGTTTCGCCACGGGCAGCCAGAACAAGGCCGAAGCCGCTCGCGCCTCCGGTCGGTTCAAAGATGAAATCGTGCCCGTCACGGTCAAGGGTCGCAAGGGCGACACCATCGTCGACGCGGACGAATATATTCGCGCCGGGGCCACATATGACGCGATGCAGGCCCTGCGCCCGGCGTTCAAGAAGGATGGCACCGTGACAGCCGGCAATGCCAGCGGGATCAACGACGGGGCTGCTGCGCTGGTCGTGATGAGCGCGGAAGAAGCGGCCCGGCGCGGCGCGCCTGTGCTGGCGCGCATCGCCAGCTTCGCCACCTGCGGCGTCGATCCTGCCATCATGGGCATCGGCCCAGCCCCGGCTACGCGCAACGCGCTGGCGAAGGCTGGCTGGTCGCTGGCCGACCTTGACCTTATCGAAGCCAATGAAGCGTTCGCGGCGCAGGCGCTGGCCGTTGGTCAGGAACTGGGCTGGGACCCGGACAAGGTCAATGTGAACGGCGGGGCCATCGCCATCGGGCATCCTGTGGGCGCATCGGGCGCGCGCGTGCTGACCACCCTGCTTTATGAAATGCAGAAGCGCGACGCGAAAAAGGGCCTTGCGACCCTGTGCGTCGGCGGCGGCATGGGTGTTTCCATGTGCGTTGAGCGCTGATCCTGCTATCCAGGCATAACGGGCCGCCGCTCTCACACGTGGGATCGGCGGCCTGTCTTTTTCGCTCGGCCTAGCTCCAGACCCGGTCAAAGCGCGACCCAAGGCCCGTCAGCAACTCATATTGCGACAGGTTGGAAATAGCGGCGGCCTTCGGCAGCGCATAGTCGATTTCCATCCAGTCCCCCTCTGCGGCATGGGGCGATCCGCTCACATCCACGGCGATCAGGTCCATCGACACTCGCCCAACGACTGGCATGTCGCCCCCTTCAAATGACGCCCGTCCCCCCGCCGAAAAGCCGCGCAGATATCCATCCGCATAGCCAAGGTTCAGCACAGCGATTTCCATATCACGCCCGGCCAAATGGGTGGCGTTGTAGCCGATCGTGTCACCAGCCAGCACACGCCGCCTTTGCAATATCTGCGCCTGGGGAAAAACGACCTGCGCGATAGAATCTTGCGCTTCGGGACGGGGGATGCCGCCATACAGCGCGAGGCCGGGCCGGGTGAGGTCGAATGCGTAACTGTCGCCCAGACATATGCCCGCACTATTGGCCAGGCTGTAGCGTGCGGCAGGAACATGCTCTTTCAGCGCCCTGAACCGGATCAATTGGGTGGCGGTCAGCGGGGTGTCATCGTCCGCCGAGGCGAGATGGCTGAGGAGTGTTTCCACATTCAGCCCCGCAATCTGCGCTGCGACATCGGCCCGCCAATCGAGACCAAGCCGGTTCATCCCGGTATCGACCATCACATCGCATGAGCCGCCGCCTGCGGCTTTCCATCGCGCGATCTGGACCGGCGTGTTCAACACGGGACGCGCCCGCGAACGTAGCGCCACGGGCATGTCCTCTTCCCGCACGCCGTGCAGCACCGACAGTGCGATGCCCTGTTCCAGCAGCGGCTCGACAATGGCCGCCTCTGCCCAGTTGGACACGAAAAAATCGCGACAGCCCGCTTTGACCAGGCGATGCATCACTTCCACGGCGCCTGCGCCATAGCCGTCCGCCTTGATTGCCGCGCCACAGGCAGCGGCTCCGCTGCGGCGTTTCAACCATGCCCAGTTGGATATGAGCGCATCGCCATCCAGACGGAGGCGCAACGGAGCAGTAAAAACGGTCATCGCGCCGCGATAGCCCTATCCATTCCGCCCGTCGAGCTATCCATTCTCGAACCAGCGGCAGGGC
>CAMPHJ010000043.1 GCA_946885845.1 uncultured Sphingobium sp. | reverse complement strand
TCACCGCGACATCTGCCGACAACAGCCGCGCCTGTCCCGCCCCGCCAATTTCCTTGAGCACGATATGGCGCGCATAGCGTTCCAGTTGCTCGTCGGACAGGATAGGTGCGGATGGGGTCATGATGAACTGACTCCGGTCGATCCGAAACCGCCGGAACCCCGGACGGTCGCGTCCAATTCCTCCACCTCGGCGAAGCGGGCCATTTGAACCGGTGCGGCGACCAGTTGGGCGATTCGATCGCCACGCGCGATGACAAACGGTTCGTTGCCCAGATTGATGAGGATGACTTTCAATTCGCCGCGATAGTCGGCATCGATCGTGCCCGGCGTATTCGGCAGGCTGATCCCGTGCTTCAGCGCCAGGCCGGAACGGGGGCGGACCTGTACTTCATAGCCAACCGGGATTGCCATGGCGAAGCCGGTGGCGACCGCATGGCGGTCGCCCGGTTGCAGCGTCACATCTTCGGCGGAAACCACGTCCATCCCCGCCGCGTGCTGGGTTGCATAGCTGGGCGCGGGCAGGCCCGCTGCATGGGGCAGGCGCTTCAGACGGATTTCAATCGGAGCAAGATGCGAGGGCATGAGCGACCTTTTCGATGATGCGGGTGGCGACGGCGTCCTTGGGCAGATGATCCCAGCTTTCCACGCCAGCGGCAGTGACGATGTGAACGCTGTTGCTGTCGCCGCCCATTACGTCACCCGACACGTCATTGGCGACGATCCAGTCCGCGCCTTTACGCTGCAGCTTTGCCTGCGCATATTCGGTCAGCTTGTCCGTTTCGGCAGCGAAGCCGATGAGCAGGCGGGGGCGCTGCGCATGGCGGCCCAGCGTGGCCAGGATATCGGGATTCTCGACCAGCGTGAGCGGCGCTGGCTTGCCGGACCCATCCTTTTTCAACTTTTGTCCGGCGGCGGTGTCCGTGCGCCAGTCCGCGACGGCGGCCACCATGATGGCGGCGTCGGCAGGCAGCGCCGCTTCTACCGCCGCCAGCATCTCGCGCGCGGTTTCAACGTCGACGCGATCGACGCCCGGCGGCGTAGGCAGGCGCACCGGACCTGCGACCAAAGTCACGCGCGCGCCCGCTTGGGCTGCCGCCGCTGCTATGGCGAAACCCTGCTTTCCTGACGAGCGATTGGCGATGTAGCGCACCGGGTCGATCGGCTCATGCGTTGGCCCGGCGGTGATGAGGATGTGCCGTCCCTTCAAGGTCTTAGATTTGCTAGACAATAGGTGCTCAATCTCAGCCGCAATCGCTTCGGGTTCGGGCAGGCGACCCTTGCCGAATTCACCACAGGCCATTTCCCCGTCGTCCGGCTCCATGATGTGGACACCGTCGGCGCGCAGCTGGGCAAGGTTGCGTCGCGTCGCAGCGTGATCCCACATCCGCACGTTCATCGCGGGCACAGCCAACACCGGCTTGTCGGTGGCAAGCAGCAGCGTGGTGGCAAGGTCATCGGCGATGCCTGCCGCCATCTTTGCCAATATATTCGCTGTCGCAGGCGCAACTACCACCAGATCGGCCTGTCGCGACAGCTGGATATGCCCAATCTCCCGTTCTTCCTTCAGGTCGAACATGTCGCCATAAACGTGATCTTCGGTCAGTACGCCCATCGACAACGGCGTCACGAACCGGCCCGCGCTGTCCGTCAGCACCGCGCGCACGGCTAAGCCGCGCTTCTTGAGCAGGCGCACCAGTTCCAGCGATTTATACGCGGCGATCCCGCCGGACACGATCAGAAGGATGCGAGCCTTAGTCATAGCTGAATATGTAGCAGCGCTGTCGTCAGCGCTCCAGCCACTGCTGCCAGGCCCGCGACCGCTGCATAGCGCCAGCCTCCACCGACCCGGATCAGCCTGACTTCGGTCAGCGGCGGCGGCGGCGGCGCACCGCCCTTTTCAGGAAATGCTTCCTCAATCCGTCGTACCAGGCCGGGAAGGCGTTGAAGCGTGCGCCAATTTTCGATCAGCGCGTCCGCCACCTTTGCCTCAGGACCCAGTTCGGAACGCAGCCATTCCTTCACATAGGGGCCGCTCGTCTCCCAAAGGTTGATGTCGGGATCGAGCGCGGTCGCAACGCCTTCCACCATGACCATCGTCTTCTGCAACAACAGCAGATGCGGCTGGGTCTGCATGTCGAAATCGCGGGTGATCGCGAACAACCCGTCCAGCATCCCGCCCACTGACAACTCGCGCACCGGCTTGCCCCGCATCGGTTCTCCCACCGCGCGAAGGGCCGTCGCGAACTCATCCACATTATGGTGGCCGGGCACATATTGCGCCTCGAAATGGATTTCCGCCACGCGCTTATAATTGCCGGTGATCAGGCCATAGAGGATTTCCGCCAGCCACATGCGGGCGCGCCGGTCGATGCGGCCCATGATACCGAAGTCGATGGCGACGATGTCGTTGTTCGCGGTGACGAACAGGTTTCCCTGATGCATGTCCGCGTGGAAAAAGCCTTCGGCGATGGCCTGACGCAGGAATGCGTTGACCAGCCGGGATGCCAGGTCCTTCACATCATGACCGGCGGCGATCAGGGCGTCGCGGTCGGAAATCTTGACCCCGTCGATCCACTCCATCGTCATGACCTTGCCGGTCGTGCGATCCCAGTCGATCTGCGGCACGCGATAACCCGGCATCGCCTGCATCGCTTCGGCCAGTTCCGACGCCGATGCCGCCTCACGTCTCAGGTCCAGTTCGCGCGCGGTCCAGCGCTTCATATTGGCGATGACCAGCCGTGGACGCAGTCGTGCGATTTCGCCACCCAACATTTCGGCATGGGCGGCGGCCCATTCATAGGTCTGGATGTCGCGGTTGAACTGATCGGTCACGCTGGGGCGGATGACTTTCACCGCGACCTCGCGCCCGTCGATCGTCACCGCGCGATGCACCTGCGCGATCGATGCCGCGCCTACCGGATCTTCATCGAAGCGGCTGTAGACCGATTCCAGCGGTCGTCCGAAACTCTGTTCGATCTGCGCCCTTATCGTCGGGAACGGGACGGGCGGCAGTGCGTCCTGCAGGCGCAACAGGTCGTTTGCAGCCTCCTCACCCACCAGGTCGGGGCGTGTCGCCAGCGTCTGCCCCAGCTTGATCGCGGCAGGACCGATCGCCTGGAAAGCGTCGGCATAGCGCGGCTGGCGGGGAACGCGCGCACCGATCCGCGCCAGTTTCACCAGCCGCCGCACTGGCGATGGTGTGAGCGGGTCGCGTTCGATCCCCCGCAGCGCCCCATGGCGCGCCAGCGTGCGGCCCCATTTCAGCAGCCGCCAGATATGCGTCACATGGGAAGGCACGGCCGCTTAAATCTTCCAGCCGCTGTGAATCGCGACCATCCCGCCCAGGATCGGTTCCACCTTGGTCTGCACAAAGCCGGCCGCGCGGATCATCCTTTCAAATTCCGGCATGGGCGGAAACCTGCGGATCGATTCGATCAGATAACGATAGCTGTCCTCATCATCGGCCAACAGCTTACCCAGCTTAGGCACCAGCCGGTGCGAATAGGCGTCGTAGACATCGGCGAAGCCCGGCCAAGTGGTGGTGGAAAATTCCAGGCAGAAAAAGCGACCACCATATTTCAGCACCCTGTGCGCTTCCCGCAGCGCCTTGTCGATGTGGGTGACGTTTCGAATGCCGAAGGCGATGGTGTAAGCGTCGAAGCTGCGATCGGAGAAGCTCAATTCCTCGGCATTCTGCTGAGACCAGACCAGGCCTTCCAGCCCCTTCTTGCGCGCGCGCTCCACCCCTACGGCCAGCATTTCGGGATTGATGTCCGACACGGTAACCTGCGCGCCATGCTTGGCCATGCGAAAGGCGATGTCGCCCGTGCCGCCCGCCATGTCCAGAATGGCCTCGTCCCGGCGCGGCTTCACCCGGGCCACGAACTGGTCCTTCCACAGGCGATGCGCGCCAGCCGACATGGCATCGTTCATCAGGTCATATTTGGATGCGACATTGGAAAAGACGGCGCGAACCATCCCCTGTTTTTCAGTAGCATCGACGTCGCGATAGCCGAAAGATGCGGTCTCGTTCATGGTAGCACGCTCTAGCCACAGATTGGCCGCCTTGCCAGCCGCCTTTTCACGGCATGCTTCTCTCCCGCGCGTCGAACGCCTAGATGGATGTGATGCCTGAACTTCCCGAAGTCGAAACCACCGTCGCTGGCCTGCGCTCTGTCCTGGAAGGCCGGGTGCTGACCCGCGTCGAACCCCGGCGCGCCGATCTGCGATTCCCGATACCGGTCGACCTGCGCCAACGGCTTACCGGGGCCAGGGTAACCGCATTGTCCCGCCGTGCGAAATATGGCCTCATCGAAACCGATCGCGGCGACATGATGATCTTTCACCTGGGCATGTCGGGTCGTTGGCGAATCGCGCCGACGGAGATCGGTGCACACGACCATCTGCTGATCGAAACGGACAGTGGACTGCTGCTGTCCCTCAATGATCCGCGTCGTTTCGGATCGCTGGATCTTGTGCGCAGTGAAGCATGGCAGGCCTATGGGCCGTTCACGCGCATGGGGCCTGAACCGCTGGGGCCGGATTTTTCCGCCATTGCTCTGGTGCGCTCGCTCGAAGGCAAGACGGCGTCGATCAAGACCGCGCTGCTGGACCAGCGCGTGGTGGCGGGTCTGGGCAACATCTATGTGTGTGAGGCGCTCAACATGGCGGGCATAGCGCCTACACGTCCCGCCGGACGTATCAGCCGCGCGCGCCTTGTCCTGTTGGTGGATGCGATTCGGGATGTGCTGACGGCGGCCATCGCAGCTGGCGGATCGACCTTGCGAGATTATGCGCGGCCCGATGGTGAGCTGGGCTATTTTTCCAAACAGTGGCGAGTCTATGGGCGTGAAGGGGAAAATTGCGCGTGTGGCGGCACGATCCAGCGCCGGACCGACGGCGGTCGATCGACATTCTATTGCCCCGGATGTCAGAGGTAAGCGCGGCGCTGCCGGTTGACGATGATACTGATCCCCTGTAAGGGGCGCACCTTCACGGGGCTGGCAGGCGAATCCGGCTGGCCCACTTTCCGAGATTTGACGAGACCGAGGACTGTAAATGGCCAATACGCCGCAAGCCAAGAAGCGCATCCGCCGCAACGCCCGCCGCGCCGAAATCAATGGCGCCCGCATCAGCCGGATCCGCACCCTGGTGAAAAAGGTGGAAGCCGCCCTTGCCGCTGGTGACAAGACGGCTGCAGCCACTGCGCTTCAGTCCGTGCAGCCTGAACTGGCGCGCGGCGTGGCCCGTGGCGTAGTTCACAAGAACACTGCGGCCCGCAAGTTCGGTCGCCTGACAAAGCGCGTCGGCGCGCTCGCCTGAACCACATTTAACTTCAGCGTCAGATCAGGAAGGCCCGACCCGCATAAGCGGGGCGGGCCTTTTTCATTGAGCCGTCACATATCGGCACATCGGTCCGCAAATCGAGCAAGGCCGGATTCCCGCGATTCGAGGATTATCTGCTCGATGGCGTTCGAATTAAGCCACTGAAAAATATGAAGTTTTTCATTTACGACGCATTTCCGCGGGTTTGCCGAGTCAACGGCTTTATTTCACATTTTTGACCTGCGATGCCCTTGATCAGGCAGAGAATGCCTGTCTATTTTCCCTTCTCTGGCCGCCCACGAATCGATCTGGCGGTCGTTATACGGTTAGTTGGCACGTGTGTGTTGGAAGGGCGCTGCTTTTCCAGACGGTTCACTGCGTCTTAAAGCTCCGATCGGGGCACAGTTGATGGGGGTCGGCTGTTTATGAAGGATATAGCGGCATTGACAGGAAGTTTGCCCGTTCAGGATGCGCAGGAACATGCGCGTCTCGCAGCGGCCTGGGACGCCATCCGCGCTGGTCTGCGCCGCGACATTGGCGCGCGCATGTTCGACCAGTGGCTGAAGGCGGCCCGGCTGGGCGAATATTGCCCAGAATCGCAGACGCTTGATCTGCTGTTCACGTCCGATTTCACCGCGAATTTCGTTTCGGGCCATTTTGGCGATCGGCTTTGCATGGCGTGGCGCTCTGCCGGGGCAGGGGTGCGCGAAGTTCGCCTGCGGCGTGCGCCTAATGCCGTGGGTCCGCGCCTGCTGGAAATCGTTGCCACGCCAGAGCTGTCCGACGCGTCTGAGGTGGACTCGCACGAAGGTCCCGCCGCCTGCAATTTCCAGCCGCGCCATGGATTTGAAGATTTCGTAACGGGCGAAACCAACCAGCTTGCCTGTTCGGCGGCGCAAGCGATGGCTGGCGAAGCGCAGCCCCGGTACAGTCCGCTGTTCATCCATGGCGGCACCGGCCAGGGCAAGACGCACCTGTTGCACGCAATCGCCCGCGCCTTTTCCGCTCACTCCCCGGCGGCACCGGTGCTCTACATGTCGGCAGAACGGTTCATGATGGAATTCGTGAACGCGATGCGCGCCAACGACACCATGAACTTCAAGGCGCGACTGCGCGCGGCCCGGCTGCTGCTGATCGACGATATTCAATTCATCGCGGGCAAGGGATCGACGCAGGAGGAGTTTCTCCACACGATCAACGACCTGATCGATTCGGGCGCCCGGATCGTGGTGACCGCCGATCGCGCTCCGCAACTGCTCGATTCGATCGACCCGCGCATCCTGTCGCGTCTGGCGGGCGGCCTGGTCGCCGACATCCGCCCCGCAGGCCTCGACCTGCGCCTCGCCATATTGGAAGCCAAGCGCGCCTTTGCAGGCGATCCACCGGTCCCTGACGCCGTCATCGATTTCCTGGCCCGCTCGATTCGCTCGAACGTCCGTGAACTGGAAGGCGCTTTCAACAAGCTGATCGCCTATGGTCAACTGACCGGCCGCTCCATCGACCTGGAATTTGCCCAGGGCATGTTGGCCGACGCCGTGCGGGCCAATGCGCGCCGCATCACGGTCGATGAAATCCAGAAAGTCTGCGCCGCCCACTACAAGATCGACGCCGCTGAGATGCGGTCCAAGCGCCGCGCCCGCGCCGTCGCCCGCCCGCGTCAGGTGGCCATGTATCTCGCCAAGAAGATGACACCACGCTCTCTGCCCGAAATTGGCAGGATTTTCGGCGGTCGCGACCACAGCACGGTCATTCACGCCGTAAAGACGATCGAAGGGCTGCGCCAGACAAGCCCTGACATGGATGCCGACATTCGCGCGTTGCAGCGCCAACTGGAGAGCTGATTCTTCGGCGGCAGCAATATGAAGGTGATCGCCCGACGCATGATCCGGCATCTTGCCCTGCTGCTCGCGGTGATCCTGTGGGCGGCGCCGGGGTTGGCGCAATCGCCCAGTGCTGCTGTGCCTTCCGACGTGCGCGTGGTCCTGGACACCACCGCAGGGCAGATCGTAGTGGCGGTCCACCTCGCCCAGGCGCCGGTGACCGCCGCCAATTTCCTGCAATATGTCGACAGGAAGCGGTTTGATGGCGTGCTCTTTTATCGGGCGGTGGGGTCAGCGGACTATGGCTTCGTCCAGGGTGGAACCCAAAATGATCCGGCGCGAATCCTGCCGCCGATCGCACATGAGCCAACTTCGCAGACTGGCCTGACCCACGATGATGGCGCGCTGTCCATGGCGCGCTATGCGCCGGGCAGCGCCACCGGCGACTTTTTCATTGTGCTGGGGCAGATGCCCGGCATGAACGCAAATCCGCAAGCATCGGGTGACAATCAGGGCTTTGCCGTTTTCGCCCATGTGGTCGAGGGCATGGACGCAGTTCGCCAGATAGTGGCCGCGCCGAAAAATGCGACAGCGGGCGAAGGCGTGATGAAGGGGCAGATGCTCGAACAACCGGTCCAGATCATCACCGCCCGACGCATTCCCTGAAATATAAAGACGCCCAGCGGCATAGGACCGCCAGGCGTTCATTCATCGTAAACAGGCTGTCTTCAGCCGCGCTTCTCAGGCGGGAGCGTGATCTTCACCTGTTCTCCATTCTGACCGGGGAAGTCGGTAAACATCGCATCGACCAGATTGGGCACCAGATAGGTCAGCCGGTTCGATAGCGATTGGGCCGATGCCCTGCCTTCAAACAGGCGGCGATTGTCAGCGGCGCGATCGATCTTCATGCTCAGGTCACTGGTATAAACGGTGTAGCTGCTGACGTCGGTATAGCCGGGGCCAAACAGCCAGGGATCATAGAAGCCATAGCCCCAGGGACGTCCCCACCGGCCGCGCCACCCCCAACCGCCATAATAGAAGGGGTCGGCTCCGAAATTGGTCGAACGCACCCTCTCACGCCCATTGTCGACGCCATATGCGACGCGCACGATCAGGTCCGCACGGGCAGGATCGTTCGCGGGCACGTAACCGGTTTGGCTGAGCCGCTGCCCGATCAGGCTGGCATATTGAGCAAATTCGAGGCCGCCAGCCAGACCGGGGTCATCTGCCACGATGGTGAAACTCTGTCCGGCGGGGGCGGGTAGCTGCTGGAACCGGGCAACGTCCGCTTTGAAGGATGTTGCGCAACCCGAAAGGGTCATGAGCGCCAGAGCGGGCGCCGCGATTAAGCCGATCTTGTTGAAACGGGTCATAAATTCGCGTCCTGTAACAGGCGAATGCCTAGGGCATCATTATTGCGCTCCGTAGTAGCAGAACGCAACTGAACATCATTTGAACGCTTCATAGGGGCAAATGGACGCATGCCATGCCCGCCCTCAAGCGCGAGGCGGGCGGATATGGTGGCCGATCAGCGCATCAGGCCCATCGCATCATAGGCCGCGCGCAAGGTCGGTTCGGCGGCGGCCCTTGCCTTGGCCGCACCCTTTTCCAGAATGGCGTCCAGCGCGGCGTCGTCGGTCCGCAATTCCATGAAGCGGGTGCGGATGGGGCGCAGCGTTTCGACCAGCAATTCGCCCAGGGCGGGCTTGAACGCGCCAAAACCCTTGCCGGCAAACTCGGCGCACACGGCGTCCATGCTCCTGCCCGCCAGCGTGGCGTAGATACCGATGAGGTTGTTTGCCTCCGCGCGTCCGGCCAGACCTTCTGCACTGTCGGGCAGCGGTTCGGGGTCGGTCTTGGCCTTCTTCACCTTCTGCATGATGGCATCGTCGTCATCGGTCAGATTGATGCGGCTCATATCCGACGGGTCCGACTTGGACATTTTCGCGGTGCCATCACGCAGGGACATGATCCGCGCCGATTCTTTCGGGATGATCGGATCGGGCAGGGTGAACAGGTCGACGCCGAAATCGGTGTTGAACTTGGTGGCGATGTCGCGCGCCAGTTCCAGATGCTGCTTCTGGTCTTCGCCCACCGGCACATGGGTCGCGTTGTAGGCAAGGATGTCGGCGGCCTGGAGCACCGGGTAGACGAACAGGCCGATGGACGCGCCTTCGCGATCCTTGCCCACCTTGTCCTTGAACTGGGTCATGCGGTTGAGCCAGCCGATGCGCGCGGTGCCATTGAGCAGCCAGCACAGCTCTGCATGCGCCGGAACGCGCGCCTGGTTGAACAGGACCGACCGGTCCGGGTCGATGCCCGCCGCGACCAGCGCCGCCGCCATGTCGCGCACGTTGCGGATGCGCTGCTCGCGCGCTTCGTGCACGGTAATGCTGTGCATGTCGGCAAGGAAGAAGAAGCACTGGCTTGCCGCGTCCATCTCATCCTGCATGCGCACCCAGTTGCGGATCGCGCCCAGATAATTGCCCAGGTGCAGATTGCCGGTCGGCTGGATGCCGGAAAGGACGCGCATATTCTATCCGTTCTCTATGTTGCTGGTGGCCCCTCTTCGGCGGATCAGCGCCTTGAGGTCGGACACCCGATAAGCGCCCGTAAGGAAACAGGCTACCCCGTAAAGTGCGACACCCGCGCCGACAAGCAAGGCTAGCGCCGCATAGCGCGTGACCATCGCGCCGCCCAGCCATGGCTCCAGCAACCCTTCTCCCGCGAACAGGACGCCGCCCATCGCGACGGCTGCTGCCGCCAGGCGGGGCAGCCGACGGCGCAGTTGCGTGTCCGCCGCGAAATGCCCACGCTTGACCAGCGTCGAATATAGCATGACGACGTTGACGGTGGAGGCCAGGGCAGTCGCCAAAGGTGGTCCAACATGGCCCACCAACGGGATCAGAGCGAAATTCCCGATGATGTTGATGAGGATCGACAGCATCGCATAGCGCACCGGCGTCCGAGTATCGCCGCGCGCATAATAGCCGGGCGTCAGCACCTTCACCAGGACATAGGATGGCAAGCCGATCGAGAAGGCGGACAGCGCCCAACCGCATCGTTCCGCATCTTCCGCGGTGAACAGGCCATATTGGAACAGGCCGCGCACGATCGGTTCGGCCACGGTCAGGAATGCGACGGTCGCGGGCAGCGTCAGGAACAAGGCCAGTTCGATGCCGCGACTCTGGGTTTCCATCGCCACCTGTTCCTGGCCGGTCGACAGCAGGCGGGATATCGTGGGCAGCAATATGGTGCCCAGCCCGATGCCGATCAGCCCCAGGGGCAGCTGGTTCAACCGGTCGGCGTAATAGATGTAGGTGATCGAACCGGATGCCAGCAGCCAGCCGGACAGCGCCGTGGAAACGAGCAGGTTGATCTGCTGCGCGCCAGCTCCTGCGGCTGCGGGCACGATCAGGCGCAACAGTTCACGCACGTCGCCGTCCAGGCGCGGTCGCCTGATCCGCAGCGAAACGCCCGCGCGGCGGCAGGCCCAGATCAGCCAAAGCAGCTGGAGCGCGCCGCCTACGGTAACGGATATAGCCTGCACCCGCGCGGTTTCATATTCGTCCGCGCCGTGAAAGAACCACAGGCCTGCGATCATCGCGACGTTCAGCAGGATGGGCGCGGCCGCGTTCGCCCAGAATTTGTCGAGCGAATTCAGGATGCCGCCCAGCAGGGAAGCCAGGCTGATGAGCGCCAGATAGGGCAGGGTGATGCGCGACAGTGCGACGGCGAAGGCGAACTGGTCCGGCGTGGGGTTCTGCCGCGAAAATCCACCTGAAAGGAGCCAGGTGATCGGCCATGCCGCAACGATGAGCGCGACGGTGAACAGGATCAGCACGGGCAGCAGTACGGCCAATGCACGTTCGGCGAATTGATACCCCGCGCTGACGCCGTCAGGTCCCGCTGCCTTGCGGTTGAACATGGGAATGAAGGCGGCGGAAAATGCGCCCTCCGCAAATAGGGCGCGAAACATGTTGGGCAAGCGGAAGGCGACGCCGTTAAATGCGTCCGAAGCAAAGCCGGCGCCCACATAGCGGGCCGCGAGGGAGTCGCGCACCAGTGCGAGCACTCGGCTGGCGAGCGTCAGCCCACCGACCGAGCCAAACGCCTTCACGAGCTTCATGGCCGACCGTTCCCTATCGTCAGCCGGGAGACCGTGGGAAGGCCGCTCTTTCCAGATGGCAAGTGCGGCGCTTCGACAATTTCAGCCCGATCGGGAACGGCGATCATGGCTCTTAGGCGTGGCCTGCCGGTTCACCCGCGGTCTGGTTCATCGCTTCAGCCTGCTGCATGTACAATGTGCCGAAGTCGATCGGGTCAAGCAGCAGCGGCGGGAAGCCGCCGTCGCGGATGGCATCCGCCAGCACGCGGCGGGCAAAGGGGAAGAGCAGGCGGGGGGCTTCGGCCAAAACGAACGGCTGGACCTGATCCTCAGGCACGTTGCGCATGCCGAAGATGGCGGCGTAGACCAATTCCACCGCAAAGGCGGTGCCCTGCGGCGCAGTCGCCTTGACGTCGATCTTCAGCGATACTTCGACCACCTCTTCGCCGACCTTGTCTGCGCCGATGTTGAACTGCACGTCGATCTGCGGCTGATCCTGCCACTGATATACGGCGGGCGCGTTCGGATTTTCGAACGACAGGTCCTTGGTATACTGGCTGATGAGAGCGATCTGCGGCCCGTTGTCGGCGCCGTTGCCCGTGCTGGCGGTCTGGATGATGTCGGCTTCGTCGGCCATGTGCTCTTCCTGATGATCCCGGTTGACGCCGGGCGGCATTGCACCCCCCGGTTGATGGGGCGTGCGTCTAGCAGGGGCGGCCGGGCAGGGCAATGGCGGCAGGCGGAAGGGCATTTGAATATGAGGGGAAACATGCCTATGTTGGCTGCGTTATTGTTTTTCGCGCTAGCCAAAGGGTGTCTTGCCCCGTGTATGTGATCGTTATCCTCGCGCTGATCGCCGGTTTCCTGGCGTTGCGGCTCTACTCCGTTCTGGGCAAGCGGACCGGCCATGAGCAGGAGCCAGCACTGCGTACGGCGGAAGACCGCGCCAAGGTGGCGGTGCTGCAGCCCCGGCCCGTTACTGACATGCCGGGTGATTCGTCCCGCCTGTCCGACGCCTTTATCGCCCCAGGGGGAGAAGGCGGGGTCCGGGCGCTGATCGCCGCCGATCGGAATTTCGACGTTCCCCAATTTGTGGAAGGCGCGCGAAGCGCGTATCGGATGGTTCTCGAAGCTTTCTGGCGGGGCGACCGTCAGGAACTTGAATGGCTTTGCGACGCCGATGTGCTTGCCTCTTTTGAAGAGGCGATCGCGGCGCGGGACAGCGCGGGCCATGTCCTCGACAACCGGCTTGTTCGTATTGAAAAGGCGCAGATCGTCGATGCCAGCGTCAATGGCAGCGTTGCCGAAGTATCCCTGCGGTTCGAAGCGGACATTGCCGCGGTCACGCGCGACAAGGATGGCAATGTCGTCGCTGGATCGTTGACCGACGCCGTCAGCACCAACGACATCTGGACCTTCACGCGCGATCTGCGCAGCACCGATCCGAACTGGAAGCTTAGCGAAACCGACGAGGCGGCATGACGCTGCGCCAGTCGGGCGGGGCGCTGCTGACGGTGTTGCTGCTGTCCGCCTGTGCGGGCGGCGTAATTCCGCCGGGAACCAGCGGTCCGGCGCCGTCCCGGCCTGTCCAAAGCGGGACCGCTTCTGGCGGTGCGGCGCGTCCGGTTCCCGCCACTCCTCGTCCGCCCCTGCCGGTTACGCCCCCAGTCAGCCCGGTGACCGCGGCCGGCACGGCGGCGAGCGCGGGGGTTGCGTTGGGTCCCGCTATCGCCGATTTGATCCCCTCGGGCGAACGGTCGCGCAAGGCGTTGCAGGCATTTCGCATATCCTGCCCGTCGCTCATGCGCCGCACCGATCAAAGTGGCCTGACCCGCGGGTCTGATTGGAATAATGCCTGTGCCGCCGCGTCGAGCTGGCCGGAAACAAGCGCCAGCGAATTTTTCTCACGCTATTTCGAAGCGGTGCAGGTCGGCGACGGCACTGCCTTCGTCACCGGCTATTATGAGCCGGAAATTGCCGGATCACGCACGCGGCAGGCCGGATATGACGTGCCCATTTACCGACGCCCGCCCGATCTGATCGACGTCAATCTGGGACTGTTCAGCGAAAGCCTGAAGGGCAAGACCATTCGCGGCAAGGTGCAGGGCAGCAATTTCGTCCCATTCGATGAACGGGCGCAGATCGTGTCGGGTTCGCTGGCGGGCCGGGGCCTGGAACTTGCCTGGGCGGCTGATCCGGTCGAATTTTTCTTCTTGCAGGTGCAAGGCAGCGGCAGGCTGTTGCTCCCCAATGGCGATGTCATGCGGATTGGCTATGATGGGCAAAATGGCCGCGACTATGTGGGCATCGGCAAGCTGATGAAGGACCGTGGCCTTATCCAGGCCGGGTCGATGCAGGACATCATGCAGTATCTGCGCGCTCATCCGGCGGAGGGCGCGGCGATCATGGATGAAAATAAGAGCTTCGTCTTCTTCCGCGAATTGACCGGCTCTGGTCCGCTGGGCGCGATGGGCGTGCCGGTGACGGCAGAGGCCAGCGTCGCCGCCGATCCCAAATATGTGCCACTGGGCGCGCCGGTGCTGTTGTCGCTTGATCGTGCGGAACCCAACGGCATCTGGGTCGCGCAGGACACGGGCGGCGCGATCAAGGGCGCGAACCGGTTCGACAGCTTCTGGGGCGCGGGCAGCCGCGCGCGCGGCATAGCAGGCGGCATGTCCGCACGGGGCAGCGCGCTGATCCTGCTGCCGGTCGGATCTGCGGCGCGCCTGGCGCGTCAATAAAGGTTGCCTGCCGTGGCGCGGCGACATCTTTCGTCGGATGAACAGGCGCTGTGGAACGCGCTTGCCCGTTCGGTGCGCCCGTTGCGGCCCGGCGCGCGGTCGTCTGAACCTCCTGCGGCGCCGCTACCACTGTCCGGCCCGCCCGCCCGCCTAAAGGCGCAGCCGCCCGCGACGCCGCGCCCCGACCCGCCGCGCAGTCCCGCCAAGATACTCGACGCGAACTGGGAACGGCGAATTCGCGGCGGCACTCTCGCGCCCGACATGACGATCGATCTTCACGGTCACACCCTGTCGGCGGCACATGCCCGGTTGAACCAAACAATCGCCATGGCTTTGGCGCGGGACGCCAGGGTCATTCTGGTTGTAACGGGAAAGCCGCCCAGATCCGGCGGCGTGGGCGGCGATACGCGTCGTGGCGCTATCCGTGGAGAAATTGGCCATTGGCTTGAAACCAGCAGCTACGCCGACAGGATCGCCAGCGTAAGGCTTGCCCATCCTCGCCATGGCGGCGAAGGGGCTATCTACGTCATACTGCGCCGGAAAAAATAGCGGCTATCCATCTGCCACTGACCATTTTTTAACCAGCGTCCTTCATATCGGCTCCATCGGCGGCCTACCGGGCGTCATGGGTTGGCAGGAGGCGCATGCAAGGCGTGACATTAAAAAGCCGCGCCACCGCTTTCGCCTGCGCCGCGGGGGCGCTGGTGTTTATCCTTTCGCTCGTGCTCGGACAGCAGCAGGCGACAGATGTCATGGGCATCGGTCGCTTGTTGATTGTCGCGATCCTGTGCGGGACGATGAGCTGGGCGGCAGCGCGCCGGAACGTCGCGACCACTGCCGCCGCCATCGACAGCGCGTCTGAACGGCTGATCGCCGCCGCACATGGTGATCTGCATTCGCCCGTGCCCCATGACATCAGCGCCGAACTGCCTGACCTCGCCGTTGCCATGGAAAGCCTGTTCAGCCAGGTGCGCACCAATCTGGACCATGTTCAGACCCTGGCGCTGTTCGACCAGGTGACCGGCCTTGCCAACCGCGCCAGCTTTTGCCGTCAGGTAGAGCGCCTGCTGGCCGACAGCGGCGAAGTTGCGCGCGGCGCGCTGTTCTTCATCGACCTGGACGGGTTCAAGGCCGTCAACGACACGCTGGGCCACGCTGCGGGCGATCAGTTGCTTGCCCGCGTCGCGGGACGGCTGCGCGAAGTGGTGATGGCGCAGGTCAGCGCGGGGATCCGCGATCCGGTCCTTGGGCGGCTGGCGGGCGACGAATTCACCATGTTCTTCCCACACATACCGGGCCATGGCGGCGCAACGCGAATCGCCCGCGCGGTCCAGTTCGCGCTCAGCGAACGGTTCGACCTGGGCAGCCAGCATGTGGACCTGGGCGCGTCGATCGGCATCGCCTGCTACCCGGATCATGGCGACACATTGTCGGCGCTGCTGCGGTCAGCCGACATCGCCATGTATCATGCCAAGCGTGAGGGACGCGGGCGGGCCGAAATGTTCACGGCCGAACTGGCGCTGGAAGCGGCCGATCGTGCGGAACTGGAGCGGGACATGCTGCTGGCCCTGCAACGCGACGAATTTCTGCTGGAGTTCCAGCCGCAGATCGAAATTGGCAGTGGCCGCATCGTCACTGCCGAAGCTCTGATTCGTTGGGCGCACCCCGAACGCGATCTAGTCATGCCCGGATTTTTCGTGCCGGTGGCGGAAGAAAGTGGGGCGATCGTAGCGCTCGGCGACTGGGTGATGAGCCGCGTATGCGAAACCGCCGCCCGCTGGTCGCAGGCTGAAGTAGGCCAGCGCATCGCCGTCAACATCTCGTCACGCGAACTGTCGCAGGGCGACTTTTTCCTCCGCCTGCGGCATGCCATGGCCACGCACCGCGCGCCCGCGCACATGCTGGAACTGGAAATCAGCGAATCGCTGGCGATGGAGATGGACGCCCGCGTGCTGGAGCAACTCAACGCGCTGCGGCAGGACGGTGTGCGGATCGCCATCGACGATTTCGGCACGGGCTATTCCAACCTGTCCCGGCTAAAGGAACTGCCGGTCGATCGGGTCAAGATCGACCGCAGCCTGGTGCGCGATATCGTGATTTCCGCCGAAGCGCGGACCATCTGCAGCGCGGTCGTGGGCCTGATCCAGGGATTGGGCCTGGAGGTGGTGGTAGAGGGCGTCGAAACCGAAGCGCAGATGGACATGCTGCGCGTCATCGGCTGCACCCTATTCCAGGGCTATCATGTCGCGCGCCCTACGGGGGAGGAGGATTATCTCGCCCGCTTCGCGCCCGACCGGCGGCCACAGCGCCAGGCGGTCTGACGCGCCCGTTCAGCCGCCCAAAGCGCGACGCACGACCAGCGTATAGATACGGGTCAGGTCTTTCAGGTCACCGATAGCAACGGCTTCGTCCAGTTTGTGCATCGTCGCATTGTTAAGGCCGAATTCCACCACCGGACACAGCCGCGAAAGGAAGCGGGCATCAGATGTCCCGCCAGTGGTCGAAAGCTCCGCTTCGACGCCCGTCACATCGCGGATGGCGCCCGCGACCAGATCCGAAAGCGCGCCTGGTTGTGTCAGAAATGGCTCGCCGCTGATCTTCGCGGTTACGACGCCCCCTTCGGCCGCAGCGATCGCTGTGATCCGGTCGATCAGGCTCGTGCCGCTGTGCTGGTCGTTGAAACGAATGGAAATGCGCGCATGTGCTGCGGCGGGAATCACATTGGTTGCGGGATTGCCCACCTCAATGTCCGTGATCTCTATATTGCTCGGCTGGAACCAGTCCGTGCCTGCGTCCAGCACTTCGGCTTCGATTGCCGACAATAAACGGACCAGCCGGGGAATGGG